>CAIUMM010000020.1 GCA_903900265.1 uncultured Pseudomonadota bacterium
CGCCACAGGCTTCGCTGCAGGAACCGGCGGCGGACCCGAGACCGGGGCAGCGACGACAGGCTCTGCTGCAGGAACCGGCGGCGGACCCGAGACCGGGGCAGCGACGACAGGCTCTGCTGCAGGAACCGGCGGCGGACCCGAGACCGGCGCCACGGGTTCCGCTGTGGGAATCGGAGCTTCGACCACCGGCGCCACGTCCGCGACTTCGAACGACCCTACCAGCACCGCCTCGCCCACCAGTCGTGCGCCCAAAATGCGGTACACCGGCAACGTATCGAAGGTGCCAGCCGCCACCGCACCCACGACCTCAGCCGCGCCCGACGCACCGGGTACATACCGCCCGATCAACGCGCCCGCGTCGAACGGCAGCGTCGCCGCGCTCTCGGCGATGGGCACCAGCGCACCCACCAGCGCCGCCCATCCCGCAGCGGCGCGAGCGGCCTCTTCCGCCCCCAACGCGCGCTCTACGCGCACCAACGCGGCGGGCCTCTCAGACTCCAAAATCTCGGCCAGCTTCCCACCGGACACCTCGTCCACAAACGGGAAAAACAGCTCAGCGACCGCGACCCAAGTCAACAAGGACCGCCCCGCAGGCAGCGCGGCGACCGCAGCGACCGACGCCTCGGGGGCTCCCGGGAACAAAGCATCGAACGCGAGGGCCACGCCGAGGATCTTGTCCGCTGCGTCGGCGCGCTGACGGGCTGCCATCGCGGAGAGCTCGACGGCCCCTCCGCCACTCGTGCGCGCGAACGCAAGGCGCAACGCGGTGCCCAGACCGCTTGCGATCGACAGGAAGTCGTCGCCCTCATCCAGCCCATCCAGCCAGCCAAGCGCACGACGAACCACAGGCCGAGTCGCCCGCTCCGGAGCGGCGTTCGCGGCGTCTGCGGCGAGGTTCAACGACTTCGCGCCCTCAGACCACTCCGCCCATTGCGGGGGCAACGGCGCGTTCGGGCTCCACGCAAGCACGCCGTTCAGCACCCGCATCACGGGTTCGGTAGCAGATTGAGCGCCCAGGCGTGTGTGGAGATCGGCGAGCATCGGACCCATGTAGCCCGGGGTCGGATCCACGGGAAGCGAAGCCCCTCCCGGGCCCCGCCCGAGGACGCGAATCTACCTCCCACGGCATCGCACCGCGGATTTTGTATCCATCCGGCCTTTCCCCGGACGCCCGGATCGGGCACACTATAGGGCTTGGAGTCTTGCGCCGATGGCTGTGAACGTGTTCGATGGTCCCGTAGTCGTCGTTGGGGCCGGAGTCGCCGGATTGGTGACGGCCCACCTGCTCGCTGAGGCGGGCGTAAAAGTCGTCGTCGTCGAGAAATTCTCGAAGGTCGGAGGCCTTGCGCGGTCGTATGTCTACGACGACTTCGTGTTTGACATCGGTCCCCACCGGTTTCACACCGAGAACCCCAACATCAAGGCGTACCTGGACCGCGTGCTGAAGGGGGATTCTACGGCGTTCCCCCGCAAGTCCGAGGTGTACTTCGCCGGCAAATACTACCGCTGGCCGCTGCACCCCAAGAACCTTGTGCAGCTCCCTTTGCCGCTCGCCGCAAAGAGCGCGGTGGACCTCGCCGTCAACGGCATGAAGACCTACGGCAACGGGAACTTCGAAGACTACGTGCTGCGCCAATACGGCCCGACGCTCTACGAGCACTTCTTCAAGGGCTACAGCATCAAGTTCCTCGGGATCCATCCCAAGGAGACCCACCCGGACTGGGCCAAGGTAGGCATCAACCGCGCGATCATCGACGACAAGCTGCAGATGCAGAACCTCGCGCAGCTCGCCAAGTCCACGCTGCTCCAGTACAACAAGGCCGAGATCGACTTCATCTACCCGAAGGGCGGGCTGCACGTGACGTGGCAGCGCGTCAGCGAGATGCTCCTCGCGCAGGGCGGACGCATCATCACCGGCGTCGGCGCCAAGCTGATCCCCGGAAACGGTAGGATCGCCGCCGTCGAGTTCGGCGACGAGCGCATCGAGCCTTCGGCGGTGATCTGGACCGCGCCGATCACGCTCGCCTGCGAGCAGCTTGGACTCGAAGCTCCGAACCTGCCTTACTTGTCGACGCTGCTGTACAACGTGCTGGTGCGGCGCGACGTGCCGCGCGAGTACCAGTGGTGCTACTACGGTGCCGACGACCTCGTGTTCTCCCGAGTCTCGATCCCGCGCTACTTCAGCGACGACACGGTCCCCCGCGGCGCCACCGGGCTCTGCGTCGAGGTCACCTGCCGCGAAGGCGACGAGCGCTGGATGCACGGAGAGCGCCTGACGTCCTCGGTGGTCGACGACCTCATCAAGGTCGGCATGGTGCGGTCGCGCAAAGACGTCGAGAACGTGTACCTCGAGCGGGTGCCGCACAGCTACCCAATCTACCACACGTCCTACCCGCAGAACCTCGAGCGGGCTCGAAAAGGCATCGCCAAATACGAGAACTTGCAGCTCGCAGGGCGCACCGGCATGTTCTGGTACAACAACATGGATCACTCCATGGAGAACGCGATGCAGCTCGCGCGCAAGCTGCTGAGGGACTCGGGCCGCCCGGACACCGAGGAGTCGGTGCTGGCGGCCGGCGCCAACGTCGCGGGATCCGCAGCGCCCCCCAACCGACGTCAGGCCGGCTGAGTGGGGCTGATCGCCCTCTTTGGATGGTCGCTCGCCCACGCGAACGGCCTCCAGGAAGGCGCGGTCGTCGCTCCTACCGCGCTCGTCCCACAGGCTACGCCCGCGGAGAGCACCGACGGTCTGGATGGCGTGCTCGCGCTCGCGGAGGAGATGCGGCGGACCGGAGCACCGGGCAACTGCAGGCAGCTGCTGCTGACCATCGACGGCGACGTAGGGGACGACCATCGCTCGGACTACTTGTTCCTGCGCGGCTTCTGCGCCGAGCTGGCCTGGGACAACGAGGCGGCGCGCGACGACTACCGCGAGGTCATCGCCCGCAACACCAGCAAGGTAGACGCGGCGCGATCGCGGCTCGCGCTGGTGCTGGAGGACCTGGGGGACGGCCACGGCGCCTTGCAGCAGATGGTGATCCTGCACCGCAACGAAGGCTGGGACCTCGATGACCAGATCACCGTCAACCTCGAAAAAGCGCTCGCTGAAGTAGCGGCGGGCCGAAGGCGCCGCGGCGCACGTCACGTCGAAGCGGCGTTAGTCGTGGCCGAGAGCTGGAAGAAGGGCTCGTGGCTCTCGGCGAAGGCGCGCTACGTGCTGCTGGACGAAGACCTCCGCCGCGCCGAAAAGCACGTCGTCCGCGGTTCAGAGCGCCATCAAGCCGCTGCGGTCACCCGGCGCGTACACGCGTTCACCGCCGCCGAAACCGCGATGGTGCCCCTCGTCGCCCACGAAGAGCCCGAATGGATCCTCCACGGGCTGTACCGCCTCGGCGGCGCCTACCTCGCGTTCGGGGAGGAGCTCGTCGTCGCCCGGCCACCCGCGCGGCTCACCGCAGACCAGGAGCGGATCTACCGGGACCAGGTCGCTGCACAACAGCAGCAGCTCCGTACCCGCGCAGCGCATGTGTACGACCAAGGCGTACAGTTGGCGCTGCGCTTGCAGTTCGAGAGCCCGCTCGTCGCGCGCCTACAGCTGGAGCGCGACCGACTGGGGATCACTCAGTCCGGATCGCAGACGCCGTCGCAGTAGTTCACGACCTCGCCGGTGCTCAGGAAGTGGATCATCTGGTCCTGCGCCGACAAGGTGCGGCGGGTCGACTCGTGCGTGTCGTAGGTGGAGTCCGGCGGCACATTGGTGTAGGGGACGTCGGGCGTGTTGTGGAAGTACTCGGCGATGGCCGAGCCGACATAGCCGGAGTCCTCGACGGGGACGCCGTAGATGTCCCGATAGGGCGTGTCCGTCACCTGCGCCGCGCCGTAGGCCCGCGCCATGTTTTGGGCGCCCAAGGTCGTGACCTGCGCATCGCCGACCGCGTCCTGGATCAGCACCTGATGCGCGACGCCGTCGAGCGGATCAGCGTTGACGAAGTTGGCGTAGCCAGCGCCGTCGCCCGAATCCCAAAGGTTCTGCATCCACGCCATGAAGAACGAGATGTCGCGCTGATCGTAGTACACCGCCTGCACCAGACCGAAGAACGGCGTGAAGTCCGCCGAACGCGACAGCAACAAGCTGTACGGCGTGCCGGGAACGCCGAGCACCCCGCGCGGGATGTCGGGGTTCAACGCCATGTAGGCCCCACCAAGGATGCCTCCCTGCGAGTTGCCGTAGTACCAAACCTGAGTGGGATCGAGGATCCCCGTCGGAGCAGCGTCGCCCGCAGCGAAGGCCATCGCCGGGTCGGAGACCATGCCCCCGCGCATCATGCGCTCCGCAGCGACGAACTCGACAAACCCCTGATGCGTGCGCTCGGGGATCATCGCGAAGTCGCCGATGTCCTGCACGATCATCAGCTGAATCGCGGCGGCGTCATCGTGCTTCATGCCGGTCCAGTTGACCGCGAAGATGACGAAGCCGTAGCGGTTCGCCATCTCGCCAAGGTAGCTCGAATAAACCTCGTCTTGATCGCCGAGCAGCCCGTGACCGTACTGCATCATCGGCAACGGCCGCGGATCATCGTGCGCGGTGCGCGGGACCAGGATGGTGAACGGAACCTCGATGTCGCCGTTGTAGTACGGCAGCCCGTTCTCGTCCCGGGTCAGGAACGTGCCCGCGGCGTCTTCGTTGGTGTAGAGCGGCGCGGTGAACGTGCCTTGCACCACGCGGAAGATGTCGGCGTTGTACCCGGTACCGTCCGCACCGTCGTCGATGCTCGTGATGGTGTAGGCCGGCCCGCTCTCGCCCATGCGGGCGAGGGCGTCGTCTCGCACCATCGTCGCGCGCCCGGTGATGCCTTCTTTGCTGCCAACGACGAAGTCCCACGCGAGCTGCGTCTCGCCGCGGCTCCACCCGTCTTGCTCGAGGGTGCCGAAAATCGCCTCGTAGTCATCCCGGCGCCCTTCGATGTCCCAGTTGTCGGTGGGAGTCCCGTCGCGCATCGCCGCGTAGCCGGTGCTGGCCGGGATCAACGCGCCGCTGTTGTCCTTGATGTTCCGGATTCCGACGACGTAGCGCTTGCCGTTGGTGAGCGGCGTGGCCATGCGGATCATCAAGAACTCGTTTCCGGCCACGTACTCGCCCGACACATCGAGCTCGGCCCAGATCGGCTGACGAACGCCGGTCTCGGCGTCGATCAGCACGATCGACGAGCCATCCGCCACGCTGGCGGCCATGTCGTCCTGACCGGGGACGCCGTCGAGCACCATGTTTGGAAACTGCGCGAGCAGCGGCCCCATCGGGGAAAACCCATCCAGCTCGTTCAGGTACTTCGGCGAAGGCTGCAGCCCCTGATGCGTGGTCGGAAGCGTGGTCTCGCCGAGGTGCACACGGTAGCCCGTGGGGCTGGATGCGTCCTCGCGGGTGTAGAACATGCTCGGATACGGGAGCGCGCAGTAGTCGTAGGAAAGCGGATCGCAGTCCGAGAACTCCCGTGCCACAACGCCGCTGTCCTCGACCTTGGACGCGGTGCACGCCGCGAGCGCCGAAAACACCACCAAAGACGGGAACAGCACAGGGAAAACGCGCATCGCACACTCCGACTGGAGCGGTGCCTATCAAGAAACCCCCATCCCGCTACGTGCGGGATCCGGATCGAGCAATTCGCCGCGCAGCGTGTTCGCCCACGCCGTCCCAATGCGCACATCCACCCACGCGCCGCGCACCGTAGACGCGCCCGCCGGGAAGTTCACCGTCTTGAAGCCCGACGTGCGGCCACAGACCACGCCTTCATCATGCGCGGAGGGTCCGTCCACCAGCACCCGCACCTGCGAGCCGACGAGCTTGCGGTGCTCCTCGATCTGGATCTCCCGCTGCCGCGCCTGAAAAGCCATCAACCGCTGCTTGCTGACCGCGTCCGGAACCGCGTCGTCCATCAAGCGCAGCGCCGGAGTGCCCGGGCGGGGCGAGAAGATAAAGCTGAATGAACCTTGAAAGCGAGCCGCCTCCAACAGCGCCATGGTGTCGGCAAAGTCCTCGTCGGTCTCGCCGGGAAACCCAACGATCACGTCGGTCGTGAGCACGAGGGAGGGACGCGCGGCGCGCAAGCGGGCGACCACGTCGAGGTAGGTGTCGCGCGTATAAAAGCGCTTCATGCGCCGCAACACGCGATCCGAGCCGGATTGCACCGGCAAGTGCAGGTGGTCGGCGAGCTTGGGGAGATCGCGGTAGCAGGCGATGACGTCATCGCCCATGTCGCGCGGGTGCGAGGTCGTGTAGCGCAGGATCTCTAAGCCAGGCACGGCATGCACACGGCGGAGCAGCTCCGCGAAGGTCGGGTGTCCAGGCACCTTCAACCCGTAGGAATTCACGTTCTGCCCGATGAGCGTGATCTCGGTCACGCCGCGCTCCACCAGACGACGGACCTCGTCCACCACCTCGTCCGCGGGGCGGCTGATCTCTACGCCGCGCGTCGCGGGCACGATGCAGAAGGTGCACTTGTTGTCGCAACCCTTCTGAATGGTCACGAAGCCCGCTACGCCGTCGCTCGCCGGGTCGACGTCGGTAGGAAACGGGTAGGTGTCTTCGCCGAAAAAGTCGACGTCGAGCACGCGGCGCACCTTGGTCTCCTCCACCATCTCGCGGATGCGATGCACCGCGTCGGGCCCAAAAACCAGATCCACCTTGGGGTACTTCTTGTACAGCTCGGCCCCCGCCATCTGCGCGACGCAGCCGGCGATCGCCACCGTCACCGGGCGGACCTTCTTCTGCGGGAGCACCGTCCCCAAGAAACTATGGAGCTTCTGCTCCGGCTTCTCCCGAATCGAGCAGGTGTTGATGATCACCAGATCGGCGTCCTCAGGCTCGGCGGCGGCGACAAAGCCATCGGCCGCAAGCTGCGCGCGCATCTTGCCGCTGTCATAGTCGTTCATCTGACAGCCAAAGGTCTTGATGTAGACAGAGGGCATCGGGTTCCCGGAGAGACCGCGGGATAACGCCTCCGTGCCTAGGTCGGTACGCCGCGCAGGTCAGGAATGCGGTTCAATCCGCTTGCAATCCTCCCCCGGATGGTGCTATCCCGGGTTGCAGGAGCACTCCTCATGCGTATTCTTGCCCCCTCCGCTTCGTTGCTGTTCATCCTCGCTGGATGCACCGGCGAAGGTCCGACCTACAGCGGAACGTCGATGACCGACTTCTTCCCCTTCGATGGCGGACGGGACGCCGAGTACGTCAACGATGACACCACCGTCGCGTGGCATCTGCTCACCCACATGGTGCCGGAGACGGTCGTCGTCGACAACCGCGAGACGGCCACCTGGGAGTACCGGATGGATGACGGCACGCTGCTCTACGCGGTGAAGTGGTCGGTGCGCTCCAACCAACCGGTACAGATCGAAGCCTGGGCCGATGGCACGGGCGAGTTTGTGACCTTCGATCCCCCGATCGTCGTAGCCAACGCGTTCATGCTTTCGAACGACTCGGTGACCACCGAGACCGGCGGGATGACCTTCACCAGCACCTACATCGGCCCCGAAGACTGCACGGTGGTCTGGGGCGGGCTGGACTGGGAAGACTGCGCGCACATCCGCATCGACGACGGCGACGGTGACGACATGGCGGGGCCCAAATTCGCAGGCGACTACTGGCTGGTCACCCGATACGGACAGGCTTGGGCGACGACCACCGGCTACGCGCAGCCCTGGAAGCTCGCCGACTACGATTGGGACACTGGCCCATAGTGCGCGTTGCACGCTGGGCGTTGTGGGCAGCCGGCTCGATGACCGGCGCGACGGGCTGTGGAGCGGTGGATTACCGCCCCATCGACCTGCAGCTGGACATCGTCGGAAGCCTGCCCGACGCGACCGAGACGCTTCACCTGTGTGTCGCCGAGGTCGGGGAGCTCAGCGCCGGCGCCGGCAACGGGCGTGTGGTTTTTGCGGGCTTGCCGGCGGATACAGCGACGACCATCACCGTCGACTTCCTCGACGAAGCCGGCACGATCATCGGCGGCGCAGGCCCGGCGGAGTTTGAACCGACGACAACGTGGATGGAGCTACCGCAGGACCAACGAGACGTCGGCTGTACGGCCCAAGGTAGCGCGGTCTCGGAAGACGCAGCGGACTGGGTCTTAGGCGTGCGCTTCAGCGAGGAGCCGTGGTAAGCCTAATGCTCCGCCTCCTCCCAGCCGCAGCATGCACGCTCATCGCGTGCGCGCAGGTGCCGGACACCGGCGACGGACCGGCGTTCACCGTCGTCGGATCGTCGCCCGAGGACGGCGCAGACGATGTCATCGAGGCGGTGATCCCCGAGGTTCGGTTCTCCGCTGCGGCCAACGAAGAGACCTGCAACACCGACACGGTGCGCCTCGACGCGATCGACGCCGAGGGGCAGGTGCTCGCGCCCATGGAGACGACGCTGACCTTCAGCTCGGGGGGCGAGAAGATCCAGATCGCCCACGCGATGGGACTCCATCATGGCTTCACCTACGGAATTACGGTGTCGAGCGGCGCGACCGCCACCGACGAAGGGTGCACCTCCGTCGAAGGCGACGCCGTGACGCCCTTCTTTTCAAGGTTCACGGTTCCCTGATCCCTACGCCTGGTGCATCCATCGGGCTACCGTGCTGATCCTCCTCCACGCCTCCGCAACGAGCTCTCGATGAACACACGCACTACGCTGACTACGCTCACCCTCGGAGCCGCGCTCGCAGCGCCCTCGCTGCTGACCGGCTGCGGCAACAAGTATGTAGCCCCCGAGGACTCCGACACAGGCTATGTGTATCAGGACACCCAGAACGTTGAGGACAGTGAAACCGGAGATTCCACGGTAGAGACGGCGGACACGGACACATCCGATACGCACGACACGGTCGAGACCGGCGAGACGGCGGACACCGCGAGCGACCTGCACACCGCGCTGGATGTGTACCCGTCGAACATCGCCGTCGGCGTAGGCGCAGTCTGGACAGAGCGCGCCGTGTCCACCGCAGCAGATGGACTCCGTGAGGACGCCGTCGGCGTGGCGTGGAGCACCGATGATGCCGCCGTCGCCAGCGTGGACGCGGCGGGGACCATCACCGCCATCGCCGTAGGCAGCACGACCGTACACGCCGTGCTGGACGGCTTGGACACTCCGGTGACGATCACCGTCGCCGACGACAATCTGCTCCGCGTAAGCGTGTACGACGCCGCTACCGGGCTGCCCATCCCCGACGCTAAAGTCAAGACCAACGCAGGCTCTGCTCGTACGGACGCGACCGGATCTGCGAGCGTCCCCGTCACCGACGGAGGGCCAGCCACGGTGACGTCGTACGTCGACGACAGCTACGGCGCCGTCACCTATGTGGGTGTATCGGCGCGCGCGGTGACGGTGTACCTCGAGCCCAAAGACTCGACCGGCACCGACGCCGACCTGCAGGGCACGGTCGACCTGAGCAGCTCCGAGCCGCCCGACTGGAATGAGGTCGGGGTTGGAATCGTCGTCCCCAGCCTGAATCGCGCGCTCGCGCTGCTCACCGTGGACGACCTGTTCGGCGCCGATCGGGATGTCACGGTGTTCGGCATCACCGTCGGCCTCCCGTCCAACCTCGTGGTCCAAGGCACGGAAGAGAGCTACCTCGTGGACTGCTGGCCGGGCGCGGTCGGCAACTGGGGCTTCTCCGGGCCGCTGAAAGTATCGGATGTATCGAGCGGCATCACCAACACCGCGGACGCTCTCGCGCTGCTGATCGCCAACCTCGGCACGATGACCTGGGGTTACAACACCGGCGCCATCGCAGCAGGCGACGCGACGGCGACGCTGGACCTCGTGCCCGGGCTTGGGTTCACCGACTCCCTCAGCGTCGCGTTGCCGGCGCTGAGCGTCGGATTCCACGGGGACGAGCAATATCTGGTGTTCGCCGCAGATGAGCACGTCGACGACGGATGGATGGTGACCGGCATCAGCACCGGTACCTCGTCCGCAATGGTGCAGACCGTGCCCTCGGGGTCGGTGCTCGACAGCATCGGATCGGGCGTCATGGCGCTGGCGCAGGTGGGTGGAATCGGCTCCGGAGGTGCGACGTCCGCTACCTTCGGGAGCGTAGCGGCGGACGGGAGCGTCACGCTCCCGCCCCTGCAAGATGTGGCGGTGATCGACGCGTGGGACCCCGCGACCGCCACGCTTGGCGTCACTACCGACACCGAAGCGAACTTTGTGCGCGTGCGATTTACCGACACCCGCCACCACATCCACGACCTGTTCCTCGCGCCGGGAACGTGGACGGGAACGCTCCCCAACGCGGTGTCGGGCTTTGGGAACGCCGCAGCGACCATCGAGGTCAGCGCGACACAGACGGTCGACGGCGCATTTGAAGACTGGCTGATCTCGGGCGCGGTCGACATGGGCCAAATGTCAGTCCTGACATCTGCCCGCACCTTGCAGGAATAGAAGGAACCCCATGTCCACAGCGAACCCCTCAGACCCCCACGCGCTGCTCGCTACCGCGCGTTCGGCCTTCGCCTCGCTCTCGGTACGGGACGAGGTGAAGACACAAGCCCTGACCCACCTGAATCGCTGGCTCACCGAGCCGACGTTCGCAGCGTACCAGCCGATGATCACCACGCTCATCGCGCAAGCGCGCTGGGATCTCTTGCTCGACAGCTTCTACCAGGTGCTTCCCTTTGGCACGGGCGGCCGACGCGGACCGGTAGGCATCGGCCCCAACCGATACAACCCGTGGACCCTCGGCGCGAGCGTCCAAGGACACGCCACGTGGCTGCGACGACGCGTAGAAACCAAAGAACCGGGCAGAAACTTCGCGACGCACCCGCTTCACATCGTGGTGGCGTATGACGTGCGCCGATACATGGACGCCGGCGGCGTGTATCAAGCCACGGGCGCGACCAATCCCTGCTACGGGATGTCCAGCAGGGACTTTGCGGAGCTCGCCTGTGGGGTCTACGCCGCCAATGGCGTGCACACGACCATCCTGCCCCGTGAAAGTGACACATTTGTGAGCACACCGGAGCTGTCCTTTGCGATCCGTCATCTGAAGGCGGATGGAGGCCTTAATATCTCGGCCTCGCACAATCCCCCCGATGACAACGGCGGGAAGTTCTACAACGCCCTCGGCGGCCAAGAGGTTCCGCCGGATGACGAGACCATGGCGGACGAGGTCGCGCGCGTCGGGGATGTGGACAGCATTCCGTTCGTCGACGCGGGAGCCTTCGTGCGTCCGTACACCACCGACATCCACGCCGCCTACATCGCCGTCAACCAGCAGCCGGTCTACAGCCCGCACCCGCGGGGGTTCCGCCAAAACATCCACGTGGTGTTCACCGCGCTCCACGGCACCGGCGATACTACGGTTGTCGAAGTCCTGCGCGCGGCCGGCTTTCGCGTGACGCTCGAGCCGACACAAGCAACACATGACGGCAGCTTCAAGAACGTGCCGTTCCGAGCGCCCAACCCGGAGGTGCGCGCGAGTATGAACGCTGCGATCGCCCTCGCGGACTCCCTCGACGCCGATCTCGTCATGGCCTGCGACCCCGACGCCGACCGCATTGGGCTCTGCGCCCGGGACTACACCACCAAGCGCTCCGACGGGACACCCGGCGGCTTCCGGTTCTTCACCGGGAACGAGATCGCGGTGCTGCTCGCCGAGCACATCGGCCGCAACACCCACGGGCGCACGCTAACTGGCGGCGCCGGGATCGTGATGAAGACCGAAGTGACCACCGGCCTCGTCCGGCGGGTCGCTGAAGGCTGGGGCTTCCGCACCGTCAATCACTTGCTGGTGGGCTTCAAGTACATCGGCGACGGTATCCACCAGCTCGAAGCGAATGGGACGTTTCAAGGTCTACAAGGCACGCCGGCGGACTTTGTGCTCGGCGTCGAAGAGTCCCACGGCGCGCTGGTGACCACCGCCATGCGCGACAAGGACGCCGCTGGGGCCGCCCGGTTGCTGGCGGAGATGGCGCTGGATCAGAGTGTACTCGGCTCTAGCGTAGAGGGCGCCCCGCCGGCGACGCTCGCCGACGCACTCCGACACATCTGGACGCGTTGCGGCTACGTACACAACGAGCTGGTCTCTACGGTGATGCGCGGGGCTTCCGGCAAGAACACCATTGACCGAATCCAAGCCAGCATTCGCGCGAATCCTCCCACCGAGGTCGGCGGTCTGAGGGTCAGCGCGTTTGCCGACCGGGCGGACCCTGCGGGCCCGCTCGGACCGATCAAGAGCGGGACGGACGCAGCGAGCCGAGATGTGTTGGTGTTTCAGTTTGACGATCGCGCACGCATCCTGCTGCGTCCTTCCGGAACAGAGCCCAAAAACAAGATCTATGTCGAATACTGCGGAGAGCCGGGAGAGCCGCTTGAGGCCAGCGCACCCCGCGTCGCCGCAGCAGCCCGCGCGCTCGCACGGGCATTCACGCGCGACATGCTCGCGCGGGTGGACATCCAGCTTCCCGAATGGGCGCTGCTGGTGTCCGACCTCGTGGCGATCGAGCAGAAGCAGGCTTTCGCAAACGAGTTCGTCCCCGGTTTGGTCGCGAACCTCCACAAGCCCGATGTACAGACGTGGATTGACGAAGCGCTGAAGAGCTACGGTAAGGATGGGCGAGGCCTCGTGCGTGAGGCGCTGCAGGCCTGGGCCCAAAATCAAGGCGAGGTCGGAGCGCTGGCCGTCGCAGCGCTGGGCTAAGCATGGGTGAGCTGACCGCCGTGTGCACGGAGTGCGGGTCTGCAAAGGACCTGCCGCTGCTGCGGTGCGCGTCGTGCGGTCACATCCCGGCGGGCGACGACCGCCCCCGCAGCCTGATCGCTTCGAGCCGCATGCTGGATCCGACGCAGCTCCGGGAGGTCCAACGTCGCATCCAGGTCGGCGAGCCCTTCCGTCCCTCCCTCGACCGGATCGCAGCCGCGCGGCGTATGCTCGCGGGCGCGGCCGCCGCTGACCCGTTTCAGTTCACTGTGACACAAGCGATACTTCTGGTGCTTGGAAACCTGCTGCTGACCCCCGCGCTCGGGTTCGCCGTATGGTACGGCGTACGCAGTCGGCCGGGGCTCGGTGGTCGTCAGGCGCTGTGGCTCACCGTACCGGTGAGCTTGGCAGTGACGCTCGGCTGGATTGGCTGGATGTATGCCAATCGAGCGGCGCTACCCACCGCAACGCCCGGCGTACTGTGACGCCGAGCTCCTACATGGGGCGCACGCCGTAGGCCGTATCGAGGAAGATCACCGACACATTGCACCACGCATGAAAAAGGGCGCCGGCGAGCGGGCCCCCGGTACGCTCCCGCAGCCACCCGAAGGCCAAGCCCGGGAAAAAGATCGCAAAGTGCCACCACTGAAACTGCACCAGCGAGTGCCCGAACGCGAAGTACAGACAGGCGATGGGCAACGACCATCCGAAAGGAGCCCCGAAGAGCAGGAACCGGCGCTGAAACACCTCATTCAGTCGCGTCTGCATGTAGCCCCGATAAAAAAACTCCTCGGGTAAGGCCACAAAAAACAGGTGGTATGGAACCAGCAACCAGGCGTCGTGAGGAAGCCGAAGGGCAGGATGTTTATGGAAAATCAACGTCTGATAGTAGTGATAGCCGATCAGCCAGGGGATGAGCATCAGCACGATCATGCTGCCGACCAGCTTCGCGGCCGAGACCCACGCCGCACGATCGGAAAAGTCAGGGATCGCCAACCGATAGGCGTAGCTGTCCACGCCCCGCAGCCGGCATAGCCCAACGGGCGCGTAGATGAACAAGAAGGGCACAAGCGCGAGCGTCCAGTCCGGGAGGCCCATCGCTTGAACCGCTAAAACACCGCGGATGCCCAACAACGTCGCCAACCACAGGAGCGTCAGCTCGACAAACACGCGCTTTCGAGCTCCGGGGGGCACCCCCTCCGTGCGGTCCCCGAGCCCCACCGCAACCAAGGAGCCCGCGCCGTTGCCTTCCGCGTCCACAGGGGACTGGGCGGGCGTCATCCGATCACCGCCCGGATGCGGTCTTCCAAGTCGGGATCGTTCAGCGGGTTCAACGAAGCATCGTGCATCGCCGCGTAGTGGCGGACGATCGCATCGGGCGCGCCCTGCGCACGAAGCAGCGCCGCCTGAACGATCGGCCGCGACTGCTCGACGAGATCACGCCAGACGACCGCGGCGTCCTTCCGCGACAGCGTCTGGTCCCAAAGCGCCGCAAGCCCCTGAACGGCGGCCGCGCCAGCGACACCGACGCGCTGCTCCAAGTAGGTGAACATAGGACGATGCAGGCCTTTCTTGGCGTCCCGCAACAGCTGGGCGCAGAGCACACCATGGCCTCCCTCCCAGGCTTCGATCACCAAGCTGTCACGTAGAAGTCGGGGTAGAACAGAGAACTCTTCGATGGCGCCATTGCCGCCCACGATCTCAATGGCGTCACGCACTCCGGCTGGGCACGTCAACGCGGTCCAGATCTTGTTGAGGTTGACCAGCATCCGCCACGCCGTAGGCTCGGTGGGGCCGGCGCTACCGAGCGCGATGCGGTCCGCCATCGCCGCCAAGTCGAAGGTCAACGACCGACTCGCCCAGGCCTCGCACTGCAATCGCGCGAGGGTTCGAGCGACCGACGGGAACGCGAGGATCGGGCTTCCGAAGGCGAGCCGGGTGCGGGCCCACGCGTCAGCCTCTCGCCACGCACGTTGCAACATTCCCGAGGCGCAAATCGCATTGTACAGGCGAGACGTGTTGAGCACGGTCTCCACCGTCTGCTGAAAATCAGCGACGGGCCATCCATACGCGCCCTGAAAGTCCACCTCAGCGGAGGCCATCGAGCGCGTTCCCAACTTCCATTTGAGACGTCTCACCATGTATTGATTGGGCGTGCTGGCAGGATCCAGCAGGTCCAACCCCGGCAGCGCTCGAGGCACCACAAACGCGCGTAGCCCCGTCGTCCCTACGGGTGCCCCCACCGGGCGCGCCGTCACGAGGAACAATCGCGCGTCGATCACCGAGCAAAACCACTTCTCGCCGGTCAGCTTCCACCAACCCGGCGCGTCCTCTGCAGGCGAGGCCGAGAGCACGTTCGCCCCAACGTCCGAGCCGCCCTGCAGCTCTGTCAGAAACTGACTCGCGTGGAGCATGTCGGCGTAGCGCGGCGAGAGCAGCCCCTGCAGCCAGGGCGCCGGCAGGTCCGTGGCGCGCTGACACACCTTGATCATGCCCGCCGTGCACGCGAGCGGGCAACACCAGCCCCCCTCCCCGTTCTGAGCGAGCAGATACAGCAAGGAGAGCGTCTGCAGCTCCTGACCGGGGCTGCGATATCGGCCCAGCACATCGGCAGCCCACACGGCCTCGCCGATCCGATGGTGATCCGGGTGAAAAACGACGCTCTCCGTGCGGCGGCCATCCGCGTCGTAGCGTTGAAGCCGCGGCAGGTTCTCGTCGCGATTGGTGTTGCGCGCCAGCGCGTCCACCTCAGCGGCGCATCGCGCTGCGAAGCGGCGTAGCTCCGGGAACTCCGGCGCTAACGACCGGAAGTGCGGATCATCCGCCAGCCAATCGGAGCCCACGCGGCCGCGCCAATCCGCCAGCGCGGCGCGCGTAGACTCAGGCGTTGGAGGAGAAGACGGCGTGGGAACCATTCGGGCTACTTACCCGAACGGAGCCCGCCCCGTCAGCGGTGCGCAGCGAGGATCTGCTGGATGCGATCCTTTCCACGAAGCTTCAGCCTCTTGACTCGGGCGATCTCCCGGCTCTCGGACTCGCTGGGATGACGAACCGTCATCGACGTGAGCTGAGTCTCGTACTTTTGGTGCTGGGTAAACAAGTGGCGCAGCTCATCGTTTTTGGCAGAGAGCCGATGAATCAGCTCAAGCTCAGAAGACTCCATAGAACACGCTCCGGGTGTACGTTGAATGTACGGAGGACGACGGCTGCCCGTCAAGTCCGGTCGTGGATTTCACGATGGCCTGACGTGGTGCGGCTGGCACCGATCCCGCGAGGCAAACGTGCTGTGATACAAATGGCAGCTTGCTCACCCTCCACCATGCCACGCTCCGCAGGACGTCCTATTGAGCGTAGGTAGGACCTCCCTGCTGCTTGCGCCGTTAGCTCTGCTCGGGCGGGCTGCGGCGTTCTTTCTCCCTATTGTACTTGCGGCATGGTTTGGCGTTTCTCCCGCGATGGACGCGCTTTATTACTCCTTGAACGTGCCGACGTTTCTGCTCGTGCTCTTGGCCGCAGCGGTAGGCACGGTCATCGTGCCGGGGTTTGCGAGCCTCGTGCAGCGCGCGCCCGAGCAGCAATCCGAGTGGCTGAGCGCCGCCGCGACGCTGGCGGTGTCGATCGCGATGTGCCTCGGCGTCCTGACCGCGGCGCTGCTCCCGACGGTGCTCACGCTGACCCAATTTGACGAGAGTACCCGCACGCTCGCGGTGCGCGTGTTCTGGCAGCTGCTGCCCTTCCTCGGAGTCAACGTCCTCTGCGCCGTGGTGAAGGCCGGCTGCGATGTACACGGACGCTTCCGCGAGGGCGCCGCAGCGCCGTTGTTCCGGGCGATGGGGATCATCGGCAGCGCTTGGGCGCTGCGCGGCTACGGCCCCGCGATCCTCCCCATCCCGTTGACGATCGGGCACACCGCCGAGGTGCTGTGGCTGATCTGGGTGCTGCGAGGCGCCGGCGTGCGCCTGTGGCCGACGTTCAACGCACCGCCGGACATGTGGATCGCGGCGCGGGCGCTCGGCCTCGTGCTCATCGGCGAGACGTTGTTCGCGGCGAACACCGTCATCGACAAGCAGTTCGCGGCGGCGCTCCCCACGGGGAGCGTGAGCATTCTGGAGTACGCCGACCGAGCGCGACTCATCCCGATGACGCTCATCGAAAGCTCGTTGTTGGTCGTTGCGTTCGCGACCTGGGCGCGCGCACGCGCGAAGGGCGACCACGAAGGCTTCCATCGCGCGGTCTCCACTGCCATCTGGTGGGTGTTCCTGCTCGCACCGCCCGTGCTTGGCGGCATGGTCGTAGGGCGCGCTGCGATGGTCACCCTGTTGTTTGAGCACGGGGTATTCTCCGCTTCCGACACCCCGCCCACCGCCGCAGCGTTGGGCGCGTTCCTTCCCGGCGTGCTGGCGACCCTCTGCGCGGCGCTGTGCATCAAAGCGCACGTCGTCGCCGGCAGCCCGCGCACGGTGCTTGGGCTCGGCCTGCTCTCCTTCGTCGTCAACTTTGTGCTGAACAGCCTGCTGATGGCTCCGTTCGGGCTGGTCGGGCTCGCGTGGTCGACGACCGGAGCGAGCACGGTGGTGGGGCTCACGGCGTGGATGCTGTTCACGCCAAAGGCACGGGCGGCGCTGCCTACACGGCAATGGGCGCCGGCGTTCCTCCTCGCGGCGATGAGCGCTGCGCTGACCAGCGTGGCGGTGTGGAACAACGTCGAGCCGCAGTCCCTCTTGGATCTCACGCTTTGGCTCTGGGCCGTCCCGTTTGTGGGGCTGCTGGCGTGCGGCGCCTGGTTTGCGCGACAGGCGCAGGAGCCCGCCCAAGCCACATGAGCGACAGGCGCGCCACGGCGCTGCTCTCCCTCGTGTGGATCAGCGGCGGTTGCCAGGCGAATCCGGCGCACGAGACCGCCCCGGAGCCGATCACCTGCACGGCGACGGTCAGCGAAACCGGCGGTGCGGTGGTCACCCTGTCCTGGAGCGCGCCGGAGGGCAGCACATCCTGGGCGCACCTTCACGACGGCGCCGGGTACGAAGACACGACCTGGACCGTGCAGGATCGGGACGTCTCGCTCCCGCTGCTCGGGGCGCCCGCAGGCTCGCGGGTGGGCTGGACAGGCTACTCGGAGGTGGACGGGCGCGTCTCCATCTGCACCGGCGAGACCGTCACCAACGAGGTCCCCGAAGACTTTCCCGTGTTCACCGTAGACATCGACCAACCCGCTCAGGAGTCCAACGCGCGCTTCCTGCTTGGCGCCTATTACAACTTGTTGGCTCCGATGCCGTATTTCGTCGTCCTGAATCGGCGGGGCGAGGTGGTTTGGTACGCCCGCGGGGAGCCCCGCACGCTCTCCCCCGACATCCAGTTTTCCCGCGATGGGAACGGGGTGCTGTACAACCAATTCTCCTGGACCGAAGGGCTGTCCGCCAGCAAAATCCAGCGCATCGCCTACGACGGAACGCCGCTGGAGACCATCGACACGCCCAACGGCCACCACATGTTCGCGCAGCTCCCCGATGGCGTGATCAGCTACAACGCAGGCGACGCACGCGACATCACGGATCCCGAGACCGGCGCCACCGAAGTCTGGCACGGCGACGCCATCGTCGAGCGCGCACCGGACGGGACCACGCGCACGGTGTACTCCACCTGGGACTGGATGACGCCCGCGCCCAACGCCCACACCGACGAGGTCAGCATCTACGGCGGGGTCGACTGGACGCACGGTAACGCCCTCAAGTACAACGAGACCGACCAGAGCTACGTGCTCTCGCTGGCCAACCCCGGGGATGTGCTGAAGATCGACCGAGCCACCGGGGCCCCCATCGTCCTTTGGGGCATGGATGGGCTGCCTGCGACGCCGGCGTTCGACTATCCGCACGATCCTACGCTGCTGGACTCCACTCACCTGCTGATGTTCATGACCGACGCCGAGAGCACCTACTCGGGCGCGATCGAGTACACGATCGACGAGCAAGGCCTACACGAGCGTTGGAGGAGCGGCTTCACCGCGCACTCGGACTATCTGGGCCAGGCGACGCGGCTCGAAAACGGCGACACCTTCGTGAACTACGCAGCGTTAGGCACCTTGGAGGAGGTGGCGCCCGACGGCACCGTCGTCTGGCACGGCACCACCGGGGAAGACGGCAGCCCTACCGGACAGTTTCGCCTATTTCAGAGCTTTTACAGATAAAAAAAGGCCGCCGGGTCAAACCCGACGGCCCCATTTCGGACCGCGCGCCGTTGCGCGCCGCCCTTACGACTTAGTCGCGCTCGGTGCGCACGATGGTGCGGCCGTTGCCAGCGAGCACCTTCTTGCGCAGGCGGATGCTGCTGGGCGTGATCTCGACGAGCTCGTCTTCGGACAGGTACTCGATGGCTTTTTCCAGCGTCATCTGGATGGGCGGCACGAGGATCTGCTTCTCGTCTGCGCCAGAGGACCGCACGTTGGTGAGGTGCTTCTCGCGGACGATGTTGACGATCATGTCGTTCTCACGCGCGTTCTCGCCGACGATCATGCCTTCGTAGACATCCGTTCCCGGCGAGATGTGCAAGCGACCGCGGGGCTGCAGGTGGAAGATCGCGTACGTGGTGGCTTTCCCGGTACGGTCACTGACCAACGAGCCGTTGACGCGCGCCTGAATAAAGCCCGCGTGCTCGTCCCAGCCGTCGAACAGGTTGTTCAGCAAGCCCTGTCCACGGGTATCGTTGAGATACTCGCCACGGAAGCCGATCAAGCCACGTGCGGGCACGCGGAAGTACAAGCGCACACGGCCGGAGCCGTCGGACTTCATCTCCGTCATCCGGCCCTTACGCAGCGCCATCTTCTGGGTGATGACGCCCATGAAGGCCTCGGGGAAGTCGAGCTGCGCGATCTCGTACGGCTCGTGCTTCTTGCCGTTGACCTCGCGGATTTTCACCTCGGGCTTGCCGACGCTCATCTCGTAGCTCTCGCGACGCATCTGCTCGATGAGGATCGCGAGCTGCAGCTCACCGCGGCCAAACACCCGCATCGTCTCCGAGCTGCCGGTGTCTTCGAGGCGGAGCGCGACGTTGGTGAGCATCTCCTTCTCGAGGCGCTCGCGGATCTGACGCGCGGTGACGTACTTGCCTTCTTTGCCGGACAACGGGGAGTTGTTCGCCGAGAAGGTCATACCGATGGTCGGTTCGTCGATCTTCAGCCGCGGCATCGGCGTCGGACGCTCGATGTTGGTGATGGTGTCGCCGATCTGGATCTCCGGGATGCCGGCGATCGCACAGGAGTCGCCCGAGGCGACCTCGGTGGTCGGAACGCGCTTGAGCCCTTCAAAGGTAAACAGCTGATTGATCCGGACCTTGCGCTGCGCTTCTTCGCCGACGAGCAGGTTGTCGGTCTTCTCCTTCAACGTGCCGTTGAACAAGCGCCCGATGGCGATGCGGCCAAGGAAGTTGTCGTAGTCCAGCTGGGTGATCAGCAGCTGCAGCGGAGCGTCCGGATCCGCTTGGGGCGGACGGATGCGCTCGACGATGGTGTCGAACAGCGGCTGGAAGTCCGTGGTCTTGACGTCGGGCTCACGCGAGCACCAGCCGTCACGCGCACAGGCGTAGAGGATCGGGAAGTCGATCTGCTGCTCATCGGCGCCGAGATCGATGAACAGGTCGTAGACCTCGTCGACGACTTCAGCGATACGGGCGTCAGGGCGGTCCACCTTGTTGATGCACACCATGATCGACAGGCCGGCTTCCAGCGCCTTGCGGAGCACGAAGCGGGTCTGGGGCAACGGACCTTCGGAGGCATCGACGAGGAGCATCGCGCCGTCGACCATCTTCAGGGTGCGCTCGACCTCACCGCCGAAGTCGGCATGTCCGGGCGTATCAACGATGTTGATCTTCACGCCCTTGTAGTGGACGGAGGCCACCTTGGCCATGATGGTGATTCCACGCTCTTTTTCAAGATCCATCGAGTCCATGACTCGATCGATGATGTGCTCATTCGCGCGGAAGGTGCCGGCCTGCTTGAGCAGTCCGTCAACGAGGGTGGTCTTGCCATGATCGACGTGGGCGATGATGGCGATATTGCGGATGGGGATGGACGCGGCCATGAGTGTCTCCAAAACGGGCGGCGGGGTATGCCGTTTGTCGGAAACGCGCCCGCACCTATCTGCGACAATCGCGATTCAAGTGCACATCTGCGCGCACCTGAGCGCCAGAATCAGGTCTGGAACGGGTAGGTCAGCGAGACCGACTCGCCCTCGTACGGCGGGAACGAGATCGACTTGATCGCGCTGCCAAGGCAAGAATCGAACGGCGTACCACTGTAGTCTCCCTGAGTGGAGGCCCGCGTAACCTTCCCGGAGGGGTCGATGGTCAGCTTGACCTTCACGCCCTTCGGAACGCTGCCGCCATTGTCACGCATCTCGTTGATGAAGCAGGTCTTGACGCCCTTGTTGGAGCGCAGCATGGTGTCCACGACCTGCAAGCTGATCGCCGAAGACGTAGCCGCAGGAGGTGCTGCTGCGGGCTTGGACGCCGTCGCGGCCGGAGCGGTGGTGCGCGGCGGGGGCGCCGCTGCAGGCTTCGGAGTGACGCGCTCGGGCGGCGGTGCCGCGGCGGGGGTGCGAGCGACCGGTGCCGGCGCGGCCGCAGGCGCCGGGGCGGGCGTCGGGGCAGGCGTCGGAGCGGGAGCGGCAGCGACAGGCGCCACAGCGGCCGGAGGGGGCTCTACGGGAGCGGCCACGGGAGCGGGCTCGATCGGGGCAGGAGCGACGGGCTCCACCGGCGCTGCGGGGGCGGCAGGAGCGGCCATGGTCGCGACCGCCGCATCCGGAGTGGACGTCGTGGACGCCGTCAGGCCAGACTCGCCGCCGCTGAGCATGTAGCCACCGACCGCCGTGATCACGGCGCCAATCGTGGCGAGCAGGAAGCCCCCGATCACCGCGAGCGGAACGCTCGCCTTTCGTGCGCCACGCCCACCGGTGAGCAGCAGCAGCACGACCATCAACATGCCGAAGAGCGCGAGGAACGCGCCGCCCGCTGCAACCACCCACAAGTTGGGGAGCAAGCTGGACGCGAGCAGCACCATGACCCCGCCGATCGCCAGCACCGCGCCGACGAGCGCCACGGTCAGGTCGCTAGAAGGATCAAAGGTCGAGGGAGCGCTGAGCGCCGGAGCAGACGCCGGCGCGCTCCGAGCTGCGGAGGCGGGAGGTGCGGCGACGGGCGCCACGGGCGCAACCGGACGCGGCGCGGCGGCGGGCGCAGCAGCCACCGCCGGAGCAACCACGGGCGGCGCAACCACCGGCGCAGGAGGGGGTACGTTCGGGACCGCAGCCGGGATGGGCGTCGGCGCGGCGGGCTTGGCGGCGATGGTGGGGCGATCCCGATCGGCGGCGGTGAAGGGCTCGTGCTTTGCGTCCGCGCGACCGTCATCCGGGACGATGGTGTTGCCGGAGCCACGAGGCTCGGCGGCGAGCGGCTCGTCCCTCGGGATCGTCGAATCGCTGCCGGCGCCCTCTTGAGAAGCGGCCGCAGCGCGCTCGAGGTCCTGCAACGATTTGATTTGAGTACGCTCTTCGCTGGCTTCCGCTACCGGCTCACTTGCGCCTTCTACGCCGGATTTGCGGATGTAGATCGCATGACCACACTTCCGGCACGTGGCCTTGTTGACCTCGCGGGTGAGCTTGGAATCCGGAATCTTGTAGGATGCACCACAATTATCACAAACGACGCGCATGACGAACCTCGACCCGACCGGTAGGATGGGTAATTCAGCTTTGTACGGCGACACTGGATTGTTGTCAACATCCCAAACGCCCAGCGACGCCTCTACCCCGGCGAAACGCCACGTCCTGCCACCATTCGCAGTTAGACGGACACGGTGTCATTGGACCCCGCAAACGCCATCCGTCTGTCCCTGCTGGTCGGCGCAGCCGCGACCAGCTTGGCGCTCGTGCCCGCAATCACCGTGGGCTACGCCCTTTCGCGCTGGAGATTTCCCGGCAAATTCATGGTGTCTACGCTGGTGATGGCGCCGCTCGTGCTGCCCCCCGTAGTCACCGGCCTGCTGCTGCTGTGGACCTTCGGGCGCTCCTCCCCGGTGGGGCAGGCGATGGAGGCCATCGGCCTCCCCGTCCCATTTTCCCTGATAGGCGCGATCCTCTCCGCCTTCGTCGTCGGCTTTCCGTTCTTCGTGCTGACCGTGCGCGCCGCCTTCGACGCCGTCGATCCGCGGATGGAGGAGCTGTCGCGGTCCTTCGGCGTGCCTCCGATACGCACATTCTTTCAGGTCAGCTTGCCTCTCGCAATGCCCGGAATCGCCGCGGGGACCGTGCTCGCGTTCGCCCGCGCCCTCGGCGAGTTTGGCGCCACCGCGGTCATCGCTGGAAACATCGAAGGACGAACCCGCACCATCGCGCTCGCGGTCTACGCCTCGTTGGACGCGCCCGACGGCGAGCGCGCCACGCGCACGCTGCTGCTCGCGAGCGTAGCGATCTCTGCTGCTGCGCTGTTCGGGTTTGAAGCGCTGAATCGCTGGCACCGCCACCGGCTGCACGCCGATGGCTGAGCCCTGGATCCACGTCGATGTCACGCTGCAGATCGGCCCCCGAAAGCAACGCGTGCAGCTGACCGGCGCGAGACAGGTGCTCGGCATTGTGGGGCCGTCGGGGTGCGGGAAGACGACGCTGCTCCGGGTGATCGCCGGCGCAGAGAGCCGCGCCTCCGGGGATGTCCACGCGCTAGGCGAAGTTTGGCAGGGCCCCGGCCAGTTCGTACCCGCGTGGAAGCGCGGCGTAGGCTGGGTGCCGCAAGATGCGCTGCTGCTGCCCCATTTGACCACCCTCCAAAATCTGGAGTACGCCGGGAGGTCGAGTCGAGAGGAGACCTTGGAGATCGCGGATTTACTGGGAGTGACCGAGCTGATTCACCGTTCGCCGCGACACCTCTCCGGGGGAGAGCGCCAACGGGTGGCCTTAGGGCGCGCGTTGCTAGCAAAACCGAGGATACTGCTGCTCGATGAGCCCTTCTCCGCGCTGGATCCCGCGCTGCGCAGCCGGTTGCGCCGGGTGATCGCCGACCGCATTCAAAACGGTCCCCGCGCTGTGCTCGTGACCCACGACGAGCGCGATCTGGACGCCTTCGACGCCCAGCGGGTGGATATTTCCAGCGTATAGCCGCAGCGCACGCCTACAATCCGTCGACGCGAACGCTCCAGGTGTCCGGTCCAGGGATGACGTAGGGGGCGGGCTCCCAGAGCGCATAGCCCACCAGCGCCCCGCCACCGACCAGCGCGGCGGCGCCTGTCCAGAACCACCACTTCTGCGTCACCGAGGAGTCCTCAGGCGCAGCTTCATCCGAGGCGACCGGCGATAGCTCAGGCGGCGCCTCTTGCGGCGTCACCTTCACGACCGCAGCCCGCGCGATCGCGGCCGCGACAGTCTCGTACACCTCGCTGGTCTCGGGGACCGGCACAGGCACAAAGTTGCCAGCGACCTCGGAGTAGATGCGCACCGCGCCGTCCTCCGCTGGCCCCCAAAGCCGCGCCACGAGCTCGCCGCCCGCGTCAATGGAGCCGGTGACCACCCAATCCACGTGCAGCGCGGATCGGACCTGCGCGACCTGCTCCTCGGTGACGCGGCTCCCGCCGGTGCTGCGCTGCGCCGCCTCCTCCAGCATCGCTCGCGCCGTCCCCGGCACATTGCTCGCTCGGGACTCCAGATAATCGGGGTACAGCGCCACCACCTCCGAGAACGCTGCAGCGGCGTCGGTGGTCAAGCCGCTCTTCACGCACGCCACGCCCAGGATGTACCACGCGTCGGCGAGCTCGGGACGACGCCCGATCTGGGAAAAAGCAGCGCGGTGCTCTTGAACGGCTTGGTTCGCAGCCAGCACCGCGCCGTCGTAGTCCTCTACAAGGTACAAGCGACGCGCGTCCCCCGCGTGCTCGCGCGCCGCGCGCAGGTCCGCCTCTACGTTGGCTGAGACCCCAGCGGCGACGTCCGACCCGGACAGCAATTCCAAGTCTCCCGCCATCAGGAACGCTGTGCGAACGCCCTCAGTGGCGTACACGCCATCCTCGTACGACACGCCCACAGACTGAAAATCCACGACAGCCACCGAAGCGGCCATCGCGGAATTCAGGTACGCGAGGAGGAACACCACCTACGTGTCGGGCTCGAAGCCGCTTACTTCAACAGGTCTTTGACCGTCTCGCGCTCGCTGAGCAGCTCGGCGGTGGTCGCGGCGATGCGCGCCTTCGCAAACTCGCCGTGCTCGAGACCGGGGACGATGTTGAAGTTTCCACCGCCCGAAGTCACCGGGTAGCTGAAGATCAAGCCCTTGGGTACGCCGTACTCGCCGTTGGACCAAACGCCCATGGAGGTGAAGTCGCCGGGCGCGTTGCCGTGCCACAGGGTCGCCATGTGGTCGATGGCGGCGGACGCGGCCGAAGCGGCCGAGCTGGCGCCGCGGGCTTCGATGATCGCCTTGCCGCGGGTCGCGACGGTCTTCAAGAACTCGCCCTGCAACCACTCCTCGCCCACCTGCTCGGTGACGGCCTTGCCGCGCACGGTAGCGTTGGCGTAGTCGGGGAACATCGTGTCGGAGTGGTTGCCCCAGATGCCGACGCGAGCGACTTCGCCCGGGAGCGCGCCGAGCTTCTTGGCGAGCTGCGCCTTGGCGCGGTTCTCGTCGAGGCGGGTCATCGCGTGGAAACGATCCTTCGGGATGTCCGGGGCCGAGTGCGCGGCGATGAGCGCGTTGGTGTTGCAGGGATTGCCGACGACGAGGGCGCGCACGTCGCTCGCGGCGTTGTCGTTCAAGGCCTTGCCCTGTCCGGTGAAGATCGGGCCGTTCGCCGAGATCAGGTCGGCGCGGTTCATGTCCTTGGTGCGGGGACGGGAGCCGACGAGGAACGCCTGGTTTACACCGGCGAACGCCTTGTTGGCGTCATCCGAGATCTCGACGCCGTGCAGCAGCGGGAACGCAGAGTCGAGCAGCTCCATCACGACGCCTTCGAGCGCCTTCATGCCCGGGGCAATCTCGAGCAGCTGCAGGATGATCGGCTGGTTTTTGCCGTAGCAATCACCGGAAGCCAGACGGAAGAGCAACGCATAGCCGATATTGCCGGCAGCACCAGTGACAGAAACGCGGATGGGAGCGGTCATGAGGGACTCCAAAGGTGGCGGCGCTGATAACGCGCGGCGCCCCAGCGCGCCCCACAACGCATCAGTCGCCGGTCTCGTCCCCACCGAAGGCGTCCGCTGCCACCGCGGGCTCTCCAGCGTGAGCTCTCCTCATCTTGGCGCGGCGCTTGCTCGGCCACGTCCAGAGCGCCTCCACGGGCCCGCTGAGCACGTGGATTACGCCCAGCAGCATCAGCACCGTAGAGATGTTGTAGACCGCGCCCACCGCGAGACAGACGCCGAACAGCACCACCATCGCCGCCAAGGTGCGCGGCGACATCTTGAGCGTCTTCATCGTGCGATAGGGTATGCTTGAAACCTCTAAAAACGCGATGGCGAGGATGCCGAGCGCCGTCAGCACCGGCGCTTGCGGCGAACCCCAACCGTCGGCCGCCTGCCACATCACGATCGCAGCCACCGTTCCGCCGCCCATCGTGATCGTGAGGCCTTGGCTGTACTTGTGCGCCTTGCCGTCGGTGGTGACGTTGAACCGCGCGAGCCGGAAGGCGCCACACAGCATCAACATGCCAGAGACAAAGAGCCCAAACGGCCCCGAATCGGTCAAACCCCAGAAGTACACCAGGCACGCCGGCGCCACGCCAAAGCTGATGATGTCGACCAACGAGTCCAGCTGCACGCCGAAGGCCGACCCGGTGCCGGTCATGCGCGCGACGCGACCGTCGAGCATGTCGAACAAGCCGGCGAAGAAGATCATCAGCGCAGCTTTGTAGAAAAAGTCCGGGTTCCCCTGCGCCTCTCCCGACAGGAGGATCGCGTACAGCCCGCAAAACAGGCTCGCTGCGGTGAACCAGTTTGGCGGGTTGAGGAACTGGCGGACCATCATGAGAGGCGGGCTTCCGAGACGAGGGCGGCGTGTAGCGAGCGTTCCAGCGCAGCGGCGCGGGTCGGATCAACAAAGAACACTACCGCATCGGCGGCCGCGTGCCACGGAAATGCCACATCGTTCTCCAAACCTGCGGCGCGCGCTGCCGCAAAGATCCGCTTCAGCAGCGCAGGGTCGCAGCCTACGCGCGATCCGACCACGGCGACGCTGGCCGCGGGCGCTAAGAACGACAATGGCGCGTGCAGGTTTCGGAGATCGACCACGACGCCGCTTGCATCGGCAAATCGGATGCACGCGCCCGGCAACGCGTCGAGGTGCTCCATGCCGCACCGGGCAAGCTGAGTGTCGGCGGTGACCGCGACGATCCGCGACTGAGACGCGCCCCCATCGTGCGACGCCGGCGCGATCACCGTGCCGCCGCCCGGGGGTTGGTCGGTCTGGCTGGCGCGGATGACTACGCCCTCGCGCTGCGCCCACGCGACCGCCTCTTCGTACAGCACCTTGGCGCCGTTCTGCGCGAGCGCGAGCGCTTCGTCGACGGTCAGGCGTTCGATGCGCCGCGCGCCCGGCACCGTACGCGGGTCCGCAGACCAGATCCCGTCCACATCCGAACAGATCTCGCATTCGTCGGCGCCCAACGCGGCCGCGAGCACGACCGCGGTGGTATCGCTCCCGCCGCGGCCGAGGGTCGTGACCTCCCGCTGGCGGCTGACCCCCTGAAACCCCGCGATAATCGCGACTTCCCCGCAGTTCAGCGCCTCACGAACCCGCTCCGGCCGCACCTCCACCACGCGCGCGTTGGCGTGGTGCTCATCGGTGACGATCCCGCTTTGACTGCCTGTAAACGAACGTGCGGGAACCCCGAGATCCGCGAGCGCCATCGCCAACAGCGTCATGCTGACGCGCTCGCCCACGCTGATGAGCATGTCAAGCTCGCGGCGCCCTGGCGTTTCGGTCACTTGCCGCGCCAGCGCGAGCAGCTCGTTCGTCGTGTTCCCCATCGCCGAAACGACGACCACGACCGACGCGCCGGTAGAGCGCGTGCGCGCCACCCGAGCAGCGACGAGGCGCAGCTTCCGGATATCGGCGACCGAGCTGCCACCGTATTTTTGGACGATCAGGGACATAAAGCGAGGGCCTCGTATCAAGAATGGGCAGCCACCGGGCTGCAGATCCCGCATCTACCGCGGGAACCCGCGATGGCAGGCGACGCTATCGCAGCGCCAGATCATCGATCCAGATCTGGTTCGCGCCCTGAGCATCGGACAACAGCCCCGTAAGATCCTCGATCCGTAACAACCGCGCCTTCCCCGACCAACCGCCTTCGTCCGCCGAACGAAAGCCAGTGACCGGCAGCTCCACTTCGCTCCAACTATCGGTAGGGACCTGAATCACCGAAGATTGCACGCGCGCGCCCGGGCCGTCATCGAGCGCGACGCGCAGGTAGCTGACGATCGCCGACGATCGCACCCGAAACGACACGGTACGAACGGTGGTCGGGGACCGAAAAACCGCCTCCAACGCATCGGAGGACGCGGTGTGTACGTCGGTCGCCCACGAGAGGATGCTCCCTTCCGACGACGGCAGCAGCGCCGGCTGCCCGCTGCGGGTCCAGACGCGGTGTAGCCCACAGCGATCCGCGTCAAACGTACACAACCGGGGCAGGGTGTCGATGGGATCGCCAAGCTGCTCAAAGCGCACCAGCAGCGCACGCGCCGAATTGCTCGACGCAGCGGCGTTGGCGGCCTGCTCCCAAGCGTCCGCAGCCCCCTGAGCATCCCCTTGTTCAGCCCGCGCCTGGCCCAGAAAATACCAAGCTTGGCCAAGGAGCGAGTCGTTGGGCGCAAGATCGTCGATCACGTCCTGACAGTACATCGCCGAAGCTTTGGGAGTGCCGTCGAGCGCCTGAGCGAGCCGCGCATCGTAGAGGGACTCCCACGCACGCTCGGCCCCGGCCAACGCCGGCCTCGAAAACAGCAGGCCCGCCCCCGCCAACGTCAGGAGAGCCCAGCCAGCGCGTCGCCGGCGCACGATCAGCTCTCGGTCCCGACGAACTTGTAGCCGATCCCGTGAAAGGTCTCGATGAAGATCGGCTTGCCCGCGTCATCCCGGAGCTTCTTGCGCACGTTCAGGATGTGCGTGTCGACGGTACGCGTCGTCACGCCCGCGCTGTACTTCCAGATCGCCGAGAGCAGCTCCTCGCGATCCACGACCTTGCCGCGATGCTCGATCAGGTACCGAAGCAGGTCCTGCTCGCGGTTCGACAGGCGCTCTTCGGCGTCTGGGTGACGGATCAAGTAGTTGTCGAGATCGACCTCGGTAGTGCCATACTTGTAGATGCTCTTCGCGCCGCCGGCGCGCTTGAGCACCGCGAGCACGCGGGCCCGAAGCTCCAGCAGCGAGAACGGCTTGGTGAGGTAGTCGTCCGCGCCCAGATCGAAGGCAAGCAGCTTGTCGGTCTCCAGCGTCCGCGCCGTCAAGAAGATCAGCGGGCCAGCGAACCCGCGCTTGCGCAGCTCGGAGAGGATTTGGAAGCCATCCATGCCGTCCGGGCCCTCGGGCCCCTCTTGCAGCATCACGTCACACACCGCGACGTCTACGGGACGGGACTCGGCGATCTCCAGCGCCGCTTTCCCGCCGCGCGCGTGGTACACCTCGAAGCCCTCACGCGTGAAGTACGCGATCAACGAGGACAACAGGTCTTCTTCATCTTCAACAAAAAGAATGCGCGGCATAGGATGTCCGGGGCTATCGGTCTGGGGTGAGATCACCCCGAAGGGGAACCGGGAGGTACAAAGGCAAGCGGGAAGTGGAGGCTGAAGGTCGTGCCCTCGCCTTGCCGGGAGTCTATCCCAACGCGCCCGCCATGGGCTTCCATGATGTAGCGGACGATGGTCAAACCGAGTCCGGTGCCCTTCTTGCGGCGGGCCAGAGGATCGGACGAGCGATAATACTGGTCAAAAACCTGCTTTTGCTCGGCGGGGGCGATGCCAATCCCGCGGTCGGCGACCGAAACGCAGATCTCCTGATTCCGTTCGGTGCCGACGACGCGCACGGTCACGCCGATCCAGCCGGCCTCTTGACCGTACTTCGCTGCGTTGGACAGCAGGTTGATCACCACCTGAGACACGGCGTCCGAATCATGCCAAATGACAGGAAGATCATCAGGAAGCTCGAGATCGATGTGCATGACGCGCGTCTCCATCGTGACGCGCGCGGCCTCCACGCAGCGCGCGACGGTCAGGCCAATGTCGCCGCGGCGGAAGGTGTAGCGCTTTTGTCCCTTTTCAATCGCGGAGAAGTCGAGGATGTTGTCGACCAGTCGGGACAAGCGCTCGGATTCACGCAAGATGATGTCGTAGTGGCGCGACCGCGCGACCTCGTCGGTCGCGAGGCCCAGCTGCAGCGCCTCGGCCTTGAGACGGATCTGGGTGATCGGCGACCGCAGCTCGTGAGAGACGTGCGCCGCAAAGTCCGACTTGTCACGGGCCGATTCGAGCTCGCGACGCACCAAACGCGCAGACATGATGGAGCCGACCACGATCATCGCGATCGAGAACACCATGATCGCGAAGCCACGCAGCCGCTGATCGGCCTGCTGGGCGGCGAGCCCACGCGGGTCACGCGGCCCGACGACGACCGCCCATCCTTGCAGCCACGGCGCTAAGGAGGCGCGCGCGAGCGTCTCCGCAGGCGGCGCGGCGTCCGGTCCCACCAAGGTCGCTCGGATATCGCCTTCGGGACCGCCCACGGCCGTCGCGTAGCCCCGCGCACGCTCCAGCAACCGGTCAAAGTCAAGGCCAAACGCGTATTGATCGCTCTCGGTCCACGTCATCGCCCACAGCGCGGTGTCGGTGCGGCGGTAGACGAAGCTGCCGGTGTCGGCGCGCAACAAGCGGCCCCGGGCGCCTTCGCGGTCGAGCTCCGGCAAAAGCCGCTCCGCCCAATACAGCTGCGCCGAGCGTTCATCGACACGACCACGGGCCCGAGCGGTCCAATCGCTGGTGGGGAGCAGCTCGATGGTGCGACGCGCGACCGCCGCCTCGCCGCCCCGCCCGATCTCCCAGGAATCGGCGAGGATCGCGTCGGCGAGCGCCCGAAGGTCGGCTTGCCCCTCGGTCGGCTCGCGCTTCATCCGCGTCTGAGCGAGCTGCAGCCGCGCCAGATCGCCGATGCGGAAGCCGTAGAGATCCCGACCCCGCTCTTCGATCAGCGGCTGCCACAAGCTCTCGGCCTCGCGGGTCTGACCGGCGCGATCCAGCGCACGCGCGCGGTTGTACAGGCACCGCGCGCGGTCCCGCTTGTTGTGCGTCTGACGAGCAGCTTGACCGTAGAGCGTCGCCGCCCGCTCCCAAAGCGACTCGCGCTCCGCCGCCTGCGCCTCCTGCCACGCATCGAACAGCAGAAACGCCTGGTCCTCCCTCGGATCCGTGGTGTTTGACGTGAACGGCGGCGTGAGGTTGCCCTCGGCGTCAAAGCGAAAAACCACCCGGAGCGCGTCGGAGATCTCGCGTTGCCCGGTGTAGACCGACTGGCCGGAGGTGAGCCGCGTGAGCGCGGCGTTCTGGAATTGCTGAAACGACGCCTCCATATCGGTCTTGAACTCGACGCTGGCGGCGTCACAGCGCCGTCGGACATCCGCCGCTACGGCGAGCTCATCGGCGCGGATGCCGACGATGCCGTAGTAGACGAGCAGCAAGCCCGGCAAGCCGATCGTCGCCAAAAAAACACCGACGAACGTAAGTATTCCGCGCAGGTGGTACACATCGCGCATCGCGCGCACGTCCCCTCGCCGCGCCGCGAGGATGCGGCGAAGAATGGAGACCGGACCAAGACTCAGCGGGGGCACCACCGGGTTCTAGCACAGCAACGGGACGCACGTGCGTCCGGACAAGGGATTACCCCACACCGCTGCGCCGTAGGGCCGCGCCGGTGTGGCTGTTTGCGACGCCAGCGACGTGCTCTGGCGTGCCGGCCGCGACGATCTGTCCGCCGCCTGGACCCGCTTCTGGGCCCATGTCGATCACGAAGTCGGCGTGCCGGATCAAGTCGAGGTGATGCTCGACGACGACGACGGTGTGACCTAAGTCCACGAGATGGTCGAGCACGGTGACGAGCCGGGCGATGTCGCTCAAATGCAAGCCGGTGGTGGGCTCATCCAACACGTACAGCGTCGGCGACGACTTTTCAGCGAGGCCCAGCGCGAGCTTGACCCGCTGGGCTTCCCCTCCCGACAAGTCGGTCGCGGGCTGACCGAGGCGCACGTAGCCCAGCCCGACAGCGTGCAGCCCTTCCAGCGGGCGCCGGATCGAGCGCTGTTGGGCGAACACCTCGATGGCGTCGTCGATGCGCAGGTCGAGCACATCGGCGATCGACAAGCCCTTCCATCGGGCGTCGAGCGTCTCCGGCGCGTACCTGCGACCGTGGCAGGTCTCGCACTTGACCCAGACGTTCGACAAAAAGTGCATCTCCACCTGCTCAGAGCCGTAGCCCTTGCAGACCGAGCACGCGCCGCCGCCGCCGTTCGCAGTGAAGTAGCTGTGAGTCCAGCCTCGCTCCCGCGCGACCGGGGTCTGCGCGAACAGCTTGCGCAGCGGGTCCATCACACCAACGTAGGTCGCGGCCGAGGATCGCGGGCTGCGGCCGATCGGCGACTGGTCGATGACCTGCAGCAACAAGGGTTCGGCCCGCGGCGCCGCGCGCTTGGCGGATCGCGGCGGATCGCCAGGCCGCGCCGCTGGAGCGACGGGAGCCGGCAAGGTCACCTCTACCGGCCGCGCCTCGCCTTGGAGCTTCCCCACCATCAGATCGAGGATCAGCGTGCTCTTGCCGGAGCCGCTGACGCCGGAAACCACGGTCAGCGCCTGAGTGGGGATGTCCACCGACACCCCCGCGAGGGTGTGCCGCGTCGCGTTGCGGATCTGGATGGGAGGGCCACCAACCCGGCGCACCGCCGGCATCGGGATCACCCGCTCCCCACGCAGCCAAGGCCCGGTCACGCTGCCCGCGCCCAGCGACATCGGCGGACCCGCTGCCAGCACTTGCCCGCCGCGCTCGCCCGCCTCTGGACCCAGATCGATGACGTGGTCGGCGCGCTTGATGGTCTCCGGATCGTGCTCCACGACGACGAGCGTGTTGTCGAGCGCCCGCAAGCCCTCAAGCGTCCCTAAGAGCCGCTCGGTGTCTCGGGGATGCAGGCCGATCGTGGGCTCATCCAGCACGTAGATCACGCCGGTGAGCCCGCCGCCAAGCTGCGTGGCGAGGCGGATGCGCTGCGCTTCTCCCCCGGACACGGTGTTGCCACCGCGATCGAGGTTCAAATAGCCGACGCCGACGTTCTCCAAGAACCCAAGGCGGGAGCGGATCTCCCGCAGCGGTTGGGCGGCGACGAGGGCGTCGGCCGGAGACAGCTCGAGCGCCTCAAACCACGCCCGCGCCTCGGAGACCGTGCGGCGCGCCACGGCGTGCAAGCCCTGACCTCCCAACTTGACCGCCAACAGTTCGGGACGAAGCCGCCCGCCTTGGCACTTCTTGCACAGGTACACCTGTCCGCGCAGCTCCACGCGCCCCATGCCGTCACAGGTCGGGCACGCCCCCAAGTAGTGGTTGAAGCTGAAGTGGCGCGGGGTGAGCACAGACGCATGCACCAGCCCGTGATCGGGGCAACGGGACTGCGAGCTCATCGGGATCGCCGCCGCGACACCGCTGTTTCGCGGCTGGAAACGCGCCTGGTGGGCGCCAAGCCGGTACGCAGTCGTGATCGCCTCGACGACGCGGCTGCGCTCGACGGTGGCGGGATCAAAGCGGTCGAGCACGAGGGTCGCGACCTTGGGCTGGTCAGCGAGCTCATAGTCGCCTTTGCGCCCGTCGTAGCCCCTCGCGAAGCCCATCCGGCGCAACTCTTCGGCCGATGTCGGCTCGGCGAGCGAGCACAGCAACCAACCGGCGCCCGGCTTCTGATCGGCGAGCATCGCGGCGGCTTGCACCGGCGGCAGCGGGCGGATCACGGTGTCGCAGACCGGACAGTGGGGAACCCCGAGGTTGGCCCACAACAAGCGGAAATGGTCCTGCAGCTCGGTCACCGTCGCGACGGTGCTACGACCGCTGCCCCCCGACGTACGCTGATCGATGGCGATGGCCGGCGCGAGCCCGCGGATGCTGTCGATCGGCGCGCGCTCGAGGCGGCCTAAGAAACGTCGGGCATAGGTGGACAAGCTCTCGACGTAGCGCCGCTGCCCCTCAGCGAAGATGGTGTCGAACGCGAGGGACGTCTTTCCCGAGCCCGACGGCCCGGTGATGACGGTCATCTTGCCACGAGGAATGTCGACATCGACGCTGCGCAGGTTGTGACAGCGCGCGCCGCGAATCACCAAGTCGTGCGTAGGCACATAGGACGAAGCCGCCCGCGGCTCCGACGCGAACGGGGCCGGCGTTCCTCCAAAGTCTGGGAGCCCCGCCAGAACGCGCCCCGTCGGCGTGTCGGTGCGGGCGACCTTGATCGGAGGGCCGCTGGCGAGGATGCGCCCGCCGGCGACGCCGCCTTCGGGACCGACCTCCACCAGATGGTCGGCGACCTTGACCACGTCGGTGTTGTGCTCGATCACCACGACGGTGTTGCCCGCCTCGACCAAGAGCTGGATCGCGTCGATCAGCACCTTCACATCGGCGAAGTGCAGGCCGGTCGTCGGCTCATCGAGCAGGTACACGGTGTTGCCGGTCGCGGGCCGCTGCAGCTCGGTCGCGAGCTTCAGGCGCTGCGCCTCTCCCCCCGACAGCGTGCTCGCCGTCTGCCCGAGCGTCAAATAGCCAAGGCCAACCTGGCAGAGCGTGTTGAGGATGCGGAAGATCTTGGGATGGTGGCCCCAGAACGCCACGGCAGCGGCGATCTGCATCTCGAGCACGTCGGCGATGGACTTGCCGCGGTAGAGGATCTCCAAGGTCTGCGCGTTGAACCTACGCGACCCACAGGTCTCGCAGGGGATCTCCACGTCTGCGAGGAAGTGCATCGCGATGGTGCGCACCCCCGCGCCATCGCAGCCATCGCAGCGACCGCCGGCGACGTTGAAGCTGAACTGGCCCTTCTTGTAGCCGCGCGCCCGGGACTCGGGGAGCTCGGTGTACAGGTCCCGGATCAAGTCCCACACCCCCGAGTAGGTGCCGGGATTGGACCTTGGGGTGCGGCCGATCGGCGTCTGGGCGATCTCGATCACCTTGTCCGGCATCACTGCGCCACCCAACAGCGAAAAAACCCCGGCGTCCGCCGCCGCAGATCCGGCGAGGTGCGGCTGCAACACGTCGAACAGCAACGTCGACTTGCCCGACCCCGACACCCCGGTGAACACCGTCAGGCATCCCAGCGGGATCCGCAGCGTATCTCCCCGCAAGTTGTGCACCTTGGCACCGGTGACCTGCAGCTCTCCTTTGCCGATGGACTTGGCCGTGCGGAGCGTGCGCGGCAGCGGGATGGTGTCTTCATCGCGCAGGTACCGGGCGGTCGGCGAGTCGATGGTCAAGAAGTCGGTAGGCGGCCCCGAACCCATCAAATACCCGCCGAATGCCCCGGCCCCGGGCCCGATGTCGACGATGTGATCGGCCATCTCCATCGTCTCGCGGTCGTGCTCGACGATCAGCAAGGTGTTCCCCTGATCGCGGAGCACGCCCAACGCGGCGAGCAGGCGGCGATTGTCCCGAGGATGCAGCCCGATGCTGGGCTCGTCGAGCACGTAGGTCACGCCCTGAAGCCCGCTGCCCACCGACGCGGCAAGGCGGATGCGCTGCGCCTCCCCGCCCGAGAGCGTGTTCGCGCGCCGATCGAGCGTCAGGTACCCAAGCCCGACTTGATCGAGGAAGCGCATGCGGTCGCGGATCTCCTTGACCACGCCTTCGCCGAGCAGCAGTTCGCTGCCTTCGAGCACGACCGCCGAGAAGAAAGCGTTGGCTTCTTGCACGCTCATGCGCGTGGCGTCATCGATGTGCTTGCCGCGGAAGGACACCGCGAGCGCGACCGGGTTCAGCCTGCGACCTTTGCAGGTCGGGCAGGTCTTGCGGCTCTCCGGCGGGCTGTCGGAGGGCGCTGCGACGGTCAGACCGCGCAGCTGCACGACCTCGCCGATGCCGCTGCACGTCTCGCACGCGCCCTGCGGGGCGTTGAACGAGAACAGCCGAGGCTCCAGCTCGGGAATCGAGATCCCATGCTCCGGACAGGCGCGATCGACCGCGTGCACGCTGTACGCATCCCCCACCAGCAGGGCCGCGAGCCCATTCGCGAGGCGCAGCGCCCGCTCGATGGCCTCTACGAGCCGCGCACGATCCTGATGCAAGCAGACCAAACGGTCGATCACCAGCTCGATGGAGTGGTTTTCGTACCGGGCGACCTCCAGAGGGTCCTCCAACCGCCGCACCTCGCCGTCCACGCGCGCGCGCACCCAACCCGCTTTGCGCCACTGCTCCCATTCTTCGCGGTATTCTCCCTTGCGGCCCCGCACCATCGGCGCCAACACGAGGATGCGCTCCCCCGCGTGGTCCCGCAGCCATTGGTCCGCCAGATCACCCGGGCTCTGACGCGCGATCTTCCGGTCACAGAGCGGACAATGCGGCGTGCCCAAGCGCGAGAACAACAGGCGGAGATGGTCATACACCTCAGTGACCGTCCCCACCGTAGAGCGCGGGTTCCGGTTGACCGTCTTTTGGTCGATCGACAGCGTCGGGGACAGCCCCTCGACCCGATCGACCTTGGGCCGCTCCATCTGACCGAGGAACTGCCGCGCATACGGAGACAGCGACTCCATAAAACGCCGCTGCCCCTCCTGAAAAATAGTGTCGAACGCGAGCGACGACTTGCCGGAGCCCGACACACCGGTGATGACGACCAAGGAGTCCCGGGGCAGATCGAGATCGATGCCGCGCAGGTTGTGTTCACGCGCGTTGTGGACGGTCAGGCGGTCGGACATACCGGCGGGCGTAACCGGGTTCAGGTGTTCAGTAAAGGAGGGAGGTTCATCCCACCTCGTGCACGTCTGTCACGGCGTCAGAGAGGCGCACCCGCGTGTAGCCGCCCTCCTTCCGCACGCTAAACATGCGGTCAACGGAGCCCACGCCGGCGCGATCCAACAGGCGACGAATACGTGCACGCTCCCAAGCCACCGTGTCGACCGGCGCGTCCAGAGATCCGCCGAGCCTCGTCCACGCCGTCCACGCCTCGGTGGCCGTCAGCCAACCGGTGCCCTCCATCCGGGCGTGCGCGTACACCACCAGAGTGCGGATGCAGGTACCGACGATCTCCACACGGGAGCCGGATTGCATGAGCACAGCGATGTTTTTCGACCAATCGATCTCGACCTCGACCCCGGCGCGGCCGAGGTCCATCTCCGTAGCGGCGGTGGGCGCAAACCGTACAGGCAGATGGGCGCGCAAGGTGCGCGCGCCAGAGGAGCCGACGTCCATCCAATATTCCCCGTCGCGCAGCGCCAGATCGGGGTTTCCCTCGGCGCCGATCGGGAGCAGACTCGCTCCCCGCCGCTCAGCCACCTGCTCCAGCGCCTCTCCCACCAACGGCTGGTCGGCGATAACGTCCCAGGCAAACGGCTCTGGCGGCCCGGCATCTACGAGTTCAATCCAAAGGTATTCCCCAAGCGCGATGCGCGTGCTGCTGTCGGTGCCAGCGGCCATCGCCCGCCACCCATCGCCCAGAAAAGGCCCACGGGCTCGGGTTCGCTCCTCCGCACCGAGGGCGCGCCAGGCCCAGCCCGAGCCGCGCCATCTCAGCTCCAACCAATGCGCGGGACAGGCCGGGTCATCTACCCGCACGAGGCACGCGGGCCCGCGCCCGACGAGGCACAAGGTGGGCAACGGGATCAGTCGCTGGATGCCGGCAGAGGCGACGCGTAGAACGGCCATGGAATCTGCTATCCGGCGCGGGCGGTCAGCCCACAGGTTTGGTACCGACCTCCGCTGGGGTCAACGCGTGGCGGCGTAGATCGCTTCGTTAGAGCGGCGGGCGGCCACCCTGCCGACCGGCCCTGCTGCCGCATGCGGTCGTTCGACCGCCGAGCAACGCTCAACCCCGAATGGAATGGTGCAACAATGACTTGGACCTCGTACTGTGAATTGTGCAGGCTGTACGGCCTTGAACTGCGTACCTCCGCAGACGGCAAGGTGACCTTCATGCGCGCCGACGGCACGTCCGTCATTCACCATGCGAGCCGCACGCACTTCGGCTGGTTCACCGTCAAGCCCCAGCCCAGCGGTGGCGTTGTTCTGCGCGATGGCACCGGGCGCGCCGCTTGGAAGTTCTCTGGCACGGGTGATGTGCCCGAACGACGGTTCGGCGTGTCCGCGGTGGGGCACGTCTGGGTTTGTGACGCGCTGTTCAATGTGGACAGGCTGATCGGCGTCAACGCGCACACGCGGGCCGCCCTCGATTTGCCGCTGTTCAGCGCGGTCCTCGCGGCGCTTTCGTGACGGGCTCCCGACTCGGCTTCCGGGAGCGCACGTGAGCTCCGAACTGGTCCTTTCCGTTCGGCGCGCGCCACTGCCCCACGTTTCCGACGCGGCTGCGTTCGACGCCGAACTCAAAGACGTCGCGCGGGCGTTGGAGGCCGACCTTGCTCGGCTCGACGTGTCGGAGAGCTGGAACGACTCGCTATACACGCCGCTCAACGTCGATGTCGAAGTGGTTGAGTCCGACCACACCGCGCGACGCACCGAGATGGACTTCGCCGCCGCGTGCCGTCGGTACCTCCCCACTCGTAGCCTGTTGCTGCTCGGAGACCCGGGTGGGGGCAAGAGCACGTGCCTCCGCCACCTCGCTCGCCAGGCGCTGCGTGAGATCAGCCAGACCGGCGTCCTCCCGCTTCACGTGAATCTGCGCCAGTGGAGCGGGAGTGCGCGTGCGGTCGACGCTGGATTTCAGGACGGCTTGCTTGCATTTCTGCGCGGCTACCACGCCGCGCGGGTCGGCCCGCGTGTAGGGGCGTTTCTCGACGCGCACCTGGACGGCCTGATCGCCGCGGGTAGAGTGGCTTTTTTGTTCGACAGCTTCGACGAGATTCCGGTGCTGCTGGACAACGACGACGCCAGCCACCCGCTCGCTGCGCTCTCCGCGCAGCTGGATGCGCTGATGGCGATGCCGGGGTCCCCCATGATCTTAGTGGCGTCCCGCTACTTTCGACGTCCTCGAACCTCCCCGCATCGTTTCCTCCCCGTCGAACTCAAGCCATTTCCGGATGCGCGACTCCACGATCTGTTCAGTGCGCGTGCAGGTCTGTCGGCCGAGCAGGTGGACACCTTCCTGGGACGCGGCGGCCCGTGGCTCAAGCAGGCCCGAAATCCGTTCATTGCCACCCTGCTGTTTGAGCATTTGGCCCGTCACGGCGGCGCAGAGCCCGCGGACTTGGCGGCGCTGTACGAAGGCTATGTGGTCTCTCGTCTGGTCGCCGCCCATGGCGCAGAAAAAGCGGACCAGATCGGCAGCGCAGCGCAGCGCATCGCCGAAGCGATGCTGGTCGGGGCTGACGGCGGGCTGGAGGGCTCGGTGCGGACCGTGCAGGCCCGCCTGTCCGATGTGGATGTCTCTGGAGCCGTTCAAGCGCTTCATGCGGTGCAGGTCATGCGGCTCTCCGAGGACGGAGACACGTTCACGTTCGTCCACCGACGATTCAATGAGTACTTTCTGGCGTTGCGTTGGCGGTCGACCGGCGTTGTTCCAGAGCTGTCCGCGATTGTTGCGGACCGCAAGGAACGTGACGCACTCGTGCTGTACGTCGAGGTGGCTCCCGAGGACGAGCGCCGTAGAGTGCTGGCGTGGTGCCTTGGTTTTGTCGCAGATGCGCTTCGACCGGGTCATTGGGATCGGGTGGCGATGGGAGATGAGGGCCGTCGTGAGGTCGTTGTGGCCCAGGCGGACGAGGAGGGGCAGACCGTCTGCGAGGTGACGATTGAGCGCCACGAACACAAAATTGTGGTTCGGTGTGGCACGACGCAAACACGCGTGGTCTACTCTAGCGATGTGGAAACCGAGTGTCTCGTTCAACAGGAGGGATCGGTTCCCGTAGGAACGCCGCTGTTGGTCACAGTCCCGCCAGAATGCCGGTGGTGGCGAGAGGTTCCGTCGTCCCCGGATGAGCTGCCGGCCGTAGTGCGGGGGAGTATGGACGCCGTGCCATCCGACCCGCTTGTGCCAGTCGTGCGCGCGGTCCGGTTTCTGGATGACGCGTTCGGTCGTCACCCCGAACGGGTACCCCGGAGAGGTCAGTCGCTGTTGATAAGCTACTTCGACAGCGCTGTCAGGATGGACGTATTGTCAGCAAAGCTGGCCATGGACTGCATCGGGGTTTTGCCAGCCGATGCCGCAGGTAAGAGGTTGGCAAGGGCGCTGCGCAGGTGGAAGCACGCGCCGTGGGTCACAGATGCGGCGCTCCGCGCGGCCCGCTTTCTCCGGGTGGTGGAAGACGAAGCGCTTCAGCAGGAGCTTCGTGGGTGGTTCGACGCATTGCCCGAGGATGCGTTCGCCACCATGTTGCCCGACCTTCGACGCGCCACCCGGCCCGGCGCGCTGTTCGAGTTCCTCGCCCCCCAACTGCAGGAGCGGGTTCGATGGGAGCGGCACGCACATTGGGCGCGCTTGGCGAGCCTCCTCATCATGCCCGCGTCCGCAGTAGTCTGGTTGTTCCTTTCCCTGCGGCGGAAGCGGCTCGGAGGGGCTGCTACGACAGACAGCCTGAACCCGTTGGCGCGGGCCGTGCTTTGGTGCAGCCAAGGGTGGACGATGTTTTTTGTGGTCCTAATGGCTCTCATGCCGGTTCTGTACTGGGGTTTCCGTGGGGAAACTGACCTGCCATGGATCGACCGTCGTGTCATGCGACAGGCGGATCAGGCCGCGACGGCACGCGTCGTAGCCCAGATTGTCGTACCGGTGCCCACGTTCCTGAAACACCTGCGAGCGGCCAGCGAAGGCCGCACGGAGTATGCACGCAGGATGGTGGATCAGTGGGAGGAGCTGAAAGTCAAGCCCTTGCTCCCCACGTCGAACTACGAGCCATCCCGTGCGGAGATCGACGCGGAGCTGGCGGCGCACTCGCACGATGTTGCCACCGACCGATGGCGCTACCGAATGGTGAATTTCGACTCCATGGCGCGGGCGAACGAGGCGTTGGCGGCGCTGCGCACAGGGGATGCTTCCGCGGCTTATTGGAACGCGGCGTACGAGGTGCACTGCGGTTTCGGACCCGCTGGGGTGGTCGAGGGAGACGCGCGGATCTGCTCGGACGACCTCCCGGCCTTGCAGAAGCTCAAGCGGGGCGGTCTGTCCCAGCCCTTCCTCGTTCCTGTGACCCCGAACCTGGCGTTCGTCCACGTCGTCCTGTTGGACGATCACGTCGCGCCCCGCACCGCCGCAACGGACGATGCTCCGTTCGACGAAGCCGACGCCATCAAATCCATCCAAAGGCGCAAGGGGCTCGCTGAGATGAAGCGCGCGCGCAGCGTGGCGCTGGAACAAGCCGGAGTCGTCCCCATCCACCCGGTGTCCCCTGCGCTCGACGTGGATGACTCCCGCGACGGACGCACTCCGTCAGACTTTGCGCTCGAGTATGCGGCGGCTTGGGGTGTGCCGAGTATTGTTCAATCGGCCGCCGTGCTTCTGCGTCAGCAAGATTATCTGGCACAACTCGGTTCCGTCGACTATCGGATGGGCCAAATATACGATTACAATAGGACTCATTCTGAGTTTAATTGGGACCATCGGGCGCGCGCTCATGTAAATAGCTTCGACCCATTTATAGTTATGTCAGTTGCGATTATCTGGGGTTTGCTCGTGATGGAGGTGAGCCGTGGAGCCAGGGCGTGGGGTGAAAAAGCAGATGGTCCTCCTCCTTTACATACTTACTATCGTTGGGTTGTGGTTGGGGTGGTGGCCTTCTATTTTAACTGGCATGGACGACCGAACGACTCCGGGTTGGGTGCGAGTCCAATGGTTGATGTCGATGGCGTAGCGAAGGAAGTGTGGGCCCAATTTTGGGCCCATTTTGAGAACTTCGCGGGCATGCTGGGCCCCCAGGGCATGGGACCCGCATTCTGGTGGGCGGCAGTCGCGGGCATAGCGCTGGTGGTTGGAGAATCCGTCGCTGCCACTGTCGTGATGTGGCGCTCATGGGACGGCGAGTCGCCGCTGGTTCGCTTCTTCTTGCGTGGCTTCAGTGTCCTGGGGATGGGGCTTGCGGCCAAGCTTTGGTATGGGACCATACTGGGCGGCTACGATCTGTGTGTAACGAATCCGATTCTTGGGGGTGGTTTGGGTGATGAGGCTGTCGCTGTCGGGGCTCTGCGGCCAGATTCTCCTGGTGGGATGTTGATAAGGTGCCTAATCGTGGGTGGCGGCTTGGGGGTCTTGCAGTTCGGGTGGCAGCTTGCTGTATTCGGGTTCCGGGGCTCCCCCCGTCGGCAAGCGGTGACCAGTGCGGCCTCAGTTGGCGCGGGACTGGCACAGTGGGCTTCAAGGTGGTTGTGGGCTGGACCTTTGTGTGTTGCAATGTTCGGTGCTCTGGCCTCCTGGTATTCTTGGGGCTGTGACCGCGTTGTGTGGGGTATGGTCTGCGATGTGCTGGGAGGCCTTCTCGTGTCGGGTCTTGTTTGGGGGGCTGTGTGGATATTGCTGATGTGTCTCGGCGGCTCGGTGATGGCCCTGATATGGGTCACTGAACGCGTGGGGAAACGAGTCGCCAGACCTGCGGCCGACACGTGGACTTCGGACGATTTTGTGACCCGTGAGCGCATCAGCGAGTGCTTTTCCGGCCTCGGGTCTCCGGCAGCCCTACGCTTCGTGAACGCGCTTCACGCGCATCATCTGGAAGCGGGCACCGCGCCGCAGGGCGACTGGCCGGGCGGCGCGGCACCCTTTCTGGATGCGGATCCCGCCAGCGTGCGCCTGGCGCAGCTTGAAGAGCGCTGGCGCGGCCTCGACCGATGACCGCTGCCCGCTCTCCGCGCTCCCGTCGCCTCGGCCCGCTCCCCATCATGGTCCGAAGCGCCCCCTCCGCCCCGTCCCCGGCATAAAGTTCCAATGCCGCTCACGCGTCCGTCCACCCCGCGGGCGGTATTTCTACGATCGCTCCGCACCGCCTTTAAAGTTGTTCGGCATGTGAAGCGCACGTCGTACCGTGCTCCCGCTGTGGTCACGGGCAGCGATACTGCGAGATCTGCGCGTCCATCGTTCGAAAGCCTGCGATCAAGCCGGCACGTTCGGCGCATCGAGCGAAGGCGGAAGGGAGACAAAACCACACGCACGGTGAGCGACGGCGTTGCCGGCGTCGCGCGGGATTGCTGGCTCCTGTGGCGTGGCCTATCGCTAACCGTCCACACCACTGCGCTGCGTCACCCTAACGTAAACCCCCGAAGACCCCAAAATACGATACTAGCTACAGCCCGCCAACCATCGACGCCATCGTCCCAAACCGAACCATCTGGCTGCTCGTACACTCCGCACAGCTATCCGCCATGACAATGTCGGGAATGCCGTCACCATCGAGCTGAGCTAGCACCCCGGAGGACAGCATGGCACCGGGCGGCGTCGCTGCGCACGCGACCTCACCGGCGCTCCGGGGCAGCCTGATGACGCGCCCATCGGCGAGCTGACCGTACAATTCATCGCCCACAGGCAACGCCAGATCTGCGGCGAACGCGCCGGTGAGGGTCGGCCAGTCCACCACATGTTGTTCGCGCACCGTCAGGTTCCGATCCAGCCGAATCAACGACTGCGCAGTGCCGTACAGCGCCACCCAAATGGCGTCCCCATCCACAGCCACAGCGCCCTGCACGAGCAGCGGCACATTCAACAACGTGCGGTGCGGAGGCCAGCGCAGGTCAGCGGTGACCGGTCGCGCCAGCAGCTGTCCCCCTGCTAAGAACAGCGCAGTGGCGCCATCCTGCACGACAACGATCGACGTATTGCGCGGCCCCGGCCCCTGCATCACGCGGTTGGCTTCGGAGAATCGTCGTCCCCCGAGTCCCCGCACCACCGCAAACGCTGCGTCGTCCGAGAGCGGCGCGACAAGGTCGAGGTGCCCGTCCCCATCAACGTCGTGCACCACCGGCGCGACCCCGCTCCTGCCGACGGGAATGTCCTGCCGCGCATCCCGCGCAAACGGCCCCCACCACACCGTCACGCTCTCGTCGAGCTGGTTCATGAAGATCGCGTCCATCACGCCGTCGCCGTCGAGATCCGCGGTGGTGGCGGCCAGGGTCTCCCGCGGTCCAGGCGCGGTGGGACCGGCAAAGCTGCGTGCGGACACATCACACCAGGGAAGTTCCGATCCGTCTGGGGCGGCGCTACCCGACGGCGCAGCGGCACCCGAAGGCGTAGTGCGCGCGACGAGCACCGTCGCCGCGGTCACCGCCGCCAGCGAAGTGACCCCGGCGAACCCGAACACCGCCCAGCCCCGCAGCGCTGCCCAACGGTCCGCGAGGCGAGGTGTAGCCACAAACGAGGGAGGAGCGTCGCGGGGTGCAAGCGCAGCCTCGGCCCCGCCCAAGAACCCGGAGGCAACGACCGGCGCGTCCAACACGGCCAGCGCGAGCACCTCGCCAAAAGCCTCGACCTTATGAAAACGCTCCTCGGGCCGGAACGCCAGCGCGCGGGACAGCGCCCCCGCGATAGCGTCGGGAACGCCCACCAGAAGACGCGCGCGATGCTCGGCTACGTGCAGATCCGACACTGGCACGCCCCGGATCATCCACATTAGCGTGGCGGCCAGACCGTAGACGTCGCTGGCAGGCCCGACGCTGCGCGGATCGAGGCGCTGCTCGGGCGCCATGAAGGCCCAACTGCCGAGCGCAACACCCGTGCGCGTCAGGTCGTCGAGGGAGCGGAGCTGGGCGATGCCAAAATCCCCCAGCTTCAGCCCTCCGTCTGCGTCGCGCAGCAGGTTGGCAGGCTTGATGTCTCGATGAATGACGCCCGAGCGGTGCGCCAGCGCCACGCCGTCGATGACACCGAGCATGCTCCGAACCGCTCGCACGGGATCCACCGCACCGCTCCACTGGATGGCGTCTTCGACCGTGCCCCCGGTCAGCAGCTCCATGACCAACCATGCCAGCACGGCACCATCCGGCGTACGATCCTCGCCCACGTCCATCACCGTCACGAGATGCGGATGCGACAGCATCGCCATCGTGCGCGCCTCCGCCTCAAATCGGGCCCGCACCGCAGGATCGCCTACGACCTCGGGCCGCAGCACCTTGAGCGCACGCCGCACTCCGAGTCGGGTGTCCTCGACCTCGTACACCTCCGAGAACGCACCGGCTCCGAGCGGCGCGATCACGCGGTAGCGGCCTTGTCCAAAGATGTCCGCCATGAGCGGCCACATATCCCTCCGCAGCAAAAGGTACAGGATCGACTACACTCCCCCCATGTGGCTCCTCCTCGCCTGCACCGCCCTGCCCCCGCCCGGAATCCCCGACACCGGAATCCCCGACACCGGAATCCCCGACACAGGCATCCCCGACACAGGAACCCCCGACACCCCGCTCCCCAACGGCCTCACCGTGCTCGACCACGTCGCGATCGTCGACGCCGACGGGCGCAGGGACAACCGTGCGGTATTGCTGCTCGATGGGCGTATTGAGCGGGTCACCGACAGCGGCGCCGCTTGGCCCGCAGACGCGGATGTCATCGACGCGACCGGCCTGACGGTGATCCCCGGGCTGGTCGACAGTCACGTGCACCTCGCGACCGCCGGGACCACCGAGCCCGTAGGCGACATGCTCGAGGTCAACCTCCGGGCGACGCTCGCCGCTGGGATCACCGAAGTGGTCGATCTGGGAGGCCCGGTCTCGCTGTTCGCGCTCCGGGACGCCATCGATCGCGGCGACGCCATCGGCCCGCGCATCCACGCCGCCGGACCGTTCCTCACCGAAGTGGGCAGCCATCCCTGCGAGACTTTTCCCGACCCCACCTTGTGCACCTTCGTCGATGCTTCCGACGCGGCGTCCGTCGCTGCGACGCGGGTGGCGGAGGGTGCGGACCTGCTCAAGGTCGCGCTCGCCGATGCCGCGTTCACGCCGTGGGGAGCGACGCCCCGGCTGGACCTGGACTCCCTCGATGCGATCGCCGCCGCTGGCTTGCCGGTGTGGGCGCATGTCGACGCCGATGACGACGTGGTCGATGCCGTAGAGCACGGCGTCTCCGTGCTCGCCCACCCCGCTTTTGCCGCGCCGATGGGGCCGGACGCTGTGGCCGCCGCGGTGCGCGCCGATGCGATCACCTCCACCGTCTCTGCGTTCGCCAACGTCGGCAAGCTGAGCGGCCTCGTCGCGCCCGATCCGGCGATCCAAGCCAACTGGGACGCCGTCGCCGCCGATCCCGGTCTGCTGCTGCCCGGTTTTGTAGCAGCCAACGCAACGTGGGACGCGAACGTGCGCGCCAACCTACGCACCCTGCACGCCGAAGGCGCACGCGTACTCCCCGGGAGTGACGCCGGTTATTACTTCGTCCCTCACGGCACCGGCCTGTTAGACGAGCTCGACGCGATGGTCACGCTCGGATGGACGCCGCTTGAAGCGCTCACCGCGGCGACGGTCGACGCCCACGCGGTGCTCGGCGAAGACGGCGGCCGCATCGAAGCGGGCGCGACCGCTGACCTCGTGCTGATCACCGGCGATCCGAGCACCGATCTCGCCGCGCTCCGTCACGTCCACAGCGTGTACCTGCGCGGCGTGCGCTGGGATCCGCTCGCGGACTTGGTCCCCGGCGTGCTCGAGACCGTCTGCCTCGACGCCAGTGACTGCGCGCCCGACGAAGCCTGCGACGCCCTACTGCACGCATGCAACCTCGCTTGTGACGCGCCTTACGACAGTGACGACACCCGCGACGATAGCGGCGACAGCACCCGCGACCACGCCTGCGGCGCCGACGCGTGGTGCATGCCCGAGGACGGCACAGTCACCGATCCCGACGGCGTCTGCCACGAAGAAACCCCCTGCGATCTCTACAATCAGGACTGCACGCCCGAGGCCTATGGGCTCGCTTGCGTCCCGTATGACACCGACACCAACGCCTGTTGGTACGGCGGGGCACGGGCGGCAGGCCAGACCTGCTCCTGGGACGGCGCCGGCCTCGCGTGCGCTCCCGGCTTGTTCTGCTCACACATCGACGCCCACTGCTACACGCTTTGCGACCCCGAAGCTCCCGATTCCTGCACGACCGGCAGATGTCGGCAGCAGTTCAGCGCCGAGGGCGCGCCGTGGTTTGGGCTGTGCTACTGACTGTCGGATGAAGCCGGTGGCGACCCGGCCCGCAAATACGCTATAGTCGCCAAGCGAGTACCCCCATGGCCGATCAGGAACTGCAAAGACCGTCCGCTCCGGCCCCCGCTCAGGAAGGCCCCAGCGTCTCGACCGGCCCCGCGGTCAGCCAACCCCACGGCAATGACGCGGCGCAGGCGAACCTGACGTCCGCCGCCGGGCCAGGTCAGGACCCCGCGACCGCAGGCGACGCCGGCCTCGCCAACTATGAAGCGGCGTTAGGGGAATTCCTCGGCGGACCGCTCTATAAAGCCCTCGCGGACCAGCTCAGCTACTCCGCGCTGTCGGCAGACGCGCACAAGGGCGCGGAAGCCGCGCTCGACGGCCTGTTAGGCGCGTTCGGCGACATCGACGGCGTCACCGCCGATCCCAAGGCCCTCGACGCGCTGGGCACGCTGCTCAAAGACAAGCTGGATCCGGTCGTCGACAAATGGATGGAGAAGCACGGGAAAGGCCTCTCCAGCGCGCTGACCGGCTGGGTAGGCGCTCACCCGCGCACCATCGTGCTCACCGCGCTGCTAGCGGCGGCGGGCGCGGTGCTCGCCAACCTGACGATCCCGAAGATAAAGCAGAAGTTCAACCTCGGTAAAGGCCTCTCTACCGAGATCGAAGCCAAGCTCGGTCGCATCCGGGCGCTCTCCCTGCAGAGCGTGCGCGCCAAGCTGAGCTACGAGAGCGGTCCCCTGCTCGCCGCGGTCAGCGCTACGCACGACGAGACGGGCGACGCCGCAACCGCCAGCGTCGGCTACAAAGGCGAAGGCAAGAGTGTCAACGCCGACGCCACCTTCGACGGCAAGGGACTGAAGCTCATCGGGTTGAAGGGCGTCGTCGACACCGGCATCGGCCAGCTCTCAGGCTCGGTTTCGAACAGCCGAGACGCAGGCACGATCGCTGGTGTGAGCTTGCAGTCCGTCGACGGAAACACGACCAACACTCAGGATTATCGCTACGACGCGACCTCCGGCGCGTTCACTGTCGGGATCGGCAGCATCTACAAAGACAGCGGGCTGACCGTCGAGCGCAAAACCAGCATGGGCTCCGACGGATCCAGCGCGTTCTCCCAGTCGATGTCGGGCTCCCAGACCAGCGGCGGCGCTACGACCAGCGCATCCTTGGGCTTCTCGCACGAGAGCAAAAAGACCCCGTTCGGCATGACGGACGTCGACAAAGCGACGTTGGGTTTCAGCTACTCGCGCGCCGACCTCGTCGCGAAGCTCGATGCTGCGCTCGCTTCGGACGGATCGAGCTCGCTCAGCGGCTCGGTCAAAAAGACCAGCGGCGAGCAGTCCTTCGGCGCGGATTTGAGCTTCCACGGCGACACCAAGCTGTTCGAGGTCGGCGGCTTCTACGGCTTCAAGAGCGAGCGTGAGTTCAAGACGTTCCTGCTCGATTACCGCTACAAGTCGGGCATCGACCAGAACCGCTTTGGGGTTTTGGTGGAGCAGGAGCTCAAAGGCACCTACCTACGCTGGCAGTCGGGGCTGACCTGGGGCGGCGTGGACAGCGCCAAGCTCGACTCCACGGTGCAAGGCGCCCGCTTTGTCGACGACAACACGGCGATCATCGCCGGCGCCCACTACACCAAGGACTTTGGGACCGGGCAGAACAAGCTCAACCCGCAGGTCGGCGTGCAGTACAAGGGCATCCCGGTGATCGCCGAGTACGACACCCAAAAGCGCGGCTTGACCCTGTCGATCACCATCCCCTTCGGGCGCTGACCGCGGCGAGCATGTCCTCGCAGACGCCGGGGTTGATCGGCTTGGCGATGTCCGAGGCACACCGCGCAGAAGCGGCGCCGAGATCCGGACACACGGTCCGACCAGAGCACGCGAGGTAGGTGGGGATTTTGCGGGCGAGCACGTCGGAGAGCGGCCCGGCGAGCACGGCCCGGAGCGCGTCGTCGTCTGGCCGCGTGCGCAGAAAGCGCTCGACGGCGTGGCCCGCGCAATCGCCGGCCATCCGGCCCGTGCGGTCGGAGCACGCTTGGATCTGCTCGAGCGCGGTGCCCTCGACCCGTTGATCGAGGACGTAGAACGCACAGTCGGTGGAGCCGGCGCAGAACTCCAAGAGCTCGTTTCGGGAGGCGGGGTAGGCCTGAGGTTGGGTGGCCGCCACCTGCACCCAGCCGGCCCGGCAGCTCACGCTGGCCGGCGCGGGCAAGCTGTCACAGGCCTGAGCGGCGGCATGAAGATCGCGCTGCTGCGTGACCGTTCGAGACACACACACCGCGTAGACGTCGGGCTCGCTCGAATAGCCGTCGCACGGATGCGCCGGGTCAACCGGGGCTGCGCCACGCTGGCAAGCGACCCAAAGGGTGAGCAGGAGGATCATCGGTGTAAATGCGGGGAGTTGACGCGCCGGGCGCAGTTTTCTTTCTCACCCTGAGGGAGCACACCGCAGAGCGCGGCCCCCTGCTGCTGCGTCGGGTTGGGATGCACCGCCATCCATCGCTGAACCGCGGCGGCGCGCACCACCGGATCGGTCATCGCCTCAATCGCCGCCACAGCGTCGTCCGCAGACTCCGGAGTATGTGCTTTGAACGCGGCATAGGCACAAAGGTCCGCGGTGGGACAATCTCCCGCACAGCCGGCAAGCCCGAACACAAGCCCGAACACAAGCCCGAGGAGCGGCGCGAGACGAGAGCGGGGGGAGACGGGCACAGTCACCGACCCAGGCTAACGCGAGAGGGAGGGGTCAGGTTGTTACCATTACACTTTCTAATGTGTAATGGTAACAACCTGACCCCTGTTAGAATTCGCACAGCGGGGGTGCCCGTTCGGCGCGGGGTGCCTAGCTTGATTTCATCCACAGAAATCGCCCGGCCCGGACCGGGTTTTGCACGAGCAGGAATCCCATGAACTTTGAACGCTTCACCGTAAAGGCCCGCGAAGCCATTTCGGATGCCCAGAATCTTTCAGGAAAATTCGGGAATCCCGAGATCCGTCCCCAGCACTTACTGGCCGTGTTGCTGACGCAGGAGAAGGGCGTGGTCGCCAACTTGATCAGCCAGATCGGCGCGGACGTAGGCGGGCTGACCCGCGCAGCCGCCAAGCTCGTCGAGGACCTCCCCAAGGTCTCCGGCGGCTCCAAAGCCGGCCTGTCCGCAACGTTGAACAAGGTGATCGAAGTCGCTGACAAAGAGGCGCGCAACCTCGGTGACTCGCATATTGCCACCGAGCTTTTTCTGGTCGGACTGTGCGACGCCCAGGACAAGACGCGCGAGCTGCTGAAGGACTATGAGGTCACCCGCGAGCGCGTGATGAACGCCATCAGCGTGCTTCGCAAAGGGCAGAGCGTTCAAGGCGAAAACGCTGAGGCGAACTACGAGAATCTCAAGAAATTCACGAAGGACATGACCGCCCTCGCGCGGGACGGAAAGCTCGATCCGGTGGTCGGTCGCGACGAAGAGATCCGCCGCACGCTTCAAGTGCTGTCGCGCCGCTCCAAGAACAACCCGGTGCTGATCGGCGATCCCGGCGTAGGAAAAACCGCGATCGTCGAGGGCATTGCCCAGCGCATCGCCGCGGGAGACGTACCGGAGAGCCTCAAAGACAAGCAGGTGCTGTCCTTGGACATGGCCGCACTGATCGCGGGCGCCAAGTACAAAGGCGAGTTCGAGGAGCGCCTCAAGGGCGTCTTGAACGAGATCGAGGCGAGCAAAGGCACGATCATCCTGTTCATCGACGAGATTCACACCATGGTGAACGCCGGGAAGTCCGAAGGCTCGATGGACGCCGGCAATATGCTCAAACCCGCGCTCGCACGAGGAGAGCTGCGCTGCTTGGGCGCGACCACGCTCGATGAATACCGCAAGCACCTTGAAAAAGACAAGGCGCTCGAACGCCGCTTTCAACCGGTGTACGTCGGCGAGCCTACGGTCGCCGACACCATCCGCATCCTCCGCGGCATCAAAGACAAGTACGAGCAGCACCACGGCATCAAGATCACCGATGACGCGATCCTCGCCGCGGCCCACATGTCCGATCGGTACATCAACGACCGGCAGCTGCCCGACAAAGCCATCGATCTCATCGATGAAGCCTCCAGCCGCCTGAAGATGGAGATCGAGAGCTTGCCACAGCCGATCGACGTGCTCGAGCGCCAGGTGCGCGGGCTGCGCGTCGAGCTCAGCGCGCTCGCCCGCGAGACCGACAAAGCCGCCATCGAACGAGCCAACAAGCTCCGTGACGAGATCAGCGCCAAAGACGAAGAGGCGATGGAGCTCAAGTCCAAGTGGCAAGCTGAGAAAACCGCGCTCGACGGCATCACCCAGAACGCCGAAAAGATCGACCAGATCAAGCACCAGCTCGAGCGGTATCAGCTCGAAGGCAACTTCGAAGCCGCCGGCCGGCTGAAGTACGGGGACCTCCCCGCCGCTGAGCGCGGCCTGGCCCAAGCGCAGGCCTCCCTCGCCGAGCTCCAAAAAGACGGCGCGGTGCTGCGCGACAAGGTGACCGAAGAAGACATCGCGCTGGTGGTCTCCAAGTGGACCGGCGTCCCCGTGACGAAGCTGAAGGAGGGCGAGCAGCAGAAGTTGCTGAAGATGGAGGAGAACCTTCACAACCGCGTGATCGGCCAGCACCGCGCGATCGTCGCGGTCTCCGATGCGGTACGTCGCGCGCGCGCCGGACTGCAAGACCCTTCCAAGCCAATCGGCAGCTTCATCTTCCTCGGCCCCACCGGCGTCGGAAAGACCGAGCTCGCGAAAGCACTCGCGGAGTTCTTGTTCGACGACGAGACCAACATCGTCCGCATCGACATGTCCGAGTACATGGAGAAGCACTCCGTCGCCCGGCTGATCGGCGCGCCTCCAGGCTATGTAGGCTACGATGAAGGCGGACAGTTGACGGAGGCGATCCGGCGTCGTCCCTACAGCGTCGTCCTGCTGGACGAGATCGAGAAGGCCCACCCGGACGTGTTCAACATCCTGCTTCAGGTCCTCGACGACGGCCGCCTGACCGACTCGAAGGGCCGCACCGTCGACTTCAAGAACACCGTGTTGATCATGACGTCCAACGTCGGCTCTCACTTGATCATGCAGCTGAAGGACGAGCGCGAAAAGATGGAGCGCGAGGTCATGGCCGAGCTCCGCCGTCAGTTCAAGCCGGAGTTCCTGAACCGCATCGACGACATCATGATCTTCGAGTCGCTACGCCGCGAAGACATGGACTCGATCCTCTCGGTTCAGCTCAAACGCGTGCGGAAGCTGCTCGCGGATCGCGACCTCTCGCTGGACATCACCGCAGAGGCGATGAGCGCCGTCGCAGAAGCCGGCTTCGATCCCCAGTTCGGCGCTCGACCGCTAAAGCGCGCGATCCAGCAGTACCTGCTGAACCCGATGTCCAAGACCATCGTGTCCGGCGGCTTCATGGCGGGCGACACCGTGCGGGTGACGCTCGTCGGGGACCAGATCGGCTTTGAGCGGGTGCCCCGCGTCGAAGTGAGCTGACTCGCCTCAGTCGAAGAGCGCGGCGATCTCGTCTCGGGTGAGCTGCGCCGCCAAGGCTTCGTCGTCGAGCGCGGCGTTGGCGAGCATACGCTTTCGAGCTTGCAGCTCGAGGATTCGCTCTTCGACCGTGCCTTCGGCGACGATGCGGGACGCGACGACCGGGCGCTCCTGACCGATGCGGTGCGCGCGGTCGGTCGCTTGGTCTTCAACGGCGGGGTTCCACCACGGATCCAGCAAGAAAACGTAGTCCGCAGCGACCAAGTTCAGCCCCGTTCCGCCCGCGGTCAGCGAGAGCAAGAACACCGGCGGACCGTCGGCGGCTTGAAATTGCGCGACCACCGCGGCACGATTCACCGTGCTGCCATCCAAGCGGACGTACGGGATGCCGCGCGCCTCCAGCGCCGGCTCGACGAGGTCCAACATCGACGTCCACTGGCTGAACACCAGCGCCTTGTGCGGCCAGCGCGGCCCTGTCGGCGCCTCCCCCGTGGGCTCAACGCCGAGGTCAAGGATGGACTCCAGCTCCTCCATCAGCAGATCCACCTTCGAGCTGGACGCCGCGGTTTTACCGGGGAGCAAGCCGGGATGACACGCGGCCTGCCGCATCCGCAGCAGGACCTCCAGCACCTGCAAGGTGCGCCCTCCGCCGAGCATTTTCGCGACGTCCGCGCGCGTCAACGACCGCACTGAGTCGTAGAGCGAACGCTCTTCTTTGGAGAGCGTGCATCGCAGCACCCGGTCGGTACGCGCCGGGAGATCCTTCGCGACCTGCGACTTCAAGCGGCGCAGCACGAAAGGTCGAATGCGGCGGCGCAGGTCGTCCCGCGCGCGACGGCTGCCATTGGCGATGGGCGTGCCAAAGCGGTCGCGGAATCCGGAACGACTGCCGAGCAATCCAGGCTGAACGCAGTGAAAAAGCGACCACAGCTCTTCGAGTCGGTTCTCCACCGGAGTCCCGGTGACCGCGAGCTTCAGGCGCGCCGGCACCGCGCACGCCGCCTGCGCTGCGAGCGAGTCGCCGTTCTTCATCGCCTGCGCCTCGTCGAGGATCACCGTGCCCCAGCCGGCCTCCCAGCCATTCTTGGCGGGGAACGCGCAGAGTTCGACGTTGTCCAGCCGAAGCAAGGCCCACGTGGTCACCGTGACGTCCGCCGCGGGGTCCAAGGCGCGCTTGCTGCCATGGTAGACGTTCACCCGAAGCGACGGCGCAAACTTCGTAGCTTCACTCTCCCAATTGCGGAGCACGCTCGTGGGCGCGACCACCATCGCCGGGCCTGCTCCGGCGCGCTCCAACAAGAGGGCGAGGCACTGAATGGTCTTGCCGAGCCCCATGTCGTCGGCGAGCACGCCGCCGCTGCGTCCGGCCTCACTCTCCGAGCCCGCAGAGAGCGTGCCAAGCCAGTGCAGCCAGTCGAGGCCGCGTTGTTGGTAGGGGCGCAGCGATCCGGTAAAACCCCGGTGCAACACCACGCTTGGGATCGCCTCGAAGTCGCCGGCGAGGGCCCGGAGCGCGTTCAGCGCGGGGGGCACCGGCAACGCCAGCGCTTCGGCGGCGTCCAGCAGCACCGCAGCCCGGTCTTTCGGCACGCGCCCCGAACGATCGCAGGCATCCAACAGCTCCGCGAGCACCGGCGCGAACCGGTCCAACCACTCCCGCGGCACGTTTCGAAAGCCACCACCGAGTAACGGAACCAGCGGCACATGATCCTGCCACGCCGAGAGCAGCGCGCGCGGGTCCGCCCCCGCCCGGATCGAGACCGACAGACCATCGTCGCCGATCACGATCTCCGGGTCACCCGCCTGACGGTCAATGCGGAACTGCGGAGCTTTGGCGAGCACAGCGGCGCGCACCGCCGGCTTCAGCCCCTCCACCCAGCGCGCCGCTTCGGCGCCTATCCGCGCCGAGCCGGAGCCAGCCGCCATCCGCATCTCTCCGAGCTCCGCCTCGAGCTTGCGCTCGGCGGGCAGGTTCCGCGCCGGGATCGCCCCGCCGATCCGGACCAAGTTGCCCCGCTCGACTCGGGCCACCGCAGGATCTCCGTAGACGATCCGCGGAGTGACCGCGAGGGACTGCCCCGCCCCCTCCCCTGCGCTCGTGCGGACCTCCCATTCGAGCCGCGGCGCCATGTCCACGACCGCAGGCAGCCGCGCCGAGCGCCGTTCGACGGGGATGCGCGTCTCCAAGCTGGGCAAAAACCGCGCGACGAGCGATTCGACGTCTTCGGCGCGAAAGACGATGCCGCTGTTGAGGCGGTTCTTCAACTCCACGTCCAGCCCGCCATCGGTGAACGGCCGCAGCAGCGTGCCCATACGCACCACGCCGTTGCGGAACGCCTCGTCGATGCCTGGCGCCCGCGCGAGGCGAACCTTCCAGCCCCCTTCAACGTCATCGACGATCGCGCGCGGCACGACGGGCTCGCCGCTCGTCGTCACGCTCACCCCGTCGAGGGTGACCGGCAGGCCCGCCAGCGCCGGCAACAGGTCATGCAGGATCCCGCGCGGCACGATCGGCGATCCCGCCACCGCCGAGCCGAGCCACTCGCGCGCGAGCCGCTGAACGAGCTTGTCGTCTTCGGTCCATGCGGCGTCAACGGGCGCATCCGCCGTCAGACGCAGTCCCTCGGCGCTGCGCACGAACCGCCAAACGACGCGCGCAGCAGCGCGCTGCTCAAAGGTACCCGCGGCCCGGGCGAGCACGACCGCGGCGAGGTGCACGCATCCCGGGCTCTCACAGGTGCAGTACCAGTCATTTTCCGCCGGCCACAGCGTGACCTCCCACGGAGCCGCGCGCGGCGGGACCTGCACCAGCCAGCTCTCCACGGCCGGCGCCCGCTTTCCGAGCCGCACCGCGCCGCCGTCCGCTAAGGACTGCGCCCGGGCCCACAAGGTCGGGGCGACGACACGACGCGCCTTCGCGAGCACGCTCAGGCCCCAGCCGTGCTGTTGCGGAACCGCCCCAGCGTATGCGACTCGATCACCACCCACGCGGTCATCACCGTGGAATACCCCATCAAAATCCACGCGAGACCGCCGATCAGGTACACCCGGTGGTCCGGATAGGTCACCTCAGCGTGGTTGGTGAAGAGCTCTGCCCCCGCCAACATCGCCAGCCCGACAGCGTGCCGCGCCCGGGACTCCCCGCGCTCGGGCTTACAGACGCCTCCGGCGTGCAGCACCCACAGCGTCCAGCGCGCCACGTAGTAGTAGTAGCTCGCGGTAGTCAGAAGGAAGAACGGGAGGAAACCATACGCGAACGCCTCGTCATTTCGGCGATTCCGCAAGCCCCATCCCAACACCACCATCAACAGACCGGCGATCGCGAACCGGATGGGCTTCTGGTCTTCGACTACGCGCTTTTCTTCGGGGGTGATCGCCTTGGGCAGCAAGTCCCCCCGAAACGGCAACCCGAGCGCGAGGCCGATACGCCGAGAGGAGAGGTTCTCCGACTTGTTGTGGTCGGACATGTTCTCGAAGTGGGTGCGCACCGCGTCAACGCCGAACACCGCCGTCGCAGCGCCCTGCCAGACGCCGACACCGAGCGCGAAGCCCAGCACCAGCCGCAGCAAGGGACGATGCACTTTGCGTTGCAGCAACCCGAAAAGCCCCTTCATCCCCGGACCATAAAGCCACATCGCCGGGAAAAGCCGCAGCGTAGCCGACCAGCCCGTGACAAAGCCCGCCAGCAACGGTCGCCCCTTCCGCAAGCTCGCCATGCCGATGATCAGCAGCGACACGTAGTCGTAGCGGAAGAACGCCCAGGTGATCGTCGGCCAACGACAGGAATACGTGAGCATCAAGAACAGCGTCGCCCATAAGGCCGTGTTCAAGTCCCAAGCCCAAACCACCGCTGCCAACGCGAGCGCGATCCAAACGCAGTCGAGGTAGCCTAAGGTCTTGATCCACTCCACGGGGACGGCGCTAAACGGCAGCGCCTCCAACACCCACGCGGTGGTGCCGTTGAAGCCATGGTCCTGGATGAGCTGCCGCCAAAGCTCGCTGTTCAGACCGGGGACCTCGCGTTGCAAGAACAGGAAATCATGACTGAACTGTTCCCATCGCTCGGGGGTGAACTTCTGCGCGCGCACCACCTGCCCCTCTTCAAGGGCGACGGAGATCGGCGCGATGTGATGCCCGCTCTCATCCTGATCGAGAAACTTGGAACCTTCTTTGAAGAACGGCCCGTTAGCCTCGTGATCCGCGAGGATACACGCCGGATAAAGGTCAAAATACCCCAACTCATCAAAGTACTTGGAGTTGAGGTAGTAGTGGATCAGGTCATAGGTATCGACCTGACGAAACGGCAGTTTGAAGCCGAACCGTGCGTAGTTGGCGGTCGCGATCACCAGCAAGGAGACCAACACCCCGCGAGCGGCGCGGCGCGGCAACCACGCCCAGGCCAGCGCTAACAGCAGCGCACCGCCGCAAAGCCAAACCTTGATGCCTTCCGAAACACTGCGGGTAATATCCATTTCCGCTATTTCCCAGCCAACGCTTCATCGGAGGCAGTCAAGTGTGAAACCGTGGTGCGAACCGGGAACACCCGTATCGCTTGGGGGACTCGCCAAGGTTGGGTTTGGATGGCTACCCACCCAAACCCAGCGCAGAACAACATAAGAACCGGCAACGAAGCGTAATGGCCGTTCCACGCGGCCCACACCACCGCGGCGGCCTGCAACGAAGCCAAAAGCGCCTCAATGGGGATGCGGGAGACCGCAGCCCGGTAGCTTCCGGCGCCGCCACCGTTCTTGGGGGTGCGCACGAACTCCCCCACCGGTCCAAACAAACCTTCGAACGCCGCCGCAGCCTGAGAGGGACCCATGCCGATCCCAAGGGCCAACACCGCCGGGATATCCCGCCACGCCGCGCCGCCCGCCCTATAGAACGCCGCATTCGCCCAAAGCGAGAAGCCCACGAGCGTCAGGTCGAGGCCGAGGTTGCCCAGCGTCGCGCTGCCCCGAGTGACCACCACGATGGGCAGGAGCACGGCCAACGCCACACACAGCGGCCACGCAAAGTTGGCGGTCAGGTGTGCAACGGCCTCGAGCCGAACACGCGCCGCGACCTTCGCGCGAAGAATCGCGGGCAGCAGCTTGCGCGCCGTTTGCACGCTACCCCGGGCCCAGCGCCGCTGTTGGGCGAGGAACGCCGGCAACGTGTCGGGGACCTCAGCGGGGACCTGCGCTTCCCGGAGGTACACAAACCGAGCCCCCCCGAGCAGCGCCCGGTACGAAAGATCCAGATCTTCGGTCAACGTGTCATGCTGCCAGCCGCCGGCCGCCTCGATCGCCACGCGGTCCCAGACGCCCGCCGTTCCGTTGAAGTTGAACCACGCGCCGAGCGCATGGCGCGCGGGCTGTTCGACCACAAAGTGACCGTCGAGCAGCGCGGCCTGCGTGCGCGTCAACGTGCTCGCATCGCGGTTGAGGTGCCCCCAACGGACCTGCACCATCGAGGCGCCCGCGATCAAGTGCGGCACGGTGCGGGTGAGAAAGTCAGGTTCAGGCACAAAGTCCGCGTCAAAAATCGCGATGTAGCGCCCTCGAGCCTGCTGGAGGCCAAGCGCCAGCGCACCCGCCTTGTAGCCGACCCGATCCGGACGCCGCACCACCGAAGCGACGATGCCCAGACGGCGAGCCCGAGCCAGCGCCGGGGCCGCAGCCGCGGCGGTGTCGTCGGTCGAGTCGTCCAGCAGCTGAATCTCTATGCGATCCGCGGGCCAGCTCAGGCCGGCGACAGCGTCAACGAGGCGAGCGACGACGTCCCGCTCATTGTAGACGGGGAGCTGCACGGTAACAAAGGGGAACTCTTGGCCCAGTTCCATCGCTTTGGGGGTCGCATCGGGACCGCAGCGGCGAAAGGCCAGAAGCAACGCAAGGCGGTGCATCCCGTGAAGGGCGAGGAGCGCCACCACGGCGAGATAGCAGCGGTACACCACCTCAGTCATCCGGACTGCCCTTCACATGTTCAGCGTTGATTCGCCACTCCCTGAGTCCAGCAAAGACGGCGCCGCCGTGACTGCGGCAGCGTTGATGCGGATCGTGCTGTATTTTGACGTCTTTCGGCACCCGCTACGAATCGCAGAGCTGCAGTGGATGACCGGGGCAGGCACCGCCGGGATGCTTGAACCTGCGCTGCGCACCGCTACGGCGCAGGGCTGGATCGAAGCCGAAGGCGGCTTCGTGTTTCGCTCCGGCCGCTCCAGCACCGTGGCGCGCCGCCAAGAGCGTACGCAGCACGCGGAGCGGATGTGGCCGGCCGCGATGGCCGCGAGCCGAATCCTCGCGCGCCTGCCGTTCGTGCGCGGGGTCATGCTGACCGGAGGCCTGTCCAAGCAGAGCGCAGAGCCCGGCGGAGACGCTGACTTTCTGCTGCTGGTCGAACCGGGATGCGTTTGGACCACCAAGTCCGCGCTCCAGATCGTGCGGCGGGTGCTGCCCGACGATCTGCGCAGGTTCTTCTGTACAAACTACCTGCTGTCCGTCGACGATCTGCCGTTGGACGACCGCGACGTGTTCACCGCCTTCGAGCTCGCGACCGCGATTCCGCTCTCGGGCACCGCGTGCTCAGACTTCCTCCGCGCCAACCGCTGGGTGGATCGGTGGGTAACTGGCTACGAATGGGCCATCCGACGCGCCGACGCGGCCCCGCCGGGGAGCAGCGCCCCATCGCGGCTCAGCCCACTCGCACGCACGCTGGACGCGCCGCTGCGTGACCGTTGGAGCCAGCTCTGGGACCAAAAGTACGATTGGCTCGATGACAACGTACGCGCACGTCGCTTCAAGCGCTCCCCGACCCGCGCCACCAACCACCTGCACGACTTCCGCGAGTTCGTGGTTCGCGAGTACCGCGAGCGCTGCGCGGACATCGGGGTGGACCCGCTCCAAGGTCCGCTCTTGGCGACGTCCCAGCAAGCAGCCGAACCTACGGCCGCTGCAGCGAGCCCCTCCCAATGAAGATCGCGATGCTCGGCTTGCGCGCCCCATGGGGCGTCGAGGGCGGCGTCGAGGCCGCGGTCGCCGCGCTCGCGCCGCGCCTCGTCGCAGCGGGCTGCGAGGTCAGCGTGTACTGCCGCACCCGCTACAACCCGCATGGCACCTCGATGCGTGAGGGTGTGCGGTTGGTCGACGTCGGCACGACCTACGGCCGAGCGAGCGAGGCGTTCCTGCACACCCTGCTGTGCGCGCCGCGCGCCGCCCGCGCGCACGACATCGTACACATCCACGCCTGCGGGCCTGCGTTGTTCGCGCCGGTGCCTCGCGCGCTGGGGCGCAAGGTGGTCGTCACATTGCACGGCGAGGATTGGCAGCGCGCCAAATGGGGCCCGGTGGCGCGAGGCGTGCTGCGCACGGGCGCGGAGATCGGCGGTCGCGCCGCGGACAAGGTGATCGCAGTCTCGGCGGGCTTAGCGGCGTGGGCGCAGCGCTTTGGGCCCGATCGCGCCGTGCACATCCCGAACGGCGTCGTGCCGCACGAGCCGGTGCCGTGGGACAGCGGCGTCTTTCCGATGCTGCAGCCCGGCGGCTACCACCTGTTTCTTGGACGATTGGTCCCGGAGAAAGGTCTGGACTTGCTCGTCGAGGCGGCGCGGCGCCACCGAGGCGCGCCGCTGGTCATCACCGGCGGCGCCTCGCACACCGACCACTGGGTCTCGCGCCTACGGGACTCTGCGCCGGAAAACGTCATTTTTGTCGGTTCACGCTTCGACCTCGAAAAGCGCATGCTGCTCACGCACGCCCGCAGCTTCTTGCTCCCCAGCCGCACCGAAGGGATGCCCGTGGCGCTTTTGGAGGCGATGGCCGCCGGGCTTCCGGTGCTCGCCAGCGGGATCGCGCCGGTGCGTGAGGCGCTCGGCGACACCGGGATCCTCGTGGACGCCGACCCCGCCGCGTGGGCAGCGGCGCTCAACGCCATCGAGCAGAAAACCGAGTCGCAACGACGTGAGATCGGCGCCGCCGGGCGCGAACGCGTACAGCGCCACTTTACCTGGGACCGCGCGGTCGCAGCTCACCTCGATGTCTACCGCGGACTCGGAATACCGTGAATGATCCTCGGTAGATACGAGGCATAGTCAAACCGGCCATCGTCCTGCGTCTTGTCGTGGCAGGTCACACAGGTAGCGGCGGTGGGCATCGCCATCGGCGTCGTCGGCGCCTTGACGTGCGCGCTCCCGGGGCCGTGACAGCTCTCGCAGCCTACGTTCGACAGCGCCCCCACTTGATTGGGATGCGTAGGGCCAAGCACCTCGCCGCCGCCCACCGCCACCGCGCCAGTGACATGACAGCTAAAACACGCTTGGTCAAACTGACGCTTCTTCGCGATCAGTGAGGCATAGGCGTTGGCGTGCGGGGTCGACTTCCACTGTCCGGTGGGCCCAGGATGACACGACGCGCAGGCCTGGCTCCCCACATAGGGCCCGACCAACGGCTTGCCCACCGCCGCCTGCACCGCCAACGCCGCGATGCGATCCTTGGCAGCGTCCACCAGCGCCTGCACCACCGGATCATCGGCGACCGCGGTGTCCAACGTCACCAGATTGTTGTGCGCCGCGTGGGCGCGAACCGCCGCGCCGGACGCCTGCTCCAGCTGCGCTGAGACCTCGTCCAGCTCTTTCTGGTAGTACTCGGTCCGCCGTTCAGCGACCGTACGTTCGGTCTCGCCGGCGGCGGCGTCCCGCTGGGCCTTGGCCTCGTCGACCTTTTGGCGAAACGCGTCCCGCTGACTGGCAAGGCGCCCCAAGGTGCTGTCTTCCCGCCAGGCCGTCGCGCCGTCCACGAGGCTCCAGGTCAGCACACCCACCGAACGACCGCGGGTGCCCGCCCCAAGCCGCAGGCCGCCGCCCGGCAGCGGCAGCGGGCTTTGCAGCGGCTGCGACGTGCCGCCCACCACCAGATCGACGCCCGGCACGGCCGCCGCGAGGCCGGCGCTCGCGGAGTCGGGCAGCGCGTCCAACAACACGACCACCTTCGCGCCCTCGCTCCGCAGTCGCTCCAACCCGGCGCGCACGGCCGCCTGCGGGTCCGACGCAGTGCAGCCCGGAAACTGCCCGCGATCATCCACAACGCCGAGCACCCCGATGGTCGCCCCACCGCGGGTGACCACCTTGTCTTTGGCGGGAAAGCCGTCTCCACAGTCCAGGTTGGAAGCCACATAGGGCAGCGCGTACTTCGAGGCCAGCTCCTTGACGAGCACCAACCCCACCGCCACGTCGCCCTCGGCGAGCAACATCGCGTCCATCCCTCCAGACCCCTCCGAGCTCAGCGCCGCCGCCATCAACCGTGCTTTTTCTTGCTGTTGGGGCAGCTCATCCGCGGTCAGCCGCGCGCTCTTCCAGTACAGGTTCCCGGCGTCCACGACAAAAACAGGGAATCCCCCCGACTCTTCGCGGGTCTTCTGGATCGTCGTTGCTCGTCTGGGCAGACCGCCCGTAGGGTGTTTGGGTCACCCACAGGGTTCGATCTCACCGTCCCAATGGTCGGTGTAGATCAAGGTCGCCGAGGTTCGCGCGGGTTCGGGGCTCTGGCAGGCCTGAACGACCATCCACAAGAGCCCGGCGGCGATCATGGCGTCTTCGTTCCGGGGGTTGGAGGTTGACCCGGGAGCGGCGACGGGATGCCGCGCTCCGCTTCGATACGATCGGTGCGCTCTTCGGTGAGCGTGTCGCCGCTGGCCTTGCGGTTGTGCTCCCGCAGCAGGTCTTTGACCACGTCTACGATGCCGCTGTCCACGAGGTACACCTCGTCATGGTCCGAGACTCGAGCGTGGTAGCGCGCGCGTTCGTGCCCGTCGGGGTCGATCGAAGGTGCGCCCGGCTTTCCAATCAACAGCGTGCGCTCCGTCCCGTCGAGATCCTGCATGCGGATCGACACGAGGGGATGATCAAAGCCGTAGGTGGCATCGGCAGCGACACTTGACACGAAGGCCTCGCCTTCGATCCCTGCAGCCCGCTGGGCGACCCGCTTGGGCGTCGATCCGGGCACCGGCTGCCCGTCGTCCCATAGCCAACTATCCGCCGCCATCCGGAGACCTACGGTGCCGTTGAGGTCGGCGTCTTCCGCGGTAGGCGCAGCCACGAGCGTCGCGACGATCAGCGAGACGCGGTTCGCGTCCATGCGGCCGAAGCGCATCAATCGGTAGGCCGAGGCCTCCTGCGCGTAGTCTTCCAACAAGCCGTTCCGCGCGGTGTAGACGCTGGGGTCCTCAGCGGTGCGCACATACGCAAGGTCGTACCCGCTGTCTTTCGACGGCGCGTTGGCGCCCACCAGCAAGGTCAGCGCCTCCCGCCCCGAAAATGTCATCGCGACGGTCAGCCGCGGCGCATCCAGACCAAACCGGGCAAGATCCTCTGGAGTCGGCGAGTCGGTAACGAATTCCACCGCTTTCAAGGCCGACACGCGCCCCATCAGCCCGCGCACCGCGTCGTCGCTCGCGGCGAAGCGCTCAGGCTGCAGCAGGTCCCACGCTTGCTCGCCGGTGCGCTGGAAACGCAGCCGACGTCCGTCGGACCACGCGACGTTCAGTGCGTCCACGTCCTTCGAGTCGAAGCTCGCAAAGCGACGCTCCCGAAACTCGGACAGCTGCAAACTGTAGTAGTCCACTGCGGACTTCTTGACGGTGTAGACCACATCCCCGGGCAACGGCCGGACGTAGAAGCTCACGCCGGAGGGGTTCGGGTCGCCCGCGTCGAAGCTCTGGGTGCGCCCGTCGCGAAACTGCAGCGTCACGTGGATGGCGCTGGCGCCGAGGCCGTACAAGGCGTCGTCCCCGGTGCCTTCGACTACGGTCGCGCGGCTGACGAGATCATGCAGCTGGTGCTTGACCCGATTGACCATAGAGCGGCTCGCAGGGAGCGAGCCCGTGCCGCTGGGGTTGTCGATCCGCCAGCCGTCCGGCTTTTCGACGAGGTTGATGGTGCCGTCTGAACGTTCGACGGTGACCTTGACGAGGTCGCTCTTCTCAAAAGCGAAGAGCGCGACGCCATCGGCGTTGGCTTTTTTGTCTTTTGCGGGCTTCGGAGCCGCAGGTTGGTGACCGAGCGTCCACCACGCACCCGCGACGAGCACAAAAGCGAGCACCGCGAACAAGGTTCCGCGAAACTGACGAAAAGTCCCACCCATGTCGGCCTCGGCCATCAGCGCCCCCGCCGGGAGGCCCACACGCCACCCGCCGACAGCAACACCAGAAACGGCGAAATCCCCATCGCCAACCACTGGATCCGTCCCCGGTCCTCGTCGGTCAGCGTCAACCGACGCACCGCGCTGGGCCGCCCGACGACGGACATCCGCTCGTCGTCCCCGAGCAGCCACCGAACGGAGTTGACCGCAAAGCTCATGTTTCCAGGGCCTTCGCTGATCACCGCGTTGCTCACCATGTCGGCGTCGCCCAAAACAACGACTCGGCCTACCTTCTTCCGAACCATGCCGCTGTCCGACGAGACCTCCAACGCCAGCGCCATGCTCGCCGGTCCGGCGCCGTCCACCCCTTCCTGAAATGCAGCTTGCCCCTCGATGACAGGCCCACCGCGCTCGATCCAGCCATCCCGGCTGGTCTCAAGCAACGACGAGCTCCGCACGCCGGCGACCATCGGAACTCCTGCTTGAACCGGCGCCGCGCGGCTCACCCACGTGACCCGATCATCCTCCAACAACGTCTGGGTGATCGCGTGGCTGCGGTACCGCGGCACAGGTCGGTCCGGGTACGGGTAGAGCAGCACCTTGTCGAGCACATAGCCAGACGGCACCGCGACCCCGAAGCGGCCGAGCAAGTCGGGGATCATGCCCTCGGGATCCACCGCAAAGAGCAACGCGCCGCCCCCGGAGAACCAGGAGAGCAGCACATCCTCTTCGCCCGCGGGGATCGCGACCGTAGGCCGAACGATCAGCACCGCCGCGGCGTCGTCAGGGACGCGCGGGGCATCCCCAGGCTTGCGACCCCGCACCAGATCCAGCGGCTTCAACGCGTAGTGTTCTTGGTCCAGCGCCTGCGCCAGATCCGCGAGCCCCGAAGGGTCGTGGCTATCGGGCGCCATCTCGCCGTGGCCGACCAGCGCGTACACCGTACGACGCGTATCGGAAAGCAGCTGGGAGAACCCGCGGTTGATCGCCGCCTCTCCCAAGAAATCCAAGCGCTTGTCGTCGCCCTTTCCCACGCGCCGGAACAGGTCGCGGTCGGAGATGTCCACACGCTGCTCGCCGCGTTGAATGACCACCGTTCCGTAATCGGTGACGTGCAGCGACTCGGCGGTCAACCGATCGCGGTCAAAATCCACAAAACGCGCGGTGACCGCGGGAGAATTGTAGTCGAGCTCCTCCATCAAGTCCGACAGCTGGCGGTCCTTGAAGAACGCGTCCTGCTTGCCGCGCTGAGCCGAAAACGCGGTGATGGTGACCGGCTGGGCGTCGTGGTCCAACAAGCGCAGCTTGTTGCGGGTGTCGGTCAGCAGCGTGCTGCCCTGATCCGCGGAGAGGTCGATACGGACGCGGTACTTGTCGCTGATCAGCCAGCCGAGCACCACCATGCCGACCACCAGTACGGTGACGAGCGTGGCGTTGGAGCCGAACGCGAGCCGGCGCTGGAGCGTGCGGTTCACCGCCATCGGCGTGACTCCAGCGAGCGAAAGGTCAGGAACAAGAAAATAAAGGTGAAACCAAAGAAGTAAAGCACATCTGAGGAGTCAATCACGCCGCGCTGGAACGAATCGAGGTGCACCAGCACGCCGATCTTCCGCGCGCCCTCCGCCCAATCCTCCGGCAGCAGCGCTTCGGCCTGATTCACCAGCCAGAACGGCAACAACATCACGATGCCCAACAGGCCCGCCGCCACCTGGTCATCGGTGAGCGAAGAAGCGAACAGCCCGGCAGCCGAAAATCCACAGGCGACCGCGGCGAGGCCGAGGTAGCTGGTGATCATCACGCCCCAGTCCGGATCCCCGTAGTACGACAGGATCACCGGAAAAACCACCGTTCCCGCCAACATCAGCACGCACAGCGTCACCGAGGACAGCCACTTTCCGATGACGATAGCGCCGATGGGCACAGGCGCCGTAAAAAGAAGCTCTAATGTGCCTTGACGGCGCTCTTCTGCAAAGTGGCGCATGGTCAACATCGGCAGCACGAACAGCTGAGTGACCGCGAGGTTGGCGAGCAACACGCGGAGCGAGGCCTCGCCGGTCAGCGTCACGCCAAGGTAGAAAAAGAGCCCGGACAAGAACAAGAACGCGCCGAGGAACACGTAGGCGAGCGGGCTCACCGCGTACACGCGCATCTCTTTCTTCCAAATCGTCCAGACGGCCTTCATGCGGCGCTCCCGCGGGTCACGCCTTCTTCGCCGACGATGTCGATAAACGCCTCTTCCAAGCTGGGGAGCTTGGATTCGACCGCTCGCACCTGACCGCCCGCTGCATGCACGAGCGCGACCAGCACGGCGCGCACATCCCCGGCGCTGAGCACCCGAAAGCAGCTCCATCCGTCCGAATCTGGCAGGGGCTCCACCTGCTGCACGCCGGCCGCAGACCCAAGCTGCACCGCTTGAACGCCCCGCGCCTCGAGCAAGGTCCAGCTCCCCCGCTTGGCCCGGCTACGCAGCGCATCGAGCGTGCCCGTCGCGAGCACCCGCCCGCGACCGATGACCACCGCGCGCGGGCAAAGGATCTCGACCTCAGAGAGCACGTGCGTGGACAAGATCACCGTATGGGTGGCCGCAAGCTCTTGGATCAAGCTGCGAATGCCGACCATCTGCGTAGGATCAAGGCCGCTGGTTGGCTCGTCGAGGATCAGCACCGGCGGGTCATGCACCAGCGCCTGCGCCAGACCGACGCGCTGCCGATAGCCCTTGGAGAGCGATCCCAATACGCGACGCTCCCAGCCCACGAGCCCCACTCGCTCCATCACCGCGCCGACCTTCAGCCTGCATTCCTTGCCGCTCAGGCCCCGGAGCTCGCCCACAAAAGCGAGGTATTCCCCAACCGAGAGCTCCGGGTACAGCGGCGGCGTCTCCGGCAGATACCCGACCCGGCGCTTGACCTCCATCGGATGATCAAACACGTCGAAGCCGGCGATTTTCGCCTGCCCTCCGCTCGCGGGCAGGTAGCCGGTGAGGATGCGCATCGTCGTGGTCTTGCCGGCGCCGTTTGGCCCGAGGAACCCCACAATCTCGCCACGCTCCACAGAAAACGACACCCCGTCCAGCGCGAGCGTAGGCCCGTACGACTTGGAGATCCCGAGCGCCTCAACCATGAACACGTCGTTGTACACCGGTCGCCGCCATATCCGTAAGAGCGTTATCGAGCGACCGTGTTGCTGTCCCCGCTTGTCCTTTTGCGTGTCCGATTGCTTGCCCGATCGCTGGTGCTTTTACCGGCGGCCGCGATCGCTTCGGCCCACGCCGAGCCGGTGGATCGCATGCTGTACGCGTTTCAGGACCGCATCATCACCGAGGGGGATCTCGCCTTCGACATCGATCTCGACCCGCACGACCAGAGCGCGGTCCCCGCGCTGGAGGCTCCAGACTATGCAGCGGAGCAGCGGATCGTGGACCTCACGATCATCCGGGCGCTCGCCGGAGACACGCTGATCTACCGGCCTACGCCCGAGGAGGTCGAAGTTCGTTGGGAGCGCGTACGGGCCTCCTGGCCGCGCGCCGAGGACTTCGACGCCTTTCTCACCCGATGGGGCCTCGATGGCGACGCTCTGCGCGGCCTGCTCTACAGTCGCATGGTCTCCGAACGGTACATCCGACGGGTCGCAGCCACGCACGACGTGCCCGCAGAAACCGAGGCGTTCGCGCCGATCTATCAGGAGTGGATCGCCGAGATTCGCGCCAAAGCTCAACCGAGGCGGGCGCCATGAGCTCGAACCCCGCGGTGCTGCGCGAAGCCACACGCGCCGACGTAGCGTGGCTCGTCGAAGCCGAGCTGGCCTGCTTCCCCGACGAAGCCTGGACGCGCGGCATGGTCGCGGACGAGTTCGAGCGCCCGGGAGGCGTGCAGTGGATCGCTGAGGTGCACGAGGGCGGTCAGCCCGTCCCTGTGGGCTTTGCGTTTGGCTGGTTGGTGCTCGGCGAGCTGCACGTGCTGCACATCGCGACGCTCCCTGCGCGCCGCAGGGCTGGAGCCGGACGCACGCTTTTGCAGGCGCTGATCCAGACCCCGGGGACCGAGCTGTGCTGGCTCGAAGTGCGCGCGGACAACACCCCTGCCATCGCGCTCTACACCCGGGAAGGCTTCGAGCACATCGCGGTGCGCAAGCGGTACTACAGCGACGGCGCGGACGCTGTGGTGATGCGCAAGGTCATCGAACTTCCCGCCTGAAAGCTGGGTAGACGCGATACGCTACGGGTGCGCCTTCCGGTAGGCGGCGATGCCGGTCTGGATCTGCGCGTACAACGCTTTCTCCCCCGCGCTGGCCCGCGCCATGTAGGCGTCCCGCGCGAGCTTCGCAGGCGCTTCAAAGGTCGCGCGCTCGGCCGCGGTCGGCGTGTACACGGTGATGCGCATCGCCTTCAAGTTCTCCAACAGGAACGGCTGCATCGCCCGGATCTCGTTGCGCATCTTCTGCATCAGCGCCGCGCGCGGGGCCAACATCTGCGCTTGCAGATCGGCGGGCATGCCGTCGAAGAACGCCTTGTTGAACACGATCGCCGCGGGTTGGTAAATGTGGTTGGTCAACGAGTAGAACTTCGTCGCGCTCGTCCACTGGGCGGCGGTGGCGAACAGCACGGTGTTGTCGTAGCCATCGATCACGCCGGTCTGCAAAGAGGTCAGCACCTCGGTGGTCGGGATCGGGACCGGGGACGCCCCAAACTGCTTGTACATCTCGAGGTGCACCGGGCTCTCTTGCGAGCGCAGCTTGTGGCCCTTCAAGTCCGCGGGCGAGTGGATGCTGCCGTAGCGGGTGCCGAAGGAGCGATACCCGTTCTCGCTCCAAAATCCGAGCACCAGACCCCGGTCGCGAAACGCCTTCTCCACGTACGTAAGGATGCTCTTGTCGAGCACGTAATCGGCTTCTTCCGCGCTCTTGAACAAGAAAGGCAGCTCCAACACGTTGAGCTCCGGCACGATGCTGGCGATCGCACCCGTCGAGGCTCCGACGCCCTGAATCTGGCCGCGCTGGCAGAGCTGAACGGTCTCGTTCTCGTCGCCGAGCACGCCGCCGAGGAACGGGCGCACGACGACGCGGCCGCCGCTGGAGGCCTCGATCTGCTTCTTGAACTCCGTGACGCCGCTGGCCCACGGCGTGCCTTCGGGCGCGACAGAAGCGATCTTCACGGTGAACTGGGGATCGGCCGAAGCCGGCGCAGCGACGAGGCCACCGAGGGTCAGGAGGCCGACGGCGCCCAGCAGGGCGTGCACAGTGTGGCGAACGAAGGAACGACGATTCACGAGGACTCCACGGACCCTCGGCTTCTACCACAATCCACCCCGAGCGTCAGGCAACTCCGCACGAGGCCTTGACGAAAGAATCGCGACGGATTTTGGACGGCCCGCTGACGAAGCCGTCACCAACTCGCGAACACAATGAAGCTTCGTCCAATGAAGTAGCCGCGTGATGTCGCGGCACGGCGGTTGCGCAGGGCACGGTCATGCACCCTACGCACCCTTCACACCTCCCTTCCGACGCGCTGCTCCCAGCCGTTTGGATGCGCTTCACCATGCTGTTCCCAGCGTTTTTCGCGGCGATGCTCGCGGGCTGCGGCGCGCCCGAAGCCGCCGACCGTCGGCTCGCCGACCTCGTCTATGTGCTCCCCGTCGCGGCCTACGCGGACAGCGACGGCGACGGCACCGGCGATCTCAACGGCGTTCGCGCGCACCTCGACTACCTTGCGCGCCTCGGCGTCGGGACCGTGCAGCTGATGCCGTTGGAGCCCGCCGACCAGCCCGGCCGGCTGATCCCCGCGGGCTTCGGGGTGGACCCGGTCCTCGGCACCCAACGCGACGTAGAGGCGCTCGCCGCAGACCTGCACTCCCTCGGCATGACCCTCGAGGTGCAGCTCCCGTTGAACGCCGTCAGCTGCAACCACCCTTGGTATGGGGGCGCGCTGCAGGGGCAAGGCCGCATCACGCTCGGCGACTCGCCAGGAAGTTCCTGGTTTCCTACCGGAGACCAGCGATACTATTACGCCGAAGCGGGGGTGGGGCGCCCCGATCTGGATTGGGACGACGCGGGCTTACCCGGAGACCGCGCTGCGAGCGTCGCCGCGCTGCTCGACGCCGGCGTAGACGGCGTGGTGCTCCGCGGGTTCAACGTCGAAGGCGAGCGGACGGCGCAGGCCGCGGCCGAAGCGCTCGCGGCGGCGCTGCACGTCGACGCCCCGGCGCTATTGGTCACGTCTGCGCCTATGGAGCCCGTGGTCGAGACGCTACGACCGTGGAACCAGCTGGGTGATGTGGCCGATCTACCCCGGGCGCTGGCGTGGGAGGCCGCGGCACGCGACGCAGACGTCGGCTGGGTGGAGGACGTGATCGCCGATTGGGGAGCCAGCGTGGGCGCGACCCGTCCGTTCCTCGGTGACGGCGACCGCCCGCGCCTCGCCAGTCGGGTGCGCGACGACGCCACCCGACGCACGCTGATGACCCTGCATCTGCTGGGTCCCGGACATCCTAGCTTGTACTATGGCGAAGAGCTGGATCTCGAGGACAGCACCACCCTGCCCGTCGACGCCCCATGGCGGGCCCCGATGCCCTGGGATGCGGGCACAAACTGTGGATTCACCGAAGGCAAGCCATGGTTTGTCCCCGATCCCGCGTGTTTGGTGGGATGGAACGCCGAGGACGAGGCGGACGACGCGGCCAGCATGCTGCGCCACGTGCAGTGGCTCCTCGCGCTGCGTGCGCGGGCAGGCCGGGGTCCGTTCGAGCGCGTGGCCACCGCGCACTCAGACGTGATGGCGTTTCGCACCGGCGGCCTGCTCGTCATCGGCTCGGTAAGCGCGTCCCCGCGCACGCTTTTCCTGCCCGGGGAGGCCGCGATCGACACGGTGACCGGCGCGGAGGTCGGCGAGCACATCGACGTTCCGCAGTTAGGCTGGAGGGTGTTGGAGGAGCGACAACGCCGTAGGTAGCTGCGCGATCGCGTAGGGATCGTCCTTTCCGCGGAGCACCAGCTTGTCCACCACGGCGGAGGGCAGCCCCCCTTCGGCGCACGGGCCGGCGACGTGAATCTCCCGCAGTTGATCGACGATCGGCAGCGCGGCGAGCTCGACGAGCTGCGCGCTGTGTAGCCCCGCGCGCGCTCCTAGCCGGTCTGGATGGACCTACGCCCCCCGGACCTCGACCCCTACGCCGATGCAGGCGGCCCGGTCGCCCTCAACAACCCGCTGCGTTGACGCGCAGCTCGAGCTCTTAGGGGAGGGGCCCGCGCGCTTCAGCCGCACTCGCCCGTCGGGGAGCCTCTCGAGGCGACCCAGCGCAAGCGTCCGGGCGCGCAAACCTGTCGCGCCCCAGTTGCCCCGACGCAGGACATAGCGACACAGCCGCTCCAGGCCCCCGCGGTCGCTCGCCGAGAACGACACGTTCGCAGCGAGTCTTTCCGACCCGTTCGCACCCCTCGAACGCCGCGCAGCGAGGACCCAACTGGACCTCCCTCCCGCCAAGCCGCTGCGTGCGACGCGCTCGCTTCCCGGCGCGCTCCCCGGTGGCCGTCAGGCCCATCAGCGACGCGAGCTGCAGCAGCGCCTGCGCGTCCATCTCCCCGGCGTCCGGGTCCTCGTCATCGGACTGCCCGCTGAACCCGCGCAGCGAGAGCCAGCGCGCGCACGCCGTCGCGATGTTCACCGCCAGCCAAGGAAACACCACCGGCGGTATCGTTGGCGGACCCGTGGCAACCGATGATTAGAAACGCGAGCAGAGACGAACAGGAGGGCGCGACCGACCTACGGCTCATAAAACTCGATCGGGGATAATACCAACTGAGCGTGATTACCCTGCGCAAAGTCTTTGCGAGGGGTAATCACGCTCAGTTGGTATCACAGTCTCCTAAGCGGATCTCCTTCAGCGGGTGTTTTGGCGGCCGGCCTCCCCGTGAGGGACAGCGAGGCGTAGACCGGAGAGCGCAGCAGCGGGTTCACAAGGGTGAACGCCGGCAGACGCGCAGGACCGGCGGCCACGCCGTAGACTCGGCGGGAAAAACGGCGCGGATCGAGCACGACGCGCGCCGGGCTTGAGTGCGCGAGCGCGGGGGTGTACGCTGGCGGGGTGACCACCGAGGTGCGCGGTTTGTGGTTCTTATGCTCACGTCCACGTCAGGATGAACGCCCCCATTTGAGAATCAGTGACATCCCGACCGATCTCCGACCCAGCTTACCGCGAACGACACCTCGGCTTCGGCTGAATGCGTTCCGCCGAAAGACGCGGCCAGCGACTGACTCACGCACATATCGGGAAGGCCAGTGATGGGTTCGCCATCGTGGCCCGAGAAGTGTACACATACAAGCTCGGCCCCGGGGCTACCTCGAACGTATACCACAACTGCGGCCGGCCGGCCGGCCCATTTGAACCCGAAGGCCGCGGGCTGCTCCGAAATTACTGTACGCCCTGAAACGGAGAGAGCAGCTTTTTCACGAGCCGGTACCACAGACAAGGAAAATTCCGCAGCAGCCGCCAGCGAAATAAAGAAAAGCAACATCGCCAACTCCATCAAACTAAAATGTTAGGCTAAACGCTTCGCTAAAGCACGATCGGAATGTCCTTCAAAGAGTCCTTCGGACAAGGCTCATCCGAGCAGTAAGCGTACAGCTCGCCTTTGTTGCAGCCGCGGCAGCAGTTCTGGGCGCCCGTGCAGGTCGCGCTGGCGTACTTCATCGGACTGCCGTTGTAGGAACACCCCTGCGAGCAAGAGTATGTCGATGCCGGCGGCTTCACTTTCCTTTTTTTGCCGAGCGCCGTTGATGTAGAACCCGAGTTCGCGCCAGAGGCGCAGCCCGGACAACTTGAAGTGTTCGCAACGCTTGGCGGTCCACCCCGCCATAGCCGGGTGTCGCCCATCGTGAGGGCGTGAAGGCGCGGTCGGATCGGGGTTCCGACGTGCGTTGAAAATTGCCCCCAATTTGCAAGCGTCAGCACTTTAGGCATCGAATTCTCCTTCGTTTCGCTGGGTAGGGGGAAACTGTCAGCTCGCCGAGTGCACCGATCACTGATCCGACAGGGAGCCAACGATGGTAAACGCCGCGACGGCAATGCCGCCACCGGAGGTACACGTCACGATTTCCCAACGCAGGAACGGCGGCAAATAACTCGCCACGATGTGTCCAGGAGCCCCCCCGCTTGAGGTCACCGCAGTGAAAGTGTTCAGCACCGCCCAGCCGTCCTCGGTGTCCGTCTGCCAGCCACCAATCAGACGCACAACCAAGCTGAGCGCGCCGGTACCTTCGAACGCAGGCACGTAGATGTACGCATCAAGATTCTTGTACCCTGAGACATCGAGGGCCGAGGCCAAAGGTTGCTTGCCCGCCGCAACGAGGGCGCGGATCGGCTGGGGCGTGAGGTTGAATTGAGTGATGGCCATGTTGGACTCCTAAAATGTAAGGATAAATGCCCTTTTCGAATCACATACCTGTCAGCAGGGCGTTGCCCACTCTGGCCAAAATCAGTGGGCTTCGAATTCTTTGTTTAGGTTCGCCGTCGTAGAACACTTACTGGGCGCGTGGCGGCCGGATGATCGCCGCGAGCTTCTCCACGAACTCCTGTGTAGAAAGCTCGATTCCGGAGAGGAGAAGCAGCATGAAGGGCCTGTCGGTGAGCACACACTGGCAGGGTACACCCTCCCGGGCCGTCTCCGCAAGCTCTTCGTCCCGCTGAGAGCCGCGTTGCAGGAGCGCGATCGGTGCGGTTTTGCCTCCCGAGACGCAGCTCCGCCCTTCCGCCTACCGGCCAGCGGACGCGCGCGCTCCAAGCCGGTCTGGATGGACCTACGCCCCCCCGACGTCTACGCCGCCGCAGGCGGCCCGGTCGCCCTCAACAACCCGCTCATCACCTGCGTCGTGGCGGGTTCCCGGATCACGATCGTCCGCAGCTTCATCGGCTTCTGGCAGTGCGGGCAGGCCCAGCCGGGGGCGCCTTCAGCCGTCGTACGCAAAGACTCTCCGCTGGAGCCCGCTCGCCCCGTGCCCGCCGGTCCTCCGCCTTCACAAGCTTCAACGCGGCGCGCGCCCCCCACTCCACGTCGTGCGAGGA
>CAIUMM010000021.1 GCA_903900265.1 uncultured Pseudomonadota bacterium
GCTCGGCGGGCCCGCAGACGCGCCGATCGAGCGGCTTTCCTGGGAGCGCTGCCGCCTCCGCGCCATGCTCACCCGCGCCGGCGGTGTAGGCGTCGGCGCCCTGTTCGACGTTGCGCCGGGTCGCGACGCGCGCGTTCGTCTCTCCGGCACCTTTGGCGCGTAGCGCGCTCCCGCGCTCCCGCGCTCCACCCGTACATGTACCATTGCCACAGGGTCAACCATGAAGATGGCGTTTTGATTCGGCAGTTTGTCGGGGAGTGACTGGGTTGATTTAGCTCCTGCAGGGTGTCGAAGTCCGAGCCTTCGGACGAGAATGGCCACGTCGCGCTGGAAGGGCAGTCGAATGGATCATGGCCGCGATAGAAGGACGAAATGCTGAATTGCCTCCGCGCCGCCGCCCCGCAGGACCGCCCCGCAGTTCGTACTGCGGTGGAGGTGGAGGTCATCCCGGCGAGCTCCCCGTCGTCTCGTGCGGCGTCGCCGAGTTTGGAGAGTTTCGCCCCGGCGTCAATTCGCCAGACGGTGTCTGGCGAATCTCCCCCGTACCGGAAAGGCGACCTTTGACAAACGCTCTCCGGCCATGGGATGCGTTCGACGATCTGGTTGCCGGACTCGCCCGCCTTCAGGAGCAGGCCCAGGCTGCCGCCGCGCGGTCCGTGGATGAGATCCTCACCGCCCGGAGCTGGCTCATTGGTGCATGGCTCATCGCCTACGAGCAGGATGGCGCCGACCGCGCGCGCTACGGCGACCGGTTGCTCGCCTCGCTCGCCGAGGAATTCCGTCGTCGCGGCGTGAAGGGTCTCTCGGAAAGTAGTCTCAAGAATTGCAGGCAGATCGCGATCATCTGGCCAATGCTCGGAATTCGCCAGACGTTGTCTGGCGAATTGGTGCCGTTGCTGCCGCGCCCTGCAGATGTGGCGCTCTCGTGGCAGGACGACGCCTGGATGGACCGGCTGCGTCGTGAGTTGAGCTTCTCGCACCTCCTGGAACTCTCGCGCGTCGACAAGCCGATCGCCCGTGCGTTCTACGAAGTGGAGGCCATCAAGAACGGCTGGGGGGTGCGGGAACTACGCCGCCAGCGCGACTCCATGCTGTTCGAGCGCGTGGGGCTATCTCGCGACAAGGGGGCGTTGGTCGAACTCGCGGCCTCCGGCCGCATCGCCGAGCAGCCGTCGATCTCCATCCGGGACCCCTACATTCTGGAGTTCGCGGGGCTCGAAGGCCGCGCCCCGAAGTCCGAGGCAGAGTTGGAAGGTGCTCTCGTCGATCACCTCGAAGCGTTCCTGCTGGAGCTCGGCCGCGACTTCTGCTTCATGGGCCGTCAGTTCCGAATCACGGTCGGGGGCCGCCACCATTTCATCGACCTGCTGTTCTACCAGCGCCGGCTTCGTTGTCTCGTCGCCATCGACCTGAAGCTCGGGACGTTCGGTTACGAAGACGCCGGGCAGATGAACTTTTACCTGAACTTCCTGCGCGAGAACATGGCCTTGGCCGATGAGAATCTGCCGGTTGGGATCATCCTCTGCGCGGACAAGGACGTCGCGGAAGTCCACTACGCCACGGGAAGTCTGGACCAGCAGGTGTTCGTGTCCCGCTACCTCGTCGCCCTACCGAAGGAGGAGGAGCTGCGGAAGTGGCTGTTGGAGGAGCAGGACACGCTCACGCGGATTCTGGAGGAGACTGGCCGCTCACGAGAGCCGAGTGGGTCGACGCCCGCCAAACCAGTCCGTCCGACAAAAAAGCCTCCGACAAAAAAGCCTCCGACAAAAAAGTCAAGGAAGAAGTAGGATGGTCGCTGACCTCAGCGCTTCCTGATTTTGCAGACGCCGTCTACGACTTTGGCCTCTGCACGATGGCGTGAACGCCTTTTCCGCTCAGGCCACTCCGCTCGGCGCGGGTGGCGGACATCCCCGCGGGCGGGTGGCTGGCCGCCGCCGAGGCCCTCGACGCCTACGTCGAGCTCGGCGGGCCCGCAGACGCGCCGATCGAGCGGCTTTCCTGGGAGCGCTGCCGCCTCCGCGCCATGCTCACCCGCGCCGGCGGTGTAGGCGTCGGCGCCCTGTTCGACGTTGCGCCGGGTCGCGAC
>CAIUMM010000022.1 GCA_903900265.1 uncultured Pseudomonadota bacterium
CGCCCGACTTCAGCCGATCCGTCGCAACAGATCCGCCTTGTCGATGGCTTTGCTCAGCGCCTCCTGAGGCTCGACCTTGCGCGTGGTCACGAGGCGCGCGAGCTCCTCGTTGAGCGTCTGGTTGCCCTGCGCGCGCCCGGTCGTCATCGCCGTCGCGATCTGGTGGGTCTTGCCCTCGCGGATGAGGTTGGCGATCGCCAGGCTCGAGACCATGACCTCGAGCGCGGCTACCCGCCCGCCACCGATCTTGCGGCACAGCGTCTGAGCGATCACCCCGCGCAGCACGTCCGCGAGCGTCGCGCGGACCTGAGCCTGCTGGTCCGCCGGGTACAAGTTGACGATGCGGTCCACCGTGCTGATCGCCGTCGCCGTGTGGAGCGTGCCGAACACGAGGTGACCGGTGTTCGCGGTCTCCAACGCCAGCGAGACCGTCTCCAGATCGCGCATCTCCCCGACGAGCACGATGTCCGGGTCCTCCCGCAGCGCGGCCCGCAGCGCGCGCGAGAAGCTCTGGGTATGGGGCCCCACCTCGCGCTGGTTGACCAGCGACTCCTGGCTGGCGTGCACGAACTCGATCGGGTCCTCGAGCGTGACGATGTGCGCCTTGCGGGTGGCGTTGATGGCGTCGATCATCGCCGCCAGCGTGGTCGATTTTCCGCTGCCCGTCGGGCCGGTCACCAGCACCAGCCCCTTAGGATGCTCGCACAGCGCCTTGGCGGCCGGGGGCAGCCCAAGCTGGTCGAAGCTCAGGATCTTGTCGGGGATCTGCCGGAGCACGGCGCTCACGCCGCCGTGATCCCGAAATACGTTTGTGCGAAAGCGTGCAGTTCCCGGCAGCGAGTAGGCAAAATCGGTGTCGTTGTCCCGCTCGAACTCCACCCGGCTGCGCGCCTGCATCACCGGTGCCAACAGCTCGTACACCTCGGTGGCGGTCAAGCGCGGCGCGTCGGACAGCGTGTGGATCTCGCCGTCAATGCGCCAACGGGGCCGCTGCCCGCCGGACAAGTGAAGGTCTGAAGCGCCTTCTGCGACCATACGACGCAGCAGCGCATCGAGCCGAGGCGCACCGGCGCTGACCTGCTCTACCCGCGGCGACGCGTCGGATGCGGCTGGCTCGGAGCCGGCCGACCAGCCCGGCGCGCTCGCGTGGGCCGCCATGACCTTGTCGAACAGGGCGGAGCGGATGTGCACCGTGCGCAGCTCCATCCCCGGGGCGTTCAAGCGCACCGCGGCCAGCGCAGTGGCGCTTGGGTTCTGCACGAAGCCCACGGTGAGGACGTTCCCGTTGACCTCCATCGGCAGCATGTGGAAGCGCTGCCAGGTCTCCACGGGCAGCATCTCCAACGCGAGCGCATCGGGCTCCACGTCATCCTCTGCGCTGGTGCGCGGCGCGAGGTTTCCGCTGCCCACGCGCTCGGCCAACATCTGGCACAGCGCCAGCGCAAACGCGGGCAATTGCTTCATCATCGCATCAAAAACCCGCGTGTCGAACCGGAGCACCTCGGTGGCGCCCACCGCGACGGCCGACGCGCCGCGCGGCTGCGACAACAACAAGCCGATCTCGCCCACCATCGCGCCGGGGGGCAACGCCGCGATCTCCACCGGCGCGCCGCCGCTCACCCGCATCCGGATGGAGAGGCTGCCCCGCAGCAGGATGAAGAACGCCTCCGAAGGCGTGCCTTGCTCCATCAGCACCTCCCCGTCGCCAAGCCGGCACAGCGTACTGTGACCGACGATCTGGGCGCGCTGCTCCTGCGACAAACCGCGTAGGAGCGAGGATCGGGCGAGCTCGGAGCCAAGCTGGGTCAGGAGCTCAGGGGACATCGAAGTCGTATTCATGCCTCAAGCTAACCAATCGCGGCGCCGAACCACGAACCCGCCCACCCGCGTCCGCTCCGCTGGCACGCCGACTCAGCTTCGAATTACAACCCGAAACACCGATGCCGCTCCCCCTCCTCTCGCTGCTGTTCGCCACGCTGGGGTGCCAGCGTGGGCACGGGGACTCCGACCCCGTGTCCGAGAGCGCCGAGACCGGCACGGACTCGGTGGAGGACACCAGCACCGAGCCCGTGGGCATTCCGTTGGCGCCGATGGACGGGATGAACGTGATCGTCATCGTCGCCGACACGCTCCGCGAGGATCATCTCCCCCAGTATGGCTACAGCCGGGACACCACGCCCAACCTCAACGCGTATCCGTGGCACGTGGTCTCGGGCATCCGACCCACCGGCCCGTGGACCCTGCCCTCGACGGCGTCGTTGATGACCGGCTTGTCTCCGCAACATCACCACCAGCTGACCTACAACGAAGACCACACCACCAACGCACCGCTGAACGGCGAGACCTTCGCCCAGCGGCTGGGCAGTCTGGGCTGGGACACGGCGATCTTCAGCGGGAACGGCGTAGTCTCTCCCTACACCGGCCTCGAAGTCGGCTTCGATACCGCCGAGTTTCTGTTGAAGGGGGATCCGGGAGGCGGGCCCAACGGTGGCGGCACGATGGAGACCCTCGGGGACAGCGCGCTCGCGTGGATCGACCAGCGCACGTCGACCACGCCGTTCATGATTCATTTGCAAGCCATGAACATGCACCAGACCCTCGTCGTTTCCCCGGACGACCTTCGGGTGTTCCGCGAAGGACGGGTGTCGTTCCCCTCCGACGCGCTCGGGGGCTACAGCTTCAGCCAGTACTCCGACGCCTATCGGTTGGCGGCGGACGACGCCGCGCGGGAGGAGATGCGCCTCGGCTTGGTCGACGTCTACGATGGCGCGATCATCAGCATCGACCGCGAAGCCGCTCAATTCTTGGACGCGCTGCAAGCACGGGGGCTGCTGGACCACACCGTCGTCGTGTTCACGTCCGACCACGGCGAGACGCTGGACGAAGAAGGCACCGGAACCTGGGGCCACGGAAACTCGCTGCGGGAGGAGCTCACCCGCGTCCCGTTGATGATCCTGCAGCCGGGCGGCGAGGCGCGCACCACCGAGTGCGTCGGCAGCAACACCGACATCTGGCCCACGTTGTGGCCCGCGCTGGGGCTCCCCGCGTTGGAAGGCCTCGACGGCATCGATCTCAGCACCGGATGCAGGGCCGAGGCCGACGCCAATCGCTTCGACCTCACCGGGATGACCGACGCCTCCGCCGGCAACGAGCAAGGCAAGCTCGCGGTGCACTGCTTGTCCGGCGCGGTGACCGGCACCAACGTCGGCGAAGGCGCCAACGTCTACGAAGACACTCCGGGCGCCGAGGTGAACGACCAAGCGGCGCTCCGCACGGAACTGTCCAGCTACGTCGAAGACATCGCTGCGAACATCGAGGGCGTGGACTGCGCGTTCTGAGTCCGTCGGTCGTCGGGGCCGCTGCCCCCGAACGCTACTGACGCTTCGGCTTGACCCGACGGAACGGATGCAGGAACGAGGCCAGCGCCGGCCCGCTGCGGGTCTGCACCCACAAGCGACCGGTCCCGGTGAAGTTGCACACCAGCCCCTCCTTGGACAGGATCAAGCTCTTCATGCCGCCCACCGGGCGCACCGTGAAGCTCAACGTCTCTTCAAACGCCACGATGTGAGAGGTGTCCACCGTGTAGGAGCCCGTCACGTCCACGGCATGAATGGCGCCGTAGGACGCGATCCACAGATCTCCCTGCCCGTGACAGCGCAGCATGAACAGCCCTTCACCGCCGAAAAAGCTGCGCGCGCCGCCCCACTTGGTGTCGACGGTGACGCCCGGCGTACACGCGCAGAACGAGCCGCTCTGCACCATGACCGCAGGCCCGCGCATCGGCAGGTGCTCCATGTCGCCGGGCATCGCGGGCGCGATGTCGAGCCGCTGGCCTGGGGCGGTGCCGGTGTAGGTGTTCAAGAACAACGACTCGCCGCCCAACGCCCGCTTGGCCGCGCCAAGCAGCCCGCCTTGCATGTTGGTCTCCAGTTGGATTCCGGGCGTCATGCCCATCATCGCGCCGGACTCGGTCACCACCTTGTCGCCCGCATCGAGCACGACGTGGAGCGAGGTATAATCTGGCTTGTTTTTGATATCGAAGCGCATGGGGGCTCCTATTGCTCACGCATCGGAAGCCGGGGGCCGAGGGCCTTGCCGAACTCCTGGGGATTGCGGGTCTGGATCCAGAGGCGACCGGTTCCGGTGAACTTGCAAACCAAGCCTTCGCCGCCAAACAGAAAGGACTTCCAACCACCGCCGAAGCGCGCGACCGAGAACTTCAACGTGCTCTCGAACGCGACGATGTGGCCGGTGTCTACCGTAAACTCGCCCGTTACATCGATTGCTTTTACGCCACCGAACGAGTTGAACGCGATCGGCCCCTGCCCGGTGGCGCGCAGCATGATCAAGCCTTCGCCGCCGAAGAACGTACGCGCCCCGCCCCACGACGCGTCGAGGGCGATGGTGTCCGTCGAGCACAAGAACGCCGAAGACTGTAGGTAGATCGTTCCTTGTGGCGGCACGTCGTACACGACGATGTCCCCGGCGTGGATCGGCGCGAAGGCCACCTGCCCCGGCGCGCTGGCGGTGTAGCGGTTCTGGAAGAACGACTCGCCCGCAACCACCCGCTTCAGGCCGGAGAGCAGTCCACCGAGCATGCCCTGACCAGGCGCCCCGGCGCTGGTCTGAAGCTGCACGTGGCTGTCCATCGAGACCATCGCGCCGCCTTCGGCGATGACGGTCTCATTGGGCTCAAGGTGGACGACCGCGAGCGCGTAGGCAGGACGATGTTGGATGTCAAAGCGCATCAGGAGGCTCCTACTTGGGCAACAGCGGCGTGATCCAACCGACCAGCGCGCCGAGGTTTCGCGTCTGCAGCCAGACTTTGCCCTTGCCGGTGAACTCGAGGACGACGCCTTCGCCGGACAGCAAGGTGGACTTCCAACCGCCGACGCGACGCAGGGTGTAGCGGAGGTCGCCCTCAAACGCGACGACGTGCCCGGTGTCGACGATGTAGGCACCGTCGACCTCGACCTCATCGAGCGCGCCATAGGCGTTGATCAGCAAGTCCCCGGTGCCTCGGCACGCGAGGAAGAACGCCCCAGCGCCGCCGAACAGCATGGAGAACCCGCCCCAGATCAGGTCGACGGTCACGCCTTTGGACGAAGCCAGGTAGGAAGAAGCTTGCACGGTGACCTTGCGGCCCTGTCCGAGCGCGATGGCGCGGACATCGCCCACCATCGCCGGGGCCAACATCACCTGCTGCCCCGCGCGCGAGGCGGTGTAGCGGTTGACGAACAGGGTTTCTCCGGCCAACAACTTACGGGCGAGGCCCACAAGCGCGGCTTGCAAGAAGTCGAGCAGGCCGCCGCCGCCGGTGCCGTTGAAGGTGGTGTCGACCTGAAGGCCGGTGGACATCGCCACCATCGAGCCGCTCTCGGCGGTCAACACCTCGCCTGCGTCGAGAGTGACGACGGCCATCCCGAAAGAAGGCGTAGATTCAAGTTCAATCTGCATGCGAAGCGCTCGCGGAAGTCCCCTAAAAATAGTCGGTGCGCCCCTTCGGTGCCACCCGCGCAGAAACAAAGCCCTACTTACAAGCGGAGGCCCACTCCACCAACCCGGCGATCCAGTCCTGCCGCAGCGTCCCTACCGGCACCGTCCAGCCGGGGCTGACCATCGCCCCCGGCGACAACGGCGCGATGGCCGAAGCCGCGGCGAGCGACTGTTTGCGATCGGCGGCGTCGATCCGCTCGGGCAGCGCATCATCGCCAAAATACACGCGCAGCGAAGCGTCCGGCCCGAGCCCCGTCACCGGCGCGAGCACCAACGCGCGACCGGGCGCAGCCCCCGAAACCAGATCGGCCGCGGGGCGCCCCGGATCCAACGCGAGGATCTCCACCGGCCAACCGTCGGCGTACAACATGCGTTGGCCGATGTTCTTGGGGCGGAGCAAGTCCTGCGCGCCGTCTCGATCGTCTACCGCGACCACCAGCGCCACCGCATCGGTGAGCGCGGGCAGATCACTGGCGTAGTGCCAAGCATACGGAGAGGCGAACGAGACCGCCGCCGCACACGGGATGCGCGCGACCGACACCGGAGTCACAGGCTGCGCCGCCCCGAGCGCGATCTGGAGCAAAATCGTCAGGTTCAAGGTTCTACCTCTATGTCATCGAGGCCCAAGCGACCTTCCGGCGCATCGCCGTCAGCGCCGAACTCAAAGCGCACTTCGGTCACGTCTCTAAGGTCGATACCGGAGTTTCCAACCACGAAGTCTTGAAGCGGCACGCGCACCGTCGAGTACGCGTTCGACCAGCCTTCGCCGGTCCCGAGCCGGGTGCGGGCGTAGGGGGGCGCGACGGTGCCGACCGCCGGACGGGTGACCGAGACGCCAGCGCCGTCGGTCAGCGTCACGGAGAACGCGAGCGCGTCGCCCAGCTCGACGGTCAGCGGGTGGCGCGTGCCCTGACACGCGCGCAGCGAGAGGTAGCGCGCATTGGAAAAGTCCCGCGACGCCGAAAACCCATATCCAAAATAGGCCCGCGACTCCCAGTCGAGCACGACGCCCGCGGCCTGATCGGTGGGCATCGCCGCTTGAGTCATGCCGTTCATCGGGTCGTCGCCGGTCCAGACCAAATCGGCGTCGGCGTCGTCCAGCACGCCCTCCACGACGTGATCGGCGTCGGTGATCACCGCAGCGCCCGACGATGCGGTCGCGGCGTCGCTCTCGGTCTGGAAGTCGTCGATCACCGAGGCGCCTACAGGCTTCCACGTCGACAACGCCACGCTGTCAAAGGCGGTGGCCGGCAAGAGCAGCGGATCGTTCTCCAGAACAAGGCGGGCGTAGGGATCCCCGAAGGCGTCTTCTACCGTCGCGAGCAAATAAGCCCGCGCGATGTCCTGAGCCTGCGTGCGGGTCAGCTGATCGGGACCGACGCCGTCCTGGTAGCCGCAGCAGTTGAAGTCCTCGTGCGAAACCCCATAAAGGTAGGTGGAGGACGTCACGCCGGTGTCGGCCTGCAACAAGCGCCAGTACTGCGTCGGCGCCACGTCGGGCCCGCCGGTCACGTCCCCGTCCGAGCTGCCGGCGATCAAGTGGTAGCGCACATCGTAGGGGTTGGAGACGTCGACCTCGTTGAACACCGTCGGCGCGATGCTGACCAACATCTGGATGTCAGCAGCGCCGTAGGCCTCGGGCACGTATTCCCCCTCCATCAGCCGCGTGTACGCCCGCACCACGCCTTCGCCGCCGCGGCTGTGGCCCATCCACAGGATCTGGGCGCCGTCGACGTGGCCGACCAGCGCGCCATCGTCGATGGTGTCGAGGTGGGTGAGGAACCAGTCGGTGTTGGTCAGCGTGGTGGTGGAGGCGGTCTCGATGCCGGGGCCCGTCTCGTTCTGGTGCGCCATCACCACGAAGCCATAGGAGGCAAAATGCTCGCCGAGGTAGTCGTACCAGGTGTAGTCGTGGCCGTTACCGTGGGAGATCACGACGAGGGGACGCGCTCCGAGATCGGCGATGTCCTCCGGGTAGTAGATCCGCTCGCCCAGCCAATCTCCACCGCTGACGTCCACGCTTTGCACGGCGTGGGGACCGGCTTCCCCAAAGTCGGAGAGCACCGCGACGCCTTCACCCGCGCCTTGATCGAGGCGATCACCTTGGGAGAGCACGCCGTCCCGGTCTACATCGAGCACCACGTCATAGCGAGCGCCGAGCGCGCCTACACCCCCGTCGGGGAGGTCCCAGATCGCCGTCCCGGTCAGGTCGGAGAGGCCCACGGACTCGGGACCGCCGCTGACGTCGACCAGCGACGGATCCGCCACCCAGCTAACGCGGTCCCGATGCGCGACCACATAGGCGTCTGCGGTCTCCAAGTCCAGCTCGGGGAAGCTCGCGGCGTCGAGCGCGACCTCCATCGCCTGGCCTTGCGCGAACGCGTCCCGAAAGACGAAGCCGCTGTCGAGCGTACGACCGACGATCGGCTGGGGAGCCACCGCGCGCATCGACACCGTCGACGCCGGGCACTCGTCCACCATCACGCTGACCTGCACGTCGCCGGGCGCGGACGCTTCGACGAACAGCGCTTCGGGCAGCTCAGCGAGCGTCGTGACCCACGGCGTAGACACCGGCGCTCCCGAAGCATCGAGCAGCGTCAAGCCCTCGGCGTCGATGGTCACCGACCGGTCGAGGTCCTTCTTGCGCGGGTTCGTGATGGACTTCAGCGACAGCGCCCGCGCGCCGAGCAGCCGCCCTTCGGTGATGTCGCGGAAGGCGCTGACCTCGATGATCTTCGCCTTATTCGCCCACGTGACGCCGCACGGATCGCCCTTGAGCTCGCAACCCGTAGAGAGCGCCGCGACCAGCGCCGCGACCAGCGCCGGGACCGCGAGGCCCGACGGGAACGAGCGCGACCAGCGGGCGTTCATCCGCGGCGGAACCGGAAGGTCAGCCCCTTCAGAAAGTTCCGCAGGAACTGGTCGCCGCAAGGCCGGTAGTGCTTGTGGTCGGCTTTGCGGAAGAACGCGCTGAGCTCGGGCTTGCCGATCGAGAACCCGGCCGCGGCGATGATCGCGAGCAGGTCTTCGTCCTTCAGCTCGAAGGCGACGCGCAGCTTCTTGAGCACGATGTTGTTGGTGATCGGCAGCTCCATCGGCGGCGGCGGGCGCGCCGGGTCTTTGCCGCGCTTCAAGTACACGAGGCCGTCAAGGAACAGCGCCATCGTGCGGTCGTCGCAGGCCAAATAGGCGTCGTCCGCCTCGTGCTTGAGGAAGGACTCGACGCGTTCGGCCGAGACATCTGCGCCGCCAAGCGCAAACACTTCGGCGAGCTTCGCGTCGTTGACGTTGAGGAGGTAGCGGATGCTGCGGAGGACGTCGTTGTTGGTCACGCCGCCACTCTACCCCGTTCCCGCGGCGCCGACGTACATCCCGTTCACAATGGCGGCGTGCCGCTCGGCGATCACGCGGCGCTTGGGCTTCATGGTCGGCGTCAGCTGCCCATCTTCAACGGTCATTGGCGGGATCCACGCCCAGCGCTTGACGCGCTCGTATGGCGGCAACGCCGCGTTGACCGCAGCCACACGGTCGCGGGCGAGCGCCTCGCGATCCGCTGGAGGATTGTCGGGGTCCTCCGCGAGCAGCGCCACCAAGAACGGGCGCCCGTCGCCGACCACGATCGCCTGACCGATGCCCGCGCCTTCGATCGCCCGCTCGATCGGCACCGGCGCGATGTTCTTGCCGCCGGAGGTCACGATCAGCTCTTTCTTGCGGTCGATGATGCGCAAGAAGCCGTCAGCGTCGATCTGTCCGATGTCGCCGGTGTGAAACCACCCGTCAACGACCGCGCGGGCGGTCGCGGCGTCGTCCCGCCAGTAGCCGGAGAACAAGCCGGGGCCGCGCACGACGACCTCGCCGTCGTCCAAGAGCCGGATGGTGACGCCGTCGAGCGGGGTCCCGACGGTGCCGAGTCGGACGCGCCCGGGACGGTTCAAGGTCGCCGGAGCGCAGGTCTCGGTCAGGCCCCACGCCTCGAGCACCTCCACGCCGATAGCTTGGAAGAACCGCGCCGTCGCGACGTTCAGCGCGGCGCCGCCTACGCCGATGAACTCGATGCCGCCAAGGCGATCGCGCACCTTGCGCAGCACGAGACGCTCGGCGAGCGTGCGCTGAATTCCGGTCCGGCCGCCCACCGCCCACGCGTAGAGCCAGCGCACCAGCGCCGATTGGGCCTGCACCGCGCCTTCGACGCGGGCCTGCATCTTCTCAAGCACCCGCGGCACCGCGACCAGCACCGTCGGACGCGCGACCGCGAGGGTGGCCGGCAAGTCGGCGAGCTGCGGGCACCACCAAGCCTCGATGTCATCGAGGAAGCTCCGATATGCGGCCATTCGTTGCAGCGAGTGCGCGAGCGGCAGGTACACGATGCTGCGGTGATGGCCGCTGAGCGGCAACGCGGCGCGAGAGGCGTGGCACACCGAGACCATCGCGCGGTGGGTGATCATCGCGCCCTTGGGCTCGCCGGTGGTGCCGGAGGTGTAGATCAGCGTACAAAGCTGATCCGCGCGCACGTTGGGGACCGCGGCGCGGAGAGCGTCTACCCGCAGCGCCGCGAGCTGCTTTTCCCGGCCGCTGCCGGCGAGCGCCGGAGGATGCCAAACGAACGCTTGAACCCCAGCGACCGTCCAGCCTCCCGCGGTTTGCACCGCACCGAGCCGCGTCAGCTCGGCCTCGGACTCCACCAACAGCAGCCGCGCCTCAGCGTGGCCAAGGATGTAGGCCACGCCTTCGGGGAGCAGCGTCGGGTAGATCCCCACGGTGACCGCCCCGGCTGCGAGCACGGCGATGTCGGCGTTGAGCCAAGCAGGGTGCGGGTTTCCAAGGATCGCGACGCGGTCGCCAGGCTCCACACCCAGCGACTGGATCCACCCCAGCGCATCGGCCACCGCTTGCTCCGCCTCTCTCCAGGAGATCGCAGCCCAGACTTGCCTGGCGCCCCCCGCAGGTACGCCAACGGGCGCGTGCATCGCGACCTGATCCGGGGAGCGCTGCGCCCGCGCGAGGAAAAGCGCGGGTAAGGTCTCCGGCGCGGCTTCGCCCGGGCTCAAACCGCAGCGCCCGCGACAGGCGAGTCGAGGATCAGCGTCACCGGACCGGAATTCACCAGCGCGACCTCCATAGAAGCGCCAAAAACCCCGCGCTCTACCTGGACTCCCGAAGCCTGCAGTGCTTCACAGACCGCGCGGTACAAGGGCTCAGCGACCTCGGGCCGCGCCGAGCGATTGAAGGACGGGCGACGTCCCTTGGACGCGTCGCCGTACAACGTGAACTGCGACACCACGAGCGCCGCAGCGTTGGGCCGATCCGCCAAAGCAAGGTTCATCTTGCCCGCTGTATCCTCGAAGATCCGCAACCCCCGAACGCGATCAGCCATCCACGCCGCTTCGGCCGGACCGTCGCCCTCGCGCACGGCCAGCAACACGCAGAGCCCTTCGGCGATCGCCCCCACCACCACGCCGTCCACGCGAACCTCGGCGCGGGTCACCCGCTGCAACACCGCCCGCACGGGCTCAGTTCCCGCCGGAGCAGGTGACCTTTCCGGCGTCCTCGGTGCACGTCACGGTCGTGGACCGCGTGACCTGAACCGCGCCGCGCCCCTGATCGATCTGCACCAAACACGTGGTGGTGCCACCGAAGCTGAGCGTCGTGGAGCCCGCGAAAGCGACAGTCTGACCATCTCCGCAGCGCACTTTGCCTTCACGACCCGGCGCGGTGAACTTGACCGGGAAGGTCGTGGTGCTGGTGGTCGTCGAGGCCGGCGCGGCGGCAGGCGCGGCGGCAGGCGGCGCAGCAGGAACCGGCGGCTTCTTCGCGCTCGAAGCGGAGGCAGGTGCGGACGACGCGGCGGGCCGTGCGGGAGGCGCAGCCGGAGCAGGCGCTGGCTTGGCTGCAGGCGCAGCGACGGGAGGCGCAGCGACGGGAGGCGCTGCGACGGGAGGTGCGGGAGGCACAGCGACCGGCGGGGCCGCGACAGGAGGCGCAGCGACCGGCGGGGCCGCGACAGGCGGCGCAGCCACAGGCTCGGCTACCGGCGCAGGCACGGCGGGCTCCGGCGCAGCGACAGGCGCCTCCGACGCCATCACGTCCACCGGCTTTTCAGCAGGTTCCTCGCTGCTCTTGCCCCACAAGAAATAGCCGCCGCCAAGCAAACCAACCCCGGCGCACAGCACGACCAACAGCGCGACGACCGCGCCGATGATGACCATCGAGTTCGACTTGCTCTCCGGCGCCTCGGGCTCATCCAGATCCTGCTGAACGATGACCGGACGAGCGGGGACCGCCGCAGGACGCGGTTGCACCGCAGCGGGCATCGGGGGCGCGGGCTTGGGCGGCGCAGGCTTGGGTGGCGCAGGCGCGACCGGGAGCGTGGTCGCGGGGGTCGCCATCGGCGGGGCGACCCGCGGGGGCGGGAGGTTCTGCGCCGCCGCCGGCTCCGGCGGAAGCTCCTGCCGCGCTCGGGGAGCGGGGGGCTCGGCCTTGGCGATCGGACGCGCAGGGGCGGACGCAGCGTCGTCGTCATCCTCTTCGGCGAACATCGCCGCGAGCTTTTCGCGGCTCCACATCGCGGTGCTCTCGCCCTTGCTCGAAGGGGCCTTGCGCACCGAATCTCGCTGCGGAGCGGTCTCTGCAGCGACGCCGCCCTTGAAGTACCCCGGCAGAGAGACAGGTCCGGCCAGGTTTTCTTCAACCTGCCGCGCCGGTGGGCGACCGCCCGACAGCCTGAGGTGCGCACGCGCCGACCAGTCCGCCACGCCTTCGCCGGGGCATTGACCCGCGACCGTAGCCAGCACGTTCGCCGCGTCCAACGCCGCCGGGCGCTCCCGAGGATCGAACGCGAGGATCTTGCACAAGAACTCACGCACTTCAGCCAGCCAGCGCTTGGTGGCCACCGAGCTGAAGTCCATCGCCAATACGCGATCCACCACGGCGTCGTCGTGGCCATCGGCGTCCGCCGGGAGCGTACCCATGCCCTCTTTCGAGAGCGAAGCGTGCATCACCAAGCCGAGGCCGTAGATGTCGGCGGGGGGCAGATCGGGACGCCCTTCGGGCGCGCGCGTGGCACGACGGACGATCCCGTAGCCTTCAATGCTCACCGCGCCGGCGGCGTCCAACTTGACGTGGGCGGGCCGGATGTCGCCGTGCACATGGCCGTCTTCTGCCGCGATGCAGAGAATATCTGCGACCGCCGACCCGATCTCCAAGGCGGCGCGCAACGGCGGCCGGTCCCGATCGAGCAACTGATCCAGGCCGACTCCGGGCGCAGCGCCCTGTCCCGACAGGATCTGACCTTCGGCGCCGGGCTCACGAGTATAGAATATGCCGCTCACGGGAGGGCGCTTATCCCACTCGACGAGGTCAGGCCCGGTTAGCCGAGGGCATGCCCATACGCTCCACCCTGATGAAGCTGATCCGGCGCGCGGCGGGGACCGTCGCGGCGCCTTCCGCTCCAAGCCGCGCCACGCCCGGTCCAAGCAGCGCCGTCCAGCCCGCAGAGAGCGCGCCCCCCGCTGCGCCCGAGCCCCCGCTGGAGGTCGAAAACCCTCTGCCGGACAGCGTGCTGCTCGACATCCGCGAGCCCGCCGAGCTGGCGAGCGGAGTCGCGGAAGGGGCGATCCTGATCCCGATGAACTGCGTGCCGAACGCGCTGCATCGACTGGACCGCGCGCGCCCGATCACCGTGTACTGCGCGGCTGGAGCGCGCAGCTTGGGGGTGGCGCACTGGCTACGGGAGCAGGGCTACTCCGCGGTCTCGCTCGAGAGCGGGATCCAAAGCCTTCGGTGGGCCAAGGTGCCGATGTTCAACCCCGATCGGGCGGGCGAGCGCGTGACATTTACAGACACGGCGCTGTTAGACGGCGTAGCGATCGTAGGTGGAGAAATCATACGTATAAACGGAGATTTCGTTCGTTTAGTCGACGCATCGGGGCTGGAGACCGTCGGGGTTTTCAAGCCCTAAACGATAGGGGTCAGGTTGTTACCATTACACTTTCAAGAAAGTGTAATGGTAACAACCTGACCCCTCCCTCCAGCGGGTTACCCACACCCCCGTGGCACTCGCACTCATCACTGGAGCCGGCGTTCGACTCGGACGAGCGACCACCCTCGCCCTCGCAGAAGCCGGGTATGACCTGGTTTTGCACGCCAACAGGTCGCTCGCGGGACTGTCCGAAGTCCGCGACGCGGCGGAGACCTTGGGCCGCGCCATTCATACGGTACAAGCCGATCTCTCTACCTCCGAGGGCGTAGAAAACGTAGCTGCAACCGTACGCTCCGTGGCGACGTCACTGGATGTCATCGTCCACAACGCCGGCATCTTTGAGCGCGTGGCGTACGAGGCGATCACCCGCGAGCAGTATCGCACCATGCAAGCGATCAACCTCGAGGCGCCGTTCTTCTTGACCCAAGCGCTGCTGCCGCTGCTGCGCGCGGCGCACGCGCCCAGCATCATCCACCTGACCGACATCGGCGGAGAGCGCGCCGTGAGTCGCTACGCCCACTACGGTGTCAGCAAAGCCGGGCTGCTCATGCTCACGCGCCAGCTCGCGGTCGAGCTCGCCCCACACATTCGCGTAAACGGTATTTCTCCCGGCACCGTTGCGTTCCCTGAAGATTACACCGAAGAGCAGCGCGCCTCGTTGCTTCGCCGCGTGCCCGCCGGACGGGAAGGCACCCCCGAAGATGTCGCTCGCGCCGTTATCTTTCTCGTGCGCGACGCCCCCTACGTCACCGGCCACGTGATCGCGCTGGATGGCGGAAGGAGCGCTCAGCTATGAACACCCTGCACGTCAGCCACACCGCCATCGCGGATCTCGACACCATTGTCCTGTCGGGGTTGACCGTCAACTGCATCGTCGGCGTGTACGGCGAGGAGCGGCGCGTCGCTCAGGCGCTCCGCGTCGATGTCGAGCTGCACCTCGACACCCGGCCGGTCCACAGCGGCGCCGGATTTTCCGGCACCGTAGACTACGCGCGATTGGCGGGAGAGCTGACGTTCCTGCTCGAAGCCTGCCGCTTTCGGATGCTGGAGAGCGCCGCCGAAGCCATCGCCCGCTACGTGCTCGCCCCACCCATCGCCGAGGCCGCACAAGCGCAGGTACAAGCCGTAACCCTGACGCTCACCAAGCCCGAAGCGCTCGCGGGCCGCGCTACGCCTTCGGTGCGCATCCACCGGCGCGCATCCGAATACACCTACCTTGTCGAAGAAAAGAGCTTCGGTAAGGTCGACATCGTCTACACCGCCGCCGAACACGGCATCTACCGGCTGCGGATCCGGCCAGGCGGCCACATCCCCACCCATGTGCACCGCACGATGGACGAGCAAGAGCTGGTCCTCGGCTCATCCCTGCGGCTCCAAGGTCTACCGGTGTCGCGGGGAACGGCATTTCACTGGCCCCACGACTTCCCCCATCGCTACGACAACCCCTCCGACATCGAGCAGACGGTGCTCTGCGTCGACAGCCCGCCGTTTGACCCCGCAGACGAGGTCGAGGTCGACGTGCCCATCGAGGCACTACAGCCGTTGACAGGGCGCATGCTCTACCCCGAAGAAGATGCCGCACTCGCACGCTGAGGGGACCACGCCGGACCGGAGCGCGCCCGCGGCAGGGCTGCGGCGCGTGCTGGTGACCGGCGGCGGCACCGGCATCGGCCTCGCGGTCTGCGAAGCCATCCTCGCCGGTGGTGGGCAGGTCGTGGCGGTAGGGCGCCGTTCCGAGCCGCTGCAGGCGATAGCCGCGCGCTACCCTGGACAGGCGCACGCGCTGGTCGCCGACCTCGCTGCGCCCGAGCAACGCGAAGGGCTACTCGCTCGTGGAAGGGCCCTGATGGGCGGGCTGGACGGGTTCGTCCACAGCGCCGGCTACGTGGCGCATGAGGCGCCCGGGAGCATCTCCGAGGCCGCGCTGCGCGCACAGATCGAGATCAACCTCGTCGCGCCCCTGCGCCTCGGGGAGCAAGCGCTGGAGCTGCTCGAGGACGGCGGCGGCATGGTGTTCGTCGCGTCGACGCTCGCCGTGCGACCGGTGCTCACCAGCGCGGTCTACAGCGCAGCCAAGGCCGGGCTTATCGAAGCGATGAAGGTGCTCGCGCTGGCAGGCGCGCCGCGGGGCGTTCGCGCCAGCGCCGTGCTCCCCGGCGTCGTCGACACCGACATGATCCGCGCCCCGGCCCCTACCCGGGACGGACAAAACGAGTCACCCAGCGAGGTCGAGCGGCGCGTCGAACGCTTGCGGGCGCTCCATCCGATAGGGCGGCTCGGAGCCACCAGCGACGTCGCGGCCTGCACCACCTATCTGCTCGGCGCCCACTGGATCTCAGGGGCATCGATCACAATCGACGGAGGGCTCCTTTTGCGGGAGTAAATCATTCCGCTTGCAAGCCGCGTTGTTCGGTGCTACCATCCGACCATGGATCCAATATTACCGATATCGGCTTCGGGCATGCACCACGCCTCAGCGGTGCTCGAGGCTTCTGCCTTCAACATCGCCAACCTGATGAGCGAGAACTATCGGGCTCATCGGGTGTCCGCGGTCACCGCTCCAACCGGCGGCGTGGTGGTTGAACTGAGTCGCGAAACCTCTGAGGTGGATGCGCTCAACGCCCAGCTCTCCGAGGAAAACACGGTCGTCAACCCCTTCCTGGAATTCGACCCGATGCAGACCGAGCCGACGACGGCCGTACGCCGTACGCTCGCGAAGGCGGATCCGGTGTTCGAGATGTTGAACGTCAACAAGTCCATCTTCATGTACGCTGCCAACGCGGCGGCGATCCGCAGAGAAGAAGAAGCCGCCGCCTCGCTGATGAGCATTCACGCCTGAGCGGGCCCTTGGGCGACGAAGCCCGGGATCAGTAAGGAACTTCCTGGATCCCCGCCGCAGCGAAGGTAACGTGCTCCCACTGCGCGATCGTCGCGCCGTCCGGAGCGGCCGTCAGCTCATCCGCCCGAACGCTCGCACCGTCAAAGTAGAGCCGGTAGAGCCCCACCGCGCCCACGGACTCCTGCGTGAGCAAGATGTCCCCCGCGATCGGGAGGAAGTCCGCAGCGGTCGCGCCAAGAATGGCGCTGGTACCGAAGTTGACGCCGAAGAAGTTCTCGTACGGGACGATGATCTCGATGTCTTCGACGTTCACGTTCACGTCAATCGACCCAACGCTGCCATCGGGATGAATCACGTAGATCACCCCTTCGTTTTCGGACCCAGCGAGGATCGCGCCCGCGAGCGGACCATAGCGGGCCGGGGCGTCCGGCACGGTCACCAGCCCCTCGAGGTGCACACCCGGTAGATCCGCGAGCATCGTCGCGTTTGCCGCGGAGTCCACCGTCCAGACCTCGCCGTCGGTGGTCACGACGATCAGGTTCCCGCCGAACACCCCGGTGCGATCGACGTACAACGACCCGCGCATCAGCCCGTTTCCCGTGCCCGGCAGGTCGACCCACGGGTTGATCACCGTGCTGCCATCGGCGCTCACGCGCACGATCTGCCCGTCCACGCCGTTGCCGACAAAGAGCTCGCCGGCGTTGAAACCGCCGAGCCCGCCCGAGCGCACCGTCGCGATCTTCACCTCATCGGTCACGCCCGAGAGCGACGAGAACTGCGCGTGCGTGCCGTCGGCCGACACCGTCTCCAACGCATACGGCGTCCCGCCCGAGTAGTGCACCGACGTGACGACATCGCCGCCGGACTCATGAAAGTCAATGCCGATCGGCGAGGTAAAATCCGTGGAGATCGCTACAAAAGCGATCGGGCCCGCGCCGCCATCGTTGCGCGGGTCGCGCCAGTTCTCCACGCCGTCCCCGTCCCAGTCTGCCGTCTCTTCGAGGATGTCCGACAGGCTGTCGCCGTCGCTGTCGAGGTCCACATAGTCGTCGACGCCGTCGCCGTCGGTGTCCGCCGGGCCTGAAGCGTCGGCGGGCGCGCCTTCGAGGCGGTCCGACAAGCCGTCGTTGTCGCTGTCGAAGTCCCGGTAGTCGGGCGAGCCGTCACCATCCGAATCGCGGGCCTCCGCGCGTCCTTCCTCTGCGTCGGAGATGCCGTCGCCATCGCTGTCTCCCAGCGGATCCCAGGCGGTGTCCTCGGGCTCCGTCGAGTCTACCGGCGAGTCCGGCGACGAGTCCCCGGAAGGCGAGTCCGAATCCGCGGGATCACCAAGGCCCACGGGACCGCCCCCGCCGCCCTTCAGCGCCTCGCTGCAGGACGACAAGCTCAACAAAAGGAGGAAGGCGCAACGAACCATGCGGACTCGTATCCTGTCGCCTACGGGGTGGGGACCACTACGAGCTGGAGGTCGATGCCGTCTTGGTTGGTGGTGCCCGTGACCAGACGCCCATTGGCCGTGAGCACGCCGATCGGCTCGTCCGGACCGTTCAGTACGCCGTCGCCGTTGGGGTCACCATAGGCCCACAGGTACGCGATGGTGTTGGCCGGCACCTCAAGGTGGTAATCGAGGCTGCTCGACGCCGTCAGGTCGGCGTTGGTCCACGACATCAGGTCATACCCCTCGGACAGCTGATCCACCGTGATGTCGCCCTCCGGGCGATACTTCAAGGCCGCGATGTGCACGCCACCCCAGGTTGACCAGTCGGTGCGCGACGTGAGCGTGCCCGACAAGCTGACAAACGGGATCACCGTCGGATGGTGCTCTCCGAAGGGGATCAGCACGTCGACGTTGGCGATCGGGCCGGAGGCGATGGTGATTGGGTTGGCGTCTTCGTCGTCGGCGTTCACGTACGCGCCCCAATGATCGGCGGGGTCGATGAGGCCGTTGACGTTGCTGTCCCACGCGCCGAGCATCTTCATCTCGCCTTGCTGCGCGCAGCTGACCACCGCATAGTCCGCCTCCGCGCCGGTGCTGGTCCGCGTGGGGGTCACCCAGGAAGAGTAGTACGGCCCGTTGTCGAGGGTGTCGTAGAGCATGAGGGCGACGTCGCCCTCCAAATACGACGTGCCCACCGACGCCGTCCCGGTGATCTGCACCGTGTCGCTGCACCCGCCGCCGCCGCTCAGATCCCAATAGGGAACCATCACGGTGATGTCGATGCCGGTCACCGTCTCGCCGTCCGCTGCGTAGACCTCGTTGGCGTAGGCCGCGGTGGGCTCCCCGGTGCCGATGATGCCGTCGGCGTATTGGTCGACGGTCGCGTAGACGTAGACGCTATCGACGTCATCGGCATCGAGGGCGATCTGGTAGGGGTCGCCGCCGGGCGCCGGAGAGACCGTAGGGACCGCGATCGCGTCTTGCCCGTAGTAGACTTGGTACCCGGCGTCATCGAGGTGGTACGCGCCGACGAACACCGAGCCGAAGGGGTAGTACCCGTAGGCTTCATCCCAATCGAGCAGCACAAGATCGCCGTCGGCGTCCGTGGTGTAAAGCTGCAAGTAGACGTTTCCGGTCACGGTGCCGTGCAGGCCGGTAGGCCCGCTATCGACGGTGTCGTCCGACGTGTCGGAGTCGCCCGAGTCCGCGCTGTCCGTGCTGGAGGAGGTGTCCACATCGCCGTCCTTGACCGCATCGACGCAGCCCGAAGCAAACGCCAGAGCCACGACGCCCGGCACCAGAAGAAAGCGATAAATCAGGGGTTTGTACATGTGGACCTTCCGCAGAGCGACATCGTGCGAAACTACGCGACCAATGTCAACCATCGGCGCTCATTCCGCGCAAACATGCAGCAAACGTGCAGCAAACGCGCACATCCCCGCAGGAGAGCGCACCGTTCACGCGCAGCACGCAAAGCGGGCGCGGAGGCGCGCATGCCTCCGAGCGGCCGATACGGTAGAAGGCGCGCATGCTCGTCTTCCTCCTCGTCGCCTGCTTCCCCCGCCTCGACCCGCTCGTCACCGACCCGGACACCGGCGCCGATGACACCGCCCGCCCCGATCGCGTCGAGACCCGATGCGGCGACGGCGCGGACAACGACGGCGACGGCGACACCGACTGCCTAGACAGCGACTGCTTCGGCAGCCGCACCTGCTCCGACACCGGCGACACCGGCGACACAGGACCCACCTCCGAGATCGACTGCGCCAACGGCGACGATGACGACGGGGACGGCGACACCGACTGTTTGGACAGCGACTGCGCCGGCGACGCCGCCTGCGAGGTGCCCGATGCGTGCTGGGACATCGACGCCAACAGCGATCTTGGCTTCCAGATCGCCACCGGCAGCGCCATGGGGAACGAAGGACGAGGGTCCTGCGACACCACGAACACCGCCGACACGTTCATCCACTGGACCGCGCCCTCCTCCGACACCTTCGTGTTCGACACCGTCGGCAGCACCGCAGACACCACCCTCTGGGTGGTGGCCGACACCTGCGACGGCCCCGAGCTCGCCTGCAACAAAGACACCCTCGGCACCGACTCTCAAGTGAGCGTCACGTTGAGCAGCGGCGACGAGATCGTCATCGCCGTCGAAGCCGCCGGGAGCTGGGTGCTAAGCGCTTGGCAGGGAGAATGCCCGGAGTACTCGATCGGCAGCGAGCCGGCGATCACCGGAACCACGGCCGCAGGCAACGACTACACCTCGACGATCTGCACCGCCGATCCCCAGGCCGCGGTGACGTTCCGCTGGGTCGCCCCTTCCAGCGGGACGTGGACCTTCTCCTCCGAAGGCTCCGACTTCGACACGCTGCTGATGCTCGAAGAGGACACCTGCGGCGGCGCCGAGATCGACTGCAACGACGACTACGTCAGCGGCAGCTACGGCTACTCAAAGGTGTCCACCTACTTGAACGCCGGCGAGGTCGTCGCGGTCATCCTTGGCGGCTACGAGGGCGAGACCGGGACGTACGTGTTGAACATCAGCAGCAGCTGAAGCCCCACTTCGCCGCATCACTCGACCACAAACTGCCCCATCAAACCGCCGTCCTCGTGGTTGGCCATGTGGCAATGGTACATGTACGGGTCGGTCGCCACGAAGCGGACGGACTCGTCGATCGGCAAAAAGACCGTGTCCTTCCAGCCCTGCTCGTAGTCCGGCACCGCGCCGCCCGACCGCGCGACGATGTGGAACTGCACATCGTGGATGTGGAACGCGTGGCCGAAGGTCTGGTTATTGACGATCGTCCATTGCTCGGTGGCGTCGAGCGCCACGTGCTGGTTGATCACCGACTCGTCGTAGGGCGTGTCGTCGAAGGAGAACGGGGTGCCCGGGCCGTCGTCGGTGATGTTCAGCGTGCGCTCGACGGTCGCGGCGGTGACGCGGATGCGCAGCACCGAGAAGGTGGTGTTGTTCAGCAAGCTGCCGAACTCCCCCGATTCGCCGGGCTCGCCGCCGGGAAAGCCAAAGTCCTGGCCCTCGTTGTAGGCCTGGAGCGCGAGCGTGTCGTCCGGTGCGTCGCCGGACAGATCCACGAGGATCTCGTACCGCTCCCCGGTCGCCATCGGCAAGCGCGTCACCGGCACCGGCGCTTCGAGGAGCCCGCCGTCGGTGCCGATCACCCAAAACGTGCGGTCGTCGCTGAACCCGAGGTTGTAGCTACGCTCGATCTCGGCGTTCAGGATCCGCAAGCGCACAAACTGCGCCGGCAGCTTCGCTTCAGCGTTCATCGTGCCGTTGGTCACCATCGCGTCGCCGTAGATCGCGGTGGCGTCGATCGCGCCGTCGTCGCCGAGGCGACGGCTGGTCAACACCAGCGGCACGTCATCCACGCCGTAGGTGCGCGGCAAGGCCAGCGTAGATCAGCCCGCCCGCGCCCATCGCGAGCTGCATAGCGGTCATCCTATGCATGTGCGGGTGGTACCAGTACATGCCCGCGTCGTTCATCACGGTGAATTCCGGCGACCACGTGGACCCGCTGGCGATCGGCTGGTGCGGTCCCCCGTCCATCGCAGCGGGGATGTGAAACCCGTGCCTCGTTCGTGACGTTCATCCGCACGTCGTCGCCCTTGTGCATCCGCAGCGTCGGGCCCCAAAACGGCTGCCCGTTGTACGCGTAGGTTTGCGTAGCGACGCCCTCGCTCCACTCCACCGACGACTCAGCCAAGCTCAGGTCGTAGTCCGGGCCGGTGAGCAAGGGCGGAATGTAGAGCGTCTGGCAATCCACCCCGTTTCGGGTGTCGGCGTCGACGCAGGGGTCTGCCACGTCGGAGTGGGTGCAGGCGACGGTGCACGCAAGGCTGAAAAGAACCGCGCACGCTGCGGCGCGCGCAGGGAGCTCGGCGAGCGGGACACAGAGCGCAAGGGAGGTTCGCATGCGGCACGGTATCGCACGACGCGTGCCTCTCGGAAACGCGGCGTTTGCGGGTTCCAGCGGCGCAGAGTCTGCGGAATCTGCTGAACGGGGAGCGCGGGAGCGCGGGAGCGCGGGAGCGCGGGAGCGCGGGAGCGCGGGAGCGCGGGAGAGAGCTACGCCCCGAAGGTGCCGGAAAGACGAACGCGCGCGTCGCGACCCGGCGCAACGTCGAACAGGGCGCCGACGCCTACACCGCCGGCGCGGGTGAGCATGGCGCGGAGGCGGCAGCGCTCCCAGGAAAGCCGCTCGATCGGCGCGTCTGCGGGCCCGCCGAGC
>CAIUMM010000023.1 GCA_903900265.1 uncultured Pseudomonadota bacterium
GAGCTGCGCATCGCCCATCCCGGCGGACGAGGCGGTTGGCCGCAGGTTCAGGACGCCAGCGCGCTGATCACCCTCGATCTGTCCGGCCGCGCCGTGAGCGACGCCGATCTGCAAGGCGTACACCGCTCCCCTGCCCTGCAGCGCCTGCACATCGCGAACACCGACGTCACACGTCTAGACGCCCTGCACGGGCACGCCAGCCTCGCGCTGCTGGACCTCAGCGGGTGCGCGGAGCTGCGCGACGTCCGCGCGCTGTCCTCACTGCCTGCGCTGCGGGTGACCCGAATCACCGGTCGCCGCGGCATCGACCCCAAAGACCTACCGAGCGCCCAACAATGGACGGCAAACCAGCAGGTTCAACCCGACATCGAGGCGTTGCTTCGCCGCACACCGCCGACGGCACGCCGGCTGACGATGCCTTCGGGCCTGCCGAAGAGCGCGGAGCCCCTATTGGATGCGATCTTTCCGTTGCTGCACCGTCGGAGCTTTGAGGCGATCGACGTCGCCGTAGACGCGATCGTCGCGGCCGACATTCCAAAAGTTTGGGACCACTGGCTGGACGGAATGCAAAACTGGAACCCGCAAGCGAAGGCGATTTGCCCGCGACGGTTCTCGCAAGCGATCCCCGATCGGGCGTACGTGCTGCACGCGACGCTACGCCTCATCGGGACGGCGCCCGCGACGTGCGCTGCGGCCGAACCGCTGCGCCGAGCGACGACGCTAAAGGTGGACTTCGCATACCTCAGCGCGAAGGTCCATTCCTTCGACCTCTCTCTGTTGGCTGGCCTCATCGAGCTTGAAAGCGTGCAGCTCTCCTCCGTGCACCTCGTGGTCCCAGACTCGCCGCGCCCAGACTGGCTGCCCCGGTTGACGAGCTTGCACATCCACAACCCGCGACCGGCGCCTGGCTCCCCCTCAGTCTCCCGCTCCGGGCCGCCGCCATACTCGATGTTGCGCGAGCAACTTTGCCGCACGCTCCCCCACGTCCGCGACGTTCAGGTCCGCTGAGGGGATGCCAAACGCGCCGGCGTGCTTATCCCCGGAGGCGCGCGGCCCTTCCCCCCAAACGGGCACGGGTTAGGTCGCCCCCGTTCCGCTTCCACTCATTGCTCCCAGGTGTGATTCATGGCTCTCAAAGTTGCAATCAATGGTTTCGGCCGCATCGGCCGCTGTGTGCTCCGTACCGCCATCGATCGCGCCGCGGTCGAGCCCGCGCTCTTCGGCCCGGAAGGCATCGACATCTGCCACATCAACGACCTGACCAGCCCTGAGCAGCTCGCTCACCTGCTGGTGCACGACTCCGTGCATGGCAACTGGAAGGTTCCTGTCACCGTCGTCGACGGTGGCCTCAATGTAGGCGGTAAGTTCATCGCGATCTCCGCCGAGCCAGACCCGGCCAAGCTGCCCTGGGCCGCGAACGGCATCGACCTCGTGATGGAGTGCACCGGGCTGTTCACCAAGCGCGAAAAAGCCGCTCGCCACATCGAAGCAGGCGCCAAGCGCGTGATCATCTCCGCACCCGGCACCGACGAAGACCTGACGATCTGCCTCGGCGTCAACGACGACAAGCTCGATATCGCCAAGCACACGGTGATCTCCAACGCGAGCTGCACGACCAACTGCCTCGCGCCCTTCGCGAAGGTGATCAACGACAACTTCGGGCTGGTGCAAGGTCTGATGACCACGGTGCACAGCTACACGATGGACCAGAACCTGCTGGACGCGCCCCACAAGAAGGCGGACCTGCGTCGCGCGCGCGCAGCGGCGTTGAACATGGTTCCCACGTCCACCGGCGCAGCAAAGGCCGTCGGTCTGGTGCTCCCGGAGCTCAAGGGCAAGCTGAACGGCTTGGCGATCCGCGTGCCTACGCCCAATGTCTCGATGGTCGACCTCACGTTCACCACCGAGCGCCCGGTCACCAAAGAGAGCTTGAACGCCGCGTTCGTGGCCGCTGCCGCAGGCCCGATGAAGGGCATCCTCTCGGCCGTCAACGCGCCGCTCGTCTCGTCAGACCTCAACGGCAACCCACACTCGTCGATCGTTGATCTCGAGCTGACCTCCACGATGGGCTCCAACATGGCGAAGGTGCTGTCGTGGTACGACAACGAGTGGGGCTTCTCGAACCGCATGGTTGATCTGGCCGTCCGGATCTCCGGTCTCGTCGCTGCGAGCGCAAAATAATGACCCCCTACAACCTGCCGAACCTCGAGTCGATGGACCTCGCGTCCCGGCGCGTCTTTGTGCGCGTCGACTTCAACGTACCGATGGAAAACGGTCGCATCACCGACGACAATCGCATCCGTGCGGCGCTTCCTACGCTGAAGTACCTCCGGGAGAAGGGCTGCAAGTTGGTGGTCGCGTCGCATCTGGGCCGGCCCAAGGGCGTAGACCCCACGATGAGCCTCGAGCCCGCCGCTGCCCGCCTCGCTGAGCTGCTGGACTGCGAGGTCATCCTCGCGCACGACATCGTCGGTGAAGACGTCGAGCTGTTGGCGAAGGAGTTGATGCCCGGCGGCGTGATGCTGCTCGAAAACCTCCGCTTTCACGCTGGAGAGAAGGGCACCGACAAAGCCACCTCAGAGGCGTTCGCGCAAGCGCTCTCCCGCCTTGGAGACGTGTACATCGATGACGCCTTCGGCGCGATGCACCGCGGAGAGACCTCGATCGCGCTGGCCGTTCAGTACTTTGAGACCGCCGGAATTGGCATGTTGGTCCAGAAGGAGCTGGAGGCGCTCGGGCGCTGCGTGAGCGGCGCCGGCGGCGGCGCTCCCCGTCCATACGTCGCTATTCTGGGCGGCGCGAAGGTCAGCGACAAGATCGCGGTGATCGAAGCCCTCGCCGGCAAGGTCGACCACCTGCTGATCGGCGGCGCGATGGCGTACACCTTCTTGAAGGTGAAGGGCGTCGATGTCGGACGCTCCCGCGTCGAGCACGACAAGCTGGACCTCGCCAAACGCCTGCTGGACCGTTGCGCGAACCACAACGTGCAAGTCCACCTGCCCATCGATCACGTCGTAAACACCAGCTTTGAAGCGGACAGCGGCGAGCACGTCGTCAGCACCATCGCCGACGACGAGATGGGACTAGACATCGGCCCCGCGACCGTCGCGGCGTTCTCCGAGGTCATCCTCTCGGCCCAGACGGTGTTCTGGAACGGCCCCATGGGCGTGTTCGAGCGCGACTGTTACGCGTCCGGAACCCGGGGAGTTGCCCAGGCCTGCGCAGACTGCAGCGGCTACACCGTCGTCGGCGGCGGGGACTCCGCGGCCGCAGCCGCCAAGTTCGGCATGGAAGACAAGTTCACGCACGTCTCGACGGGCGGCGGGGCCTCGTTGGAATTCATCGAAGGCAAAGATCTCCCTGGCCTCGCAGCCATTCGCGCCAAGTTGAAGGAGTAGCGCATGCGTCGTCCGTTCATCGCAGGGAATTGGAAGATGCACAAGGCGCCGGTGGAGGCGGACGCCCTCGCTGAGTCGCTCAAGCGCGCGCTCTCCGAGATGACCGCGGCAGACATCGCGGTCGCGCCTACGTTTCTGGCGATCCCCGCGGTGGTCGGACGGCTGCGCCACTCCAACATCGGCGTGGCGAGTCAGAACGTCGCGGTCGAGGCACAAGGCGCCTTTACCGGGGAGATCTCGGCGGAGATGCTCAAGGCGGCCGGAGTCCAGTACGCGATCGTCGGGCACTCCGAGCGGCGTCAGCTGTTCGGCGACACCGACGCCGTGGTGAGCAAGAAGGTTCAAGCCTGCTTTCGGGCCGGTCTGAGCGCCATTCTCTGCGTGGGCGAGACGCTGCCCGAGCGGGAGGCGGGTCAGGTGGAAGACGTCGTCGCGCGCCAGCTGTCCGCCGGACTCGCGGACCTCTCCGCGGATCAAGTCAGCACGGTCACGATCGCGTACGAGCCGGTCTGGGCGATCGGCACCGGCAAGGTAGCGACCCCGACGCAAGCGAACGACGTGCACGCGTACATCCGCAGCTGGCTGGGGAGATACCCGAGCTTTGTGGCACGGAACGTACGAATTCAGTACGGTGGATCGGTCAAGGGCTCCAACGCCGCCGGGCTGCTCTCCCAGCCCGAGATCGACGGTGCGCTCGTGGGCGGCGCCGCGCTCAGCGTCGAGGACTTCACCGCGATCGTGAAGGCCGCGACCTAAAACGCGACGTAAAGGCGCTATGTTGCCGAGAAAATGACCCGCTTCATCTCGACAGACGCTCAACTGCAGGCCGTGCTGCCCGAGTTGATGGCCGCCTCCTTCATCGCCCTCGACACCGAATTCCATTCCGAACGCTGGTTTTATCCGCGTTTGATGCTGCTACAGCTCCGGGCTGACCGCAATGCGGCCTTGCTGATCGACCCGATGAGCGTGTCGCTCGCACCGCTCGCGCTGCCGCTCAGCACCAAGCCGATCGTCGTACACGGCGGGCAGCAGGACGTACAGATCCTGCACCGGCTGCTTGGCGTCGTGCCCAACGTCCGCTTTGACACCCAAATCGCAGCAGGCTTCGTGGCCGCAGGCTACCCCGTTCGCCTGCAAGCGTTGCTCAAACGCTTCGTAGGAACTGAGCTGGAGAAGGGCGAGACGCTCTCCGATTGGTCGGTGCGCCCGCTGAACGCCGCTCAACTGCGCTACGCCGCCGAGGACGTCCTGGTGCTCGCCGATCTGGTTCAGGCGCTCCAAGCAGCGGTATCGGCTGCGGGCCGAACCGAGGCCGTGGAGCACGCGGTGGGCGAGATGGTGCGCAGCGCGACGGCCACGCCGGACGACGAAACCGCGTGGCGGCGCGTAGGAGGCGCTCACCTGCTCGAAGACGAGGAGCGAGCCTGCTTGCGCACCCTCGTGGCGTGGCGAGACCGCGAGGCCCGAGAGCGCGACGTGCCGCGGCACACCATCGCCTCGGATGCGATCCTGTACGATCTGGCCCGGCGGAGGCCCACGACCCCGCAGGAGATCCGCAGCAATCGCCGGATGCCGGGGCACATGTCGCGTCAGGAGTCGGGAAACGTGCTGAACATGCTGCGCTCCCCCGGACCGGTGCCAGACGCACTCCCCACGGACAAGGCCGGCTTTGAGGTCGTGCGTGCCATCAGCCGCGTGATCGAGCGCCGCACCGGCGTCGCGGGTGAGCTGCTGCTTCCGGATCGGGACGTGCATCGCCTGCTCTCAGACGCGCCCAAGGCGTGGAGCGCGCTGGCTCCGTGGCGAGCCGAGCTGCTCGGTGACGATTTTCGTGATTTTATCCTCGGAGAGGCCGGCTACACCATTCGGGGCGACCTCTTCAAGCCCGCCGAAAGTCTGACAACTTCCTTGACCAACCCCGCAGAGCCGCGGTAACGTGGCAGCAAGAGGTTCAATCCTCCTGTGAGGATCCGTCCTCAGTCCAAATCACGGGGAAGGTAAATCTTTCCGTGCATCACCCCCGACTCTGGAGCCAAACATGATCAAGTCCCTCATCCGCGACGAATCCGGTGCCACCGCTATCGAGTACGCGCTCATCGCCGGCCTCGTGTCCATCGCGATCATCGCCGCTCTGACCCTGCTCGGCACCAACCTGTCGAACCTCTTCACCACCGTCGCCACTACCGTCGAAGCGGCTTCCACGCCGTAATCGGCCCGTAGGGTTCAACAAGCAGGCGGTTGTCGGAAGACAGCCGCCTGTTTGCGTTTTGCCGCCCCCGAGCGGGCGGCTTGGTTGGCGACAGCCCGTGTTTGGGGATAGGAAAGGACTCCGCGGAGTAGATTGATGCAACGTCAGCAATCTGGTGGTCGTAACCGGGCTTTTGTGTTTCTCGCAGCGTCGCTGCTGCTGGCTGCGATCGCCGCGGTGCTGGTCGTGCGCGCCATGCAAAAGTCTGCTCAGGAGGTCGCGGAAGCCGCAAAGCCAAAGGCCACCGCCGACGTGGTCATTGCCGTGCGCGACCTCTCCATGGGTCTGCCGATCACCGCCGACGACGTGACCGTGCGGCACGTCGCACCCGAGATGATCCCCAGAGATTCTACGTTCGCAGCGTTGACCGACGTGCTGGGAAGGACCCCGCGCGAGCGCATCCTCGCGAACGAGTCGATCCGGGAAGAGCGCCTCGCGCGCCCTGACGCTGGAATCGGCCTGAACGCGATTGTGACGCCTGGAAAGCGCGCGATGACCGTCGCGACCGACACCGAGACCGCGGTCGCAGGCCTGTTGCAGGCCGGCAACTACATCGATGTCATCGTCACAATCGCCCCCGAAGATCCCGCGGCCGTCGGCGCCAAGTGGGTGACTGACACCATCCTTCAAGGCATCAAGGTGCTCGCGGTGGGCTCCGCGCTGGACAGCGAAGCGCCGCGGAAAACCGAGGGGGACAAGGCGGCCAAGGAGAAGCCCAGCAGCCAGACCCGGAACCTCAAGCCCTCCATCACGCTGGAGCTGAGCCCCGAAGAGGCGGAGCGCCTCGCCCAAGCGGTCGCGCGCGGCGACATCCACGTCGTGCTGCGCAGCGACATCGACATCCTCCAGACGGTGTCGAACGGCCCGGTCACCACCGACGCGCTGATCGGCGCGGACGCGACAGGCTCGAGCACCCCGAGGCCAGAGCGCCCAGCGCCGGCCGAGCCCACGCTGCCCAAAGCGACGGTAATTCAAGGCGGAAGTTCGTCGATCATCACCTTCCAAACCGATGGCACGACCTCCGAATCGACCAGCACCTCGAAACCCAAACGCGGCCGATAAAGCACGCTGCGCTGCCTCATCAGGCCCACCGGAGACCACGGCATGTTGTTTTTCGCCTTGCTTGCCTTCAACGGCGCTGACGTCGCGTCCCGACTCGGCCCAACCGCGCTCCCGTTCATCCACAGCGCATACGCCGAGGACAATGCGCCCATCGACGTCGGCGTGGGCGAGTCGGTCATCCGCAAAGAGGCGCGCCCCCTCTCCCGCGTGCTCATCTCGAGCCCCGATGTCGCCGAGATCAAGATCCTCGAAGAAGGACAGTTCCAAATCCGAGGCGTGCAGGTCGGCACCACCGATCTGTGGGTGTGGTACCGCGACGACGTGAGCCACCCGCGCGTGTACAAGGTGCAGGTTCAGAACGACCTCTCGGACATGACGCGCCGCATCACCGCTGCGGTCACCGGGCCGGCGCCTCGGGTCTACCCGATCAAGGACCGCGTGGTCGTAGAAGGCGAGGTCGCGGATCTGGAGACGGCCGAGCGTATTGCCAGCATCGCCCGAATCTACGACGAGAAGTTCGTGAACTTGCTCACGGTCAAAGGGGACAGTCAGGTACAGCTGCACGTCACGTTCGCCGAGGTCAGCCGCACCGGCTTACGCGAGCTCGGCTTGAACATCCTCGGGCAGTCTGGCGGTGACCAATATTCGCTGACCGGTCCCGGTGCCACCGGGGGCGGGAGCGCCGCAACGGCGGCCACCACCGTCTACCCGAACATCAACGGCAACCTCGTCGCGTCGCCGGCCGCCGGTGTGTTCAACCTCATCGGGTTAGTGACGTCCACGCCGATCAACATCACCGCGATCTTGTCGGTGCTCGAGGAGTATGACCTCGCACGCACGCTGGCCCAGCCGACCTTGGTGTCGCTCTCCGGCCAGCAAGCCGAATTCCTTGCGGGCGGAGAGATTCCGATTCCCATCGGCCAGGACAACGGTCAGATCTCACTCGAATTCAAAGAATACGGCGTCAAGCTCGTATTTGTCCCGACAGTGCTCGCCGGCAACGTGATCGACCTGCGCACCTACGTCGAGGTGAGCGAGCTAGATGAAGCCAACTCGCTGAAGCTCGTCGGCATAGACGTACCCGCGTTCGTGATGCGAAAAGCGGATTCGCACCTGCGCATCGCCGACGGGATGACCTTTGCGATGGCCGGCATGCTCAAAGAGCGCTCCCGGGCGTTCCGCTCGCAGATCCCGATTCTGGGCGACCTCCCCATCCTCGGAAGCTTGTTCCGCTACGTGAAGCACGGGCGAGAGGAAACCGAGGTTGTCATCTTTGTAACTCCGGAGCTCGTTCGCCCCATGGCCGCGGCGGAGGTCCCCGCCCCTCCCGGATCCACCGAAAACTACAATCCGAATGACTTCGACTTGTTCCTGATGGGAACTATAGTCAAGCCTGGATCGCGTAGCGCGGCGCCCACCGGCGCTGTCGGCCTGCAGCGGTAACGAGCAAAACCGATGCGCACACCAGGTACTCCCGCTCCTTCGAACTCCTCGGTCACGCACACCGCCAATGTGCTGGTGATCGGCGCAGATGCCCTCTCGATGGGTCAGATCCGTGAGACGCTCGGCACCGAGGCTGCGCTGTCCAATACGGCCACGCCCTTTGACGACGCGATGATGGTCGCGCGCAAGAACAGGCCGAACGTCGTCATCGCCTCCTTCGATACCGAGCACGAAGAGGCGATTCGCATCGCCCAACAGATCCGTGCCGAGCTCCCGAAAACCGTGCTGGTGGCCATCGCGCGCCGGACCGATCCGGACCGCATGCGGGCCGCGATGCGCGCCGGCTACAGCGAATTCATCGTGCTCCCCGAGGACAGCGAGCTGCTGCGCCAGGCGGTGCACGAGGCCGTGTTCAACGACACACCCGACGACGACGCAGGGCAAGTGATCACCGTTTGGGGCGCAAAAGGCGGCGTAGGCTCCACGTTCCTAAGCGTGAACCTCGCCGCTGAGCTGTCGCCGGTCCAGCGAGTCTGCGTGCTCGACATGGACTTTTCGATGGGTGACGTCGCCGCGATGCTGGACCTCGAGCCCTCGAACACGATGGCGGAGGTGTTCAAGAACCTGAGCCGCCTCGATGAGCGCATGCTCAACGGGCAGATGGCCATCCACACCTCCCGGGTGCACGTGCTCGCGCAGCCCAAAACCCTCGAACATCGCGACGAACCCAGCAGCGATGCGGTGATGAAGCTGCTCACCACCGTCGCAAAATCCTACCAATACGTGGTGCTGGATTGCGGCAGTCGGGTGGACGACGCCGCGCTGACCGCTGCGACCGTGGCCGACCGCCTGTTGCTGGTGACCACCCCCGACGTGCTGTCCGTGAAGAACGCATGGCGGCGGCTCCAGCTGCTGGAGCGGCTCGGAATCGAAAGGAGCCGCATTTCACTTGTTCTAAACCGGGTAGATCGCAAGGCCCCACTGCTGAGCGTGCCGGACATCGAGCAGAACTTGGGCTGCCGGGTCGAAGCGCAGATCAGCGAGGATCGCGTCGCGATGAAGGCTGTCAACGACGGCAAGCTCGTGCGGGACGTCGACCGTCGCTCTCAGGTCGCGCGGGACATCGAGGCGTTCACCGGCCTGATCACCAACGGAGAGGTCCTCCACGACAAAAAGGCTTCGAACAGCATCTTTGCGTCGATCTTCAAGCTCGGTGGGTAGGGGGATCTAAAACATGTCGTCACGTCTGATCGATCGCGTACGCGGAGCACAGCAACGGTTCAAGACCGGTGGGTTGAGCACCGACAATGCGGAATACGAGCGCATCAAGCGAACGTTGCACGCCGAATTGCTGGAGACGCTTGACTTCGAGCAGGTCACCTCCACCCCGCGCGAAGAGCTGGCCCAGCGGCTGCGGGACACGCTCACCGCCGAAGTAGAGGCCCGCTCCCTGCCGCTCAACCGCATCGAGCGCGAGCGGCTGGTGGAGGAGATCCTCGACGACATCCTCGGGCTCGGACCGCTGGAGCCGTTGCTGAAAGACCCGGACATCTCCGACATCCTCATCAACGGCTACAACAGCGTATTCATCGAGAAGCGGGGGTTGCTCCAGCGTATCGACGTGCGCTTCAACGACAACCGGCATTTGATGCAGGTGATCGAGCGCATCGTCTCGGCTGTGGGTCGCCGCGTCGACGAGACCAGCCCGATGGTGGACGCCCGACTCGCCGACGGCTCCCGCTTCAACGCCATCATCCCGCCCCTCGCGCTCGACGGCCCGATGGTGTCCATTCGCCGCTTTGCAACGCGACAGATCACCGCGGATGATCTGGTGGCCTTCGGCGCCTGCCCGCGTCCGGTGATGGACGTGCTGCGCGCCTGCGTTCGCGCCAAGCTGAACATCATCATCTCCGGCGGTACGGGCTCCGGAAAGACCACGATGCTCAACGTGCTGTCGGGGTTCATCCCGGACGGCGAGCGCATCATCACCATCGAAGACTCGGCCGAGCTGCAAATGCAGCAAGCGCATTGCGTGCGCCTGGAGACCCGCCCGCCGAACGTCGAAGGGCGCGGCGAGGTCACGCAGCGCGAGCTGGTCAAGAACTGCCTGCGGATGCGGCCGGATCGCATCATCCTCGGCGAAATTCGCGGCGCTGAAGCCATCGACATGCTGCAGGCGATGAACACCGGACACGAGGGATCGCTGGCGACGGTGCACGCGAACACCACGCGGGACGCGCTCGCGCGCTTCGAGACGATGGTGGGCATGGGATTGCCGAACCTCGCGGACAAGAACATCCGCGAGATGATCGCGCGCGCGCTGGACGTCATCATCCAGCTCGACCGCCTGCCCGACGGAACCCGGCGCTTGATGGGCGTGACCGAGATCGTCGGCATGGAAGGGTCGGTGATCACGACTCAGGACATCTTTACCTTCGAACAACGTACCGTAGACGAAGACGGTCGCGTGCGCGGCACCTACCGGGCTACCGGCACCCGCCCGAAGTTTGCCCAGCGGCTCATCCGCAGCGGCATCGATCTGCCGCCGGACCTGTTTCGCTTCGAGATGGACGTATAGATGCCGTTCCAGCTGAGCAACGGCTTGATTGTCAGCGTCGTCGTCGTCATTTTCTTAGCGTTCCTGCTGTTCGCGCAGTTCCTCTACTGGACCACGCAGGACCAGAAGGACAAAGAGAGCCGCGAGCTGTCCCGGCGGCTCGGGACACTGGTTGAAAAGGCGCCTAAAACCACCTTCCGCCTGAAGGCGACACCGGACGGGAACGGCCCGGCTGCGAAGCTGGACGTGATGATCCGGCGCGCAGGCTCACCGTACCCCGCGTCCAGCCTGTACATTCGGGTGGCGCTCGCGGCGGCGGTCATGGGGTTGGTGGGCGTCGCGATCACCCGATCGCCCGTTGGCTTGCTGCTGATGGCATTTGGCGCGATCGTTCCCGTGCTCGTCCTGCAAAGTCAAGCCGATGAACGTGCGCGCAAGCTCACCGAGCAGCTGCCCGATGGGCTCGATCTGATCGCACGATCCCTACAAGCGGGGCACGGCATCAGCGAGGCTTTTCGGCTGGTCTCTGAAGAAGCGCCCCAACCTCTCGGCCAGGAATTCGGAAGAGTCTACGAAGAGAACAACCTCGGAAGGGACCTCCGCGAGTGCCTGCAAAACCTAAACGCCCGCAACCCAGCCAACTTTGACCTGCAGATCTTCGTCTCTGCGGTCCTGCTTCAGCGCGACACAGGCGGCAACCTCGTCGAGATCCTCAACAGCATCTCGCAGACCGTGCGCGCGCGCTTCATCTTCCAAGGGAAGGTGCAGGCGCTGACCTCGGAAGCCCGGCTGACCGGCGCGATCCTGTGCGGCCTGCCCTTTGTGATCACCCTCGCGATCTCCATCATCAGCCCCGATTACTTGAAGCCGCTGGTCAATGACCGACTCGGGATCGCGATGCTGCTGTATGCGTTCTGTTCGTTCAGCTTCGGGGTGTTCGTCATGCGCGAAGTCTCCAAGGTGGAGGCGTAATGGACGCTGTGATTGGAGCGGCGGCGGGCGCGGCAGGCTTGGCGGTCTTCGGTCTGGCGTTCAGCGTTTGGTCGCTGTTCGGCAGACAAGAGCGCAGCGCAGCGCAGCGGCTTGGTCAGCTGACCGGCGCGAACGAGGATGAGTCGCGCGCGGCACCTCGACAGCGTTTTCAAGGGCTCGCGCAGTCAGCGGCCCGATTTGCGGCCAGCACCGATGAGGAGCAGATCAGCGCGCTCAAACTGCGCCTGATGCAAGCCGGATATCGCGATCGGAACGCGGTCGAATGGTACAGCGCGGCGCGTACCGGTGGCGCCGTGCTCGGCGCGCTGGTGGGCTTCCTGTTGGTGCCAAAGACCAACCTGCTTTGGATGGTGGGCGGCGCGCTGGTCGGGACGAGCATGGGCTACTACTTGCCTTGGGTGCTGGTCATCAACGCGCTGCAAAAACGCCAAGAGGCGCTGCTGCGGTCTTTTCCGGATGCGATGGACCTGCTGGTCAGCTGCGTAGAGGCCGGTCTGGGCGTAGACGCCGCCATGCGGCGCGTGGCCGACGAGATCGAGTCGTCCTCCCCCGATCTGGCCCGCGAGCTGCAACAGGTCACCCACGAGACCAACGCCGGTATCCCCCGCGTGGAGGCGCTCCGCCGGCTCGGCGAGCGCACCGGCGTGCAAGAGATCGTCTCGCTCACCAACGTGCTGATTCAAGCCGAGCGCTTCGGGACCTCGATCGCGCGCGCCTTACGCGTGCACGCCGAGGGTGTGCGCGTCAAGCGCATGCAGCGCGCCGAAGGCAAAGCTGCGCAGGTGTCGCCCAAGCTCACCGTGGTGATGATCTGCTTCATCCTCCCTTGCTTGATCGTCGTGCTCATCGGGCCGGCGGTTGTGAACGTGAAGAACATCCTGCTCCCGAGCATGGCGGACGCAGGATGAAACGAGCAACCCAAGGTATGCTGCTTGGATGCGGCCTGTTTCTGTACGCCGCGAGCGCGTGGGCCAAAGCGCCTGAGCCAGTGTCACCCGACCTGTCCCAACCTGAAGAGCGTGCGCAGGCGCAGCTGGACGTCCTCGAAGGGCTCGTGGCGGCCGGCATGATCGACAATGCGCTCGAGGTGGCCGCACAGCTGCGCGGGAGCGGCATGAAGGACGCCCGCCTCGACCTGCTGCAAGCGCGCGCGATGCAAGCGAAAGGCATGACCGATCAGGCCGTGTCGATGCTGCGCACCGTGACACGCAAGGAGCCCCGAAACGCCGCGGCGTGGAGCGAGCTGGGCGTCGTGCTGTCGGACGCCCACGACGCGGATGGGGCGATCAACGCGCTGGAACGGGCGCGCCGCTTGACGCCGAACGACGCCCGAGTGTTGAACAACCTTGGGTACCTGACGATGGCGAAGGGTCAAAACCAGCGCGCCGTCGAGCTCTTTCAGGCCTCTCTGGTGCAGGACCCCTCCAACGCGCGCACCCGAAACAACCTCGGCTTCGCGCTCGCTCGGCTGGAGCGCGACACCGAAGCCCTCACGACCTTCCGCACGGCAGGGACCGAGGCCGACGCACGTTACAACATGGGCGTCGCGTGTGAGCTTCGTGGCGACACCGCGAGCGCCCTCACCAACTACGAAGCCGCCGTCGCGCTCTCTACCCAATCCCCCGCCGCCGCGGCGCTAACGCGCCTCTTGCACCCGGAGTCCCCATGAAACCTACGCTGTCTCCCTTGCTGCTCGCCGCGTCCATGGGGCTGGCCGGCTGCGCCCAACCTCTGCACCTGCAGTACGACTTCGGACGCGCCTACACGCAGAGCATGGAGATCCAAGCCAATCTGGAGCGCCCGACGGCCACCGGACAGAACTACCCGCTCACCGGGACGGAGGCGCTGTTGATCCGCGCCAACGTCGAGAAAGAAGATTCGGAAGCCAAGTCCGGCCAGGCCGAAGCCACCGCGACCCAGTAGCATGATGCCGCAGCGCAAGGAGCGACGTGTCTGCTCCTGAACCCGCCTTGCAGCCCAGCCTCGCGCGACGCGGTGTGCGGCTGGCGCTGCTTGGCTGTGCCTCCACGGTGCTCGTGGCGTTGGCGTTCGCCCAAACCGACGTAGCCGCCGCCCGGAGAGTCGCGGAGGGGGCGAACCTGAGCTGGCTGGTCGCGGGCTGCGGGCTGATGACGGTCGGGCTTGCGTTCCTCGCGGCCCGATGGCGCGCGTTGATGCCGACCTCGGTGAACGTGCAGCTGATCCCATTGACCGCGATCCTCGTGACGGGGACGCTGCTCAACTACGCGCTGCCCGGCCCGGTTGGGGAGTTCGTGGCGGCGGGGATGGCCGCCCGGCGATGGAAGCTCCCGCCCGAGCAGACCTTTGCCGCGGGGGTTCATGCGCGTTTCGTAGGCCTCGCGCTCGCTGGGGTCGTCGCGCTGGCGCTGTTTCTGCTCGCCGACATGCCGGTCCCCGAGGGCTACCAGACGGGCGTCGGGACCGCCACCGCGATGGTCGCGGCCGGGGGCGTCGTGCTGTTTGTGCTGTCCAGCCGCCCTGCGTTGTTGCGCGGCGTCGGGCGTTGGGTTCTGTCCCTGCCCTTCTGGCCCGCGCGCCTCGTTCAAACCCTGCAGCCGCGCTGCGATGCGTTGGCCGACGCCCTCGCCACCGTCGGGAACCTCGGGTTCCAGCGCTACGCCGTGGCGACCGCGTGGGCGCTCGGCGGCCACGCCTGTGTGGTCGGCGGTCTCGGCATCGTCGCGATGGGCCTAGGCGCGACGCCGAATCTGGCCGGCTTGCTGTTCACCTACGCGATGACCACCGCCGGCGCGGTCGTGCTGTTCGCGTTCCCCGGCTCGCAGGTCGGATGGGACGCGCTGCTCTCGGGGCTGTTGGCCTTCGCCGCAGGGGTTCCGCTCGCGATCGCGGTCGGCGTGGCGGTGATCGCGCGCGTGCAGCAGCTGTTCGTCGTTCTCCTCGGCGCCGTCGCGATGGTGTTCTACGCCGAGGACGCCGGATGATCGCAGGAAGCCAAGCGGTGCGCTGGGTCGGAGCGGACGACCGCGTGGGGCCGTCCTATGGCATCGCCTCGCTCCGGGTTGAGCCTAGTCTGCGCTCGGCGCTCGGCGCAGCCCGCGCGCTACGCGCAGCCAAGGTGGAGACCGCGCTGGTCCACGCCTCGTCGGGGGATGAACTGCGCTGGATCATCGCGGCGATCACCCTCGGGGGCGTGCGCGCGGCGCTGCTGTTCCCCGAAGCCGGGGAGCCCACGATCCCCGCGTGGGAGAGGCGCTTCCAACGCTACGTCGTGCGCGATCAAGATGAGGCGAGACGCTGGTCCCGAGCGGGCGTCGCGCTCGGTCGCATCGTCGTCGTGCACGATCACCCTGAAGAGGCGCTGGAGGCGCTGCTGCGGGAGGTGGGAAGCATGTCCCGCCCTCCCGCTCGCGAGCGCCCGATCAGTCGGTGATCGCGTCCTTCTCGAGCTCCTGCTTGACGGTCACGCCCGCGTTGGCCCGATCGACCACCTGCTTCTGCGCGACCACCCAGGTGTTGTAGTCCGCCATGGAGGCGAAAGGCGCCTCGGGGACGACGTACTCTACCGTTCCGGTGCCCTTGCAGGTCTCGGCGAGGTTCGGCTCAAAGACATTATCGGCGTTCGGCTTGACCCGCTCGGCGAGCTGATCCGGCCAGGTACGGCCGGCGTCCCACACCGGCGCCGCGTGCAGGGTCACCCGCACGTCGCCCTTCTTGCAGGTGGCTTTTTCCACCGCGACCACGCCGTAGAGCAGCTTGCTGTCTTGCAGCACGCTCTTGTAGCGCAGCGCGACGAGGTGATCGGACGCGACCTCGTCTCCCAACGCAAGGTAGGCCTTGCGCGCTTCGGTGATCGCACGCTCGGGGAGCGTCGGCGCCATGCCGTTGAGCGCCTCAGTCGCCGCGCGCAAGCGGTCGATGTTCGCGCCCGCGGGGTCACCCACACCGCCCGCAGAGGGCAGAACACGAACCAGATCGATGTAGACCAAGGGGTCCGGAGATTTTTGCGTGGCTTCTTGCTCGGCGATCGCCCGAATGGTCGCGATCGAGTCGGCGCCGGCGTTGGTCGCGAAGGTGTCGAGCACCGAGGAGAACATCACGCGGTCGTTCTTGCTCGCGCTGACCTTGGCGGCGAGCAGCGCGCGCGCGTCGGGCACCCGGCACGCATCGAGCGCAGCATACCAGCGGTTGCTCCAGAACTTTTCGGCCTGAAGCTTCTCGGTCTCCAGCCAGAACGCGGTGACACCGGGCTTTTCGCAGGCCTCGCCCAGCTTGTTGAGCGCGCCCGCACGTTCGTCGGACTCGAGCGCCGTCAGCCAGGAGCGCACGGACTCCCCTTGTCCCAGGCCGATCGCCACCAGCGCCGCGGCATCGCCGGTCGTACCGGGGAGGATGCGCTTGAACGCCTCTGGCGTCGCCGCTTTTGCAGCGCCAGCGTCACAGGCCGCGAGGTCCATGTAGGCCTGCGCGCTGGGACCCGGCGATGCCGCTACGAGCGCGGCAGTCAGGGCCTTTGCGTCACAGCCTCCGGGCGCTGCCGGGGGAGGAGCTGCCTTTGCGGCCAAGGCCGTGGAGGACAGCAGGGGGAAGGACAACACGGGGACGAGCAGGGCGGGGAGTACAAAGCGACGGACCAACAATTCGGCTCCAGAAAGCAAGGCAGACTAACCCAAACCGCTCTCGCATGATGAATTCTTGATAACTCCCTACACACGATGACCGGCGCGCCCTCCCCGACCTCGTGGCGCTCGGCCGCACGAGTGGCGCTGGTCGCCGCGCTCTCCTTCGCGATCGCCGGCGCGGTCGGACACGCGGTGCTCGGGGTGCTGCGCGAGGGAGCACGCCCATCCACCGAGCTCGATCCAAGGTTGTTGGCGCTGGCCGCGACGCTCTGGAGCCTCGGGATCGCCGCACAAGGTCCCCGATGGGCAGCGATGCTGCCCGCGCCACGTCCATCGATCGCGCAGAGCGCGCTGGCCGTGTTGGCCACCAACACGCTCACCGTCACCCTGCCCGGCCCCTCCGGAGAGGCGATGCTCGCCGCCTACGCCGACCGCGCGCTCGGGATTCCGTGGGCGACGGCCGCCTCCGCGACGTTGATCGCGCGCCTGTTAGGCCTCGGACTGGTCGGTATCCTACTGTTCGTCGGCGTCGCCGCGCTGCCCGGACTCCAACAATGGCAGACCGCCGCAGCCGTCACGCTCGGGCTCAGCGGCGCCGCGCTCGCGGGCTACCTGCTGGTCAGCGGACGCGCCCAGCCGATCGTGGCGGCGCTCGATGCAAGGCTGACGCGTCACCTCCCGCCCAAGCTCGCCGACCGGCTGCGATCGGTCCTCCGCGACGCGCTCACGCCCGGCCTCCACACTCCCAGCGACTGGGCGAGGGCGGTCAGCTGGTCGCTGCTGTCCACGGTGCTGATGGCCGCGGGCGGCTACACCAGCGCGTGCGCCGCGCACCTCGCTCCCGCGCCGCTCGCGTACCTTTGGATGCACGTGGCGACCGCGATCGCCGGCGTTGTCGCGTTTGTAGTCCCCGCGGGCCTCGGCGCCATCGACGCGCTCTGGGTGGGCCTGTTCGTCGCGACCGGTCACACAGCCGCAGCGGGCGTGCTGGCGGCGGTCGCGTGGCGGCAGATGCAGGCGCTCGCGCTGCTGATCAGCGTGGGACCGCTGCTGTGGATCAGCAAGAAGGCGGCGGGTTGATCGGGCTCATACCGGCGGTCGATGATTCGGATTGGTGGATCGCCGTCGAGGCCGGCGTGGATGGCAAGGCGGATTTGACGAAGCCTGCCGGGGCAGGCGAGGAAAACCAACGAAGCCAAACGCGTCGGACACAGGCGAGGAACAATCCGAATCAAGATCCGACGGTATCACATCACTTCAAACGGGAACGCCACCTGCATCTCTTTGGGGAGGTTCATCAACACCCGCTCATCCTCTTCGTTCAGCACATCTTGGGCGTGAAACGCGTACACGCCCGGGTCCAACGCGGCCCGCGTGGTGATCAGGTAGTCGTCCCTCGACGGGAGCGACTCCAGATCAAAGGGGACCTCGGAATCCGAGATCCACAGGTTGACGGTCGCTTCGGTCGGCCCCAACACGCCTTTGATCGCGGCATGATTGACGAACGCGAGCTTGGAGAGATGAAGGTTCATCCGGGCAAGTTCGCTCGGGCGCAGCATCGATGTAAACACAAACTTGGCCGGACGCGCCGCGGCGAGCGCCTGATCGGGGATCTCCCGGATGCCCGCGAAGTGCCGCAGCTCGGTGGCGACCATGCGGATGCGCTGCGCCGGAACCGCGATGTAGGCGGTGGGACCAATCGCATAGAAGCCGGGCTTTTCGGGCTCCGGATACAACGTAAAGGTCAGCGGCGAGTAGTCCGCTTTTTCGTCGATCTCGGGGAGGTCCGACACCTCTTTGATGTAGCCCTCTTTGCCGGCCATCGCGCGCTTGACCGGCGCTTCGGTGGGGATGGAGAAGCGCCCGTGATCATCCGCGTGGAAGCGCTCGACGACGCCTTCGATCACCACCGTCGCATCGGAGACCGGCTGGCCCCACACATCCTGAACGCGCCCCTCCAGCATCCGCTGGGACGAACAGGCCGCGAGCAGCAGGAACGCGATCATCGACCAGACCCCTGAAACCAGTGGTCCAAGGTTCCGTCGTCCAGCTCGCGCAGCGTGTGGTCGGTGAACTTCAGGTACGCGTCCCACTCGGTCGTCGGACGTCCGTCGGCAGCCCGCCGCTCCAGCTCACCCTCCGACCAACGCCGACAACGCAGCACAAAGTCTTTCACCGCGGCCCAACGCTCGCCGGGATCGGCAGGGAGCGTTGGATGCGAGTCGTGAATCGACATGGACGCGCACACTATCGCCGATTTCCACGCACCGCGCCAACCTTGATCCTAAAGTTCGCCTTCTTTTACGCGCGCGCCGAGCCCGTCGATGGTCTCCACCGCGCCGTAGTCCCGCGCTTCGGGGAGCTCGCGCAGCGTGCCGACCACCGACAAGCCCATCCACGACACCTCGCTGCGCACCAGCAACCCCTCAGAAGTAACGTAGAACCTCGCGCTTCCGCTATCCCCGGACAAGGTGTACCGACTCGTCGGCACCTTCTGTCCGCCGACGTTGACGCTGGAGGACTCCGCGGGGCTCAGGGTGCCCATCACGACATCGCCGGTCTCGGCGATCACCAGCCCAAACGGCCCGGAGGCGTCCAGCACCGCCACGCGCGACGGATCCATCAAGTCCAGCGTGCTCGCGCGCACGTTGGCTTCGGTGCGCTCGATCTGCTTCGTGCCTGTCGCGACCGTCAGCTGCCAGCCGCCCTGAGGCAGCTCCTTGGCCGCGACCGACGAGCGCTCGCCGGCGCGCTCCGTCGCGGACGAAAACTGCGCGCTGGTCGGCGTCGACAAGCCCGAGCAGCGCGACTCCAAGCGGACCCCACCGAGCGAAAGCTCGGTGTAGGACTCCAGAACGTGACGCTCTCCCGAAGGCCGCTGCAGGTACTTGATGGTGACGTCACGCGTCCCGACCAAGGAGCCGTCCACCAAAAGATCGTAGAGCACGTGTTGCTCTGCGGCCGCAGCGGGTCGAGGCCCCAGCAGCGCCGCGAAAGCAAAGAGGGAGCACAACACCACAGACGCAGCGGAAGAACGCATGGAGAAGCTCTAACGCGCCCGCAGCCGGGCCCGCAGCGCCCGCGCGAGCTCCTCGGGATGCACGAAGGCCGGGTACAGCGCCAGCATCGCCCACGGGAAAATACCGAGGGACATCGTGCACGCGATGCCTACGTGGAGCGCCACGCCTAAAGCCACCCAGATCCGCAGCGGGCGGGCGGTGTTGAACCACGCACGGAGACGCCCCGGCGCGGTGCGCGTGTCGCGAAACCAGTACACCAGCGGGACCAAGCCCGCCGACCACTCAAAAATCAGCGTTCCCACCGTCGCCAACTGCGTCAACGGGTACCAACGCGCCAGCCAGTCAAAGCGCCACGCGGCGATCGCCGGATCCTGCAAGATCAAGAACAGCGCCGAGAACCCACCCAACGGCCCCCAAGACAGCGCGGTCTTCTGGATGCCGGCGCAAAAATACATCGTCGCGAGCTGCAGGATCAGCAGGTGTCGCGGCCACGCGGGAGCGAGCCGCCGCACCCCGAACAGCACGCCGTCTACGCCCAACCTGCGCCCGCACGACGACAAGGACAGGATCAACACCACGTTGCGCAGCAAGGTGTCGATGCCGCGGTCCCCTAACGGGAGCACCATTGCGAGCTGCGCTGAGGTGAATACGACGATGAGCCCGGCGAGCGGCGTCAGAAAACCCACGCCGAAGCACAACAGCGCGACCACCATCACCGTCCAGACCGCGAAGGCCGTGCCCGCGGTGCCAGGGAGCATCCGGTACAGCTCGGGCACCGGGCTGCGCCCGTAGACGTCAGGAAATCCGCCTCCTTCCTGGGGCGTGAACAGCGCCTCCACCAAGCCAAGGTGCTGGATCCACAGAAAATCGTAGAGCAGCACCCCAGCGACGAGGATTCGGATGATCGCGAGGATCACCGGGTCTTCTCGGCGATCCCACAGCTGCACCCAGCGCGCCCACGTCATCGCATCACCTGCGCGCGCGCCCAGGTCCGCGCGTGCCGCTGCGCTTCCACCGTGGTGTCGGGGGGTTCACCCGGCTTGACCGTATGAAACCGTCGGAAAGAGATCCGCACGGCCTGCACCGCCGGATCTTCGGTAAACGCGCGCCGGGCCAGCCACTTCGTGAGGTTGTTCCAGCTTGCTCCGGGCTTGGTCGTCTGCCCGTCGTAGACGCCGCGCACCCGGCGATAGGCGAGCACATCGCGCATCCACCGGTGCTCGGGATCGAGACCGGCAAACAACGTCACCCAGGGCCCGGACTTACTGCTTCGAACCTCGACGATCAGCTGGTGCGGAAAGGTGTCCGGGTAGGTGAACAGCCCCCAAGACTGCCCGGTGCCGGTGATGCGAAAGGCAGGCTCCAACGGCTTTAACACCGCGTTGTACACCGATACCCAGGCGGTCCCCGACCGGAACATCACGTCGACGAGCTCCTCGGTGGTCACGTTCACCCCGATGCGCCGCAAAAGCCGAGCCTGCGCCGACAGCTCTTCTTGCGCGACCGGCTCGTCGAAGGAGGCGCGCCGCATCGAGTGCGGCAGCGGCAGCGTGGCCAGCCCATGCACAAACAGCACCGCTGCGATCCCCGCCGCACGCACGGCCGGCCATCGACTCGGCGCCGCAGCGCTCATGAATTGGGCGATGGGAACAGGATCGCGGTGATGGTGACCTCGCGCCGCCCCCGCGGGCTCTCAAAAACCACCGAGTCCCCATCCGCGCGCCCTAAGAGCGCCTGACCGAGCGGCGAGACGTAGGAGATCACGTGGTTCTCCATGTCGACTTCGTCTTCGCCGCGGATGGTCCAGCGTTGCGCCCGGCCGTCTTCGTCTTCGATCTCCACCGTAGCGCCGAAACGCACGATGTCTCCGGAGAAGAGCGTGGGATCCACCACCTCGATCTTCTCGAGACGACCGCGCAAGAAGAGCAGACGCTTGTCGATCTCCCGCAAGCGGCGCTTGCCATAGAGATACTCGGAATTCTCCGAGCGGTCCCCGAGCGAAGCGGCGTAGGAGACCTCAGCGGTGATCCGCGGACGCTCGCTGGTGTGCAACCAATTGTACTCGTCTACGATCTTCTTGTAGCCGGCGGGGGTGATGTAGACGGGCATACCCTCTGTCTATCCCGCCCGGTTCATGACCGATCGGCCGCCCGACCGACGTCAGGGGGCCTTTGCCTTGGCGGGATCCGCTTTCGGCGCCGCGCTTCCGGGAGATATCGTGATCGGAACGGACATCTTCGCGAAGTCGCCGTCGGGATCGGTGGCGACGATCGCGACCTCGTAGGACCCGCCCGGCTCGGTCTCTGAGCCCTTGTAGTGCAAGACGCCGGACGCATCGATCGCCATACCCTGTGGTCCGCCGGTCAACGTCCACGTGATGTCCCCGCCATCCGGGTCCGAGGCCCGCATGCGCACGCCGTCCAAGCGCCCAAGCTGGTTGGGCGTGGTCTCCATGATCGGCGGCAAACCGGTCACCGTCGCGGAGAGGGTCATCGGCTCGGAATCTTGCTCCTCGTCTCGCGCCACCACCGTCACGCTCAGCGTGTCCCCCTTTTTCAGAGAGGTGCGGATTGTCGCAGAATGTTCCTCGATACTCTCGACATCGTTGACCTTCCAAACGTAGTGGAAGGTCATGCCGCGATCCTCCGGATCGGTCGCGGTGACGTCCACATGCACGCTGTCGCCGTCCTTCGGAGACTTGGGCGTGAACACCAGCTCGGTGATCTCCGGCGGGAGGTTCTGAACCACCGGCTCCTCAGCCACCTTCGGCGCTGGGGTGAGCGGCGCGGGTGCGACCTCGACCGCCGGAGCAGGGACCGGCGGGGGTTCGGAGGTGGCGCAGCCAGCGAGGCCAAACAACAGCGCGCCTCCTACCGAGCGACCGCGGGAGAACGCATGAGAGGCCTGAAGTGGGAAAGTCATCGGGTGCTCCATAGACTACGGCTGGACCGTGAGTATAAGCAACGCGGTGGTTCATGGCGCTCTCGCTCTCGTTTCTCGGTAGGTCTGGTGACCGCTGGCGTGTCCGCGTAGACGCGCCGGCAGGTTCGCAGACGCGTGGCCTGACGATCGGGCTCGTCAGCGCGATGGGCCGACCGTTAGGGCCTGCCGTCGTAGGGCCAGTGGACTTTGAGACGTGGGTGGCCGATCTTCGCGGTCCGAACCAACTGCCGACGGACGCCCACGTGCGCGCCACGATGGACGGCCCCGACGGCCATCTGGTCGAGGAGTTTTTGCCTCTACAAGCAAGGCGGGGTGTACACGCTTGGCTGCACGCCGACGGCAACCTCGCGCTGGCGTCCAAGCCGCGGCCGTCTACGCTGAGCCGCAAAGAAACCACCCGCCTCAGCCGCGTGTTTTCGTGGTTGTGCCCCTGTCCGTCCCAGAAGGCAGCCCATACCGCCTGCCCCGACGATCTCGCCAGTTTGCTGGCGGATTTTGATGTTGACGCGTCTGAGCTGGACGAAGATCTCGTCGCCCGGATGCGTCGAAGCTGAACGCTGGCGAAGTCGCGATCAGCGCAGGGACTCGCCGTTGCGCATCCGATGCTCAAAGAGCGTCATCGCGTAGTGCCCCGGTCGCCTCCGCACGTCGTCCTCAAGGAGCCCCAGCAGCGTCGCGCGATCCAGACCGGCGGCGTCGTGCAGCTCGACGCGATGGGTCTTGTCGCGCAGCCGCTCCACCGCCATCCACTGCGTAGGATGCTCCTTCATCAGTCGCCACGGGAGCCCGCCCATCGGCAAGGGTTGGCCAAACAACAGCCCGGGCTCCCGATGCTCAAAGCCCTGATCGTCAACCGCGACGAGCGCCAACCCACCCACGGTAAGATGAGCCTCCAACGCCTGCTCATCCTCGAGCCACGCCACAGGGAGGCTGTCTTCCTCCCGACGGCGACGCACGGCGTCGCGCTGATTCAACCAGCTTCGCCGCACCGCTCCCCTGCCCTCGGGCGGCAATCCCCTGCGTCCAAAGACGCCGACCCAGTCAGCGGGCAGCCCCGCCTCCCGAGCTCGCTCGGCGAAAGCCCACGCCGCCATCATCCGCGAACCGGCACGCAGATGGAGCACGAGCCCCCGCTCCGGCAGCGCGCCATCGAAGCGCACCCAATCGCGGCTCGGCTGGGCCGCGCCCACCCAACGCGGCAGCATCAGCTCCTCCAAGCGCGCCTGCATCCACAGGTCCCAGGCCTCTCGCGCCGCGGCGTCGGCAGCGCGTCCGGAGATTCCGAAGGTGCGCGACAGCTCCTGCACCATCCAGCGTGTACGTCCCGTAGAAAATACCGCCTCAAAGTGCCACCCTACGCCCGCCAAGAGGCGCAGGATCTCCGGCTCATCGGCGGGCAGCGCCTCGCGAAACAGCGCGTTGAACACCGTCCGCACGGCATCGAGCGCAAACTGGAAGCGGGGCTGATGAATGCCGATCCTCGAAGCGAGCCCAACTCCGATAACGCGCGCGACCGCGTCCCCGCACAATCCGCGATAGCCTTGCGGCGCTCGTGCGAGCCGTCGCTCGCACACTCCGGAGTGCCCCATGTCCGAGCTGATGACCGCGCTGACCTTTGACCGCCAACGGGATGGCTGGGATACCTCAACCGGCCTCGTAAAAGACCGCGTGCCGGTCCCGGTTTTGTCCGCTCCCGACGAGGTGCTCATCCGCGTGAAGTACGCGGGGTTCTGCGGCTCTGACCGCGGGATCTGGTGGCGAAAGGCCTTCGGCGACATGATCCTCGGCAGCCTCGCCGAGGAGGGCCGCTCCCGCCGCATCGTCGGGCACGAGCTGCTCGGCGAGATCGTCGAGGTCGGCCCGGAAGCCGCCTCGAAGTTCGGGTATCGCGCGGGGGACGTCGTCTCCACCGAATCCCACATCATCTGCGACGTCTGCTACCAGTGCAAGGCGGGCGACGTGCACGTCTGCGCGAAAGACAAGATCATCGGCATCTCCCTCGATGGTTGCTTCGCCGAGTACCTGAAGCTCCCGGCGAAGAGCCTGTGGAAGACCGACCTCTCCAAGATTCGGCCCGAAGTGGCGGCAGTGCAGGAGCCGTTCGGAAACGCGGTGCACGCGTGCCAAGCCACCGATCTGCGCGGCAAATCCGTAGCGATCGTCGGGTGCGGCACCATCGGCTTGTTCGCGATCCTCATCGCGCGCGGCATGGGCGCGCGGCAGGTGATCGGCATCGAGGTGGACCCGCACCATGCCGACCTCGCGCGCCAGCTTGGCTGCGACGTCGTGCTCACCCCCGGCGCCACCGATCCCGCCCGTCCCTACGCCAGCGATCCCAGCCTGCGCGAGCAGGTCCGCGCGCTCACCGGCGGCGTCGGTGTGGACGTCGCGATGGAGATGGCGGGGTTCAACTCGTCGTTGAACAACGCCATCAAGATCACCCGCCGCGGCGGTCACGTTGTGCTCTTCGGGGTCAAGAACGGGGACGGCACGATCGAAGACCTCCACCGCGTCGTCATGGACGGCCTGCAGCTCCACGGCATCGTCGGGCGGCAGATCTTCAGCACCTGGGAGATCACCAAGCGCTTGCTCGAAGATCGCTCCAACGGCATTCAGGACGCGGTGTTCAAGACCATCCTCAACGGCGGCGTCGGTACGATGGTCGACATCAAGGACTGGGATAAAGCAAGCTTTGAGAACGTGATTCGCCAACACCCCAAAGCGTTGATCCGGTTCGCTGGATGAGCGAGGCGCTCGAACAACGGGTCGAAGAGCTTGAGGTCAAAGCCGCGTTCCTCGAACACCAGCTTGGCGAGCTCGACCTGTTGATCCGCGAACTGTTCGCAGCCAACGCGGATCTAAAGCGGGAGCTCGCGGGGTTCCGCGAGGCCCGCACCACCGGAGACGACGGCTCGCTGACCTTCAGCGACGGCGTCGAGCGGCCCCCGCACTACTGAGCGAGCCGGAACGACCCGAAGGCCCCGCGCTACTTCGGCGCGGGGGTCGGGGCCGGCTTCGCGGGCGATGCCGCGGGCGTCGCAGCAGGTTTGACGGGAGCGGCTGCGGGCGTGGCCCCCGGCTTGGCCGCTGCTGCCGGAGCCGCTGCGGGCGTGGTCCCCGGCTTGGCCGCTGCCGCAGGCGCCGCCGCGGGCTTGGTCGCAGCTGCTGGAGCCGCTGCGGGCGTGGTCCCCGGCTTGGCCGCTCCCGCCGCGGGCGTGGTGGCGGTTGCAGCCGCTGCCGGAGCTGCTGCGGGCTTGGCCGCCGTCGCAGAGGCTGCCCCATCCGCGAGCACCGAAGCGTCCGGAGGGAACACACCATCTCCAGCGGCACCGCCGGGAGGCGGCGCACCAGCGTCACCCGGAGGAGGCGCGCCGTCCGCAGGGGGCGGGCCCCCAGGAGCGCTGCCCGCCGCCGGCGCGGGCGGGGTTCCGACGATGGCCCCCCCTTCGGCCGGAGCGAGCGCGACGCCCGTGACCGGCGCTTCCGCGACCGTGAGGCCGTAGACCGTCATCGACGGGGTACCGCCGCCTGGGCCATGGCCTTGCTCGATAAAGGCCATAACCGTGATGGCGCCTGCGTTCTTCGGGACTTCAATCTGCCACGGACCCTGCTCGGCGACGACGGCTTTTCCAACCAGCACCGAAGGTCCGGAGGTGGACGGCGCGGAGATGTCTACCCGGTAGGTGCCCGCGACATCCCCGGTGTACGTGAACGTACCGGAGACGACCACACCCGTACCCGGTTCAACCTCAATATCCTGCGAAGGCGCAACCACGCCGGTCGCATCCGTCGGCGGAGGGCCCCCGTCCGGCGGCGCAACAGGACCTGCCCCCGCCACCACGCCATCCGAAGGCACGGGCTCGGGGCAACCGGTCAACAGCACAAGCACCATCAGCATCATGTTCGTTCGCATAGGACCTCAAGGCGCCCCTATAATCGGTGCACGTGAAGGCGGTACCCGAGCCGGGTACGCAAACTACTTGAAGCCCTGCACCACCCGAAGCAAGCGCGGCGAGACGAAGTTCAGCACGTCCAAAGCCCGCGCGCGAGGCGACAAGATCACGCGATCCGGACGCCGATGCGCCGCATCGAGCACGCCGTCCGCGACCGCGCCCGGCGTCATGGTGACCAAGCCGGGATGGTCCTCGTCGAACGTATGGTATCCAGCGTTTTCAAAGAAGGGCGTGCGCACGGCAGGCGGGCACACGACGACCACGCTCGCGCCCGTGCCCGCGAGATCGTGCCGCACGGACTCGGACCAGCCGATCAGCGCGTGCTTGCTCGCACAATACGCGGTGTGTCGTGCGTACCCGCGCCGTCCCGCCACGCTCGCGACCTGCAACAGCACGCCTTTACGGTCGATCAACGATGGTAAAAATGCCCGCGCCACGCGCACCGCGCCATAAAAGTTGACGTCCATCACCCGGGCGATCGCCGCGATGTCGGTGTCCTCCCACGCAGAGAAAAGGCCGATCCCGGCGTTGTTCACCACCACGTCGACCCCGCCGTAGCGGTCGAGGACCGCCGCCGTCGCGATGGCCACCGAGGTGTCGTCGGTGACGTCCAGCGTCAGCGCGAGATCGACGACGCCCGCGACCTCAGCGAGTCGCTCTTGGCTGCGCCCCGTCGCGACCACTCGAGCCCCGGCGGCGGCGAACCGTACCGCCGTCTCCCGGCCGATTCCGCTGGTGGCTCCGGTGACGACCACCACCTTGTTCACAAAACTCGCCATGCGTTACCCTACCACGATGACCTACTCTCTACCTGTGTCTCCCCCCGCTCTCGTCCGCTTCGCGCTGCTTGGAGCGCTCGCCGCGGGCCTCGCGGGCTGCTTCGGCGTCAGCGCCGGGCCCTGCGCCGACTACTGCAACTACATCTGCTCCTGCGAAGACGGCTCCGACACGGCCAGTCTGTCCTGCGCAGATTGCAGCACGATCTACACCGACGACGACGCCGCGTTGCAGGACGAGTGCGAGACGGAGCTCACCGATCGCCAGAACGCCGATCGCGAGGCGGGGATCGACTGCAGCGGGGACACCGCGGCGGTGCAGTAGCCCGCCGTCCGCTCAGCCGCAGACGTCCTCACCGCCGTCGATGCGGAGCACGTTGCCGTTGATCCAGTGAGCGTCCTGCGAGGCGAGCAAGACCAACGCGCGCGCGACGTCATCGGGCTTGGTCAGCCGCCCGAAGGGATTGCGCGACTGTGCGCCTTCAAGCAGCTTTTGAGCGCCGGCGATCTTCTCCACGGCAGGCGTGCGGGTCACGCCCGCGAGGATCGCGTTCGTGGTGATTCCACGCGGCGCCAGCTCCAAAGCCAGCTGACGGCAATACGCCTCCAGACAGGCTTTTGCGGCCGCGACCGGGCCGTAGCTCGCCCAAGCCACATGCGAGCCCGAAGACGTCATCGCGTAGATGCGCCCTCCGCGCCCGAGCAAGCCCGTGTTCACCAGATCCTGAGACCAGTACACCAGCGAGTTGGCCATGACGTCCAGCGTCATCTCCAACTGCTTGCGACTGGCTCCCTTCGCCTGTTTTTCACCAGGCGCGGCTTCCGGGGGCACGAAGGGGAGCAGGCTGCCAAACGCGATCGAGTGCAGGAGCACACGAACGTTGGCGCCGCGATCCTGGAGGTCCCGCACGATCTCCGCCCGACGCTCATCGTCTGCGGCGTTGACGTTGTAGAACACCGCGGCGCGCCCCATGCCGGCGATCTCCGCCTGCAAGGCCTCTACCTGTGGCATGGTGCCACGGCGATCGAGGTGCACCACCGCGATGTCGTAGCCCGCAGCGGCAAACGCGCGCGCGCTTGCTGCCCCGAAGCCACTCGAACCACCCAGGATCAACGCCCACATGGTATGAACTACGGCGCGGGAGGAGCGGGGGGAGCCGCGGGAGGAGCCGCAGGGGGCGGAGCGCCCGGACCCGGCTTGGACTCGGTCACCGAAGCACCCGCAGCGGCGCCCGCGCCGTTCGGGGTGGTGATGGTCGCGCCCTTCTTGAGCTCCTCGATGTACGCCTGGATCAGCTCGTTACGCAGCTGGCCCTTGATCTGGTCCTTGACCTCTTCGATCGGGCGGGCGTCGCGCACATCTTCGATGTCGATGATGTGGAAGCCGAACTTGGTCTGAACCGGACCGATGACGTCGCCCTTCTTGGCTGCAAACGCGGCGTCTGCAAACTCGGGCACCATGCGCGACTTCTCGAACCAGCCGAGCTCGCCGCCTTCCTTGGCGCTGCCTGCATCGAGCGACTTCTCGGTCGCGAGCTTGGCGAAGTCACCGCCGCCCTTCACCTGCGCGAAGATCGCATCAGCCTCAGCCTTCTCCTTCACGAGGATGTGGCGGGCCTTGACCTGCGGGCGCTTGAACTGCACCGCGTGGTCGTCGTACCACTTCTGGATCGCGGCGTCGTTCGCGCGCTCAGCGACGATCTTCTCAAGCAGCTGACGGGCCAGCGCGTCCCGCTCGGCCATCGCGAGCGCGATCGCGCCGTCCGGGCCCTCGTTGAGCTTCTGCTTCAACGCTTCCTGGTAGAGCAGCTCGCCAATAACGACCTGATCCTTCACCTGGTCCATCTGGCCCATAGCGACGATCTTGTCTTTGGTGCCAGCCGGCAACTGGCTGAGGGTACGGTCGATCATGTCCTGTGTCACGTTCTGTCCGTTGACCACCGACACCACGTCTCCCTTGCGCTCCATCGTGCCGGGCACGGGGGGAGGAGGAGGCTCGCAAGCAAGGAGGAGGACGAGAGGAAGCAACATAGAGAACCTCGTGGGCAAGGGATTGGGCAAGGGAGAAAGCTTAGAAAGTGAATTGGAATCGCGCGATGGCCGGCAGCCCGCTCAGGAGCACCGACCAAGCGCCGGCGCGCATAGCCTGTTTTTCGGATTCGTCACCCCGCCTCTTCGACAGCGGGGAAGCGCCACCGCACGCCGGACCTCAGCTTCGGCGCCGCGAAAAAAACGCAGCGGCCACCACGATCAGCAAGCCGACACCGGCTTGAGTCGCCGCGAGCGCCCGAAAGGTCGTCGCGCTGCCCTTCGAGCGCGTAGGCGGGCCGTCTACGCCCACAAAACCTTTGACTTGGCCCGCTGCATCGCGGGAGACCGCTACGGCGCGCGTTCCGCCTGCAAACTCGATGTGCGCGATGCCGCGCTCCTGCGCTTCTTGCAAGATGTCGGCGTCCAAAGCCTCCCTCCTTCCAATCGCGCGCCCATTGGCGTCATAGGATGTCACTACAACGCCAAAGGCAGAGCCGCCCGCGAGGACCAGCGCCTCTTCGGCCGACACGTCGGCTGCGAGCGCCGTCGCCGCTTGATCCACGCGCGCCGCGCCCCAAAGCTCCACAAAAAGACCAATCAAGACCAACAAGACGCCAGCGACCACCAACGGGAGCGGGCTGCCGAGGCTGGCGGGGGCGCCGGGAGGCAGAACCCCGCGCGTGGCTGGGGCGACGGGCGCGGGCGGGGCAGGCGCGGCAGGAGCGGCAGGAGCGGCAGGAGCGGCAGGAGCGGCAGGAGCGGCAGGAGCGGCAGGAGCGGCAGGAGCGGCAGGAGCGGCAGGAGCGGCAGGAGCCGCTGCTTTCCGTGCCGCTACGTTGGGGGCCGGAAATTGCCGAACTGCGCTGGGCGTGGGAGCGGTTGGGGCCGATGCCGGAGGGGCCGACGGGATGGGTGCAGCGCCGGTGGCAACGGGCGTTAGCCGCACCGGAACCACGACGGGAGGCGAAGGCACCGCCGCCCCCTCCACAGCACGTGCTGGCGGGGCCGGCACCGCTGGAGCCACCGCCAAAGGCGAAGCGCCGAAGGCGATCGGCAAGCCGGTGGGCTGATCCCGCAACACCACCGGATGGGAGGTCTCGTCGAGGATCAGCGGCGCGATCGGCCTTGGAGCTGGGCGACGAGGCGCTGCATCGCTCGCGGGCTTGGGCACCGCAAAGGTCGGCGCCGGCCGTTCCTGCGCGCGAAGCGCCGCGGGCGAGTCCCCGATTTTGTAAAACGGACTCGATGCCTCTTCGGTGACGAGATGCGCCCCGATGCTCAAATCGTCCGGGTCTTCCATCTCAGCGTCATTGAGGTCGAGCAGGTCCGCGAGCGGCCTCACCTCGGTGGGCTTCCGGGCGATCCCCCGCGCCTCTCCCGGCCCGCTGCGCTCGACGTCCAGCTCGAGCTCGGTCTGCGTCTGCTCGGACTCTTGCAGGCCGCACATGAAGTCCCCGATCAGCACCTCATCGCCGGGACGAAGCACCAAGTTGCTCACCCGGCGCCCGTCTGAACCGACGACGCCGTTGTGCGAGCCGAGATCGCGCACGGTCACGCGCCCGCCGAAGAGCTCAAATACGCAGTGGTGACGGGACACGCGACGGCTCGGCAAAAGAATGTCGCAATCCTCGGAGCGACCCGCCACATTGGGACCGTCCAACAAGCGGAATGGCCCGAGCGCCTCGGCCCCTCTGCGCACATGCAGATCCATCACCAACCTCCGAGGTCAAGCACGCCGCGCACGGTGTCACCGTCGACCAAAACGCCGGTAAAAAGATGGAAGCTCTCCGCCCCTTGATGCACCAACATGCCGATGCCGCGCTGGATGCGCACGCCCCTGCCCGCGCAAGCCACCAACTGGGGAGGATCGGCCATCCAATAATTCGCGTCGGTCCAGACGCTGCCCGGCCTCAACCCGCCGACGTCGAACGCGGCGACCGCCGCGGTCGCGCCGCCGGAGGTGCAGTTCACGACGAGGTCTACGCCGGTAGACGCCGCACGGAAGGCCTCGGCGGACAACGGTGCGGCGGCAAAGCGGCAGGATGAAAAAGCGGCTTCGAGCGCGGCGCACGCCGCCTCAGCGCGCTCCAACGTCCGGTTGAAAAACGTGACGGCGACCACGCCCGAGCCGGCGAGCGCCGCCGCCACGGCCCGCGCCGTTCCGCCCGCGCCGAGGATCGCGACGGTCGCGCCTTGCGGATCGACGCCCAGCTCGTCTTTGAGCGCGCGCAAGTAGCCCAGACCGTCGGTGTTGTGCCCCACGAGGCTCTGGCCTTCGCGCAGGACAACGTTCACCGCGCCGGCCAACGCAGCCGCGGGCGACAACGCATCGAGCGCCGGCACCACGGCCTCTTTGAACGGAACGGTGAGGTTCACCCCCGCCAACCCCAGCGTGCGCACGGCGTCCGCCACGCGCGCCGCCTCGGACGGCGGTACGTCGAACGCCGCGTACACCGCGTCGATCTTCCGGCGTCGGAACAGCTCATTGTGCATCGCGGGAGACAAGCTGTGCCGCACCGGATGCCCGATCAGCCCAAACAAGCGCGTATGTCCGGTAATCACAGCAACCGCCTCGCCGCGTCGGCGTCCTCGCGGATCTGGGCGACCAACGCATCGATCGAAGCAAACCGCTGCTCGTCGCGAATGCGCGCCACCAGATCCAGCGCGAGCTCTGAACCGTAGAGGTCCCCTTGCCAGTCCAGCAAGTGCGCCTCGATGCGAAGCTCGGAGCCCTGAAATGTAGGACGAACGCCGATGTTCAACACACCACGAATCGCAGCGCCCGCGCCGATGTGCGCGTTCACCGCGTACACCCCAAACGCCGGCAGGCACTCGACGTCACTACGAAGGTTTGCCGTAGGAAAACCGATGGTTCGCCCTCGCGCATCGCCGTGGACCACGGTGCCGCTCAACCGATGCGGACGACCGAGCAACGCAGCGGCGCCCACAACGTCACCCAACGCGATCAACCTGCGGATACGCGAGCTGGAGATCGGCTCCTCGCCTTCGATCATCGGCGAGACCTGCTCGACCACCACCGCCGGAAGCGCAGCGCGCAAGGCGCCGACATCGCCGCCCCGGCCCGAGCCGAAGCGAAAATCCCAGCCCACCACCACGGCTCTGGCCTGCAACCGAGACGAAAGCACCGTAGAAGCAAACTCCGCGGCGGACTGCGCCGCGAACGCCCGCGTGAACGGCTCGACGACGACGCCGTCCACGCCGAGCTCCTCGAGCAGCGCCAACCTCCGAGCGAGGGTCATCAGCCGCGGCTGGTGCCGATCCGGCGCGAGCACCGCCGTCGGGGGCGGATCGAAGGTGTACACCCACGTGGGCAGCCCGGCGTCAGCCGCCAAGCTGGAAAGCCGAGAGAGTACATGACGATGTCCGCGATGGACACCATCGAAGTTACCGATAGCAACCGCGCGCGCACCCCCATCCCGAGGAGGGGGAGGCAGAGCGTCCGAGCCGTATACGACGATCATGGCGCGGGCGGGTAACCCGGCTACGGCTTCTTGATGCGGTAGTCGAAGCTCGCCCACAGATCCTCATCGAGCGCGAGCATCTTCTCGAAGTAGATCGCCTTGCCCGCGAGCGGCAGCTGCACATCCACGGGCTCTACGCCCTGCCCCATCGTGTCGGCCATGCCGGCCGCCGCGTTCTTGACCGCCTGACGGTCCCGCTCAGTGACGGTGGCGTTCGACGGGAGCTGCGGCGCGGTCGAGTACCACTCGACGTGGCGGATAGATCCTGCAAAACTGTTCTTTGCGACCTTGGCGTTGTCCGGGAAGTACACCGTCCACTGCAGCTGACTCGTCGGCGCGTTCACGCTGGGCAGCGCGATGCGGGCGGTGCCGCTCTCGCCCAGCTCAGCGCCTGCTTCGACATAGACAAGATCCACGAGGAACGCGGATAGTGCCCCGGACGACGCGTCCGAACGCACCAGCGGCACCAGCACGCCGCCGTCGCCCTTCGCGACCTTCACGCCGCGTCCAGCCACGGTCGCGCTCCAGACCTCGGCGTTGTCAGGCAGCTTCATCCTAAGGAACTGGTTGCGGTTGTTGCGCACCGCATATTGCAGGTGGGTCATGCGACGGCCGTCTGCGGTCACCAGCGTGTCGATGATCGCGCTGTCCACGAGCGTGACCAGCATGTCGACGTCGGCGTGGGTGCGCACCTCGAGCGGGATGACCGCGCTCGCGTCCCGCGACTTGTAGCCGAGCAACACCGGAAAGTCCGTCTGACCGACCAGCGCGGCAGGAAGCTCGCGCACATCCACCGGCACGGCTCCCGTGGCTGTCCCCGCGACCACCTCCACCGCGCTGCGGGCGTCCACCCCGACCCAGGTGACCGAACGCGCCACGTCCAACGCCGTCACCAACGGCACCTGCGTGGCGCCGGAGAGCGCGCGCTCGTAGTCCACGGTCAGCCGGTACGCGCCCAGCGCCTCGTAGTTCAGCGCTACGTCGATGTTCCCGGCGGCGTCGACCTTCCAGTCCGAGAGGCCGGGCCCCTGCACGTCCAGCACGGTCACGTCGGTGGGTACGTGCACGCGCACATGATCCACGCCTTTGTGCAGGATGGTGTAGTTCACGTTGGCGCGGCCCTGCAAGAAGCCTTCGCTCACGCCGACGAGCACCTGACTCTCAGCGTACACCCTCGGCTTCAGCTTCTCGGCGAGCAGCTCTTTCACCTCTTTCTGCCAGCTGATCGCCAAGGATCCCAGCGAAGGTACGACCGCGCTGACCGTGTGCTCGGTCCCTACGTCGCCTTGTACGACGCCGCGGCCACCCGCGACGGAGAGCGCGACTTTGTCAGGAGATTCCACGGTAAACGACACCTCAGTCGCGCCGGTCGGAGCGAGCGGAAGGGCAAAGCCGGTCTCGCCGTCTGCGGTCATCAGCGCCATCGCGAGGTCCAGCTCGGCGACGAACACGCCTTTCTGGTTGGTGACGAGCGTGTAGAAGCCATTGTTCAGGTAGATCGCAGCGTCCTGCCCGTTCACCTTGGCGGACTTCAGCGCGCTGTTGGTCGAGAGCAAGGGCACGCTCGCCCACGCGTTGTCGCGCAGCATGCGACCGCGGATCGTCACGTGCAGCAGCGCATAGGCGTCGTCCCCGGTGCCGACGACCTTGCCGGTGTAGGTCGCGTGGTCGAGGGTGTAGGCGAGCGGCGCGACGGCCGGCGGATCTTTGGGCGCCTGGCCTTTGTCGTAGAGGGTCTTGAAGTCGTTCCACGGGAGCGTCACTTCGGCGCGCGGCTCAGCGGCGTAAGCAAGCGTGAGCGTTGCGAGAGCGAGGCCAACGAGGGCCAAACGAACGAGAACCATGGGTTACTCCTTGAAAGATTCAGAGCGTGGGTCAGCGGTGACGCTGTAGGAAAAGGTAGGAAACTCGCCCGCTTCGAGCAGCGCGTCGGAGTGGGTGACCAGCGCGCCATCCAAGGGCAGCGCGGGCGTCAGCGGCGAGGCATCGACCGCGAGCGGGCTGCGGCGTACCCGCGTGTCCGGAGCGAGGTTGCGGTTGGCTTTTGCGCGACTGGCGAGCGCCAAGCTCTGGGCGCGCTGCCGCTCGCGCTCGCGCTCAGCGCTCAGCTCGTTTGCGCGGTTTAGCGGCGCGTCGGGCCGGCTCACTGGCCGGACTTCGGGCTTTTGTTCTTCTTTTTTTGGCGCTGCTTGCTTGGCTTTTTTGGCGTTCTCGTAGCCGTCGACGTCGCCGTCCCAACTGGGACCGCTGATATCAAAGCCGCCGCTTACGCCCGTCTCAAAGTCCATGACATCCGGCCCAGGACCGACTTTTTGCAGCGGTCCCGTCGCCTCCCCGGCTTTGGCTCGACCGGAGACGGGGATGCCTTGCGTCACCGGGCGCATCACCGGCTGCGTCGGCGCGGGCGTGGACGCGACAACGCCGGCCGTGGCGGCGACGACGCTCTGGTAGGAGCGCCCGCTGGGGACGCGCGACAAGAACTCGGGAGAGAGCTCCTGCTCAGCGTCGGCGACTTCGGGTTCCCGGGCGTCCGCATCGGCGAGGCCCTCGACGGCGTCGAAGTTGAAGTTCTCGGAGAAGGTGCCGGTGACCGGGTCGGTGACCGCTTCGTCGGCGAGCTCAAAGGAGCGCTCTTCGGGCGCGGCAACAGGCGCGGCAGCGGGCGCGGCCGCAGCGCCCGCGCTGCTGCCCGAGAGCACGCCAGCCGCCTGACCGACCGCTTCCTGGTAGCTGCGCCCCGTCGGGATGCTCGACAAGAAGTCGGCGGTCATCGTGGTGGGGTTCGACGCCTGCTCCATGTCCACTGCGGCGCTGCCACCGGCTGCAGCGGTCGGGGCGGCGCCGACCGCGGAGCCAACGCGCCCAGAGGCCCGACCGCGCGTCTCCGACTGCGCTTTGCCGCCGGTGACGCCCGCCGCGGATTTGCTCCGTGCGCGCGTCTCGCTCAGCGCCTTGCCGTACATCTCCAGCTTGTCGGCTTGCTCGTTGGACTCCTTCTGCTCGGTCACGCCGATGTCTTTGGCCAGCTCGGTCACTTGCTCCAAGGCATCGGCCGCGCGGGCGTCGTCCCCGGCGAGGATCGCCTTGCGCGCGTCCTCTTCGAGCCGCGCCTGCGCAAGCTGCGCGTCGGTGGTTTTGGCGTTGGCGAGGTCCCGAACCCGACGCGCGAGCACGTCGTCCTCCGCGGCCCGCAGCTCCGCGCTGCCCGACCCCGAGCCCGAGGTCGTCAGCGAAGAACTGCTCGATGTACTCGACGGCCGCGCCGGTTGGAGCAGCACGTCGAGGTTGGACTGGAGCCGCCCGACGTTGTCCATCGTCGCGGCGTCCTTCTCGACCGTCTGATCGGCGTAGCCCCGCGACGCATCCAACCAGCGCTGTGCGCCTTCAAAGTCGTTTTCTTTGTAGGCGTCGATGGCGTTCGTCCAGGCCTCGCGCGCCTGCTCTTTCGCGGGGTCTAACTTCGACCCCGCCTGCCCGCCGCTCCCCGCAGCAGCAGGGTCGCCGCTTCGCGCAGCGGAAGGGCCACGCGCGGCGCCAGACACCGACGCGCGATGCCGGCTGGGGTGGGCGTCTACCTTCCAGCCCCGCGGCAGATGAACCTCCCACTTGGCGGCTTGAATCGGCGCATTCACCGCAGGCAAGGTCAGGACCCGCGCCTGTTTGCGTGCTTGTCCCGATGACAACCACCCGACGTCGGAGCCGATCCACGCGACTTCCACCGGAAAAGCGAGCAGCCCCTGAACGGTCTCGATGGACTTCTCAAGCGGCACATAGAAGCTATCGCCTTCTTTGAGGATCAACGCCGGCCGACCAGACACACGCACCGTCAACGGGCGCAGCCCCGGCGGCGGCGTGACCTTCAAATACTGGCTGCGCTCGTTGCGGACCAGCCACGTGGCGCGCGCGAGGACGTGACCATCCTCGCTCTGGCTCACCACATACTCTGCCGATTGAACGACGGTATCTGGCCCCATGATCGTCTCAAAATGGCCCGCAGCGAGGCTCGGAGCCCGCGTAGACCAATACGCGACCGGCATCGACTCCGACAAGCCCCGCGCCCAAATCGGCAATTGCCGCGCCGAAACCGCCGCGCCGCCGCTCGGGACGACGTCGCCTTCATCGGGCTTTCCAAGGGTGTACCAGCTCTCCACCCGCGCGACCCCGATGGGCTTCGGGGTCGGGAAGCTGCCGCTGACCGCAGACCGCCGCCCGGTGAGCTCCACGGTCAGCATCCCTTCGAGGGGCTCGGCGGGCGTGAGCGTCAGGATCGAGCCGCTGCGCGTGAACGGCACGCCTTCGAGCTCCACATCTTCGAGCCCCGCCACGTCCAACTGCAGCTGCTGCACGCGCCCCCGCGACACGATGAACCGCACGCGGCTCCGCACCCCGAGCGCGCCGTCCCGCACCCACGCCGCCGTCGAAACCTCGGCGCGCACCACGCTGCTCGCCGGCGCGGGGACGGTGTCCCGGTGCGGCTGCCAGCGCAGATCCAGCACCCCATCCGGCCGGAGCAGCCGTGTCCCACAACAGGCGTCCGAATCCCCAAGGTCCGGCAAGCTCCCCGCGACGTCGACGTCCAACCCGGGAGCATCGAGGTGCACGCGGGCAAACGGCGCCACCGGCAACTGCACCAGCGCGTGCGCGGTGCCAGAGGGCTGGAGCACCCCAGAGAGCTTGACCGTCACCGTACGGCGCGCCGGGTCTAAGGTCAGGAAGGTGCCGGGGGTCCCGGAGTCGTCCCGCGTAAAAACCGCGCTGGTCGGACTGTCCAAGGAGGAGCTACGCGTCACGACGCCGTCCACCAAGCGCAGCGTCGTCCACGCCGCCCCCGCTACGGCATCCGCGTCTCCCACGCGCTCAAAGGTGTAGGTCAGGTCGAGCGTCGGGGCCGCGCCGACGGTGTCATTCGCGAGGTGCACGGTCACGTCCGCGCTGCGCACCGTCCATACTACCGGTGGCGCGGCGTCCCCTGCCGCAAATGCGCGACCCAACAGGGCGAGGAGGAGCAGCGTAGGGGCCATCACGGGCAGCATCATAGCCAGAACGTCGACGGCACACCGAACTTACACGTCCACCCGCACGGGGTTCGCACTATTTCGCGGTCGCTTCCACTTGCTCGCGGAGATCGTCGGTCACGAAGTCCAGCAACGTGGTGGACAATTCGATGATCTGCTGATGGGTGAAGCCCTCGGTGCGGAGCTGGCGGTAAAAGCTGCGCGCCACCGAGCGGTTGCGGGAGCGAAGCAGCTCTTCTTCGTTGGGGCGATCATTGGGGCGAGCGGATGTGTGCATGAGATCCTCGGCGTTGTCCGAATGGTAAGCAAGCATCATGCCGTCAAGAGCGGCGAGCAGGCCTCGCGTCATTTCAAGGGCTTGGAGCCCAGCGGCGCACGCACTGTGTAGCGAACGTGGCGATCGGCAGGTTCAACCGCGTAAGGGGCTACGCACCTAAGGCTTCGGCCCACGCCTACGCCCGCGCTCAGCGCTGCGAGCGATTGTTTCCGCTGGGGTTCGTCGGGTGCCCAAGCGCCGCAGCCCGCGTGAGCAGAGCAAGAAGGCGGGCTTTGGCCGCATCCGAGGCGCTGCGCAGCGCACGCCGTACCGCAGACGGGATCACAGGGTTCATGTACCCCTACATACGCCGCTGGCGCGCTGCGCGTGGTACTCTCCACCGGCCGTATTTATTCTCGCTCCCGGCATCCCCTCCCGGCATCCCCTCCCGGCACCTTGAACCATGGTTGAACGTCCGCCGCGACGCGCGGCACCGCCCTCGTCTCCGCTGCCCGCGGTCGCCGATTTTTTCAAGGCGGTCTGGGCCGGGTTGGCGGAGAACCGCGCCTGGTTCGGGAGCATCGGGATCGTCGTCGCGGCGCTGTTGTTGGCCCACGCCCCAAGCTTGCCGAGCGCCATCCGCGGCGAATCGATCTACGCCTACGCGTTCGACGAGTGCACCGGGCAATTCTCGAACGTCGCCGCGCCCAGCTCGCCCGAGACCGCGATCACCGACGGCTGCGACGCCGTGCTCACCCAGCGCATGTCCTGGGATGGGTGGCGCCGGTTTCGGGACGCCTGGGAGGCGCGCCGAACGCTCGGATCGTTCCTGCTCACCGACATCTGGCAGGTGGCGCTCGACGCGCGCACCCTCACGATCCTCGACCTCATCCTGTTCGTGTGGCCCACGCGGCTGCTGCTGCCGACCGCGCAGTCGATGACGTTGCTGCACCTCGGCTTGGTCGCGCTGGCCGCCGCCGGGGGCGTCGGGTTTGCGCGTTCGTTGCGGGTGTCGACCACCGCAGGGATCGCCGCGGGGCTGACCGCCGCGACGTCTGCGGTCGTGCTGGAGGCCGTGCTGCGCGGCCAGTACCCGCAGGCCTGCTTGCCGGCTTCGCTGGCCTTCTTTGCGGGACTGGTACGCCTCGCCCGAGGCGAGCGCTACGGCGTGGCGCTGACCACCGCCGGCGCGTCGCTCGCGACGATGTTGTACTGGCAGGCGGTCGTGGTCCTCGGCCTCGGAGCGGTGCTGTTCGGCGCGGCGTGGCGTTGGTCGGGGCCGTTTGCGCGAAGCACGTTTCCCCGGCTCGGGGTGGTGGTCGTCCTCTGCACGATCATTTGCTTGCCGCCTGCGTTCCCGGTGCTGATGGCGATGGTCAACGGCACCGAGTCGAAGTTCGTCATGGTGCCGCTGGGCACGCCGTTCCCGGACATCACGTCGGATCCCAAGGGCATGACCGACCTTATTGACGAGGTGCCGTGGTTTGTCCTGCTCTCGCCCAAGACCGGCTGGCTCCCCGTGCTGCCGCTGCTGCCCGCCGTGGTGCTGGGGCTACGGGGACGCACCGGCGCCGCGTGGTCGCTGATCGCGGTCTTTGGCGCCGGGATGGCCTTGGGACCGCTGCCCGTGGTGCCCTGGTCCGGGCAGGTGGTCGAGGGCTACAGCACCCTCGAACGCGGCTCGAATTGGCTCTACAACGCCGTGTACATGTGGGTTCCGACCGCGTCCCGCATGTTGCACCCGATGCGTTGGGCGATGCTGCTGTCGGTCGCGATGACCGCCGCGACCGCGGTGGGCTTCGACCGCTTCCGCGATCGCTGGCCCAAGCTGGCGCTCCCGATCTTAGGTGCGGCGTTTGGCTGGGCCATGCTGGTCGGGCCCTGGCCCCTGCTCCACACGCCGTTTCCCCGCGCGACCGTGGATGCTTTCGAAGGTTGCACCGACATCATCATCGCCGGAGAGCTGCCCTACATGTCGGGCTACGAGTTCGGCGCGGCCGACAGCGCGCTGGTGCACGACGACGTGCACCGGCTCGAGGGGCTGCTCTGGGTGGACCGCTCCCCGCTGGACCACTTCATGTCGCGTGGCCCCGTCGGGGACCCCACCGTCAAGATGCAACAGCTCAACCTGACCCGCTCCGCGCAGGTCAACGCGGCGCTGGCGGGCGATCCCACCGCCGCCGCGTCGCTCACCGGAGCCTGCGTCATCTACGAATCGGACTGGATCCTGAGCACCGGCGAGTCAGTAGAACCCCTGCTGGTCAGCGCTTTTGGCCCCCCTGCCGCGACCATCGAGTCCGAGTCCTTGTTCCGGTTCCCGAAATACAAGCGCGTGCTCGAAGTGTTCCGGCCCGGAACGGCCTCCAAGTAGCGCCGAGACGCCGCGTCTGCCGCGCTCCAGGTTCAACCCCCGGCGCTCCACGCGTCGTAGTCGTCGAGCAGCGCGTCGGAGAGCAGATTTCCGATGCGCTCCAAGCCGAGGGGAGACAGGTGCACGAGGTCGCCGGTGCCCATGCCGCGGGTGTGCGCCCAAGTCAGCGCCGAACCCGCGCCGCCCATCGCCGCCCAGCTGCTCCAGAACGCACAACCGGCGTTCGTCGCGGCGCGCGCCTGCATCGCGACGAGGTTCGCCATGCCCGGTCGGGACTTTTCTGGCCCCTTGGCAGGCGGAGCCGCCTCCGCAGCGGCGTCCGCTGCGCCTTCTACGGCCGGAGCCACGGGAGGGGTGTCAAAATACCCTTGATCCAGCGGGGTCATCACCATACAGGAAGCCCCCGCCGAGCCGGCGAGGATGGTCTTGAGCGCTCCCTCGTAGATCGGCAAGTATCCGGCGCCGCCGTTCGCGCTCAGCGCCGGATACCCCGCCTCGTTGCCCCCAAGCATCACCACGACCAGATCGGGCTTGCGCAAGACCATCTGCGCGGCGAGGCCGTCCTTCGCGAAGGTGGTGAAGGACTTGGAGCCCACGCCGATCACGCCCTGCGCCTCCCAGGTCACGCCGGGCTGCCCGGTCTCCAGCACCGCACCGTAGACCGGCACCGTTCCTCCCGACGCACCGAAGGCGAACTGCGAGGCCGCGGCGGGCAGATCGACGACAAAGCGACGGTCTTCGGTGGCCGGAGCGGAAGCCGACGTACGCACGATCTCAGCGCCGTCCGCCGTCGCCCAGATGGAGCCGTAGCCGACGCCCGCTTGGTACCAGAGCTCCACGTGGCGCTGGGGCACGGCGGGCGGGCTGGACCCGCTCGCGGGTGCGCTCGTCGCAGCGCTCGCCGCGCCCAACGCCGAAAAGCTCACCTTCGCGCCGGACGACAGGATGCCGACCACCCCGCCGAGACCGTAGCGCCCGCTCGCGCCGCCCAGCAAGATCGTGCGCCACTCCCAGCCTCCGCTGCGCGCCGAGCGCACATCGGTGCGCGCGCTCCACTTCGGGTTGAACGACGCCGAGATGAAGCCCGGACCGCCGTCACCAAAGCGGGCGGCCAATCTAGATCGTACCGTTCGGGACAAGCCGTCCGCGGCGATCGTCGAGTCCCCGTAGTGCAAGGCCCGAGTCGTCGCGCCGGGCGCCTTGTCGGCCGTGCGACGCAGCGCCGCGAACCAGCGTGCCAAGCCCTTGTGTCCGGGATCGACGATCGGCGTCGGCACGCCTAACGGCGCCGCGGCCTCAGACCGTGAACCGGCGGCGGCGAGGCACAAACCCGCGACCGCGAGCATCCAAACAGCGCGGGACGGCCTCACGCCCGGAGCACCAGCAGCTTTTCTTCGGTGTAGTCGCGGATCGCCCAGCGCGGGCCTTCGCGACCGGTGCCCGAATCCTTGACGCCGCCGTAGGGCATGCCGTCGACGCGAAAGGTCGGGTAATCGTTGTGGATGAGCCCGCCGACCTCAAGTTGGTCAAAGGCGCGCCACAGCGCAGCGACGTCCTGGGTCCAGAACCCGCATTGCAAGCCGAACCGCGCGCGATTGATAAACCCGAAGGCTTCATCGAGCGTCGCGTACGGCCGGAGCAGCACGGTCGGGCCGAACACCTCGTCCGTCGACGCGCGCGCGCCTACCGGCACCGACTCCAGCACCGAAGGCAGCAGCACCGATCCCTCGCGACCGCCGCCGTGGCAGATCGCACCGGCCGCGACGGCCTCCGCGATCCAGGACTCCACCCGCGCCGCCTGCCGCCCGTCGATCATCGGCCCGACCACGACGTCGCCGCGGGACGGATCCCCGTGGGGGACGCGTGCGGCCTCGGCGATCAGCCGATCGCGGGCCTCCGCGTAGCGTGCGGCGGGCACCAGCACGTGCTGTACCGAGATGCACACCTGACCGGCATGCGCGAACGCACCCGCGGCGACGCGGGGGATCGCGGCGTCGAAGTCGGCGTCGGGGCCCAAAATCGCCGCCGCGTTCCCGCCCAGCTCGAGCAAAACCTGCTTGCGTGGAGCCCGCGCCCGGAGCATCCAACCCACGGTGTCGCTGCCGGTGAAGCTGAGCACGGGAAAGCGCGGGTCGTCGACCAACGCGCTGGCGACGCTGCGATCACACGGCAGCACGCTGATCGCCTCCGCGGGCCAGCCCGCCTCGACGAGCAGCTCGCCGAGCACCAACGCCGCGGAGGGCGTTTGCTCCGCGGGCTTGACCACCACAGGACAGCCGGCGGCGATGGCCGGGGCGACCTTGTGGGCCACGAGGTTGAGCGGGAAGTTGAACGGCGTGATCGCCAGCACCGGACCCCGCGGGAATCGCCGGATGATCGCGGTGCGACCGTCGCCGCCGGGGGTTTGATCGAGCCCGAACACCTCGCCGCCGATGCGCGTCGCCTCTTCGGCGGAGAGCGCGAAGGTGTCGATAGCGCGGGACACCTCGGCCCGGGCGTACTGGATGGGCTTGCCGCCTTCGTCGCGGATCAGCCCCGCGATCTCCTCGGTGCGCTCGGCGAGCTTGGCCGCCACGGAGCGCAAGATCGCCGCGCGCTTGTGACCGGGCAGCGCGCGCGTGACCGCGAACGCACGCTCGGCGGCCGCGGCCGCGGCTTCCAGCTCCGTCGGCCCCGCCTGCGCGACGTCATCGAGCGCACGCCCATCCCAAGGCGCAAAAATCGGCAGCGAAGCCTCCGTTTCAACCCGGCGCCCCGCGAGCAACAGCGGGCGCATCTACTCCTCTTCCCCCTCGGCTTCTTCCGCAGGCCGGAACACGCACACCGAGGCGTAGACGCCCGGCTCGACGCCAGAATCCGCGCCGGTGAGCTTGCCTTCGAGGAGGATCTTCAAGAACGACGTCGGCTTGATCGCACCGCCGACGCTCGCAGCCCAAGGTGCTGTGCCCATCGCCCGGTCAGGATCAAAGCCGCCTTCGATGCGTGCAGTTGGGCTCACCATCGCCTCCGGGAGCGCGACCACGTACAGCGACCCCAGCGCGAACGGCGAAGCCTCGCTCACGCCCGCCATCCCGCCGAGGGCGAGAGTCAGCTGCTCAGCCGGGTAGGCCTCCGCGCCGATCACCGCCGTATACAAGCCGATCGTCGGGTACGCGGCGATGCCCGAGTACGTGCCCCAGCTGTCGGCCTCGAAATTCACCGTGGCCGACGCGACCGGCGCCTCAAAATCGAGGTCCTGACCTCCGCCTACACTGAGCGCCAAGCCGCTTTCAAAGGTGTAGCCGACCTCGCCACCCGCCATGCGCCCCGGGCTGACCGCGAAATATTGGCCGTGGGACGGCAAATAGAGGGCCCAATCGTCCCAGTCTTCCAGCCCGTACGCCGAGTTGACGATGCCGCCGCGCGCCACCCAGGTGTCCCCGCCAGCCTGAACCATCGCCCATTCCGGGCGCAGCGTGTCGATGACCGGGACGTCCGGCAGCGCGCGCTGGATGGTGAACGGCGCAGGAAACGCCGAAAACGTGAAGTCCAGATCGAGACGTGCGGTGAAGATCCCGGCTTCAAGCAGCCCATCGGCCTCAGCCTCGCCGCCAAACGTGAAGCCGCCGGCAGGACTCCAAGCGGGTCGAAGCGCCAAACCGCCGCCTGCGTAAACCTCGGCAGGCTCGGCTCCTTCGCCGTCCTCAGCGTGTGCCGGGGTGCCCAAGAACGAGGGCGAGAGGAGCAGCGAGAGCAACGACAGCGACATGATGCACAACCTGTGGGGACGCCAGCGTAGCACAGGGACCCCACCATCAGAAGGGGTCAGGTTGTTACCATTACACTTTCCGCTAAAGTGTAATGGTAACAACCTGACACCTAGGTCTGGGGCGCACGGCCGGGGTAGAAGGACACGCAGAGGTGTTGATGCCGCAACCGCGTGACCGCGTCCAAACCGCCATCCTCGACCAACGCCCGTTCGCGGTCGGCGCGGCGCAGCGAGACATCGGGTGACAAGCGTCTCGGGAACACGCGTCTTTCAGGTCGACCCGCAGGACGCCGACATCGCGGAGCGCGCGCGCGTGCTGGACGCGCAGGCCGCGTTCGTTTGCCGGGAGGTGCTCGATCCCGGCAGCGCCGCCTTCGCCGAAGCCTTCGACACCCTCGACGCCTACTTCGGCCCCAAAAACGAGCTGGAGCCCCGCGCGGCGCTCGCCCGATGGCTGCTGGAGCCGATCGAAGAAGGCGCGATTCGCGCCCGATACCACCTGCTGACCTGGCACGACGTACGCACCGGCCAGCTCGCAGCGGTCCGCGATTGTTTCGTCGCCACCGACATCGTCGCTGGGCGCACCATCGTGCTGCTGTCCCACAGCTTCGTGCTCCCCGATTGGCGGCGCAGCGGAGCATCCACGCTGCTCCGCACCGCGCCCGCCACGTTGGCGCGGCGCGATCAGGTCGAGCGCGGTCTCGCCCCCGCGACCACGCCGACGCTGCTCGCGGGCGAGATGGAGCCCGTTGACCCACGGGACCGCGACACCGTCGTGCGCATGATCTCGTACAGCAAGGTCGGCTTTCGCGCCGTCACGCCCGAGGCGGTGCCCTATTTTCAGCCGGACTTCAACGAGCACCGCGTCGGCCCCCCGCGCCACGTGCCGCTCTGTTTGGTCGTCCGTCGCATCGACGACCCCGCGGCGACCCACCTTGACGCGCCGCTCGCCGCGGCGATCGTCCATCATTTCGCGCGCGTACAGGCCCGCGCCGTGCCCGCCCCGGTGATCGCATCCGCCAGCAGCTGGAGCCTCGCCGCCCTGCAACGCTGGTCGGGCGATGTGCCGCTGCTCCATCTGCCAACCCGCGGGCGCGACGCTGCGGGACTGGCTCCCCTGCTGCGCGCCGCGGTGCTCCCCAACTACCCGCGTGACTATCAGGAAGCGCTGAATCTGAGCGCCGACCGCGCCGCGCTGGTCGCCCTCGCTGAGAACTTCGACCATATCCCCTCAAAGACTCTGGAGACTCCCATGCAATTCCCGCAAATCCCCGGCGAGCCTGACGGCGCGCGGATGGTCACCTCCATGCCCGGCCCCCTGTCCCTCGCGCTCAAAGCCCGACACGGCGCCATGCAAGACACGCGCACCGTCCACTTTTACCAGGACGCCAAAAAGAGCCTTGGCAACTACCTCGTCGACGTCGATGGGAACACGATGCTCGACGTCTACGGGCACATCGCGGCCGTGCCGCTCGGGTACAACCACCCCGACCTGCTCCACGCGTGGCGCAGCGGCCGCTTCGATTGGTGCGCCGGATGGCGGCCCTCTCTGGGCGTCGCGGTGCCGCCGGAGTGGGTGGACGTGTGCGACGCGCTGATGCGCGTGGCGCCCAAGGACATGCCGCACGTGTTCACCGTCACTACCGGCGCCGAAGCGGTAGAGAACGCCTTGAAAGCAGCGTTCGTGCACCTCGCGGCCCGTCGCCGCGGCGGGAGCCCGCCGTCCGAGGCGGATCTCGCCAGTTGCATGCTCAACCAACAAGCGTCCGCGAACAGCTTCAAGGTGATCTCCTTCACCGGCGGCTTTCACGGACGCAGCCTCGGGTCCCTGTCAGCGACGCGCAGCAAAGCCATCCACAAGCTCGACTTTCCGGCGTTCAACTGGCCGGTGGTGCCGTTCCCGGCCAGCCGCTTCCCGCAGAGCGAGCACGCCGCGACCAACGCCGCAGCGGAGGCCGCAGCGTTAGCACAGGTTGAATCCTTGTTCCAAGCTCACCCGGACCAGATCGCCGCGGTGATCGTCGAGCCGATCCAAGGCGAAGGCGGCGACAGGCACGCGACGCCCGCGTTCTTCCAGGGGCTACGCCGGCTTTGCACCCAGTACGGATCGACCTTTATCGCCGATGAAGTCCAGACCGGCGTCGGCGCGACCGGGACGATGTGGGCACATGAGGCGTGGGGCCCCGAAGCTGCGCCCGACATCGTCACGTTCAGCAAAAAGATGCAGCTTGGCGGATACTATTGCAAGGCCGCGTGGATGCCGGCCGACCCGCTGCGCATCTTCAACACCTGGCTGGGGGACCCGCTCCGCGGCGCACAAGCCGAGGTGATCCTCGAGGTGATCGCCCGCGACAAGCTGGTCGAGCAGACCGCGGCCGTAGGGCGCTTGCTCGTGGATGGGCTCAGCGAGCTGCAGTCGCGTCACAGCGTGATTTCGCAGGCCCGCGGCGCGGGCACCTTCGCGTCCTTTGACGTCGTAGACGCGCCGACGCGGGATCGCTTGGTCAAAGCTGCGTTGGCAAACGGCGTCGAGATGGGCGGCTCGGGGGAGCGCGCGGTGCGCTTTCGCCCCGCGCTGATCTTCGGACCCCGCCACGTGGCCGAGGTGCTCGACCGCCTCGAAACGTCGATTCGGAGCCTGAAGTAGCCGATGCAGCGCATCTACTACAGCCCGCAGTACTTTGCCGACTTGGCCGGCGCCGACGGCAGCGCGCACGTGATGCCCATCCACAAGTTCGGACTCGTGCGCGAAGGCATCGCCGCGAGCGGGCTCCCTTGCTCCTTTGAGCCCGTCACGCCCGCGACCGACGCTGATCTGCTGCGGGTGCACACGCCCGAGTACATCCGTGCGATCGCGACCGGTGAGCCCCGCGCGCTCGCCGAGAGCCAGAAGTTTCCCTGGACCGCACAGTTAGCGTCCGCGGTGCGCTGGACCAACGGGGGCTGCATCGGCGCGCTCACGGCGGCGTTGGACGCCCGGGACGCCGGGTTGAGCGGCGCAGTCTCCGCCAACCTCGCCAGCGGATTTCACCATGCGCACGCCGATCACGGGGAAGGCTTCTGCACCTTCAACGGCCTCGTCGTCGCGTATGAAGCCCTGCGCGCCGCGGGTCGCCTGAAGCGCGCGCTGGTCCTCGACATGGACCTGCACTACGGCAATGGGACGGCGTCGCTGCTGGAGTCTCGCCCCGAGCTGTTCCAGTTCTCGATCTACGGCAACGGCTACCACCAAAACAAGGCCTACCGCGACGTCTACGCGATCCCCACGCCCGACACCGCGAACGCGTGGAGCGTGCCGGTACCGAACGGCAGCGGGCGGGACGCGTACCTTGCGCTGCTTGAAGCCCACCTGCCCCGCGCCATCGAACGCGCCCAACCTGAGGTGTTGCTCTATCAGGCGGGCGCCGATCCCTTCAAGGAGGACCCGTACTCCCCGCTCGACCTCGACCACGACGCGCTTCGAGCGCGGGACGAGCGGGTGTTCGCGATCGCGCGCGCCGCCGGCTTGCCGGTGATGTGGGTGCTCGCCGGCGGGTACACCAAAGACGTGACGCGCGTCGTCGAGGTGCACCTCAACACGTTCCGCGCCGGCGCGGCTGCCGGCTGAGCGGCGCGATCAGCGACTGAGCGCCTCGGCCGCCGCGTATTGTCCGGCGACGCGCCCGCCGAGCACCACCGCGGTCAGCGAGCCGGTGAACCCGTACTCGCCGACGATCGACCCACCCAGCATCCCGGTCAGCTCCCCCGCCGCGTAGACGCCAGGTAGAACCTTACCTTCGCTGTCCAGCACGCGCCCTTGCAGGTCCACGTCCACCCCGCCGAAGGCCTTGGCGACGCTGATCGTGACGGGCAGCGCGTAAAACGGAGGCTCCACCAAAGGAATCCCTGGCGCGCTACGCCACGGATCATCGGTCTCGGACGCCGCGTTGTAGTCGGCGAGCGTAGCTAAGAACGTGTCGCCGTCGAGGCCGAGCGCATCGGCCAAACCGACGAGGCTGTCCGCGCGCGTGACGCTCCCGGCGTCCTCCATGTCGGCGAACCGGTACACTGCGCCCCCGGCTGAGGGATCGGCGAAGATCGCGTCCTCGACGCGCTGATCGGCGACCATCCACGCGAGCCCGGCGGGCTGCAACGCACGGGTACGACCCACGACGAGGCTGTTCACACCGGCCTCGTCGCAGAAGCGCAGCGCATCGGCGTTGACCCACGGGGTCTCAGCGACGATCGACGAAACCACCTCGTCTACGCCGGCCACCGGCGCAGCAAAACCGTGCGCATAAAATCCAACCGCGCCGAGGTTCTGCGTGGTGGCGCCTACGTCTTCGAGCATCGTCAGGCCGTTGCCATCCGCGCCCTGCCACGACGCGTACGTGAGCGGCGCGTCCCCGAGCGCCGGCACGGCAGCGCGCACGCGGTCCAGGTCGCGCAAGAAGCCACCTGTCGCGACGATCGTCGCCCCCGCGCGAAGGATGTGGCCCCCATCGTCGTCCGACCAGCGCACGCCGGCGACCCGGCCGTCTTCGAGGAGCAGCTCGTCCGCCTGCGCGCCGTAGCGCACCGTAGCCGCGCCCGGCCCGGCATCCAGCGCAGCGTCCAGCAGCGCCGCGACGAGCGCAGCCCCCTGCCCCTCCACCGGCTGCACCCGCGGCGTGTCGCCGCCCGAAGGCTCCCGCTCCGGCGCGAGCCAGCGCACCCCGAGCGACGCCAAATAGTCGTACACCATCGGGATGTTCTGGGCGGCAAAGAACTGGAACCACGGGTCTGCGACGTCCCCGCCGGTAAACCCGGGCCACTCCGCGGCAAGCTGGGCCGGGCTGTCGATCACGCCGGCCGCGCGCTGCTCAGGCGTCCCCGAGAACAGCATCAAGCCCCCGGCGACGTTCGCCGCGCCGCCCGCCTCGGCTTCGCGCTCCAGCACGACGACGTCCGCTCCGGCCGCGACCGCGTCTCCCGCCGCCGCTAGTCCCGCCGCGCCGGCGCCGATCACCACGACGTCTACGTATTCTTGGTCGCTGTCTTCGTCTGCAACGTCATCGCCGGGGTCGGGCTGAGCGACGCACGCCGACAAGAGCAAGGGAGACCAAAGCCACATCACCGCAACATAGCCCAAGGCCGCGGCATCGATGTCGCGGTTCGCGGAGCCGAGCCCAACACGCCGACGTCGTGACCATCGGCAAAGCAGGTGAAATTGAGCACAGGATGGCCCCGAAACGGGGTGGCACGCTCCATGCTAACTTCGATGGTGTACCAAGGATCTCCCATGACGCTGTTCTCCGCGCTTCTGCTCGCACACGTAAGCCCCGCGTCCGCACTCGTTGCGACGAACGCGGATACGACTCCCTGCTACGAAGCCTACCCCACCGCAGCGATGCCCGCAGACGGCAGTAACAATGTTTCACCCTCGACTATCCCGGCCATCACCGTCGATGTCTCCTGCGGCTCAGGCTCAATCACCGCTACGCTGACCCCCGACTCCGGTGCGCCGACCACCGTCACGCTCGACGTGTCCACGGCCGGCATCGTCTGGCTCACCGACCTGCCGCTTGCCGCCGACACGAACTACACCCTCGCCGTCACCGGTTCGGACGCCTACATGGGAGGTGTAACATCGGTATTTTCCACCGGGAGCGACTCCCTTGAGCCCATCTCCGGCACACCTTCGGTCACCGTAGACGGCGCGACGCTCACCATATACGGCTACGCTACGGTCGTGGTCAACGCGGCCCCCGTCGCCGATCCCAACGGCGCATATCCAGCCTTCGACCTCCTCCGAGACCGCGAGGTCGTGGCAGGCTCGATCAGCGGAACCACGGTTTTCGTCGACGACTTCAGAGGGGAGGACGGCCAGGAGGTCTGCTACAGCCTGCGCCAGTACAACGCCGATGGTTCGTGGTACGAGACCTCCGAAGAAGACTGCATCGAGCTGGTGATGGACCAGGCGGGCTGCTTCGGACGCGAAAAGCGCACGAGCGGCGGCTCCATGGCCGGGGTGCTCCTTGGCTTCGGGCTGCTGCGCCGCAAGCGCCTCGGCGGTCGTGCATCGTGATTGCCGCGGCACTGATGTCGCGGCTCGCGGAGCGGAGCCGAACACGCCGACGTCGTGACCCGCAACAAAGGGAGGAAAAACCCCCACAGCAGTCCTCCGTGACCGGGCGGCACGGTCCATGCTACTTTCCATTGTGTACCAAGGATCTCCCATGACGCTAATCTCCGCGCTCCTGCTCGCAAATGTGCTCCACGCTTCCGCAAAGGCCGCGCCGGCAATGGATATGGCCCCCTGCTACGGAGCCTACCCCACTGCGGTGACGCCCACGGACGGCAAGAACGGCGTGTCTCCGTCGACCATCCCGGCCACGATCATCGACGTCTCCTGCGGTTCAGGCTCGATCACCGCGACGCTGACCCCCGACTCCGGCGCGCCAACCTCGGTCACCTTTGAGGCCACCACCGGCGGCATCGTCTGGCTGACCGATCTGCCGCTCGCCGCCGACACCAACTACACCCTCGCCGTCACCGGTTCGGACGCCTACATGGGCGGCGTCACCTCAGCATTTTCCACCGGGAGCGACCCACTTGAGGCCATCTCCGGCACGCCTTCGGTCAGCGTAGACGGCGCGACGCTCACCATAGACGGCTACGCCACCGTCGTGCTCAACGCGGCACCCGTCGCCGATCCCAACGGCGCATACCCCGCCTTCGACCTCCTCCGCGACGGCGAGTTCGTCGTAGGCTCGATCAGCGGAACCACGGTTCTCGTCGACGACTTCAGCGGAGAGGACAGCCAGGAGGTCTGCTACAGCCTGCGCCAGTACAACGCCGACAGTTCGGTGTATGCGACCTCCGAAGAAGACTGCGTAGAGCTGGTGATGGACAAGGCGGGCTGCTTCGGACGCGAAAAGCGCACCAGCGGCGGCTCCATGGCCGCGGTGCTCCTTGGCTTCGGGCTGCTACGCCGCAAGCGCCTCGGCGGTCGTGCATCGTGATTCGCGCCGTCGTGAACGCCGGGCGCGCCGGGCTGTTCGGTGCACTGTGGCTCGGTCTTGCCGCCTGCCACCCCGATCCCGTGGTCACGACCGGGCCGTGCGACGACGTCAATGAGGCGCTCGGCGTGACCGTGTGCCTGCACGACATCCCCGACTCGCCAACCTGGAACGTCATCAGCGGCGTAGGAAACACCGACGATGTGGAGCGGTTGGCGTCCTACATGACCCCCGCGTCGGACGACGCGCCGCTCCCGACCTTGTTCGTCAATCAGAACATCTTCCCGCTGCACTACAACATGCTCACCCAGGCCTTCCCCGACCTGTACGCGGGCTTGACGTGGGAAGAGTACGGCACGATGGTGACGGCCGGCGCAGATCGTACCTACTACGCCGGGGATATCAGCCAGCGCCGCAACAGCGACGGCAGCGTCTGGTATAGCTTCATCGTCTGGGAAAACCCCGCAGACGCGACGACGACGCCGACCTTGCAGCAGGTCACCGACACCTGGACGGCGCTCACCGAGCGGTTCGGGCTCGCCGACCTGGTGTACGTGCCCTACACCGAAGCTCAGGAGGCCACCGCAGCCACCTGGGACAACGCTCCTTTCACGATTCGCAACATCGACGACGACGTGGCCTACGAGCCCTACACCGAGGCTACCGGCTACGGCACCGTGCGGCTGTACACCCTCGACGCGCTCGACGCCGCCACCGTCGCCGGGGACTACGGCTATCAGGACGTGCTGGTGCTCGATCAAGCGCCCCTCGATCTGGAGCGCGTGGTCGCCGGGATCGCGACCGGCACGCGCCAAGGAGCGCTGTCCCACATCAACGTGCGGGCCGCCGCCCGGGGCACGCCCAACTGCTACATCCAAGATCCGATGGCCGCCTTTGCCGCCTGGGAAGGTCAGCTTGTACGCTTTCAGTGCGGCGCCGAAGACTGGTCGGTAAGCGCTGCGACGCAAGAAGACGCGCAGGCCTGGTGGGACGCGATCCGGCCCGACCCGGTGACCATCCCTACCCCCGATCTGGACTGGGACGAGCCCGTCCCGCTGCTGGACCTGCCTACCGACACGGCGGCCGACCGCGCCCAAAACCTCACCCGCTTCGGATCCAAGGGCAGCAACCTCGGCACCTTGTACCAGCGCATCCCCCCCGAGTATCAACTCGACGGCTTCGTGCTTCCTTTTGCGTACTACGACCGCTTCATGCGCGGCACGACGTGGACGGTAGACCTCGGCGCCGGGCCCGAGACCGCCAGCTTCCAAGACACGCTCGACGTATGGCTGAACGACGAACCCTTCCGCACCGACGCTGCGGTGCGACACGCGCGCCTCGACGCGCTGCGCACGGCCATCGAGAGCGCGCCCGTGGACAGCGCGATCGTTGATCCGGTCGTGGCCGAGATCCGCGCCGTATGGGGTCGGGATGACGTGATGGTGCGCTTTCGGTCCAGCTCCAACGCCGAGGACGCGCTGGAATTCTCCGGCGCCGGGCTCTACACCAGCGAGAGCGGCTGCGTCGCCGATGAGGTGGACGGGGACGACCTCGGTCCTTCCCGCTGCGACGCGGACAAAGACAGCGAGCGCTCGGTGGCTGCCGCGCTGACCACCGTTTGGGCGTCGCTGTGGACGATGCAGGCCTTCGAGGAGCGCGATTGGTACGGCATCGATCACGCCCAGACCGCCATGGGCATCCTCGTCGACACCCGCTTGGACGACGAGCAAGCCAACGTCGTCGCGTTCACGGGGAACCCGTCGGCGGTCGATGATCGCTACCTCGTAGAAGCGCAGATCGGCGCGTACGACGTGGTCTCGGCCGAAGCTGGGGTGTACCCGGAGACCTCGCTGGTGACCGTCAAGGACGGCGATGTCTCCCAAATCCTCAGGGTCGACACCTCCAGCGAGCGCGCTGCGGGCGACTGGGTGCTCGACGATGCGCAGCTGACCGAGCTCTCTGAGCTGTTCTGGGACATCGCCGCGATCTACCCGCAGGACGATGCGACGCCCGACGACACCACCGTGCTCTGGGACACCGAGTGGAAGGTCGACGCCGCAGGCCAGCTGATCATCAAGCAAATCCGCCCGTTCTTGCGCGACGACGCCGCGCTGCTCGGCGGGTAGCCCACCTACTAGGTGTCAGGTTGTTACCATTACACTTTCTCTAAACTGTAATGGTAACAACCTGACACCCAAGCTCCCTCAGCCCTCCCGCATCGTCGCGGCCGCGCTCCTCGCCTTGTCTGCGGGTTGTCAGCCCGCGCTCTCGTGCCGGGAGCCCAGCGTAGACTCCTTCACCGCGGAGGGCGTCCCCGACGCGCTGTGCGACGTGACCTTCGACGCCTGCGAAGATGGAAGCTTCATCGGCGTAAACTGCACAAACTCGACCTTCGAAGGCGACTATCACTGCACCTGGTACCGCACCGTGGACCTGCGCTACGACACCGGCACCTTCGACTCCCCCGACTTTTGCGTCGTCGATACGGACTCGATGACCGAGCAGCTTGGCAAGGCCGCGCACCTCCATCTCAAGGTGGAGTAGAGGTCACGCCATGTCTCGCCAGCATCGCGCTCTTTGGCTCCACGCCGTCGCGGGATCGCTCGCGCTTGGTCTGGCGTGCGCACCGACGGACGCCGCCGCGGGCACCCTGCGCGGCCCAGACGCACAACCCATCGGCGACCTCGACGGCGCCACGCTCTTTGCCCCCGCGCCCGTCCCGTGGGCGGCGCCGCTCAGTGATGCCACGGCCTTAGGACGCGTCGCCGCGGACACCCTCCGCTACCTGAACGCCGCTGCGCCGGAGCCGACGATGTCGGGCTCGCTGCTTCACGACGTCGGGATCACGCCCGAAGCCCAGCGCGCGACCCTCGATTGGGTGGCGCGCACCGCAGCGACCGACCCCGCGCGACTGTCCGATCCTGCGACGCTCGCGCGGTGCCTGACCCCGTACCGCTGGACCCCGGACGCCGGCCGAAAGCAAGTACGGTTGACGCGCTACCTCGTCTACGATGTGCCCGGCAGCGCCGTCCCCACCGATGCGCAGGACTTTGCGCTCTGGGCTCCGCCGAACGACGAAGCCGGGCTCACGCCTGTCGCGGCGCTCGCCCAAAAAGACGCGCTGCTGCGCTTTCGCTACACGCGTCAGGACGTCGCGGCCGGGGTCTACAAGGCAGGCGGTGCCTCAGCCGGCGCAGCGGAGCCGCTGGTGTGGCTGACCCACGCTCAGCATGAACAGGCGCTATTGCAAGGGACCATCTCGGTGACCCTACCCGACCACACGCGCCACCTGTACAACGTCGAGCGCAACAACGGCATGCCCTACGATCGCAGCTTGCGCGACACCACCATGCAGCGTCGCTACTGGTACTTCAAAGAGGTGCCCGCCGTCGGCGGCTGGGGAGAAGCGCCGACGCCCAAGATCAGGCTGGAGCCGTTCGTCGCGGTGGCCGGTGACGTCTACAACGTTGGATTAGGCGCGCTGCTGCTGCTCAAGAGCGCCGATGGTCTACGCCTGACCGTGCTGGCCGACACCGGCGGCGCCTTCCAACCCAACCTGCACCAGCTGGACCTGTACAGCGGTGTTTTTCCCGACGCGGCCATGTTCCAGCGCGCCACAGCGGCGATCGGCGACAACGCGGACGTCTGGGCGCTGGTGTACAACGGCTGCTGAGCGGGTAGCTTGCAGAATGAACCTCGCTCACGCCGTCGGATCCCTCAAACACGCGTGCTCCAACTGCGGCGGAAGCTGCCACGGCGTGCGCGTCCGGCTGATCTCCGCCGAAGAAGACACCCGAATTCGAACGCTGGGCGCCGAGCTTGGCGTGACCGACCCGGTGACGGAGGGGCGCTTGCGCTTTGAGCAAGGGCGCTGCGTGTTCCTCGACGCAGGGGGCTGTCAGCTCCACGCGCGCTACGGCGCAGCCGCCAAGCCCACGATCTGCCGTCAGTACCCGCTCGTCGTCACCGACACCGGAAAAGGGCAGCGCGTCGGCATCGACCCCGGGTGCTACAGCGCTTGGGCCAGTCGCCACACCGCCGCAGCAGTGCCGCTCTCCGGCGCGCTCGCCCACTCGGTCCCGCTCGACGAGCGAGCCGAGCGCAACGAAGGCGCGGTGATGGCAGTGCTTACGCAGCCCGGTCAGACGCTGTCAGGCGCGCTGCAGACGCTGATCGGTCAGCCCGCGGACGCCTTCGCCGGACGCTGGATCCAGCGCCTCCAAGCCTCCCAGCTGGACGAGCTGCTCCTGCGCCCGGAGACGGGTCGCGCGGTGCGCGACGCGCTCTCGCCGACGATTACGCAGATTCAGCAGTTGGATCCCGCTCATCCGCCGCAGCTCCAATTGGCGCCCGAACAGGATCAATGGGCGGTCGAGGTCGCTGCGCGCATGGTGGGGCTGCGGCTCGCCCCGACGATGCCGGTGGTGCAAGCCGTCGCGCTGCTCGCCTTGGGCGGCGCGCTCGCAGTCTCCTGGACCGACCCGCGTCCTGAGCCCTTCGGGAAGGCGCTGGCCGGCTGGGCGCGGGCGATGCGGGCGCCGATCTTCTGGCAAGCGATCCTGCCGGGCCCGGAGGCCATCGTCGCCTTAGTCGGCTGAACCCGCTGAACCCGCTGAACCCGCTGAACCCGCTGAACCGGCCGAACCGGCCGAACCGGGGACCGCAGCGGCGGGTTACCAGCGCCGCCTCTTGGAGCCTCCGATGGAAGTACACGCGTTCCTGACCCGCGTCCTGAAGCACGCGCCCTCCTCTCCGCCTGCAAAGTTCGAGCTCTTCCACTGGGCTCACGGCGGCAGGCCAACCGAAGAAGCCTTCGGCATCCTCGCGATCCCAGGGCTTGACCCGCAAAAAGCCATCGACGCGGTGATGGACGTCGACCACTACACCGGAAACGTCGAGCACGTCGCAGCCTGCCGCTCCATCAAGGACGCCCGTTACCCCACCACCGGAGCGTCGACGGACGCCGTGCGCTTCTACCAGCGCGTGGACGTGCCGCTGCTGGGCGCCATCCACCACGAGCTGGTGATCCAGCGGCTCGGCAGCCATCAGGGCTTCCTCGTCGCCGGCTGGGACATCCTCGCGCCGGAGACCAACACGCTCAGCGCCAAAGAGGGCTACCGAAGCGACTATAGCCATGGCGTCTGGCTCGCCGCTCCCGGGATGCTGGGCTACGCCTTCGGCTCTGCGCCCAAGCGCGACGACGTCGGCTTCTTGAAGTGGAAGGCGCTGACCTCAGGCGCGGACGCGGCGGCCGGTCGGGTGCTGCGCGCCAACATCGAAGGCATGGCGCGCTGGTCGAACAAGCGCGCATAGGACCACCTCCGAGGCGCGAGGGCCGTTCAGGTCGCCTTGCGCCGGTAGCTCGTCGTTTTCGGCGTCCACTCGGGATCTTTGTCGCGCGTCTGGTACACGTACCGCTGACGGGCTTCGAGATCCTCGGCCAGACGTGCGAGCTCGTCCTCAAGAAAGCGCGGACTCTTTACCTTTTCGGCGATTCCGCTCTGCAGGTACGCGAGCGTGTCGGGCTCGCCGGCGTAGTACTTGGTGAACGCGGTGTACCGGAACAACGGGCGTAGGCGGTGGAGATCCCGCGGGCCCGAAGGAAGCGGCAGCAGCTCGATCTGCCCGCGGGCCTCGCGCGTGTTCAACTTCTGCAACACCGATTGCAGGCCGTGCACGAGGTTCTCCGGCAAGCAGTGGGTGGCAAAATCGTCGTACAACAAGCGGATCACCGCGCGCGCCTCTTCGGTAGGCAGCACCGCTTGACGCTCGCGCCCCATACGCCGCAGCAGCATCATGTACGGCACGGGCTGGTTCCCCGTGGCCTTGATGATGTCCGGGTCGCGAAAATCGGGCTGCCGATACGGGAAATAGCGCGGGTTCACCGCGTCGAAGCCGCCGCGCCCGTAAAACAAGATCCGCTGCAAGGAGATCGGGTCTTCGGGCGAGAAGTACTCCATCTCCGCGGCCAGATCGATCTTCATGCCGAAGTAGCGACCGGGCTGGTCGGGCGCGGGCAGCTTGATCTTGCCCATCGCGTTCAGGTCAGCGAGGTATTGAACCGCCAGCTCCACCGCCGCGATGCGCAGCCAGTAGGAGAGCACCGTGCCGCGCGCCTCAGGCTTCATGACGATGTGCGAGAGAAAAACCACCATCAGGTCGGGATCGTAGCTTTGGTTCATCAGCAGCACGCCGTCGCGCGCGCCGAGAATCTCGCCCTTGTCGTCCTTCGCGACCAGCAGGAAGTACCGCATGAACGTGCCCGCCGAAGTGGGCTCGTAGGGATCCTCCAACAGGAAGCTCTTTACAGCTTCGAGGCGCTCCATACCGCCGTGCGGTCCGAATTCATCCCACAACAACTGGTACGCAGCGAGAAAGTCCGGATGGCTCGGAAAACCGATGGACCAGACTTGAAAGTTGCGCGTTTCACGCTCAATCATCTCTACCAGGTCCTGCTGGTACAGATCCTTCATGCACAAACGGACGCGGCGGGTATCAGGCAAGCAGCACGATTGGATGAACACCGAGTATAGCCTACGCGCAGGCCCGACTCGCGTGCGCGGGCCGGAATAGCAGACGAAATGCCCCTACGCGCCATCGATGAGAACCGCTCGCTCTGGGCCGAGACCGCTGCCCCTCGAGATCCCTGCGCTGCGCTTTCGGGCGACCGCACCGCCGACATCGTCATCATCGGCGGCGGCTTTACGGGGATGAGCACCGCGTACCACATGGCAACGCGCTTCCCGGATCGGAAGATCATCCTTCTTGAAGCACGGAAGATCGGAAATGGTGGCAGCGGGCGAAACGGCGGGTTGATGCTCAACTGGGTCAACGGCGTAGAGCCGGGAGACCCGCTGCGCGCCAAAGCGATCTACGACGCGACCCGCGAAGGCATCGACGGCATCGCGCAGATCATCGACACCCACAAGCTCGACGTACGTTGGCGCAGAACGGGGTCGATGAACGTTCACACCCGCGCGCGCGGCGCGGAAGAGGCCGCAGCGGAGGTGGAAGCGTTGAACGCGGTGGGCGTGCCGCTGCAATTTCTCGACGGCAAAGCCCTCAGCGCCCAGCTCCAGCTGCAAGGCGCGGTCGGGGCGGTGCTGGACCCCACCGCCGGACACCTCGACGGCATCAGCTTTCTGAACGCGCTGCTCCCGGTGGTGCTCGGGCTGGGGGTCACCGTGCACGAAAACTCCCCGGTGGTCGCGATCGAAGAGGGTGCGCGCTGCGTGGTGCGCACCGCCGCAGGCTCGGTCACCGCCGCGACGCTCGTGCTCGCGACCAACGCCTACACCCCCGCCCTCGGCTACTTCCGCGACCGGATCATGCCATTACACGCGCACGTCGTCGCCACAGCGCCGCTCGCCCGCACGGAATGGGCGGCGCACGGTTGGGGCCCGGCGGTCTCCGGCTTTGACGACGACCTGGACCGCGTCTCGTATGGCTGCATGAGCACCGACGGCCAGCTGGTGTTCGGCGGCGGCGTGAACGGCGCCTACGGCTACCATTTTGGCGGTAGCCCTGCATTTACCGGAACTGCGGACTTTGAATCGGTGGAGCGGCGCCTGCACGCCTATCTACCCGAAGCCGCAAAAACGCCCATCACCCATCGCTGGACCGGTCCGGTCGCGCTGACCTGGAACCGCATCTGCGCGATGGGGGTGCGCGGCGCGCATCGCAACGTCTACTACGCCTTGGGCTACGCCGGTCACGGCGTCACCCTCGCGAACCTCGCCGGTCGGGTGCTCACCGACGCCTACAGCGACGCTGACGAGCGCTGGCGGGGCCTGCCATTTTATGACGGACACGAGCCTACGCGGATGGCCTGGATCCCACCCGAGCCGCTGCGCTGGGTGGGGTACCACGTGATGACGCGGCTGACCGGAAAGTCCCCGCGCAAGCGCGGGGTTCGAAGCTGATAATCAGCCGGACTTGATCTCGGTCCAGATCTGATCCCACGCCGAGTTGCCGGCGCCGAGGTCGTTCTGGTACTCGAGGATCTTCATCTGCTCGTCGGTGGGGTACGCGACAGGCTTGGCGATCTTGGCCATCGCGGCGTTGTTGGGGGTGCCGTAGCCGGTGTACGCGGAGATCGACGCACCGACCTCAGGACGCAGCACGTAGTTCAGGAACTCGTGCGCTGCGCGGACGTTTTTCGCGCCCTTGGGGATCATCATCGCGTCGCACCAGATCGAGCCGCCTTCTTTGGGCAACGCCCATTCAATCTGGTCGTTCTCGGCCTTGGCCTGCATGGTGTCGCCATTCCAGAGCTCCGCCGCCCACACATCGCCCGCGATGAGCTGGGCCTTGACCGGCGCGGAGATGAAGGACTTGAGATTGGCTTTTGCTGCGGTCGCGTCGGCTTTTGCAGCCGCGAGCTCAGCAGGGTCCACCGAGTTCAAGGACTTGCCGCGGAACTTCAACCACGCGCCGATCACATCGCGCATGTCGTCCATCATCGTCAGCTTGCCCTTGTAGGCGCTGTCGAGGAACAACCCCCAACTGTCAGGCGCGGTCGGGAATTTGTCCTTGCGGTACGCGATCCCGGTCATGCCCCACTGCCAAGGGACGGTGTAGTCGGCTTCCGGATCGTACGCCGTCTTCTGGAACAGCGGCGCCAGGTTCGAAGCGTTCGCGAGGTACTTCTTGTTGACCTTCTGCACGAGATCCAGCGCGCGCAGCACGGTCACCGCGTAGCCGCTCGGGCACACCAGATCGTAGCCGCCGGCGCCCGCCTGCAGCTTGGCGATCATCTCTTCGTTGGACTCGTACATGTCGTACGTGACCTTGCAGTTGAACTCCTTTTCGAAGTTCGCGACGGTGTCCTCCGCGATGTAGTCGGACCAGTTGTAGATGTGCAGCTCGGCTTCGATCGGGCCCAGCTCGACCTCGGGCGCAGGTCCAGCGGCAGGACCGGAAGGAGCCGCCGGGGGCGGCGCGGCGGGTTGCTCGCCACCGGAACACGCCTCGAGCACGGCGCCGATGGTGCCGATGCTGACGCCGATCCCGATGGACTGAAGAATGAAATTCCGGCGATCCAAGCGACCGGTGAGCAGGCCGTCTACGAGCTCAATCGCTTTTTTATCGGTGGACGATTCGTTGGACAAAGCAGACTCCGTGGGGCGTGCCGCCCCGGTGGGTGTTTCCGAGTTCGGATCAGTGGGTAGAGAGGGGCTTATCTTTGCTCAGGCGGTCCGACGCCCAGATCAGCAGCGCGGTGACCACGAGGATGAGCGTGCTGATCGCGTTGATGGACGGCTCGATGTTCTTACGCACCATGCTGTAGACCACGATGGGCAGGGTGCTGGAGCCGGGCCCCGAGACCAGCGACGTGATCACAAAGTCATCAAAAGACATGGTGAACGCCAACAGTGCGCCGGAGAGGATCCCCGGCCACAGTTGCGGCACGGTCACCTTCCAGAAGGCCGTGAACTCGTCGGCCCCGAGGATCATCGCCGCTTCTTCAAGGTTGCGATCCATGCCCTCCAGGCGCGAGCGCACCACAATCGTGACGAACGATATGTTGAACGCCACGTGGGCGATGACGATCGCGGTGATTCCCAGCGAGATCTTCAGAAATACGAACAAGATCAGCAGCGAAATGCCGACGACGATCTCAGGCGTGACGACCGGGACGTACAGCAGCGACTCGAGGAACGCGCGACCGCTGAACCGATGCCGAGCCAGTCCCAGCGCGAGCATCGTCCCGATCAACGTCGCGATGAACGTGGACGCGAGGCCCACCTCGACGCTCACCTTCAGGGCGGCGAGGATGTCGTCGCGCTCCAACAGTCGTTTGTACCACTCGAGGGTGAACCCGCTCCAGGTCACCGCGAACTTGGAGTCGTTGAACGAAAAGGCGACGAGCACCAACAGCGGCGCGTGCAGGAAAAAATAGACCGCGCCGGCGACCGCCACCAGCCATTTGGGAAGCTTCTGACCCATCACAGCCCCCCAGGGAGCGCGTCGTCCCGCGTTCGTAGGTAGCCAAACACCGCGGCGAGCACCACGCCCATGACGACGAAGGACACCGCAGAGCCGAACGGCCAATTTCGTGCGGTGGTGAACTGATTTTGCACGAGGTTGCCGATCATCATCTGCTTGGCCCCACCGAGCAGATCGCTGGTCAGGTACGAACCCAGCGCCGGGATGAACACCAGCAGGCTCCCGGCGACCACGCCGGGCATCGACAACGGGAGCACCACCTTCGTAAAGCGCGCAAATGGACGCGCGCCGAGCACCTCTGCCGCTTCCAGCAAGCTGGGGTCGAGCTTTTCGAGCGACGCGTAGATCGGGAGCACCATGAAGGGCAAGAACCCGTATACGAGGCCCGCCATCACCGCGCCGGGCGTATTCAGCATCTGAAACGGCTCCGTGATCAGTCCCATGTGAATCAGCGCCGTGTTGATCAGGCCGGTGTCCCGCATCAGGAAGATCATCGCGAAGGTGCGTACCAAGAAGCTGGTCCAGAACGGCAAGACCACGAGGAACGTCAGAAAGTTCTTCCAAGGCCCGCTACGGGCGATGACGTACGCGACCGGGTAGCCCATGCCGAGGCAGACCACCGTGCAGACCACCGCGTACACCACAGTGCGCAGCAAGATCGTAAGGTATAAGCTATCGAAGAAGCGCGCGTAATGCTCGAGCGTGAAGCCGGACTCTACGCCGCCGTAGATACCGCGCGGCATAAAGCTGTAGGACAGCATGAAGACCAGCGGCACGAGAAAGAACACCAACAACCAAAGCGTGCCCGGCGCCATCAAGGCCCAAGCCCGCGCCGAAGGGCGCTGGGACGACCACCGCAGCCATGCGAGGCGGAGGCCGCTCATGCCGGGCTCCCCGCGGGATCCTCTTCGAGGACCCGTGCATCATCCGGCGAAAATACGGCGTTCACCGAGACACCTTCCTGCCAGTGCAGGGGCAGGCGCAGCTGCCCTTCGTTGCGCGTGGCCGCGACCACCTCGCTCCCGTCGGCGAGGGTGACCCGAATGTGCAACATCTCGCCCCGGTAGACGACGAGGCGCACCTTACCCGACACGCAGTTTGCACCCGCTGGGACGGGCGCGTCGGGGGCCAGCAGCTCCACCCGCTCGGGGCGCACCGAAAGCCGCACCGCGGCTCCGGCAGCCCGATCCTCGCCGCCCCGCGCCATCACGAAGTTGCCGTCGCTGCGTTGCACCCGCAGCCAAGCGCCTTCACGACCCGCAGCCACGCCTTCGACGAAGTTGCTCTCTCCGATGAACCGCGCAACAAACGCGGTGCGCGGCTGCTCGTAGATCTCCGCCGGCGAGCCCAGCTGCGCCACCCTGGCGTTGTCCATCACCGCGATGCGATCCGACATCGTCAGCGCCTCTTCTTGGTCGTGCGTGACGTACACAAACGTGATTCCAAGACGGCGATTCAAGGACTTCAACTCCAGCTGCATCTCTTTGCGCAGCTTCAAGTCCAGCGCCCCCAACGGCTCGTCCAACAGCAGGATCGACGGCTCCAACACCAGCGCGCGCGCGAGCGCAACCCGCTGCCGCTGCCCACCCGAGAGCGCCGCGGGCGGACGCCGCCCAAAGGTCGCCGGGTCCAGACGCACAAGCTCTAACGCCGCTTTTACTTTGACGGCGATCTGGTCGCGGGGCATCTTTCGCTGCTCCAACCCGAACGCGACGTTTTTCTCGACGGTCAGGTGTGGAAAGAGCGCGTAGTTCTGGAACACCATGGCGATGTTGCGCTCATACGGGCGACGGTGGTTCACCACCGCGTCGAGGATGCGCACCTCACCGCCATCCTCGTCGGGCTCTTCAAAACCAGCGAGCAGGCGGAGCGTGGTGGTCTTTCCGCATCCCGAGGGCCCGAGGATGGAAAAAAACTCGCCTTTTTGAATGCTGAAGGAAATACCCCGGACGGCCTTCTGACCCGCGAAGGTCTTCGAAACATTGCGGAATTCTACTACCGGGGCCGTCTCGCTCATGAATGCTTGCTCTCAAACCATCGAGTGTAGCAGATCGCAGGTCGCCTCGTCGCTTTGGCGCCCCGCCTCGCGCGAGGGCGTCGGCGCGCCCGCCCGACGGGGGACCACACCCCGCAACGACGCCGCAGCGCCCCACCGAGGCGGGACGCCCTGCTCCCCGATTTTGTGAGAGGCACATTCGCAAGGAAGTACGGAGATGATTGCGCACCCGCACAGTGGGTACGCAACGGATGTCACACTTCGTCGCCAAGCAGCGTATACTTGCCGAATACCTCGGAGCACATCGCATGCGCAGCCACCTCCTTCTCCTCGTCCCCGGACTTCTGGCCCTCGCGGCCTGCTCCGACAACAGCCTCGTCGTAAAGGACGGCAGCATCAACGATGTCGACGACAGCTCGGCCCCCGACATCGCGGTCAGCCCGGAGTCGCACACCTTCGGAGCGCTGCCGGTAGACGGCGTCTCGACGGAAACGAAGGAGTTCATCGTCACCAACAACGGCGATGCCGCGCTGCAGATCACCAGCATCGAGCTGGATGATGCCAACGCTCCCTTCACCTTGTCCGCCATCGGCAATGTATTGCTTGAGGCTGGCGGTACCACTTCGTTCACCGTCACCTTCCAGCCGATCACCGCTGACGCCGTCAGCGGCACCATCTACATCGGCAGCAATGACCCCGACGAGCCCAGCGTACCTGTGAATCTGGACGGCGGCGGCATCGCTCCCCGGATCGAGCTTGACCCCGTGAACTACGACTACGGCACTCCGTACATCGGCTGCCCGCAGACCGTGCCGCTCACCGTGCGCAACATTGGCAACGCGGACCTCATCGTGTCCGCCCTCGACTACATCAGCGCTTCGCCCACCGAGATCGGCGTCGACCGCGAGGCCAGCGTCGCCGCCAACGGACCGTTGCCGTGGACGATCACGCCTGGCAGCGAGCTGCAGGTGCAGATGCTGTACAGCCCGCTCGATGACTACGGGGACGACGGCTACCTGACCATCACCTCCAATGACCCGAACCAGCCCGCCGCACAGGCACATCAGGCCGGACTGGGCGCGTTGTACGGGGAAAACAACGACATCTTCGAGCAGCCCCTGCGCGGCGAAACCGACATCCTTTGGGCCCTCGACTGGTCCTGCTCGATGGCGGACGACATCGCCCAAGTGCAGACGAACTTCGACGTCTACATCGGCACGCTCGCCGGACTCGACGCCGATTACCACGTCGCGGCGGTCACCGAAGACAGCGGGTGCATCCTTGGGGATGTCGACTTCATCGACGGCTCCTACACGCCGGACGAGCAGCAAGCCCTTTGGGACATCATGCAGGCCGGCCCGGGCGGGGCCTACACCGAGATGGGCTTCACGCTCTTCGAAGCCGCACTTTCTTCGACGAACATCGGTCACGGCGGCTGCAACGAAGACTTCTACCGCGAAGACGCGAAGCTCAACATGATCGACGTCACCGACGAGGTCGAGCAGTCCGCCAACACCTGGGACTACTACGTCACGCTGTTCCAAGGCTACAAGGCTGACCCCGCGGACGTCGTGTTCCACGGTATCGCCGGCGACTACCCCTCGGGATGTGGCAGCGCCGAGCCGGGCCGCAACCTCTACGAGGCCGTGGTCGCTACCGGCGGAACGTACTTGTCCATCTGCGCGACCGACTGGGGCTCGAGCATGACCGAGCTGGCCGAAGGCGCCGCCGCCGATCTGAGCAGCTTCGCGCTCACCCAGACGCCGGTTCCCGAGACCATCGAAGTCTACGTCGATGGCATTCGCACCACGGAAGGGTGGACGTACAACGAAACCGAAGTGCTCGTTGAGTTCGACGACGACCACGTCCCCGGCGGCGGCACCACCGTCGAGATCTCGTACGCGACCGCGGGTGACTGCTCGTCGTGATCGGATGATGCGGTCGGCCTGGGTCTGTATGGCTCTGGCTGGCTGCATGGCTGAAGATCCCGCGGTGCCGTGGCCGGCGGGGCTGGCGCTGATCTCGAATCTCAATCAGGGTGCGTGGCTCTGGGGCGATGCGACCGGCACCGAGCCTTTCGTTGCGGCAGCAGAGCTGGACCCTGCCTGTGCCGAATGCATCGCATTCCAAGGACGCTTGCGTACCGGAGCCGACGGCGAGCTCGAAGCCGTGCTCACATGGTCCCAGCACGACGGGGGCGTAGATGACCTGCGCTCGCGGGCTGGAGGCGTAGACCCCGAGACCCATGCGCTGCAGTGGGAGCTGGACTCCATCGACCTCAGCGCTTTTCCGGGCGTATGCGAACCCGATCCCGCCGATCCGTGCCGGCCAGCCCCCGAATCCTCCGGAACCGCGCGCGACGTGTGCCAGCTGAAGATGGCGCATGACGTACAGGTCGTCGCGGAGAGCCCCACCGCGCGCACGTTGTGGGTCGCGGACGCAGCAAACGCCCGCGTGCTCGAAGTGACGCTGCAGGATGGGGACAACTGCGGGGTCGTGCAAACCCTGCTCAGCGCCGACAACCCAGACTGGGACATCTACAACTCGCCCAACCGCCTCCACTACTTTGAAGACGACGCGGGCGAGCATCTGTGGATCAGTCAAAAGGGCAGCACGCCGTCCACGGCGGAGGGCGTGGCCCAGTACGCGGATCTCTCGAGCGGCAAGCTCACAGGCTGGAGCAAAGCACAAAACGACTGGCGGCAAGACTGGGAGTTCCCGCCCCAGAGCACCGAATTCGCGCGCTTCCTCAACACCCCCCACGGCCTCGCAGCCCCCGGGGGAGGCCTCGTCTACGCGCACTCCCTCTCAGACAGCTGGGAGTGGGGTGCCGGGACCGGAGGGAGCATCGGGATGGCAACGCTGAACGCCTCCGGGACGCCGGTCTACGCCGGAGATGCGCTGCTGGACCGTGGATACCTACACTTCCCGCGCTCACTGACCCTGTTGCCCGATGGCAGCTGGCTCGTGCTGGACTCTGGCTGCTTCGACGCCGCAGGCTGTGAATTCCCGAGCCAAGCGTGGCGGGTGCGCCTACCGGAGCCGGCAACCACGACGCAGGCCGGAAGCTGGGACCGGGACGCGACCGAGATCAGCTGGACGACAGCCGTCGTGCTCGATGGCCCGCTCTGGACCACCGAGGACACGCTCTACTCCGTAGAGTGGCTGGGCTCCTAAACGGCGTCGACGGCGAGCCGCCGAGCCGCAAAGCCTGGATTAGAACGGGATTTCGTCTTCGCCGGGGAGAGGCGCGTCGTCACGCCCCGTGTCTTCGTAGCCGCCGCCGCCGCCAGCGCCGCCACCACCGCCGCCGTAGTTGCCGCGCGCGCCGCCGCTGCCGCCACCGCCGCCGTAATTGCCGCGCGCACCGCCACCGCCGCCACCGCCGCCGCCGTAGTTGCCGCGACCGCCGCCGCCGCCGGCACCGCCGCCGCCATAACCACCACCACCACCGCCGCCCCCACCGTAGCCGCCGCCGCCGCCACCTTCTTCACCACCGCCAGCGCCACCGCCGCCCAAAAAGCGTACGGTATCCGCGACGACTTCGGTGCTGTAGCGATCCTTGCCTTCTTTGTCCTGCCACTTCCGGGTTTGCAGGCGACCTTCGATGTACAGCTGCTTGCCCTTCTTGCAGTACTGCTGCACGGTCTCAGCCTGACGGCCCCAGACAACAACGCTGTGCCACTCGGTGCGCTCCTGCCAGTTTCCATCTTTGTCTTTGAACTTTTCGGCGGTAGCAATCCGAAGACTCGCGACCGATTGACCGCCGCCGGTGGAGCGAAGCTCGGGATCTTGCCCGAGGTTGCCGATGAGGATGACCTTGTTGACCATGATTCGAACTCCGTTGGACCGAACGTAGCACACGCACTGACCAAATTTTGTCCGCGATGCAATGCTGCAGCAACATCCTTCGCGCGCGCGCTGCCGCGATACGTCACGGACGGAGATCCGAAGTGCCAGTCCTTCTCCTGCTCGAAGATGATCCCCTCACCGCTGCCGTGCTCCGGGATGGCTTGGCCGAGCTGGGCTGGATGGTGCGCATCGAATCCGATGGCCTCGACGCGCTGAGGTCGATCAACGCCAGCCCGCCCGACGCGGTGCTGGCCGACCTCGTGCTCCCCGGTCTGGACGGGCTCGCCGTGTGCGCCCAGATCCGCCTGCAGCCCTTCGGAGCCGCGCTGCCCGTCATCGTCACGTCGTCGCGCACCCAAGCGGCAGCGGCGGCGCTCGCTGCCGGAGCGGACCTGTTCGTCCCGAAGCCAAGCTCCGCGGACGACATCCACGCGCGCTTCTCTGCGCTGCTCGCTGCGCGATCGGAAGCGGCGCCCGCGACCCCTGCGCAGCGTCGCGACGACGATGACGCAGGCAGCGGCGCGATCCGACCGGGTTGGCTGCCGGCGCTGCTTCGTCGCCTGTGGCGGGAACGCTACACGGGGTCACTCGAGGTACAAGGTTCAACCTCCGCGTTGTCCGTACGAGTCTACTTTCAGCAGGGATATCCTGCCGCTGCGCGCTCCAGTGACCGCAGCACCGACTTCGGCGAGGTGTTGAGCGGCCTCGGGCTCGCCGATCCCGATCGCGTAGCGAACGCCGTGCTGGAGAACAGCGACCGTAAGGGCCAGGACAAAAACAGCCGCACCCTCGGGGAGAGCCTCGTGGCCGGCGGAATTCTGGACCGGCCGGGCGTCGAGCGCAGCCTTCGCGAGCAGATCCTCCGACGCGTGGTCGGGGCAGCGACGTGCGAAGACGGGACGTGGCGCTTGTCCCCCGCGACCAGCATCGGGTTCGCCGGGTTTGACGTCCATCCCATCGCGATGGAGTGGCGGATCGGAGCCGTCAGCGACACCCTCCCCGGCACCGGCTTTCGCGCCTCGCGCGTCGCGGCCCCGGCATGCACCCCCGAGCTGTGGGATCTGCTCGATCCCCAAGGTGCGCTAAGCCGAATTCGAAGCCTGCTGCAGGACGGAGCCCCGATCGTCGATGTGTTGGCCGCGAGCCCCGAAGCGGAGTCGCTGCTGGGGTTGATGTACGCGTACGGCATCCTTCGCTTGACCGTAGACCCCGTCCCTACCCCTGCGGACGAGGACGCCCGTCAGGACGCGCTCGCCGCCATCGTCGCAGAGTATCGGCTCCTCGCTGACGCCAATCATTACGCGACGCTGAGCATCGGCCCCACCGCGACCAGCGCCGAAGTGGCGGACGCCGCAGAGCGCTCCTTGTCTACGCTCGAGGCCGCGGCCGGCGGGGCGCTCGATGGGCGTAGCCGCCAGCGCCTTCGCGAGATCCAGCAGCGCATTCAAGAGGCGGCGCGCATCCTCGGCGATCCCGCGCTCCGCGCGATCTACGACGCCCGCCTCGACAGCCCGCAGCAGCGCAACGAGCTGCGTCCTCACGCCCCGAGCCGTCGACCCGACGAGCTGGCCGAGCATGGTCGGCACTTGCTGACCTGCGAGCAGCCTGTCTCCGCCGTGCACTACCTGAGTCTCGCGTTGCAAACGGCGGACGAAGACGACGCCGAAGTGACCGCCTTGATGGGCGCGGCGCGCGCCCGCGCCTGTCCCGAGGACGCGACCGCCGGAGAAGACCTCATCCGCCGCGCGCTGACCCTCGATCCCCGATGCGAGCTCGCGCTGTTGTACCTCGGCGAGCGGCTCGCGAAGCGCCCCGAGGGCGTCGAGGAGGCGCGACGGTGCTTCCGCGCAGCGCTCAACGCCAACCCAGACTTCGCCGCAGCGCGTGCAGCCCTGCGCCGGTTGGATACATAGCGCGCTTATGTCTTCAGGAGCGCCCATGGCGACCGGCCTTGGCCAGCCCTTTCTCGATACCCTGCGCCGATGGTTGGACTCCGGAACACACGGAGCGATTGAATGGCAGGACGGCAAGCGCAGAAGGTTGGTGTTTATCGAAGGTGAAAACCTTCAACTGATCCAGTCGAACCTCCGCAGTGAGGCCATCGATCGGTTCTCCGAGGTCGGGCAGAGCCCGGATCCCAAAGCTGCGGCGCGCCAGGCCAGGCTCGCCGGCTTGCTGCAAGAAGCCGGCGGTACGATCACCGAGCATCCCGGCGCGCCGGCGCCGGAGGCCGAGCCAGCGCCGATCGCCGTCTGTTTGTGGCAAGCCGCCGCGGCCCTCCCAGAGCCGCCTACCGACGCGTACCCTAGGGTTGTACCCGCGCACTTCGCGCGCTTGGCCAACGTCCCTTGGCCCGCAGCGCTCGTCAACTACATCGCCGAGCTGGACGGCGCGAGGACGTCTGAAGACGTGATCGACTTTGGACCCGAGGCGCCTGAAGTCACGGCTTGGGCGCTCAGCCTCGCCTGGGCGCTCGGAGCGGTAGAGATCGGGCAGGCCGAGCGTCTGGCCGTCGTTCGCAGCCAGGGCACGGCCAGCACCAGCACGTCGGGGTACTTCGAGCTTCGTCCACCCGATGAGCCTGCGCAGGAGGAGGCCCCGGCACCGATACCTCCATCGGAGGCGAGCATCGAGGATGTGCACCGCCAGATCCTCGACGCCAAGAACCACTTCGAGACGCTGGGCGTCGTCTGGCAAACCACGCCCGAGCTCATCCGCAAGACCTACCTGGGCCTCGCCGCCCGCTTGCACCCCGACCGCTACATGGCGGCCCCCGCCGCCGAACGCGAAGCGATGGCCACGCTCTTCGACCGCGTGCGTGAAGCCTGGGAGGTGCTCGGAAACCCCGAAGCCCGCGACGAGTACACGCGCCGCGTGGTGTTCGGCGAGGAGACCGAAGAGGAAAAAGCCGAGAAGCGGCTGTACGCGATCCTCGACGCCGAACGCCAGCTGACGCTGGCACAGCGGGAGCTGACCGCACAACGGTTTCCGGCCGCCCACGCCATCCTCAAAGATGCCCTCGCGGTCGCCCCGGATCACCCGCAGATCCAAGCGTATGCAGCCTATGCCTTGGTGAAGATGCTCCAAGGAAAATCCAGCCCGGAGGTAGAAGAAGCTACCGAGGTCATCCAGCGGGTCGTGCGCGAGATCCCGACCGCCGACTGGGCGCTGCTGCTGCTCGCGCGCACCCGTGCGGCACGAGGAGACTTCGCGGGCGCGGAAAAAGCCACCATCGCCGTTCTAAAGCTGAACCCCAGCAACCCCGACGCGTTGAACGACCTCCGCCGGCTTCGCACCAAGAAGGCCGAGCAACCCGAAAAAGCCGAACAACCTGGCAAGAAGGATGGCGCTGCCGGCTTTTTCTCCTCGTTCTTCAAGCGCTGACCGAGCTCCGCGGCAGGGTCACATCGGCGCCGCACCCACCCCTTCAGCCGACGCGCACCTTCGCGTCAAAGCGCGCACCGACCTCCACCTCCAGCTGCGCGGCGTCGACGTCTCCCGACACGTTGCCCGTGCGCGTGACGATCAGGCGCTGAGTGGCGCGGATGCTGCCCGCGACGCGCCCCGACACGATCAGCGTCGCGGCGTCCACATGGCCTTCTACGACGCCGCTCTCGCCGACTTCAAGGACGTCCTCAGTGTGGATCTGTCCCTTGAAGTGTCCGTCCAGCCGCACCCGCCCTTCGAAGGTCAGGTCTCCGGAGTAGCGAGCGCCTTTCCCCAACAACGCTGCGAGGGGCGCTGGGGCCTTGGACGCCACCTCAGCCCCGGGGCCCGAAGAGGCCCACGAGACGATCGAGCTCGGACGCATCGTGGTATTCGATGACGATCTTGCCGGAACCGTCTTTTTTCGGCGCTACCGCCACGCGGGTGCCCAGCGTGCGGGTCAGCGACTCTCCGAGCCGCACCAGCGTGCGATCAGGCGTCGGCCCTTTCGTGGGCGGACGGCGCATCGAGCGCACCAGCTCTTCGGTGGCTCGCACCGAGAGGTCTTTGGCCGCGACCGTCGCCAGCGCGAGCGAGAACTGTGCGGGATCTTCAAGGGGAAGCAGCGCACGCGCGTGGCCCGCCGAGATCACCCCTGCACGCAGCGCACGCGCGCCGTCTTCGGGCAAGCGCAGCAACCGCAAGGTGTTCGCGACCGTCGCGCGGTCTTTGCCGACGCGCTGCGCCACCTGCTCTTGATTGTAGCGATAGTCCTGGATCAACTTCTGGTATCCAAGCGCCGCCTCAACCGGGTCGAGGTCTTCACGCTGGAGGTTCTCGATCAGCGCGAGCTCGAGCTGCCCCAGCGCATCGGTGCCGGCCGCACGCACGAACACCGGCACGTCTGCCAACCCGGCGAGCTTGGCCGCGCGGAGCCGACGCTCTCCCGCCAGCAACACAAACCCAGCGCCTTCGCGGCGAACGAGCAGCGGCGCGAGGATGCCGTGCAGGCGGATGGACTCGGAGAGCTCCTCCAAGGCGCCAGCGTCAAAAGCGGTGCGGGGCTGCTGCGGATTGGGGACGATCAGCCCCACAGGGACCCGCAACAGCTGGTCCTGCGATGGCGCATCGAACGCCGCTTCGCGGCTCTCATCCCCCAGCAGCGCCGCGAGGCCACGCCCGAGGCCTCCCGGGCGTAGCGCAGACTTGGGCTTGTCGCTCATCCGGTCGCCCGTTTGGAGGCCTGCGCCGGCAGATGGGCAACCCGCGTGACCAGCTCGCCTGCGAGCGCCTGATAGGCCGCGGCGGCCCGGCATCCGGGATCGTAGCCGAAGATCGTCTTCTGGAAGCTCGGCGCCTCCGCGAGCCGCACCGCGCGCGGGATCACCGTGTGAAACACCTCTGCACCAAACACTTCGCGTGCTTGGGCCTCGACTTCCCGGCACAGACGCACGCGGGAATCGTGCAGGGTCATCACGATGCCGTCGCGCACCAGCCGTGGGTTCGGACCGCGCCGCACGGCGTTGATCGTACGTACGAGCTCGCTGATGCCCTCCATCGCGTAGTACTCGGACTGCAGCGGCACGACCACGCCATCGCTCGCCACGAGAGCATTCAGGGTCAAGAGCCCCAGCGAAGGCGGAAGATCGATGATGACGTAGGCATACTTCGAGGGTAAGCCATCGAGCGCGGCCGCGAGCCGGCGCTCCCGGTTCGGCATGTTGACCATCTCCACATCCGCCCCGACCAACGCCGGATTCGCCGGACAGAGGTCCAAACCATCCTGCGAGGACACGATGCAGTTGGCGATAGGCTCCAAGCCAAGGATCGCCTCGGCGATGCCGTTGCCCGCTTTGTCCTTCGGAGTCCCAAGGCAGCTGGAGGCGTTGCCCTGCGGATCCAGATCGATGAGCAGCGTGGCGTGCCCGGAGCGAGCGAGGGCCGCGGCGAGGTTGATGGCGGTTGTGGTCTTGCCAACGCCACCTTTCTGATTGGAGATCGAGACGATGCGGGCCATGACACAAATCCTTTCGGCGAGGGCTGCCGAGCTGGTGGTCCGGAGCGCGGGGGACGCGCACGCAGACGACAGAGGGGATGACGTCGTAATTCGCTGGAACGGATAGAGCACATCATGCGAACGCCCATCCTCATTGTCTCCGGATTTCTAGGCAGCGGAAAGACCACGCTGGTCCGCAGCGTGCTTGAGCAGAGCCAGGCCGCGGGCATTCGCACCGCGGTGATCTCCAACGAATTCGGCGCGCTCGGCATCGACGAGGCGCTGTTGCGGGGCAGCCCGGGCGATCTCGTTGAGCTCGCGGGGGGCTGCGTCTGCTGCAAGCTCTCCGACGCGCTGGTCGAGACCCTGCAACGCCTGCATGAGACCATCAACCCCGATCGCATCGTGATCGAGACCAGCGGCGTGGCGCTTCCGTTTGAGACGCAGCTGCACCTGTACCGCCCCGCTGTGCGCAGCTGGATCGGGGAGGACGCCTGCGTGGTCGTCGTCGATGCGACGGGCAGCGCATTTGAAGCCTTCGAAGACGATACCGGCGAAGCGACGCCCAACGAGACGTTTGAACAGCAGGTTCAAAGCGCCGACATCGTGATCCTCTCGAAGACCGACCTCGTCGCCCCCAGCGCGATGCGCGCTCGCCTACAAACGCTCTGTCCCGGCACGCCGGTGATCGAAGCCGTGCAAGGCAACATCCCCGTGGACGTGCTTTTTCCTGCCCAGCTCTCCCCGCCTCCCGTCCCCAGCGAACGCCAGCGGCCTGAACGCCGCGGCGCCCACACCCACGAGGCATTCGAGACCGAAGAGCTGCGTCTCCCGCCGGGAATGCCAGAGGAGGCGCTGGAGTCCCAGCTCCGATCGCTGCGCGCGCTGCGCATCAAGGGCTTTGTACAGACCGCCGAGGGCATCCGCATCGTACAAGGCGTAGGCCGGCGGATCGAGTTTGTCTCCCCAGGAAAAACCCCTGTACATCCAGACATGCTCGGTAGAGTCGTGGTGATCCGGCGCGCGGAGAGCACTCTCGCGCACGAACACGCGCACGCACACGCACACGCACACGAGCACCCGCAAATCAAATCCGACTGTGCGCCGTAGTGGAGGCGGGGTAATCCATCCCATGAATCGGCCCCTCGTCTCGCTCCCCGTCGCCGCCGCCTCCAGCAACCCCGCGAAGGCGCTGAACCCCATCTCCGCGGGCATGCAGCACTCGCTGATCCTCGGGATCGCAGCCGAGGTTCGCGCGCGTCAGGCTGCGGGCGCCGAGATCTGCAACCTCACGGTAGGGGACTTTGATCCCCGGCAGTTCCCCGTGCCCCGCGCGCTACGCGACGGCACGGTCGCGGCGTTCGACAACGCACAGACCAATTATCCGCCTGCAGAGGGCATCCCCGAGCTTCGTCAAGCGATCTGCGATTGGTACGCCCGCGAGCTGGGCATCGCGATCACCCCGGACTGGGTGGTCGTCGCGAGCGGCGCGCGCCCGGTGATGTATGCGACCTACCGGCTTTTTCTGGAGGCGGGCGACGAGCAGCTGTTCCCCGCACCGTCCTGGAACGCGAGCTACTACGGGCAGATCACCGGGGCCAAGGCGGTCACCGTCCCTACACGGGCAGAGGACGGCTTCTTTCCCGATCCCGCCGGGCTCCCCGCGTACTTCCGGACCGCGCAGCTCTTCAGCCTGAACAGCCCGCTGAACCCCACCGGCACGGTCATCGCCCCCGAGCGGCTGGCCGCGATCGCGCAGGCTTTGGTCGACGAGAACGACCGCCGCGCACGCGAAGAGCCCCACCGCCGCCCGCTGATGTGGATGTGGGATCAGGTGTACTGGCAGCTCTGTTTCGGAACCGCAAAGCACGTTCATCCCTGCGCGGTGGTCCCCGCCTGCGCGCCCTACGTCATCACCGTCGACGCGATCTCCAAGGCCTTCGCAGCGACCGGACTGCGCGTAGGCTGGGCCGTGCTGCCCCCTCCCCTCGCCACAGCGATGAAGGCGCTCATCGGCCACATCGGCGCGTGGGCGCCCAAGCCCGAGCAAACCGCGACCGCCGGGCTGCTCAACGACCCTGACGCGATCGCCGCGTACCGCTCCGAGTTTCACGCCGCGGTTCAGGCCCGCCTGTCGATGCTCCACACCCGCCTGAGCGCCCTCGGGATCCCCCACATCGCGCCGCAGGGCGCGATCTACCTGTCCGTACAGTTCGCGTTGTTCGGGCGGATGGGCGTGAACGGCGCGCCGATGCGCACCAACGAAGACATTCGCGTGTACCTGCTGGACAAAGCAGGCTTCGCGGTCGTGCCGTTCCAGGCCTTCGAAATGCCGGAAGAATCGGGCTGGTTCCGAATCTCGGTCGGCGCAGTCAGCGTCGCCAGCCTCGATGCCGCGCTCAATCGACTCGAAGCGCTGTGGAGGGGGCTGGACGCTCCCACGACGACAGGGTAGAAGGACACATACCGTAGGGGTATAGCTCAGTTGGTAGAGCAGCTGATTCCAAATCAGCAGGTCCACGGTTCAAGTCCGTGTGCCCCTGCCAAAAACCGAAAGCCCAGCTCACGCTGGGCTTTCCTGCTTTTCGCGGCAGCCTTCGGTGCTAGGTGCCCTGGGTGTTGGAGCAGAAGGTGAGCTCCGTCAGGTAGCCACCGCTCGAACTGATGACGTGGCGCGTCGAGATGATGTAGTACTTGCCGTTGTGAGGCTTGTTCAAGCCGGCGAACTCAACGACCTCACCTGCCCGGAGCGCGTCGTTGCCGTCCACCGTACAGGTCCCCTTGCCAAACTGCCGCGCGAGGCGGTTCATCTCCGCTTTCGCGAGCATGTTCGCCTGAGACTGCGAACTGATCGGCACGTCGGTGATGTAGGCGATGGACTCGCCGAACTTCTTCTCCGCGTGGCTCGCGCCCAGCGTGCCGCCGCCGATGGACTCGACGTCGCCGGAGGTCGCGATCCCGACGATCTCCTGCTTGGTGCGGATGTCCCAACCGCGAGCGATGACCTTCGTGGCCTGATCCACCGAGTTGAACGCCATCCGCAACGACCGCAAGTTCGAGCCCATGGTGATCACGGTGGGCGTCGCCGAGGTGTCGGCCTTCTTGAAGATCAGCTTGCCTTCGTCCACCGTCAGGCGAAAGTTGTTCTTTGCCGCCAGACGTTTGAGGAACGCGAGGTTCGACTCGTTGCGCTGCAGGGTGTACGCGCTCGGGTCGCCCGAAGGATCGGCTTCCACCGACAGCCCGCACTCCGCGCCCACGGACTTTGCGATGTCCGTGTCGGTTTTGTCGTTGAACCAGCGCGTCTTCCGGCCCCGCGCCAAGCGGTGCGTGTGGTCGTAGGCCCGGATGGTCATCGTCATCATGCCTTCCACGGACCAAGAAGGCTCCAGCGCGGTCACCTCCCCCTTGAAGAGCAGCACAGCGCCCGCGCCCAGCTTGGCCTCGACCGGCATGCCGATCTCAAAATTCCACTCCGGCGCCTGCTCGTGCCCGCTCACGCGCACGGTGAGCGCCTCGACCATGTCGACATGATCCTCCAACACCAACGATTCAAGGGCGTCCGCCTCGGACTGCTTGAACGTCGTGTCGCCGATCTTCACCTCGTAGCTGGTTGCGCTGCGTACACTTGCCATGATCGTCTCCGTTCGGGGGGGCTAGCGGCGGACGAGGGTGGTGCCGGGTTCCATCGACATCAAGTCGCCGGCGTCCGGGTTTGCGGCGGCGAGATCGCGCCAGTCCATGTCATTCTGCGCGGCCACCTGATTGATCGACGGGCTGCCGGACACCTCGATGAGCGACACCTTGTCGGTGTCCCAACGGAAGCTGCCTTGCGAACCTGCGAAATCGGGCGGTTTCCACTCCTTGAGCTTGACCTGTGCCCGCGCGCGCACCGCAGTGCCGTCCGACGCAAACATCAAGTAGGTGACCGAGATCTGCTCGATCACGCATTGCATCGTGAAGCTGCCCCAGGTGAAATTGAACCACCGCGGGCGCTTCTTGGACAGCTCTTTGGCCTCGCCCGTCGAAGGCGAGATCTCGGCTTTGGTCAGCGCGAGCAGCGGGTTGACCCATTCGCTCTGTACGTTCCCGCCGTTGCCGGTGGTGTCAAAATACAGGTCGAAGGACGCGGTCATCGGCGCGCCCTTCTGGAACTGCACCGAGTTCTTGTCCTGCCCCTGCTCCTTCGACTCTTCCCAGGTCAAACCCTTGGAGACGCTAAACTCCTTAGGATTGAACTGAACTTCGAAGGTGAGGCCATCTTCACCTTTAAGGGTTGCTTTACCACCAGACTGACTCATCGTGATCCTCCATCCGCCGCTCCCGGCGGAACTCGAGTTCGCGCGTCACTACTTCAAGCACCTCGCGCCCGAGCTGCTCAATATCCATCTTGGAACCATCTTTCGAAGCGCCCGGACCACCCGCGCGCGAGCCCTGACCGCCCTCCGCGCGAGCCTCCTCGCTGTCCTCGGCCATACGGACTTGCCGCTGGGCTTCGGACAAGCGGTTTTCCGCTTCGGCAAGGTGAATCAGCCCTTGAAGCTTTTTCACCAGCTTCATGATGCGATCTTCGCTTCCCGAGCCGACGGTGCGGGTGCGGCTCGCCACCGGACGGGTGGTGCCGCGCGCGACCCGCGCGCCCGTGCTGGGCCGCGAGCCCGAAGGACGCAGCTGCTCAGTCGCCGGCGCCGTGAGGCGCGTTGCGCGCGTCGGCAACGCCGCTTCATCCGAAGCCGCCATCGCGATCGGGCGCGCGACCTCTTGCCGGATCTCCTGGATCACCTGCTGGATCGGCGCGGCCACCGCGGCCGGGGCCGCAAGCAGCCCGTCGGCCCGCGCGAACAACACATGGACAACCTGCTCAGCGGTCGTGGCACGCGCCAACGACTCGAACAGACCGTGCACCGAGCGCACCCGCGGCGCACCTTCCGCACGCGCGTTCCAAACCGGCGCTTCTGCCGTAGCCGCGCCGCCGCTCGTCAGGTCGTGCAAGCGGCGGTCCAACGGACGCCGCGCCGACGCGACCCGCGCGGGGGCAGCCTCTGCGGGGCCCGCAGCCCGCGCAACCGGGGCTTCGGGCTCGGCTTCAAATCCAAACGAAGGTGCGGCGACGAACGCGTCCCGCGCGAGCGTACGGGTAGCGGGCCGCGGTGCATCGGCGGACGCTCCAGCCCGCAGCGCGCGACGCGCGCCCGCAGCGGTCCCACGCTGCGCAGCGGAGCCCGCTGCGGTCCCAGAATCCGACGCGCCCACCGCGCTCGCTCCGCGCAGCTCTGAGGCGTTGCGTCCGGATGCGCCCGAGCCCTTCACGAGCCGCATCCCCGGCTGCTCAGCGAGCACCTGCTGTTGGGCTACCGGCGAACCGCCGTCCGCGATGGCGCCGCGGTATGCGGTCGCCCGCTCAATATGGGACCGTGAAGCGGCCCACGCCATCGAGCGCACCGGAGATCCTACCGGGACGGCTTCCGCGCGCTCCCCCGCTCCGACGGAGCCGCCGGGAGTCACATAAACGACGTCGACCCGACCGGCGCTCATCGCACCAAACCGCGCCGGCACCGCGGACTCCGCCGCCTTGCGGACGGCAGACCGCACGGACACATATCGACCCGAAGGCTCACGAACCGGCGAAGCACCCACGAGATCGGAGTGCTCTACGGTCGCGCCCTGAGCGGCGCGCGCACGAACGGGACCGCGCAGCGTCGGTCGCGGACGGGCGGCGGTAGCCATCGGCACCGCCGAAGCGGCCGCGCGCGGGACCGAGAAGCGCGTCGAAGGCGCCCAAGCCATGGGACCCGCCGCGGATGTGGCCGCGGCCTCTGCCGGAAGCCGCGATTCAGCGCGTACGACCTCGGTAGTCGCGACCCGCAGGGTAGAAGCCCGCCGGGATGCCGTGCGCGTCGGCGACTCAGACCGCCTCGAGCTGCGCTCCGCGATGTCCGAAAGCAGCGTAGGCGTCGACGCATCCGGCGCACCCACACGGCTACGCCGGGCTGGTGCGCCTGCTGGGGCTGTGACTGCTGCTGAGGCGCCCCACGCGCGCGCGGAAGCACCCGAAGCGACAGGGGCGGATTCCGGCGAGGCGTCGAGCGAGCGCTGCACCGGCGTAAACGCGCCGCTGGACAACGCGATGGAGGCCCGAACCGGACGGTCCAATCGCGGCGTGGGGTGCGGAACGATCGAGGCGGCCGCGGAGCCTGCGGCGACGTCCTGCCCCGCGGTCAACCGCGCGAACGCCTGTTGTACCGGCGAAGCCCCGGCGACCGGCAAGAGCAGCTCGGTGTCCGCGACGTCGGGCCGCGCCAAAGCGCCGCCGCGCCCCGCACGACTCAACGCTCGCGCCGGACGCGACGCTCGCCCGACGGAGGCCTGCGGCTCCGAAGGAGGCCGACCCGATACGGTCAGTGAGCCCGTGGCCGCCGCAATCCGCGCCGGAACAAAGCGTGCGACCGAACCCTCGACCGGACGTACTGCCGAGCCCTTGCGCGGGACGACCGCGCGCGGACGTCCGGGGACAGCGTCCGGGAGGATCGAGGGGCTCGCCACATCGGGAGAGGCCGCGCGCACAAAGGCCCAGGAAGCACCGTCAAACCGCGCGATCGGACGGACCGAACGAGCGGGAGCCGCAACGGCTCGGGACATCGCGTTCGCGCTCGCAGGCGCTGGCCGCTCTGCATCGGACTCCCCAAACGTCGGAGCCCCAACCGTCGGAGCCACGAAGCGTCCGCCAACGCGCGCAGTCACGCCATAGGAGCGGTGGGCGCCCGCCGCTGGGCCGGTGCCGCCGGCTTCCGCAGCGACACGCACCGGCGCAGCCCGCAGCGCTGCGGGACGGCCCGCAGATGCGCGGGCGACCGGACTGGCCGACAACGCCGATCCGACATCGGGCACCGCCGAACGCCCCGCGACCCGCGCAGACGTGCGCAACGCGACGCGCGGGCGATCCGCTCCGGTGTGAACCGCTGACCGCTCGGCGCCGGCGAGCGTGCCCGCAGCGGCCTTGTCGGCCTCCGCCGTAGCCGCGAGGGCCATCGCCGGGGACCGCGCGAGCACCGTGCGCAGTCCGGTCGGCTTGGCCGTGGCACCGGTAGGCATCCGGCGCGCCGCCGTGCTCGCCGCGGCCGCAGCCGGCGCAAGCTCAACGACTTCACGGATGATCGAGCTGGGCGCGCCCATACGGCGCAGCACGCGGACAATCTCCACCACCGGCATGTCGGCGGGCAGCTCGTCCACAAATACGGCGGAGATCGCCCGACGCGTACGCAGCGGCAGCTGCGCGGCGACGCGCACCGGCTCCGCGCTCTCAGCGACCGCAGCCTGCAAACGCTCCCCGATGCGCGCCAAGGGGCGCGGCGAGGTGCTGCTCGGTGCCGGGCTGGCGCCGCCGCGGATTACGCGCGCCGGCACAAAAGGCGTGGTGTACCAAGGCGACGCGACCGGGCGCATCGCTTGGTATGCAGGACGCGGCGCGGAGACGATCCCTTCGGCCGCGACCTCGGAGGCGACCACCGGCGCGCTGATCGGCGGCGGGAGCACAAAGTCCGCCCCGGACTGGATGCCCATGCGCGTCGCCCGCGACGCAACGACGCCCTCGGCCTCCCCCGCACGGCGGCGCGTCGCCGCGCGCATCGTGGTGCCGGCGCGACGGGAAAAGAACCGATCTTCCCGACGTGCCCGCCGACGGCGCGCGTTGGCGAGGCGGCGCATCATCGCGTGGAACGGCGCACCCGACAGAAACACCATGCCGTCCGTGGTCTCGGACTCGCCCTGAGTCTCGGGATCGCTCCACGGGTCCGAGAGGCCAAAACGACCGTAGAACGCGGCGTCCATCGCCATGCGCGGACGGCGTCGACTCCGACTGCTCAGCCGGTTGGCGAGGCGCTCTCCAAGGGTTTCGCGTTGTTTGCCGTCCATCTTCAGCTCCTCACGAAACCGTGATGCCGTGGTGGGCGATGACGATGGTCTCGATTGCAAGATCGGCGCCGTCGGCGTTGAGCGTCGGACCCTCCCAGCTTACCGGCCATGCGTTGATGAAGTCGAACCGGCGCACCTCCTGCATCTGCAGGTTGTACATCACGACCGCTCCATTCCGACGCTTCTCCTTGGAGAACTCGTCGTTCAGGATCTCGTTGCGCCATGCGAGGAGCGACGTGTCGGAGGTGGTCCCGTACTTCAGTGAGATGTTCTCCCAGCGCGACTGCCCGGGCATCTTGTGCACCCGATGGTTCTGCCCGCCCTCTTCGATCTCGACGATCGCCGTGGACGACTTCAAGCCGCTGCACTCCTTGAATTGTGCAACTTCCGTGCCGTCAATCTCCAAGCCGAAGATGAAAGCGCCCTCGGGATCCGCCACGCGCGGGCTGGACTCGCCGCTCGACGCCTTGATGGATGAACCGGCACGATCCAAGCCGCTTCCGGGGGAGTTACCGGTCTTGAACGCACGCGTGGTGTCGCCAAAGTCGACCGCAGCTTTGAAAGAAAAGCTGCGCGCAGGCTCGGAATACGCCGCAGGAGGCTGGATTGACGGCTGGCTACCCGGACGACCTTGCCCATGGCCAGCGCCGCCTACCCCCGCGACGTTCCGGTTGTGCGACGACGGCACGCCGCCGCCCTTGCCCGGGCCGCCCTCGCCTTTGACGTTGCGGTTGTGAGACGACGGCACGCCGCCGCCCCGACCCGCACCGCCGGAAAAAGATCCGATGGATTGCCCGGCTTTCCGGCCGCCGCCGCGACTTTTCCAGTCTGCCATGAACCACCTCGCTCTTAGGACCCGGGCGAACCCAGGCGTAAATCGATGAAGATGCGCTCGGTCGTGCCGACCGGACGAAGACGAACATACACGTTTAGTTGCCCGCTGTCGCGGTCGACCGAGCGGTTGTTGACTTCATTGCATTCTACAGAGAATTCGTTGCCGGGTCGAGTGCCGGACAACAATCCCGCCGCCCAGAACTCATCGAGCCGCACCATACAATCCCGCTCGATCACCTTCCACAGCGAAGGGTCGTTGACCTCAAACACCGCCCATTCGTTGTCGCGCCGCAGCTGCTCGGTCACCATCGACACGACCCGGCGGCTGTTGATGAACAACCACCGAGGATCGAGGGACATCGTACGCGCGCCCCAAATCACCACGCCGCGCCCCGGCTGGGTGATGAACGGGTTGATCCCCGACTCCGCGATCTGCCCAGCGTCAGCCCAGTCCAGATCCACCTCGGCATGGGTGACGCCGATCAACGGGATGTTGGCGGGGGGCCAGCCTACGCCCCAGGGCGGACGCTCCAGCTCGTTGCGCGCGAACGCGCCCATGACCGCGCCGGAGGGCGGAAAAAGCGCGTCGCCCTTTCGAAGCCACGGATAGTACATGGCCCCGAAGGCTTTGTGCTCGGGCTTGCGGCGTTGAAAGTCGTAAAACCACCGTAGCAACAGGTCACCGTGCAGCCCGCGGGGCGCGTCGAGGACCAGAAAACGGTTGGTCATTTCCTGACAATGCGCGAGGAGCACCTCGTACAGCTCGTCGGCGTCGCTGCGCACCGCGCCGGAGCGCAACACCTCACAGCGTAGGTATGCGGCCGAGGGGCACGCGAGCAGCGCGATGTCGTCCTCCGCGCGCAGCCGGTCAAAAAGCGGCTTCAGCGGACCATCATCGGGGTTTGGCGCCCGGAGATCGCCGTCGTCGTCGATGCACACCGCGAACAGGTGGAGCTGGTCCCCGCCGTTCTCAAAGAAGCTGCGGGCGCAGCGCCGGCTCGGCCCATCAAAAAGCGACGCTTGGGGGTGTTCATCCAGCTCGCGGATGCGCCGGAGCGTCACTTCGATAAAGTCCCCAGCGCTGGCACCCTCTGGCCACTCCATGCGGCGCAAGAAACCGATCACCCCAGCGACGTCGCACCGCACGATGCCGAGCGGCCGGACGGGGAGGCTGCGGTGCTCGACGCTGATTCCGGGACGGGACAAGCTACCGAACCTTCGAGGTGGGGGCACCCGCAAGGGTGCCGAGGTGTAGAGCCGAGACGTGCAGTTGGACGGCCGTTCCACGGGGACCCCGAAGCGCGATCCCGCCTACGCAGGCCGCCCGACCCTCCCACACCGACGAGCGGCGGGAGAGGGCGTTCGGGATGGCAGCGTCGCGGTTCACGTTCGGAAGTCTCCAGAAGCCTACTTGGGAGTGTTGATCTTCTCGTTGATCGAGGAGATTTCCTTGACCCATGCGTGCCGTTCCTTGTGGGACAGCTCCAGACAAGCTTCACGGCCCCAATGGAAGTGGTAGGCGATAAACGCTACCTCCTTGAACACGTTCTCCAAGGGGTAGCTTACGATTCCCCCAGGCGGCCGAACTCCTTCTCGAACTTCGCGCCGCACTCGGGGCAAGTGACCTGGATGGTCGACTCGTCTTCGTTGATCCGGTTGTACATCTCTTCGAGAAAGCGGAGGTCGCCCGCGAAGAGGTTCTCGATGACGCCGGTGTTGATCTCGGGCAAGGTGCCCAAACGCGTCATGACGCGCGAGAGCAGCACGATGATCAGGTACGCGCGATTGCGTTGCACGCGCATGTCATTGAGAGGAACAATCTCGTCTTTTGCGTTGGCCAGACGCATCACGCCTTCACGGTGGAGCGTGCCGTCCTTGTCCACGTAGCCGCGCGGCAGGATGAACTCGTATTCGGTCTTCAATTCCATGGCGGTGCTCCAGAAAGCGAGGCAGATGCCCGTCAAAACAAAGTTGCTTTAGCCAGCCCCTCGGTGGGAGGGGGAAAGAGCCGGGGCGAGCGCAAACCCGCCCCGGCTCATGACGCGCTAGTCTTCGATCAGCGCGCCGCCGTCCCACTGCCCGATGGAGAAGATGACAAACTCCGCAGGCTTGACCGGGCAGATGCCGATCTGGACGTTGACCTGACCGGCGTCGATCAGGTAGCGGGGGTTGGTCTCATCGTCGCACTTGACGTAGAACGCCTCTTCGGCGGTCTGGCCGAAGAGCGCGCCGGAGCGCCAAACCCGCATGAGGTAGGCGCGAACGTCGCGGGTGAGCTTCTTCCAGAGCGCGTGGTCGTTGGGCTCGAACACCGCCCACTGGCTGCCGACCATGATCGACTGCTCGACCATGATGAACAGACGGCGCACGTTGATGTACTTCCACGAGGGATCGGACATCGTGCCGAGGGTACGAGCGCCCCACACGCGGATGCCGCGATCCTTGAAGATGCGGATCGCGTTGATGCCACGGTCGTTGTACTGACCCTGCTCGAGGCGGTTGATGTTCTGCGACAGGCCGGTGATGCCCATGCAGATCTCATTCGCGGGCGCCTTGTGTACGCCACGCTCGCCGTCGACGCGGGAGTAGATGCCCGCGACGTGACCGGAGGGAGGCACGAAGAGCTCGAGCTTCTCGGTCTTGATCAGCTTGCGACGGTTGGGGCCGGTGACCTTGATGTGGTCCTGATTGCCGGTGTACCAGCTGGGCTTGGTGATCTTGACCCAGGGTACATAGATCGCGCCATAGCCCTTGTTGGACGCAGGGATATCCATGTTGCCGTCGGAGACGATCGGGCCGTCCAGCAGCGCGAAGCGGTCCTTGCGGACCTCGCAGAGCTCCAGCATCTCTTTCTGCTGGCTGGGCGTGAGGCCGGGGGCCGCCATGAGCGCGATGTCATCGACATCGTCAAACGCGTAGAGACCGAGCTTGTCCGCCTGGTTCTCGCGGATGGAGCCTTCGATCTCCTGGGTGCCCATGAGGTAGACGTAGGCCTTGCCGCCGCCGTTGTCGTAGAAGCCGTTGACGCCTGCTACGAAGTTGAACACGGTGGGGGTGGACAGCCAGTCGCGGAACTCCTTCTTGAGCGCGTCGTCCGAAGACAGCGCCTCGTACACCGCGTCGGCCGCGTCATCCGGATCGGAGATCGACTTGCCGACGAGCTCTTCTACCGGGCGCGTCTCGATGAGGAACTGCGCGAAGTAGCTCTGGAGCCAGCGGAAGAACTCGGCCTTGTTGGTGACGGGCACCGGAGGCACGGAGTACTCGGAGCGGAGCGCGGTGCCCTCGGTGGCCTTGACCTCGTAGCCGTAGGCGGCGAGGACGTCGGAGGCGGTCTTGGGCTGGGCCTTCACGAGCGGGAAGGTCTCGTGCAGCTTGTTGAGCAGGTCTTCGACGGCCTGATCGGAGTCGGTGACGACCTTGCCTTCGACCGAGACGCTGACTTCGGGGAGCTCGAGGCTCTTTTCGCCCCAGCTGACCTTGACGCGACCCTTGGTGCCGGGCTCGAACTTGGGCGCGGTGGGGCCGGACTTGGGGGCGCCGAACAGCTCAAGGTACTTCTTGATGTCCTTGACGTTCTTATTGCCAAGCTTGAACGCCTGAGTCAACGCAGTGGTTGCCTCGACGGCGTCGCCCTTGATGGAGCCCTTCTCGTCCACGAGCTGCGGCACAACCTTGCCGCGGAGCTGGCGCTTGCCGTCCGAGCCGGTGATCGCGATCGCGTCATTGGGGGGGCGGAATTCGAAGAGGCCAAGGAAGCCGGGGGTGCTGGTCGAGACCGATGCGATCGGCTTGGGACCAGAGTCGACTTCACGGATGTATACGCCAGGGGTATGGTATTCCATAGTTTCCTATTCCTCCGATTCACTGTCTGCATCCGCGTTTTTTCGGAGCAGATATTGTTTAGGGCCGGGGGCCGTGGTGGGACTGGGAAGAGGCCGAGCGGCGCGTACGCGACCGTTCGGACTCTGTTGGGAAAGCGTAGTATCCGGGCGGGAGTCTGTGGGAGAGATGCGACCCATCCGGATGGTGGTACCGCCATGACTCTTGTAGAGCGACCCATCTAACGCCACGCGGGCGCGGTACGTCAAAAACGGACGATAGGGCGCCTCGTGCAGCGTGAAAAGGTTGATCGCGTCGCCTACCGTCAGATCATCGACCAGCGCGAGGGACACTTTTTCAACCTGCAAACCGTCTTCATCGTCCTCAAGCAGCTCGCCATCCACACCGGCGGTTCCGTTGGCCAAACGCGCCGAGTTCATGTTGTCGGCGGCCCAGGGGCGTCCGAGGCTGTCCACTTCACGACCATCCGGGAGCAGGAAGCGCCGGGGCCGGTAGATCATGTGCGTCGCCTCATTCAAGCGCAGCATCAGCCACCCGAGCAGGCGCTCTGCATCCGACCGGAACTTGGAGTGCACCGCGATCAAGTAGAAGAGGTCCACGATGATCGGAGGCCGATGGTAGTAAACCTCCCCGCCCTTCTCGGGATCATCGTTCACGAACACCGGCGCCTGGCGAAAGCGCTTCGCGTTGGCGAGGTTGGGGTTCTGGCCGAGGCGGTACATGTAGATGTACAGCACCTCCTCCCGATCTTTGGGGATGAACTTCAGCTCTTCTTCAAGCCGCGGAGGGTTCTCCCCGAGGTTGTAGCCATCGAGCAGAAAGCGATGGAGCGCCTCGGTCGTCTCCCCAATGATGCTACGGCCGGACATCGGTCCGCCAGAAGCACGCAAGTTGCTCTCCTCACGAGGCGTCATGCCGGATCCACATCCGGCAGCAGGGTCCAGGTCGAGGGACGAATCGTAAAGGGCATCGGGCGAGGCTCAACGGAAGTAGACCGCAGTCGCGGACGATCTGCAAGCGCCGCCCGAACTTCTCCGTGCCAGTCCATACGCTCTCGGGGCGCTGTGCTGGCATCCTGTCCCCGATACGCGACCTTTTTGGCGCGGCCCAGATCCAGCGCGTACGGGTGGCGCACCAATCGGATCAGCAGCGGCGCGTTGGGGCGCGCCTCGGCCACGCGCGTGGTCATCTTGACCTTGACCTGACGGACGTCCCCGCTGTCCCGCGCCGGTACCGGACAAGGGCGCTCCAAAGGCCGATCCCGCTCCCAGGCCCGCTCCGTGCTGGAACCGGAATCGCTGAGATATTCGCCCACGTGCTCTCCCGGGATCGGGCGGCTCAGGCGATGGCGAGGGTCAAAACGCATGCTGCGTGCCAGATGTAGCGTGCCGTGAAGCGTTGGGAGCACCGTCGACGAAAAAGATCCTACGCGCGTCGACGGCCCAGCCACGCGCGGATGCCGCGGCGAGGCGCAGAAGGAGCTCCAAGCTCGCCTAAACGCTGCCGCGCGACCAGCAACGAGCCGTCGAGGTGCAGCGCCTCTCGAAAATGCCGCCCAGCCTGCTCGAACTGGCCGGACGCCATGAGCATCGTCGCGAGCTCCAAATGCACCGCAGCCCGCTTCATGGGGTCCAGCTCGTCCAACAGGCGCATGTGCAGCGACGCAGTGCGATCAGGGGCGTGTACTTCCATGCGCAGGGTCCTTGCCGGCTGAAGGTGTCGGCGGGCGCGATTATTCATTTTCAGCGACGATTTGGAAACAGCGAGGCACGGGCACCGGCTGCGCTACCGACTCCCCGCTGCGAGGACATCCGCATACAACGAACGATACCGCTGAGCGCAGACGTCGAGCGAGAACAAGGCAGATCGGTGACGCCCACGCGCCCCCCGTTGCGCGCGCTCCTCCGGGTCGTCGCGAAGGCGCACCAGCGCTGCGCGCAGCGCCGTTGCATCTTCTGGAGGAACCAACACGCCTACGTCGCCCAAGACCTCCGGCAGACCATCGACATTGGAGGCGACCACCGGAACCCCCGCCGCCATCCCCTCCACCGCCGCCAAGCCGAAGCCCTCCCAGCGGCTGGGGACCACGAGGATGTCGGTGTCTGCCAGCAGCGCGGGGACGTCGTCGCGCTCGCCCAACCATTCGACGGTCGCGCCGCCCACGTGCTCGACGCCCCGGCGCTGCGATCGACCGGCGATCCGCAGGGTAGACCCGGGCGGCAAGCTTCTGAGCAGCACGTCAAAACCTTTCTGGGGGACGTCGCGCCCCACCGCCAGCAGCCGAGTCCCCGGACCCGCAGCGCCGCCAGAGCCCAGACGAAACCTGCCGAGATCAACCCCGTTCGGGATGACGACGGCCCCCGGGTGTGCGATACCTTCGACATCCACCGCGTAGCGTCGACACGCTTCCGAGACGTAGGCGACGCGGTTAGAGAGCGGCGCAAGCGCCCGCTTTACGGCTCGGTGCCGCGCTTGCTCGTCGCGGTTCACGTTGTGTTCGGTGGAGACCGACGGCCGCCCGGCGAGCCGCGCGGCAGGGCGCCCCCAGGTGTCCCCGGCAAAAAGGTGCGTGTGCACCAGATCGAAGGCGCGGCACAGGCGAGCGAGCCCGGCGAAGGAAGCAAGCCCAACGCGCCCCGGGCGCCGCGTCCCTTCATGCACCCGCACGCCCGCAGCCTCGAACGCCGCCCGAAGCGCGCCCCCCGGCTGCACCGTCGCGACCTCTTGATCGACGAGGCCGGCAGCGCACAGCCCTAGCACCAACCGCTCGGCGCCCCCGCCCGACAGATCGCACAGCACGTGCAACACCCTCATCGGGCCCAACCGCTGGCACGCGTCTTGCTTGAAGTCTTGACGCTGCTGCCCTTGTCTCGGGCTTGCGCTCGCGACACCTCCCCGCTGTTGTCCTTCCGGAGTCTCCCCATCATGGCCCGTTCACTCACCGTCAAACACGAAGAAAAACTCGGTACCTCCAGCCTCTTGAACGCCTTTCTGTTCCTCACGTTTGCGTGGATGGCGGCGGGCGCGTTCTTTGCCAGCATGAGCGATGCCGCGGCGGCGCCGTCGGACAACGCTGCGGACAACGCAGTCCGGTAACAGATTGTAGAATTGTATCTACGGTTCATGTATTGGACCCTATCGCGGCGCAGACTCCCACCCCATCCAGAGGTCTGCGCCCTCGCGAGACACGCGGTCCAGCACGAAACCGGGAGCCCCGCTGAGGGAGAAGCCCGGGCCCGCGACGAAGCCGGGTCCACCGGCCAACACCCGCCCGTTCATGAAGAGCTCCAGCCGGTCCACGACGCCCGCTTCAAGGAAGGAGCGATGCACCGCACCGCCGCCCTCCACCAAAACCCGGCGTACACCGCGCGCGGCGAGCACCCGAAGCGCAGCGGTCACGCTTAGGCCGGAGCCGTCCCGCTCCACCGCGACCACCTCAGTGCCCGCGAGCTCTCCAGCACGCTCACTCAAAACCAGCGCGCGCTCGCCCAGCAGCTTGGCGTTCGGCGGCGTGCGAAGGTTGGAGTCCAACACCACCCGCAAGGGCTCACCCTGCACTCCAGGGACGCGCACCGTGAGCTCGGGATCATCGGCCAGCACGGTGCCCACACCGACGAGGATCGCGTCATGCTCGGCGCGCAGGCGATGCCCGGCCAGGCGCGCCTCGGGCCCGGTGATCCACTTGGACTCGCCGGCGGCGCTCGCGATGCGCCCGTCCAGCGACACCGCGGCCTTCAACGTCACCTCGGGCAGTCCGCCCGCTACGCAACGTAGAAAACCAAGATTTGCCCTTCGACACGCGGCCTCCCGCACGCCTACGTCCACGGCAATGCCGGCCTCCCGCAGCAGCAGGATGCCGCGGCCGCTCACTAAGGGGAACGGGTCTACCGTGCCCACAACCACCCGCGACACGCCCGCGCGCACGAGCGCGTCGGTGCACGGCGGCGTGCGACCATGGTGACAACACGGCTCCAGCGTGACGTAGAGCGTTGCCTCACGCGCGGCGCCCGGGAGGTCCTGGACCTTCCGCAGCGCGTGCGGCTCGGCGTGGTCCTGACCAGGGGGTTGGGTCCAGCCCTCGGCGAGCAGTTGACCATCCCGCACAAGCACCGTTCCTACCGCCGGATTTCCCCCCGTGCGTCCCAGAGCGCGCCGCGAGACCACCAGCGCACGCTCCATCCACACGTCATCGTCGACCGAGGCGTCCATCACGAACCTTCACCGGGCTCAACGGGACCCCGGGCCGCGAGCGGGCCCAACAGCGGGCCGACCACGTTCAGGAAGTCTTCGGGCGCTTCAAAAGCTCGGTAGACACTCGCGAAGCGCAGGTATGCGACGGCGTCGAGGTCCCGAAGCGCAGCCATCGCGATGTCGCCCAACTCAGAAGTAGGGACCTCCCGATCCGCGCGACGCGAGAGCTCGCGCTCGACGCGAAGCACGACGTCTTCGAGCTGGTCCTCAGTGACAGGGCGCTTTCGGCACGCCAAACGCAAGCCAGAGAGCAGTTTTTCGCGCGAAAATGGCTGCTTTCGCGCATCGCGCTTCAGGATCACCGGAAGTCGAAACTCGATGCGTTCAAACGTGGTAAACCGGTGCGCACAGGCCTCGCACTCCCGACGACGACGTATCGCCTCACCCGCGTCACGCGAATCGACGACGCGGCTCTCGGGGTGATCACACTGGGGGCACTGCACGGGGGGGGCGCCTATCACAACGCGACGGCGCACGCGAGCCGGGGCTTCAGGCCGCGGCGGTCAGGCCATCGCCGTAGGCGCACCGTCCCGTTCGGGATGGATCAGGCGGTCGTGCCGCGGCGCTTCGGAAGCCGAATGAACTCGGAGAGCTCGCGCGCGCCCAGCAGCCCTTTGGGGCGCAGGATCATCATGCCGATCAGCAACATCGCGTAGATCACCATGCGATATTGGGCGATGGGGCGGAGCACTTCGGGCAAGGCCGTCAGCACCGAAGAGGCGATCAACGGGCCGGACAACGATCCGGTGCCGCCCAGCACGACCATCGCGACCAGCTCGATCGAGCGGTCGTATTGGAACTGCGACGGAAAGATCGAACCGCGGTGAAACGCGACGAGTCCGCCGGCGATGCCCGCCCAAAACGCGCCGATCACGAACGCCGTCACCTTCGCGCGCGTGGTGTCGATGCCCAGCGAGCGGGTGGCGATCTCATTGTCGCGCACGGCCTTGAACACGCGCCCCTGCGCGCTGGCCAGCAGGTTGCGCAACGACATTCCGCCGACGAGCACGAAGGTGAACGTCCAGCCGAAGTTGGTGAACGTCGGCAGCCCGATCAGGCCCTTCGCGCCGCCCAGCCACTCGGCGTTCTGGATCAGCACGATGATGATCCCGTTGAAGCCCAAGGTCACGACAGCGAGGTAATCCCCGGTCAGCCGCAAGCTGGGCAGGCCCACGATCAGCCCGGCGACCGCCGCAGCGAGCCCACCGCCGATCATCGCGACCACCGGCGGAAGGTGCAGGTACATCGACAGCGCGCCTGCAGTGTAGGCGCCGACGGCCATGAAGCCGGCGTGCCCTAACGAAAACTGACCCGTGAACCCCAGCACCAGCGCCAGCCCCATCACGGCGAGCAAGTTCATGCCGACGCGCACGACAATGTCGGTCGCGTACGGATCGGTCCACGGCACGGCAAAGATTTGGATCGCCCAGATGATCGCGATGCCCACCAGCATCGCACCCCAACCGTTCATCGCGCCGCGCGTCATCAGACCTTCTCCGGTGCATGTTTGCCAAGCAGTCCCGAGGGCCGAAACAGCAGGATCACGATGAGCAAGCAGAACGCGATCGCGTCCCGGTAGGTGCTGGTGAGGTAGCCGCTCACGAAGGTCTCAGAGAGACCCAGCAGGATCGCGCCGATCACCGCGCCCGGGATGGAGCCGATGCCGCCGAGCACGGCCGCCACGAAGGCTTTGAGGCCCATGTTCGTGCCCATCTCGGGGTCGATCTTGTGCATGTCGACGGCGCGAAGGAACGCCGCCGCACCAGCGAGGCTGGAGCCCAGCGCGAACGTGAAGGCGATCACCCGGTCTACCGGGATGCCCATCAACGCCGCAGCGTCCCGGCTATGGCTCACTGCGCGCATCGCGCGTCCCATTTGGGTGCGCTCGACGATGTGGTGCAGCAGCGCCATCAGCACGAGGGTGACCGACAGGGTGATGACGTCCATGCTGCGCAAGGTCAAGCCCGGCGCGAGCTGCCACTGGGCTTCGGGGAGCAAGCTCGGAAAGCTCGCGAGCGGGCCGGCGGCGATCAGCGTGCCGTTGCGGAGCAGCATCGAGACGCCGATCGCGGTGATGAGCAGGTTCAGCCTTCCCGACTTGCGGAGGGGCCGGTACGCCAGACGCTCGATGGTCATCCCCAGCAGCGCGCAGAACGCCATGGTCCCCGCGATGACGATTGCCACCGAAGCCACGGTCGGGTTCTGATCAGCACCAGTGGCTTTCGCAAGGTACAACGAAGCGAATGCGCCCATCATGAACACCTCGCTATGCGCGAAGTTGATGAGCTGTAGCGTGCCGTACACCATAGTGTACCCAAGCGCGATGAGCGCGTAGATCGCCCCCAACGACAGGCCGTTGATGAGTTGCTGCAGGAATACCGTCACGAACCACCCGAAAGGCTGCGACGACCTAACGCGGCCTTCTCGTACCCGGGGCACCCGGGGCGCCTGAATCGACGCACGCAGCAGGATACGTGGCCCCGGTGACTGTAGACACCGCCGTCTCCTTGCTGCTCACCGATCTCCTGGACCCCGATGGTCGCGGGCTCGACACCGCCTGTCTGGCCGGCGCCACCGAGGACATGAAGGGGCGCGTGCGCGGCATGCCCCGGTACATGGGCGTCGGAATGACCGCCTTGACCGGCCTGTTTCTCGGGAGCGGCTACACGATGTTGCCGAAGCAGCGCCGCGTGCGGCGGATCCAGCGTTGGCGCACGTCGCCGATCTCCATCCAGCGCGACTTCGTGGAGTTCTGGGAAAAAATGGGCACCTTCACCTACTGGTCCCGAATCGAAGCGCGCGACCACCACGCCTACCCGGCCAGCGGTCCCGAGGGCGCGCCATGAGAAAGCTTGAAGCAGACGTGCTGATCATCGGCTCCGGCCCCGGCGGGGCGATGACCGCCGCGGTGCTCGCCGAAGCCGGCAAGCACGTGATGATCATCGAAGAAGGCGATCACGTACCGGTAGGTGCCACCGAGCCGTACTCGCTCGAAGACATGGCGCTGAAATGGCGAAATGGGGGCCTGACCCCTGCCTTTGGACCGGTCAAAGTCACGTACGTCGAAGGGAAATGCGTGGGCGGCGCGAGCGAGATCAACGCGGCGCTCTACCACCCCCCGGTGCCCTCGGTGCTGGACGCGTGGGCGGCGGAGTACGGGATCGACGACTTCGGCGGAGCCCCGCTCGCCGAGCACATCCGCGCCGTCGAGCATGAAGCTTCAGTTTCGCCCTTTCCGGGCAGCCCGGGCATCGCGTCCGAGCGCCTCGCAGCGGGCGCCGCCTCGTTGGGCTGGAAGAGCGTGCCGGTGCAGCGCTTCTGGAAGTATGACGCCCAGAACCCGCTCGGGCGCCGCCAGTCGATGACGGAGACGTACCTGCCGCGCGCGAAAGCGGCGGGCGCGGTGCTTCAAGACGGCTTGAAGGTCAAAAAACTGCTGTTCCAAGGGCGTCGCGCCGTCGGAGCGATCGCCACCGACCGAGAGGGGCAGCGGGTCGACCTGCGCGCTGGCAAGGTCGTCGTGTGCGCAGGAGCGGTGCAGACCGCGCTGATCCTGCAGCGCTCGGGCTACGGGCACCGGGTCGGCCAAACCCTGACGATGAACCCGATGATCCGCGTCGCCGCTGAATTTGGTGACCGCATCAACGAGCCGGTGATCGGCGTGCCGGTGCAGCAGATCGAGGCGTTCAAGCCCTCGATGACGCTGGGGTGCTCCAATGGGTCGCTCGCCCACCTCGCGCTCTGGTTGGTCGGCGCTCCCGGCGACCGCGAGCGGCTCTTGGCGGAATGGTGGCGGCTCGGGGTCTTCTACGCCAAGGTGATGGCCAAGGCGCGCGGCGTCGTGCGCAACGTGCCGTTGTTCGATGAGGCATTCGTCTCGTACAAGCTCGGTAAAGACGACCTCGCGCTGTTAGGGCTCGCCGCGGAGCGCCTCGCGACCGTGCTGCTCGCATCGGGAGCGCGGTCCATCGTCAGCCCCGTGCCCGGCGCTCCAGCGATCCGCTCGCTATCGGACATCCCTGCCCTGCGCGCAGGGGTCGAAGCGGGGAAGGCTCAGGTGACGGCGATCCACCTGCACAGCACCGTGCCGATGGGCTCCGAGCAGAAGCACTGCCCCGCGGACAGCTACGGTAAGCTCCGCGGCTTGGAGAACGTCTGGGTGAACGACGCCAGCTTGCTCCCCGACACCCCGGGGATCAACCCCCAGGGCACCATCCTCGCCATCGCGCGGCGCAACGCCCAGCACATGCTGGGCTAGCCCGCAGCCCGAGCCCGCCGACGCGCGCTACGGCGCGATCGACTCGACGAACTTGTTGCCTTCGGCGGTGACTTCTACGACGACGGCAGGCTTCTGGGCGTTGCGAGCGGCGTCGATGGTGATGTTGCCGGTGACGCCGGCAAACCCAGCGGTCTTGGCGATCGCGTCGCGGAGCGCAGCCCGAGCCGCCTTGCGGCCCTCTTCGGTGGCGGGGATCGCGGAACGATCGGCGAGCGCCTCGGCCATCTTCGGGTCCTTCGCGACCTCAGCCATCGCCGCGTACAGCACCTGCGCCGAGTCGTAGCCAAGCGCGGCCAAACCGTCCGGCTTCTCGTGGTACTTGGCCTCATACTTGGTGATGAAGCCCTGCACGACCGGGTTCGGGTCGTCCACCGCGTAGTGGTTGGTGAAGAAGCTGCCCATGATCGCGTCGGCGCCGATCTTGGTCAGCTCCGCGCTGTCCCAGCCGTCGCCGCCGAGGAACGGACCCTTGAAGCCAAGCTCACGGGCCTGACGGGCGATGAGCCCGACGTCCGTGTAGTACCCGGGGATGAAGAGCGCGTCGGGGTTCTTCGCGATCAAACCGGTGAGCTGCGCCTTGAAGTCGACGTCGCCCTTCGAGTACGCTTCTTCGCCGGCGATCACGCCGCCGAGCTTGGTGAAGGTCTCGGTGAAGTACTGGGCGAGGCCCGTCGAGTAGTCGCTCTTGACGTCCTTCAGGATGCCGACGTTGCGCAGGCCCTTGGTGGTGTACGCGAACTTCGCGCCAGCGGTGCCCTGGAAGGGGTCGATGAAGCACACCCGGAAGATGAAGTCGCCTTGCTCGGTGACCTTCGGGTTGGTCGACGACGGCGAGATCATCGGCACGCCGTTGGTCTGCAGCAGCGGAGCCGCAGCGAGAGAATTGGTCGAAGCGACCTCACCAAGCACCGCGACGGGGCGATCCCGAGAGAGGATCTTACTGACCGCGGTCGCCGCCTCTTCGGGCTTGCCCTGGTCGTCCTCGACGACCAAACGGACCGGGACGCCGCCAATACCGCCTTTGGCGTTCAGCTCCTCCGTAGCGAGATCGATGCCGTTCTTGGTCGACATGCCGAAGGTCGCCTCAGCGCCGGTCAACGAGCCATACTCGCCGACGACGATCTCTTTCGGGAGAGTTTCCCCGCCCGAGCAGGCGGTAAGCGCAAGCGCGCTCAGGGAGAGAGCGGGCAAGAACGAGAGCAGAGTACGCATTGGCAATCCTGTGAACGCGGCATTCTACGGAAAAGCGCAGCCAAGTCAAGTGCCGGGCGCGGTCGGCGTAGGGACGGCACGTTAGGAGCCGGCCTCCCCCTTCCGACGAGGCCGAAACCGATGGCACACGAATTTATTTACGTCATGAAGAACCTCCGCAAGGCCTGGCCGGGCGGGAAGGAAGTCCTCAAGGGCATTTACCTGTCGTTCTACCCAGGCGCCAAGATCGGCGTGCTCGGCAACAACGGCGCCGGAAAGTCCACGCTGCTGAAGATCATGGCGGGCGTCGATGACAACTACAGCGGCGAGGCGTGGGCCCAAAAAGGGGTGCGCGTCGGCTACCTGCCCCAGGAACCCACGCTCGACGACGACAAGACCGTCCTCCAGAACATTGAGCTGGCGGTCGCCAGCACCCGTGCGCTGCTCACCCGCTACGAAGAAGTCGGGAACGCGATGGGCGAAGAGGACGCCGACTTCGACGCGCTGCTCGCTGAACAAGCCGAGCTTCAAGACAAGATCGACGCTGCCGGTGCTTGGGATCTCGACCGCGAGCTCGAGATCGCGATGGACGCGCTGCGCGTGCCCCCCGGTGACGCGATGGTCAAGGTGCTCTCCGGCGGTGAACGCCGGCGCGTAGCGTTGTGCCGTCTGCTCCTTGAAAAGCCCGACATGCTGCTGCTTGACGAGCCCACCAATCACCATGACGCCGAGAGCGTCGCGTGGCTGGAGCGCTGGCTGCACGACTACCCCGGCACCGTCGTCGC
>CAIUMM010000024.1 GCA_903900265.1 uncultured Pseudomonadota bacterium
GTCCAGACCCTTTCCACCTGCGCCATCGCTGTTTTCGTCAGCGCCGGTGCCGAAGTCCACTTGGGTCAGCGTGAGGCTGCCGGTGCGGACCGCGACGGCCGCGTCGCCCCAAACCGTGTTGCCGGTGACCTGCCCTCTGGTCAGCGTGAGATCGCCAGACTCCAAGTAGAAGACTGGGCCCGTGCCGTAGCCGCTGAACGTGCAGTCTTCGCACACGGGGTTCATCGATCCGCCCTCCATCACCACCGCTGACTGGGTGGCGCCGGCAAAGCTGGTGAACTGCACATTTTTTCCAAAAGTCGTGCAAGACAGGTCGGTACCATAGGTGTCGATGTAGACGTCCGGGCGTAGGCCGCCTTCGAAGGTCGTGTCGATCAGGGTCGGGCAGTAGTAGCCGCTGACGGCGTACCGACCCGCCCCCGAGATCGATACCCGCTCGAGGATCATGTGTCCGTCAAGGTCGGCGGACGCGAGGTTTCGGTCGTTGAACCCCCCAAGCTCCAGAGCGCCGGCGTTTCCCAAGTCAACGAAGCGGGTGTCGGACACGTGAACGCGACCGTTGGAGTAGACGGCTGACCCGTAGCTCTCAAAGCCGGTGAAGCTGGACTCCTCGATGACGAGCTCGGGCGTGAGCGACTCGGCGTCGAGCGCGACCTCCCACGGAGCCGCGGTGCCTTCGGTGGTGGCGCCGGAAAAGTGCGAGCGCCGGATGGTGACCGACGAATTGAGTGCGTACACCGATGAGGCGGCGTGTGTCCCTTCGAATGTACAATCCTCCACCGTCACCGACCCGCCCGCGATGATCCCACCTTGGTTATTCACAAAGGCCGAACCTGAGACGGTCGCCGACCCGCCCGCGAATGTGAGCGGATATCCGCCTCCTTCAAAGCGGCTGTCGGTGATCGTCACCTCTGAGCCGTTGAAGCTGAGCTGTCCACCGGAGTCGATCAGCGACAGCCCGCTCACCGTTGCGGTGCCGTCGGATAGCCTGACGATGGCGTGCTCCTCGGCCCCTTCGATGCGGACATCGGTGAGCGTCAGCGCACCGCCGCTCGCTTCGACGGCCAGCGCTTCACCGGAGATCGCGAGGTCCTGCAGCGTCGCGTCGGCGGTCAGGGTGTAGAGCTTGTCGCCATCGTTGAGGTCGGTCTGGACCAGCGCAAGCGCTCCTCCGTTGCGCACCTGCACCTGCGCGGCGTCGAGCGTGAGGCCCTCGAGCCGTGCGACGCTGCCGTCGAAGAACAGCGCGCCTGCCCAGGTGCCACCGTAGACGGCTACCGAAACGTCGCCGTCCGTATTCAGGGTGTCGCCGCCTTCGCCTTGAGTAAAGTTGGCGTTTGAGGCGATCACTGTGATGTCCGCCGAGAGCGTGAGCTGTGTAGGCCAGTCCCCGCCGCAGACGTAGACGATGCCGGGCCTGCGCAGCTCGATCGAGTTTCCGGCAGCCCAATCTGCGCTCAGGTCGTCAACCTCGCTGTCCGTCGGGGCGTAGCGTGCTTCAGGCGCGGCTGGGTCGCCGTCCGCGCCGTCGCAGTTCTGATCCACGCCATCGCACGGGTCGTCTGCGTTCGGGAACCTCTGAGGGTCGGTGTCGTCGCAGTCCTCCGTGCTCAACGAGCCATCTCCGTCGGCGTCGGTGCCGGGCGGGGTGTTGGGGGCGGAGCTTTCGGGATGGGTGCCGCATCCGGTCAGCGTCAAAAGGAGCGTGAGGATTTTCATGCGGCGTCGTACGCGCGGCGCGGCCAGAGTATTCGTGGTCTGCGTCAGATTCTCGCATTTTTGCACGTGGCGCACGGCTCCCACGTGCTGCGTCCGTGTCGAGGCGCGGGAGGCGCGCTACAGTCCCGCCGCGCTACAGTCCCGCCTCGCCCGAGAGCCCGCGTTGCCCTTCCCCGCGCTTCCGCTGATCCTGCTCGCCTGCGCCCCGTCGGACCCGCCCGATGCCGCGCGTGACTCCGCCGCCGACAGCGGCGACAGCGGCGACAGCGGCGACAGCGCCGACAGCGGCGACACCGCGCCGCCGCCCTCGTCGCGCCTCCCCGTGCTCGATTTCGGGCGCAACCTCACGTGGATCACCGACGACGCCGATCAGGCCGCCGCCTACGACGCCTTCGCCGCGCGGGTGGACGTCGCGGAAGCAAGCCTCGGGTCGAGTCAGCTCACCGAACTTCAGGCGCGGAACCCGGCGATCACGACGTTCAACTACCAGCTCGACCTGACCGGCTGCTTCCATGAGCAGTGCGGCGGGAGCACGCCGCTCGACACCACGTGGGACACGCTGCCCGAGTCGTACTTCCTGCACTTCAGCGAGCCGACGCGCCTGCGCTTCAAGGCGCTCGACGGCAGCGATCTGGGCGCCGTCGATCTCGCCGGCTGCGCGGAGGGGACCGAGCCCACCGCCGCGTGTCGCGCGCGTACGTTCATCTGGGGTGACACCCGCTACCTGCTCGCGGTTGGCGACGCACCGCTGCGCGACTGGATGGCGGCGCGGCTGCTCGCGACCACCGACGACACCGTCCGCGGCGTCTTCCTCGACGAGCACAGTCATCTCTTCGCCGACGCCATGAAGTTCGGCGGGCAGGCCACCGTCGAGTCCGGCGGGGGGCTTCGGGAGTACGGCGGGCGCCGGCCGGATGACAGCACCCTCTCCACGGACTGGAACGCGGACGTGGTGGGCTCCCTCAGCCACTACCGCGAGACCCTCGCCGCGGAAGGGAGATACCTCCTTGTGAACGTCGCCACCTACTACTCGAAGGCCGACGCGCAGGCGCAGGCGCGCGCCGCCGGGGGCGTGACCACCGAGGGGCTCTGGCGTCCCGACGCCTTCGACGGGACCGATCGCTTCCTCGAGGTCGTCGACGCGATCCGGCAGCTATCCGCCGAGGGCGGGCGGGCCGACCTGTATGGAACGCTCTACTACACGGGTCCGAGCTCCTATTCCGCGGGCGGCTACGCGGACGCCGCGTCACGCTACCGCATGTGGCGCCTCGCCGCGACGCACCTCGCGCGCGCCGACGCCGACGACACCGGCGTGGTCTACTTGAACCCCACGCTCGGCATCCGGACCGACGACGCGCTCGCCTGGCTCGACGAGTGGCTCCCCGCCTACTCCGTCGACCTCGGCTTCCCCGTCGACGCGCCGAGCGTGATGGTGCGGGACTCCTACGCGTCCAGCGGCGGAGTCGACTGCCCCGCCGTCGTGCTCACGCGCGCTTTTACGCACGGCCGCGTGCTCGTGCGCGCGAAGGACGCCTGGAACTGCAACGACTGGGACGACGTGAGCGCGATCGACGTCGCGCTCGACGCGCCCATGGCGCTGCTGCAGCCGGACGGCACGTGGGGCGCGCCGACCAGCACGGTGCGCATCCGCAGCGGCGAGGCGTGGATCCTCGGGGAGCCGTAGACGGGTCCAACGCCACCGGGTGGCCGGCGGGTGCACCACCACGTAGCGCAACGGGGCGGGCCGCCGCAGCCGGGGCACGCGAAGCCGTCTACCCGTCAGGATACGTTCCCGCGTGCTCTTCCTGTTTGCCATGCTCGTGGGTTGCGCGGATCCGCCGGCCGCGCGGATGGACACTCCCGCGTCCTCCGCGTCTCCCGCCGCGTCTCCCGCCGCGTCCGTTCAGGTCGACCGCCGCCTCTCCGTCGGGCGCGCGCCGTTCGGCGACATCGATCTGTGGTTGGAATTAGGCGATCGCACCGTCGGCGACGTCGACCGCATGCTCGCAGACGCCGCCGCGCGCTACGCCGATCCCAACGCGCGCCTCGCCGCGCTGACCGACGCGGCCCGCGGCACGCCGTTTGAGTACGAGTCCCAGCTGCCGCTGCTGTCGCCGGGGACGCTGCGGGTTCAGCTACGCTCCTTTGATTGCACCACGTTCGTGATCACCATGGTCGCGATGACCGCCTCGCGCAGCTTCGAAGAGCTCGCGTTGAACCTGCGACGCCTGCGCTACCTCGACGGGATGCAGCGGGTCGACGCCGATCCCACCGACGGGAACGTGTTGGACTACGGCTATGACCTCTTCGTCGAGAGCGCGGTCAAGCAAGGGTTCTTGCGCGACGTCACCGCAGAGATCGCCGGGACGACGCCGCTCACGGCGTTCGCGTCGCGGGTGGTCGAGCACCGCCGCACCGCCGAGTACGACACCGAGCAGCGCCTGATCCGGCCGCGCCTGCACGCCAACGAGGTCGTGACCGCGCAGATGATCACCCGCGAAGACTTCGCCGCGATGGACAGCGGCGGCATCCGGGACGGAGACATCCTGCTGTTCTCCCGGGTCGACCCCACGGCGCCCATCGGCGACGACCTGCTGATCGGGCACCTCGCCGTCGCCCGCGTGCGCCCCCGCGCGAACGGAGGCCCGGTGCTGACGCTCACCCACGCCACCCGCGATTACCGCTGGCGTCCCGCGGCCACTTGGTCCACGCCTCCCTCCGCCGCCGGCGTGTTCTACGCCGACGATCCGCGCCGCGAGCAGCTGGGCGTCAGCGACGCCGGCCTCTGGGTGGACGATCCGAACGGTCGCCGGTTGGAGATCGACGGGCGCCCTTACTACGGCTACGACACCGCCGCGCCGCGCCCATTGGCGGACTACCTCGAGGGCGCGCACGTGCGCGCGCTGATGGTCCTCCGTCCGGTCCAGCGCGACGCCGCCGCAGTTCAGGCCGACGCCGCCGTGCTCGCCGCGATGCCCGTGCGCTCGGGCGGCGACGCTCCGCCGGTGATCGACAGCGCGATGGACGAGACCGCCGCGATCCGGCACCACCTCTCGCCCGATTGCCCCGAGGCCATCGCCGAAGTGCAACGCCTGCTCTCGGTCCGCTACCGCGGCTACGACGGCGCGATGCATCAGGGGCAGATCGTCGTGCATCGCCGCGTCGTTCCCGAGGTGGCCGCGTTGTTCGACATCCTCCGCGAGACCGGTCTGCCGCAGGCTTCGGTCATCCCCATCGCCGATCCGCGCTTTGACTGGGACGACAACCGCTCGATGGACGCCAACAACACCTCGGGGTTCAACTGGCGCACCGTGCCCGACACCACCGTGCTCTCGCGCCACGCCTGCGGGCTCGCGTTGGACGTCAACCCGCGCACCAACCCCTACGTGCGCCAGCGCCCGACCGGCGAGCTCATCCAGCCGCCGGGTGCGGTGCGCGATCCGACGGCGATCGGCACGCTGTTGGCGGAACATCCGGGGGTGCGGAAGCTGGTCGCGCTGGGTTGGACCTGGGGCGGCACGTGGCGCTCGCTGAAGGACTGGCAGCATTTTGAGAAGGGGACGTGTGAGGCGGGGAGCGGGTGAGGGGGAGGTGGTCCGGCGTTAGACGCATGGAAGGAGGCTCCGTGAGCTCCTCCGCAGCACGATTCGCACCGACTTGGGACGACTACATCGCCGCCGACGAGGCCCACCCGGCATCCAAGCCGTCGGCGGCCCCGCGCGGGACGTGCAGCTGGAGCGGGACGAGCGCGAGGGGCGGGGGTAGCGCTGTCGCGTCGATCCAGTAGCCGGCGGCGCTCATCGGGTTCCGACCTGATCGGTGCCCCACTCGTGTGGCACGATCAGCAGCGGCGTAGGCGCGTCGCGCAGCAAGCGCTCGACGGTGCTGCCGCGGATCGCGTCCAGCAGCCCGCGGCGCCCTTCGGTGACGCACACCATCAGGTCGGCGCTCCACGTGCTCGCGGTGTGGATGACGTTGTCCACGACGCCGCCTTCGGCGCGCCAGTCCAGCATCGTCCAGGTGGAGAGCGGCTCGAGCCAGCCGGTCTCGACCACGCCGGGGCCGACGTGCAGGGCGGCGATCTCCAGCTTCTCCTGCGGCAAAGCGCGGGCGAAGATGCTGGCCGCGTCGAAAGCCGGCGCGGGATGCGGGCGGATGTCGACGGGGATGAGGATGCGCCGCAGCGTGGGCTCGCCGGTCTCGAGATCGACGAAGGTGCGCGCGTTGTGCGGGATGCACAGCACCGGGACGCTGCCTTTGGTCGCGACCGGGGCGCTCACCGAGGGCTGCAACAGGCGCTTGAGCCCGGCGCGGCCGTGCGTGGCGATCACCACGAGATCGGCGTGCGCCTCGGCGATCTGGCTGAGGATCGCGCGGTCAGGATCGGCCCCGACCACCATCGTCTTGCGGACGTGGATGCCGAGCGCCGCGACGTCATCGTCGGTGGCGTTGGCGCCAAGGTAGCCCCATGGGGTGAGCAGGCGGATGACGTGCGGGCCAAACTTCCAGTCTTGCTGGTCGTTGTCGGGCTCGACGTGCAGCACCTCCAGCTCCGCTTTGAGCGCGATCGCGAGTCGGAGCGCGTGGGCGAACGCGATCTGCGATTCGTTGGAAAAATCAGTAGGAACCAAAATAGAGCGGATCGAAGCAAGGGTGCGCACGGGGCCTCCGAAGGGGTGCCGGCGGTAGTGCAAGCGGCGTGCCGGTCCAAACCTTAGAGGGTGCTGCGACAAAGGCGTGTTTCTGCGCCTGCCACTGCAGGATGTGTGCAAAACTGCACATGCAGTTGGGGCGGAACGCACGGTCGAGAGGTAAGGAGTTGCATGCTCTTGCTTTCCTTCGTTCGTTTCTGTGCCGCGCTCCACGTTGCGCACGCGGCGACCCTGCAGGTCGGGCCCGACAAGACCTACGCGACGCCCTGCGCCGCCGCGGCGCACGTTCAAGACGGTGACACCGTCGCGATCGACGCCGGCGTCTACAGCGGGGACGTCTGCGCCTGGACCGCGGATCGCCTGACCTTGCGCGGCGTCGGCGGCTATGCGCATCTTGAGGCCGCCGGGCAAGCCTCGGGCGGAAAAGCCATCTGGGTCATCCAAGGCGACGACACCACCGTGGAGTCCATCGAGTTCTCGGGCGCTTCGGTGCCCGACCACAACGGCGCCGGCATCCGTCAGGAAGGGACCAACCTGACCGTTCGACACTGCTATTTCCACGACAACGAAGACGGAATCCTCGCCGGGGACAACCCGTTGAGCGACATCCTCGTCACCGACAGCGAGTTCGTGGACAATGGCTTCGGCGACGGCTTGTCCCACAACCTGTACATCAACCACGTGAGCAGCTTCACCTTCGAGTTCAGCAGCAGCCACCGCTCCTACAAAGGGCACGCCTTGAAGTCCCGCGCAGCGGAGACCTTCGTGCTCTACAGCCGGCTCGCCGATGACGCTGAGGGGCAGGGGAGCTACCAGATCGACCTCCCCAACGGCGGCTTCGCGGTGGTGCTGGGCAACGTGATCCAGCAAGGTCCGGCGGCCGAGAACGGCGGAATGTTGACGTTCGCGGAGGAGGGCGCGACCAACGAGTACCAGCTCCTGTACGTGGTCAACAACACCTTCGTGAACGACCGCGGCTCCGGCACCTTCGTGCGCAACAGCAGCGAAAACGCGGCGGTGCTCTCCAACAACCTGTTTGTGGGCGGCGGAACCGCGTTGGACGGCGCCGGGGTGCAGCACACGTGCCTTGAAACCACCGACGGTGGCTTTCTCGATGCGGCGAACGCCGATTATCGCCTCGCAGCAGGCGCCGCGGCCATCGACGCCGGCAGCGATCCCGGCGACTACGACGGCTACGTGCTCTGGCCGGCGTGGCAGATGGCGACGCTCGGGGCGGCAGAGGCCCGCCCGGTGGTGGGCGCGCTGGACATCGGGGCGTTTGAGTTCGGGACTGCGCCGGAAGACAGCGGCGATAGCGGGGGCAGCGCTGATTCTGGAGACAGCGGGGAGACCGGGGACAGCGCGGAGAGCGCCCCGATTGCGGACGGTGCGGACCCCGACGGGCAGGAGGGCTGCGGCTGCGCCAGCGCGCCGGCGGCAACGGGCGTAGCCCCGCTGCTGGCGGTGGTGTCGGGCCTGTGGGCGGGACGGCGCCGCAGGTCGGCGACGGCGTAGCGGCCGTTAGTGCTCGTTGGCCTCGTTCTCTTCGGCTTCGCCGTTCTCGCCGCGCTCGCCGCGCTCGCCGCGCTCGTTGGGCTCGGCGGCTGAGCCCGTTGCTGCGGTGGTGAGCACCTCGGGGTGGCGGATCTCCCCGCCGGCGGCGCCGGTCCACGCCATCAGGCCGCTGCCGACCACCGAGGCCGCGAGCGGCACGACGAGGCCCATCACGCCGGCGCGTTTGCCGCCGATCACGTAGCCCGCGACCGCGCCGATCCCGAGGATCACCGCGTACACCGTGGCGATGTCGGCGCGATCTTCGTGTACGCCGATCGCGTCTTCATTGACGCCCTGCATGTCTTCAATCTGCTCCTCTGCCGGCTCTCCGGTCAGGTTCGCGGCGCCGGCCGCCCCGGCGCTGATCGCCAGCAGCACGGTTCCCGCGAGCCAGATGCCGCGGTCGGCGCGTCGCACCAACGCGAGCGCGAGGATGATCGTGCCAAGCAGCGTGCCGACGATGGGAAAATGGTTCAGGATGAGGTGCAGGTGCGCGGGGGTCATGGTGGCTCCGTGTGGGGTTGAAGCCCTGCGGTAGCAAGGGCTGTGCCGTTTCGATCGCGGTGTCAGTCCACGCTCAAGACCTCAAACGCGCTGACCGGCTGACTGCGTCCCTTCACGATCAGCTCGCCTCGGGCCTCGGCGCGCACGCCGGGCCCCGCGGCGTCGATGGCTTGGGCGGTCGCGAGCACCCCGCCGGGCTCGCAGCGCCCTTCGATGCGGCTCGCTACGTTCACGGTGTCGCCGATCACCGTGTACTCCATGCGCTGGGCCGAGCCGAGGTTGCCCGCGACGGGCTCGCCGTAGCTGACGCCGATGCGCACACTGAACGACTCCGCGACGGGGCGAGCCGGATCCTCATTGAGCGCGGCGATCACGCGCTGCATGTGGAGTCCGCAGCCCAAGGCACGACGCGCCGGGGCTTCGAGGTCGGGTCCTTCGAGGAACACGACCATCATGCCGTCGCCGATGCGCTTGTCGAGAATGCCGTGGGCCTCCTCGATGATGGCGTCCATCGCGGTGAAGTACCAGTTCAGGAATGCGACGGCGAGCTCCGGCTCTACGCGCTCGGCCCAGGGCGTAAACCCGACGATGTCGCTGAACAGCACCGCTGCGCGCCGACGCTCGCCGCCTAACTTGAGGGCCTCGCCGGGTTCGAGGCGGATCCGATCTACGACCGCGCGCGGAAGGTACTGGGAGATCTTCTGGTTGAGCAGCAGCGCGGCCTCGATGACCTCCCGCTCGCGTCGCAGGCTGTCCAACAGGTTGGCGCTCGCGAGTCCCAAGCCGATGAGGCTGCCGACTTGCTGGAGCATGTGGTGATCGCGTGGGCCAAGTCCGCGCTCCGCGTAGACTTGGTCGACGACCAACAAACCGAGGGGGCCCTCTTGCCCGCGCACCGGCACCGCGATGAACGCGGTGCTGCCGAAGCGATCCAGCAGTTTTTGATTGTGTGGGTTGACGTGGGTCTTGTATTCGGCGACGTCGGCGACCAGCGCGCCGTTCGAGCTGTTGAGCAGGTTGGCGAACAGCAAGTCATCCTGACGCTCGGCGTGCAGCGCGAGCGAGAGCCCGCTCAGCAGCTGTAGACCTTCCGGGTCAAATCCGGCGCCGCCGCTGAACACGAGCCGGTTCTTTGCGTGATCCGCCCGCAGGAACATCGCGCGGTCGTACCCCAGCGTGTTGCAGATCGCGTTCAGCGCGGTGTGGACCAGTCCGGCGGCGCTGGTCTGTTGCCGTGTTGCCCGGTCCACGGTCTCTAAGAGCAGCCGTTCGCGGTTTCGCAGTACATTTTCGTCGAGGAGGTTCTTCGCTACAGAGAGCTGGTCGCGCTGGTCACGCGCGTTCGCGTCGATCTGGCCCTGTAAAATTACGACCGTGGCCCCCAACAGGGCCGAAGTCAGCAGCGCCGATGCCAGCAGCGCCGACACCAGCACCCCCGACGCCATACCCACCCCCGCAGCGAGCGCGACGGTGACCGCCGCGGATCCGAGCGAGAGCCACGGGAGGGTCCCCCTACCGATCAGCGGAGGGAGCCAGTCGACGCGGTATTCACAGCACGATCCGCCTTCGTGCAGGCATTGGGTGTGGGTGATCGTGCCGATCGACAGCCCGAACGCTTGGGGTATGCCGGCGAGCACACCCTGCCGGTTCAGGCAGAACAGGATGTCGTCGCGGTGGCCGCGCTCGACCTGAAATTGCATGACTACGTGCTTTTTGCCGGATTCGACGGTCTTCCAGCGGGTGATGCGCGAGAGGTCGGTGAATTCACTCATCCGGGCGTAGGCCAGTCCGGGCGATCCGAACGCCCGCAGTACGTAGTAGCTGGGTCCCAACACCTTGGGATCGATCAGGACCAGCCCGGCGCGGTAGGTGATGCGGGTGTCCTTGCTGTGCGCGACCATCGCTCGGGAGAGCACCAGCAGCTGGCGGGTGGACATCCATTGCTCCGGGTCCCGCAGCATCTCCAGCGAGGTGTCGGTGCGCGCCACCAGCTCCCGCAGCGCCTTCTCGCCAAAGGTCTCGCTGAAGTAGCGGAGCATCGGCTCGGTGAGCCGCGTGTTGAACACCAGCTCGTCGTCGCGGCTGCTGTCGACGGAGCCTGTCACGCGGCGCCTGTCACGAGGTTCGCGAGTCGCGCGGCGGTGATGCGCGCGAGGTTGAGCAGCAGCTGGTGCTCAATCGTGGCGTCGACGCTCTTGAGCTGCTCGAGCACGCGCCGCTGCAGCACCAGCAGCTTTCCGGGGGTGCGCGCGGTGATCGTGGCCGAGCGCCGGCCGCTGTCCAAGAAGAAGCCGATCTCGCCGATGACGTCGCCGGTTTTGAGCTTCGCGACCACGCGCCCTTGCCGGGTGACCGTGAACTCCCCGTCGAGGATCACGAACAGCTCGCGCTCGTTGAGGTCCTCGCGGGTCACCGTGCTCTGACTGCCGACCTCGATGACAAAGCCGGCCGCGGTGACCGTCCGAACCTGCTCGTCGTCGAGATCGTCGAACACCTGCGGGCGCTGGGGCTGGGCGAGCAGCGTGGCCTGCACGTCGCGCCAGACCTCGGCTTCGTCGACCCGGAGCGCGCGGGCCAGGCCCAGCTCGCGGTCGACCAGCGTCATGGACGCGTCGGATCCGGGCCCGAAGCGCTCGGCGGCCAGCGAGGTCAGCGGGGAGCCCACGGAGCGCAAGTGCGCCACGTTATCGTGGGTCAACACCAGCGGGCAGCGCATGCCGTCGGCGGTCTCGATCAGGTCGGAGCCATAGGGCCGGTACCCGAGCCTGCGGTAGCCGCGGACCAGCCCCGGAGCGCAGTAGGCGAAGGAGACGCGGACCTCGCGGTTTACCCGCAGCGCAAACGCCGCGCGGGCGAGCGCAGGCATGATCAGCTTGCCGCGCAGCTGTCGCCGCACCATCAGGCGACTCGCTTCGGCGAGGTGCAACCCATGCAGACCCGTCGCCTGAGTGATGCCGTACTTGCGCGCCGAGTGGGCCGGGATCGCGCCTGGCAACCAGCTGTCGATCCGCAGCGTGCCGGTCACCGCTGCCGAGGAGCCGGTGTAGAGCAGCGTGACGTGGGGCTCGTCCTCATCGGCGTCCCGCACCCATCCGTTGGCGTGATCGACCCCGACGACGGTCTTTCCCAGCTCCCGGACATACACGTCATAGCGAAATCGCCAGATCGCCTCACGCTCGGCGCGGGTCTCCGCCGTGCGTACGGTCTCAAGCTGCAACAACCAGTCTACGAGGCTCATGCAGCGGTGTCTCCGGGGACGTCTCCGGTGGCGAAAAACACGATGACGACGCCAAAGGGCTGGTCGTGAACGGGGAGGTTCGCCAGCTCGCTGAGCTCCTTCGCGAGCTGGACGGCTTCGGCGTCGCCCACCTGGATGGCTTTGAAGCGCGTGGTGATGTCCAGAAACGCCGCGAGGCCAAGGTCGAGCGTGCTGACGGCGACGGTCGTGAGCCGGATGTTCGTCAGGCCCGCGCCCTGCATCAACGTAGGCAGCTTGCGTCCGATCTCGCGGTCCCCGCCGTTGTTGCGTTGGGCGACGAGCGCTCGGGAGGTCAGCCTGCGGAACGCCTCGGGGCAGGGATGCAGCGTAAGGAAGCCGTCGTCGACGTCCATGATGCAGATTCGACCGCCCGGTCGTACGATCCTGCGGGCCTCCACCAGTGCCGCTAACGGATCGCTCAGGTGCTGGTAGAGCAGCCGGCTGTACAGAAAGTCGCAGCTCCCCGTGGGCAGCCCGGATCCGTAGGCGCTGCCAGGATGAAACGCCACATGAGCGTGCGCGGGCGCGACGACCGCCTTGGCCGCCGCGAGCAGTTCGGTGCTGGTGTCGATGCCGACGGCTCCCGCAGCGCCAGCGATCTCACTGAGCGGGCCGGTCAGGAAGCCAGGTCCGCAGCCGATCTCGACCAAGCGCGACCCCGGCGTGAAGCCCAAGGTTTGAAGCTGAGCCAGCTCGGTGCTCAGCAGCACCGTGGCTTGCTTGTGGAGGCGCTTCAGCTCGGCGGCACGGTCGGCATCGCCGAAGCGATCGAACGAGTACGAACGCGCGATGTCCATGTCGGATGCTCCAGCAAATAACGCCGCGCTCTCATAGTCAGTATTGCCCTTCTTTGCGAGGGAGCCGGTCAGCGCAGGCCGAGTCGGAGCAGGCGACTGCGCAGGGTGGTCGGGAGCAGTCCGGTGATCGCCGCGGCGCCGTCCGGTCCATACAGCTTGCCTTGAGTCTGCTGGAGGACGGCGGTGAAGTAGCTGCGCTCGTTGGCTTCAATCGTCGCACGTTCGAGCGCGTTGAGCAGCTCGCGCACGTTGCCTGGCCAGGCCGCGCGTGTATGCGCATCCTGCACGGGCTTCAGCACGCGGGAGACGCTCAGGACCTACTGGCGGAGCCGTGGGCGAGAGGGCCGCGAGGACCGAAAAGGGTGCCTGATCAGGCCTGATCACCCTGCGTGCCGGGCTTGTGGACGCGCCGGGGCGGGTGTATGCGGGCGGGGTGCTGTCGGAGTTGCCCCGTTCATGGGCGTTATCCCCCTAATTCCAAAAGATCATGAAGCGGCTCGCTCGGCGACCGGTTCGGAGGCTTGGGGGGGGAATGGTCCTGCGACCACCCGTGCATGAGCGTTCTGGCGCGGATGACCTCAGGCTGGGCGACGCGCTCTCGGCAGCGCCGCGCTGTGACCTCGCGCGTGAACCATCAGCCAACCCCCAACACGGCGACCTGACCCCGATGTGACATTGACCCCATCGAGGTGTCCATGTCTTTCCACCGCAAGGTCCCAAACGCTGAAACCGCCCAGGTTTGGCTCGATGCTGCCGAACAGTCGGGGCTGACGCGCGTGGAGTGGTGCGCACAGGCAGGGGTGGATGCCCGGTCGTTGCAGGCCTGGCGGCTGGCGCTCGCCCGGCGCGCATCGCGCCCGGTGGTTCAGTTCGTTGAGTGGGTTCCACGGATCGAGGTGTCCGCCGCCCAGCCCGTCGCGACGCCCCCGCTCCGCGTGCAGGTCCGTGATGTCGTCATCGAGGTGGTGGCTGGCTTCCACGCCGACACGTTGGCGGAAGTCCTACGGGTGGTCCGGGCATGCTGAGCATCGGCCCGACGGTCCGCGTGTTCGTCGCCGTCGCCCCGTTCAACATGCATCGCTCGTTCGACGGCCTCGCGGGCGAGGTGCGGCGCCTGTCGCTCAACCCGCTCGATGGTCATCTCTATGTGTTCCTGAACACGCGGAGAACATTGATGAAGGCGCTTTTTTTCGATCGCTCCGGATACTGCATATTCAGCAAACGTCTCGCCCAAGGCTCGTTCCAGCTCCCAACAGTAGCCGCTGGAGTGGCGCGCGTGGAGGTCGACGGCGCGGTGCTCGCGATGATGCTCGAGGGCATCGACCTACGCGCGCCACGACGGCTCCGGTACGAGAGAAAACCTACGTCGAAATAGCTGAGCTTGCAGGATCATAATCTTCGGCGTTCTTGCCAGATCGTTGCCGATCTGCTTTCTTGGCGCGTGCCCGAACCCACCGACCTTGAATCCGCGCTCCTCGCGCTGAGAGCCTCCGAAGCGGCACGCCAAGCTTCCGACGCAGCCTTTCGCGCACAAGTAGCCGAGCTAACGGCCGCGGTCGTCCGGGTCGGCGAGCAGATCGCGACGCTGCTCGCACGCGCTTCAAAGAAGTCGGTCAAGGCCGAAAAGGCCTCACCAGCCGATGACAAGACCGCTGCGGTCACGCCTGTCTTGGATGTCCCCGAGCCGGAGATCGCAAACCGACCGAAGCCGCCCGAACTCCCAGCGGAGACCGAGAAGATCAAGCAGGCGGTCCGACCGGGCGGGCGCCGGCCCGTCCCCGAGCACCTCGTCGTCAACCCGGAGAGTCACCGACCGGGCGTCTGCACGCACTGTGGCGGCGAGGATCTCCGCATCGTCGGCGAGGAGATCACCCGCCAGCTCGACACCATCCGTGAGTACCTGCGTTGCCGCGAGATCACCCGGAAGCGCTGCCTGTGAAACCCCTGTCACAAGACCACGCTCGCTGAGATGCCGGCGATGCCGTGGAACAAGTCCAAGTTCACTGCGAACATGCTCGCGCACGTCGCCTACCAGAAGATGGGCCTGCACATCCCGCTCGCCCGGATGCGACGCGATTTTGAGCTGCGCGGCGTCAACCTCGCGATCTCCACGCTTGTGACCGTCATGGCCAAGACGGGCGACCTGCTCGCCGCCATCGACAAGGTCCACTGGGACCAGCTGGTCGCCGGTGACTGGATGAACGCGGACGGCAGCGGCATCGACGTCGTCGTGAAGAACGACGGCGTGGCGCGCGGCATCATCGAACTGCGGATGAACGAGACCTACCAGAGCGGCGCGGTCACCGAGGCCGGTTGCAACTCCCATGGGATCCGGAAGTTCGAGGGCGCAGAGAGCGAATACCCGATCCTCGCCGAGGAAGGCCGGCAGTTCGTGGCTGCAATGTTCTATTGTGAGGACAAGGGGCGGAAGCAAGAGCTTGTCGGCGACGCCCTGCTCGGGTGGAGGCAGGAGCACATCGCGCCGATCGCCCATGACTTCCGGCGCTGGATTGATGCGGTCCGTGAAGTGCTGTTGCCCGGAACCCCGCTGCGCAAGGCCGTCAACTACTACCACAACCACTGGGACGCGCTGATGCGCTTCCTCCGGGACCCCAAAATCCCGATGCATAACAACGCTGCCGAGCGGCTTTTCCGGTCGTTGGACACTGGAAGACACAATTGGTTGTTTGCGGGGAGCGAAGATTCCGCCCACAACCTCGCGGTGCTGATGGGCCTCATCGCGACCTGCCGGCTCCAGGGTATTGACCCGCAGAACTATCTGGCTTGGGCGATCGAACGGCGCGGGACGTGGCGGGACCGGTACGGGCTCCATCCCCGGGAACTCACGCCCGCAGCCTATAAACGGGCGCTGGCGGCGGCGAAAGCATAGAGGGGTGGGCACGGGGTAGGCCTATCGGCCTCGGGGAGTGCTCGTGTCAGGGGTTGGCTTATTCCAAATCTTGAAGAACCTGATCGGTTGGACTAGACAAGCGGATCTCCGGAGGGTAGGATGCCGGATGTCGATGATCTTAAAGGTACTTCCCCACCTTTCCGATGAACAGCTTCGCGAGCGCGCGGAGGCCGCTGCCGA
>CAIUMM010000025.1 GCA_903900265.1 uncultured Pseudomonadota bacterium
CCTTGTTTCCACCGCCCGCAGTCCACGCCGTCCAGCCTGCCTCCCCTGCCCTCACGGGCACAGCTGCGCATCGAGCCACGTCCGAATCACCTCGTTGCATTCCTGAATGCTCCGCCGCGGCCGGTCGCCGTAGAACATACCCGCGATAGCGCGGTGCCCGGCAAGCAGCGCATCGGTGCGCGCTCCGGGCGGCAACGCGAACGCGGCGTGATCGGCCCGCGGACGCTCCCGTACTGACGGGCTGCGAGCATCTCCACGGTCAATTCGACGGCCGCCGTGGCGCACGCCGACGCGGCGACGACGCTCTTGGCAACCTCGTCCTCCTCTGCCCCAACCACCACCGCGCGGTACACGGCTGCGACGCGCTTTTGGACTTCGGTGACGGCCATCGCGAGCCCGTGCGCTTGGACCGGCATCTGGCGTTGCTCCTAACGGGTTGACAGCGGCAAAGCAGGTCCGGCGCGGCGGCAACGAGCGCGGCGGCAACGAGCGCGGGGGCACCGACGACGCGTTGACGCGGGGCCGCAACTAGCTTTTTTGAAATTCGGCTCGGGGGTTCGTCCTATGTCGGTTTTGATGTTCGTCATGTGTAGCAAGTAGCGAGAACACGGGGTGACGTGAACGCGGGAGGATGAGGGTGGGCCTTCGGCGAGGGTGTGACCGCTTTTGATTCGGAACCTGCACAGTCAGATGCCAGACTGATGGATTTGACACATGCTGGCCCCGCAACAGCGTGATGGGAGCCCAGATATTTGCTCTTAGTAAGCAAGCTTTTGCATCATGACCGAGACGTCTGCGAAGGTCGAGCAGCCTCGGATCTCGATCAGCCGGCGATCGTCAGGACCGACATAGCGCGACTAGTGGGGCTCGGGCTGCTCATCCGAACGGGACCGGGCACCTACGCGCTCTGCTACCACCCGCTCACCTCACAGAACGCGGCATGCGGCGGTGAGTAGCGCTCCGCCGCGCGTCATCACGGCGTAGCCCGCGCGCTACGAAACGGACGTTGAAGACCTTCTCGTGGAGGGAAAACGCCTTCGCGTACAGCGCGCCGAGCGAACCGTCGAGGACTGCTTCCGCCCTCGCTCTGCGATCAGCCCCGACGTAGCCCTTGACGCGCTCCGTGACATGCCGCGTCGTGAACCGTCCTGCCGCGACGAGCTGTAGCGCTGCGCTCGTCGGGTGCGCAGCGGGTCGGCGCTGCGGCGAGAATAATGTCGGGGCTTGCGGAATGGGGCGTCGGGGGGTGCATGGTACCGGAGTGTGCCTACGAGAAACGCGTTCACCTTTCCCATCCACACCAATTCTTCGCAGCATCCGACGCTTATTCTGACTATCAGGCCGTCGATTCTGAGGGGGATACGCAGCGAGTCTCCGATAATCGCAAACTGTGCGCGAACATCCCAAATTCGCGCCGAACGCCTATACGAAACATAGGTTCCACCTTAGTAGTTGGTTGCTAATGACCCCACTACCAAAGAGGAACCTATGGGTAGGAGTTCTACCACTCGCAGCGGCCCCCTGCCAAACCCCTCTGTCCGGGCGGACGACCCCCACCTGACGCGATTCGCGGGCGTGCTCCCGTTCGTGCATTTCTGTCAGGCGATCGACCTTCCGCTCCTTCTCACCGCTGTTGTTCCGCCGGCGGGTCGGAAGCGCGTTCACGCCGTGCACAACGTGATCTTCGCGTTCGTCGTCGCGACGGTGGTCGGCATGGAGCGGCTCGCCCACCTGGACTGGTACGAGGGCGACGCCTTGATGCTGAAGATGCTGCGGTTGTCGTCGTGGCCTGTGCGGCAGGTGTTCTCCCGCGCGCTGGCTGGGGTTCAGGATGCCGGCGTGGCGGCCCTGCTCACCATCATCACGAACCTCGGGCTGCGCTCGATTTCAGGGGCTTCGAGCGCGGTCCTGGACTTCGACAGCACCGCCATCGTCAGCTTCGGCGAGCAGGCGGGCGCGTTCTTTGGCTACTGCGGCAAGGGTCGGAACCGGCGCCGGCACTACCCGCTCGTGGCCTCGATCGCCGAGAGTCGTGCGGCGGTCCACGTAAAGTACCGGGACGGCAGCGGGATCGACGAGAAGGAGTGGCTCGGATTCTTTGCGGACACCGTCGCCCGGGTTCGGAAGCGCATGCCCGGCATCGCACTGAAGATCCGGGCCGACGCAGGCTTCTGGTCCGCCGGGACGTGTCGTTGGTTCCTCGAACAGGACATCCCGTTCGCGTGCTCCATCCCGTTTCAAGCCAGCGTGAAGTTCGCGCTGTGGACAGCGACCTTTGCGCCGGTGGACACCGTCGAGAAGGTCCCCGCAGAATCCGACGAGGACGACGAGGACGACGACGAGGGTTTGGAGATCGCGACGGTCCTCGGTCCGCAGCTCGGCCTTGACGCTCGCGTCAAGGTGGTGGTCATTCGCCGGCGGGTCCACGACAGCAAGAAGCCGCCCGCGGGCAAGAAGATCCCGCAAGACCCCGATAG
>CAIUMM010000026.1 GCA_903900265.1 uncultured Pseudomonadota bacterium
CCGTCTTTCAGCGTGGCGGTCGAGGTGGTGCGCAGCGTGCAGTCATACATCCACGGCGTGGTCTCGCTGGAGTAGGTGCAGTCGATGTCATCGGGCATCTTGCCCGGGGTGATGGCGATCGACTTTACGTCGGTCCAGGTCACGCTCTTCTCGGTGGCGTTCGCTTCGACCGAGAGCTTCAGCTTGTTGGCTTCGGTGGTCCAGCCGTCGTCGCCCGAGTAGTCGGCGGTGCGCTCCACGCCTTTGACGTGGCCGGCCTTGGACGTGCCGTCTGCGTACACAATGCTCACATTGAAGCTGGCGTTGTTGACGACGACCGGAGCCGGGGGCTCTTCGGGCGGCGGCGGGGGCGCGGGGGCCTCGACGGGCGCAGGTGCGGCAACCGGCGGCGGGGGAGGAGCAGGCGGATCCTTCTTTTTTGCGAAGGCCGGCGAGGCGAACGCGAGGGAGAGCGCGAGCGCGGGAAGCAGCGTGCGGGACAAACCAAGCAGGGGCGAGCGAGTAACGGCAAACATCAATGGACTCCGTGAACGTCCCAATAACCGTCAGGACGGGGATTGGTATTCCGTGGTCCGCCATCTGAGCGCGCGTAAAAGGAATCGTTGCCATCAAGGGACAAGTGGAGACATTGTAGAAGTAGGGTCCGCCCCGGTCGCGGGTTGACCCTCGGAGGTCGGATGCTCCTCGCGCTGCTCTTCCTCGGGTGTCACTCGCCTGCCAAACCGGTTGGGCACGCGGTGGGGCGCGCAGCAAACCTGCGTGTGGACGTCGTGGCGCGCGTGGCTGCGCCCGGAGCCGCGGCCGCGTGGGATGCGACCACGTCTTTGTATCCGTCGGTATCGGTGTTGCTCCCCGGGGAGTGCGAGATCCTCGGCGACGCTGAGCTACCTGCTGCGCCCGCTCCGGCGCTGCGGTCGTTGCGCATCGCTGGCGCGATGAGCGGCGCGCTGCTCGGGATGGACGACCACTGGAAGACCGTCAGCGGCTTGCAGGCAGCGGATCCGGCGTGGTCGGTCGCCGATCTGCTGTGGTCGGCAGGCGATCAGCCCGGCGAGCAGCGACTGGTGCGTGCGGTGCGCTTCGGGCCTTCGCCGCGGGTGCGCGAGCTGGAGCGCCGTCCCGATGGCGATCTTTTTGTGCGCTGGGATCCGCAGTCGGTCGAGCACGGAGAGGTCGCGGTGACCGGTCCGGCTGGCGAGGCGCGCTGTGGGGTGGGCACAGGCGGCGTGGTGTTGCCGGCGTGGGTGTTGCCCGACGAGGGCGGCGAGGTCCGCCTGCGCAGCGTGCGGGTGCAGGAAGAGGACGCCTCCGCCGATCTTCGTATCCGCGTGCGCGCCGTCCTCGAGCGGGTGATCCCGATCGACACTCCCCCGGCCGAGGTCGCGCCGATGGCCTTGCCGCCTGCGCCGTTGGGCCCGCGGCTGGGGCCGGTGCGTACCCGAGCGCGCGCAGTCACGGGGTAGGGGCTCCCGCCTCCACCGTCGTTCGCCAGTACCGCTCGCCAGAGCTCACCAAGAGCGCCTCGGCGCGCGCTGAGCGGCGACCGAGCCAAGAGAGCGGGCCGTTGGGGAGGGTGAAGATCGGGATGAGGTGCTTGGCGGGCCCGTCGCGGAGCCCGAGCGGATCGGCCTGCGCGGGCCCCTGAACGTGGCGGACGATCGCTTCGGCGAACGCGACGCGCACCGGCCGGGTGCGACCGGGAGGACCGGAGGCGAGCAGGGCGCGGACCAAGCGGCGGGCGTCGTCATCGGGCGCGCGCTCGGTGGCGGCGATGAGCGCCGAAGACGCGAGTGCGTCGGCCTCGTTCACCGGGAGGAGCTCCTCGTCTACGCCCATCCACCGACCGGCTACCCGCCACAGCGCGAGGTGATCCTCGGCCTCCGCGCCGGTCACCGGCCATCCCAGCCGGCGCACCGCTTCCACCCATACGATGGAGAACAACAGCAGCGTTCCGCCGAGGTCGTGCTGGTTCAGCGGCAGGCCCCAAGCGGGGTCCCACGTCGGGTCGAGGCGCAGCCGACGTCGCACCACCGCGTGCATCACCCGCACGTGCAGGGCGAGCCGCCAGCCCTCGCCGCCGGGCAGGATGCCGCCCGGGCTGTGGACCGCAAACACGAAGCTCGCCGTCTCGGCGAGGCGCCGCGGCACGTCGTCGAGCAGCCTCCGGGTGCGGATCAGCGGCTTGTTCCCGTCCGGGGACGCGTACCCGCCGACCAGCGAGCCGGCCCCCAGCGCGAGCCCGCCCGCCGCGCCGGTGCGAAAGAACAGGCGACCGCCTCGGGCGATCGCGTCGAGGTCCACGCCTGCGGGGAGCGTCGCGACGGACGCGAAGAGGGCGTCGAACTCGGGCGGGAGGGAGCCACCGGACCGGTCCGCGGGCGTCCCCGACAGCGCGCGATGCAGCGTACCCATCGTCGCTGGATCGGCGGCGATCCGCTCAGCGACGGCGTCTGCGAGGGGATCAGACCGGTCGAGCGCCGAGGCCCAGCGCTCTCCCTGCGGGCCGTGCCGACGCAGGGCCTGCGCGCTCGCGAGGCGCGTCACACCGGCGCCGCGGCCGCGATCGCGGCGTCAAGGTGCTGCTCAGCGATGCTCCGCCACGAGGCCGTCGCTCCGAGGCGGCGACCCAACGCGTAGATCCCAGCGACCGACCGGTGCAGCATCAGCACGTCTGGCGGCGCCACGATCTCGCTGAACCGTCCCATCGCCTCGGCCGGCGCGCGCAGGGTGCTCACCATGGACGGCGTCGCCTCGCTCACCTCGTACGCTCCGTCCTTCCACGGCGCGACCGCGGCCTCGCAGAACGCCCACACGGCGTCTGCCGCTGCGCCCTCTACGCCGTCCCAGGCTCCGAACGCGCGCGCCCCCGCCAGCGCCTCGGCGCGGTCGTCCCGCAGCGCGCCCCGCACGATGCGCGCGTAGGCGCCGATGCTCTCGGGGGTAAAGCGCTTGACGCAGCCGTAGTCGAGCAGGCCCACGCGGCCGTCCGGCTCGAACAGGTAGTTCCCCGGGTGCGGGTCGGCGTGGAGAATGCGGTGCTTGAAGGTCTGCTCGAAGAACAGCTCCGCCAGCGTCTGCGCCGCCCGGGCGCGCGCCTCCCGGCTCGCGACGGCCACGTACACGTCGGCCGGTCGCCCCGGAAGGTGGTCCAACGTCAGGACTCGTCTGGTGGTCCGCTCCCGGACGACGCGGGGAACCCGAACCCGCGGGTCGTCGCCGTAGATCGCGACGAAGGCGTCGATGTTCGCTGCCTCCTGCGCGTAGTCGAGCTCCTCGTGTACGCGCGCGCGGAGCTCCTCTACGATCGGCCGGATCTCCTCCACCGGTCGGCCTAAGGCCCGCATCAGCGTCGGCATCGCGCCGATCATCGAGAGGTCCGACGCCACCGCCTCCTCTACCCCCTCGTGCAGCACCTTCACGACGACCCTGCGGCCGTCCAGTAGCCGCGCTGCGTGCGCTTGGGCGAGGCTCGCGGTGCCCAAGGGCGCCTCGTCAAAATGGGCGAACAAGGTCAGGAGCGGAGCGCCCAGCTCGGCCTCGACGGTGGCGCGTATGGCCGCGAACGGGATGGGCTCTCCTTGAGCGTGGAGCGTGCCGAGGGCCATGCGCAGCTCCGGCGCGAGGTCCAGGTGATCCGCGGCGATCGCGAGGGACTGGCCGAGCTTCATCGCGGCGCCGCGCATCTTCCCGAGCGTGCGGGCGAGATCCTCGGCGCGGTGGCGGAGGCCCGGGTCGTCGGCGCTGGGATCCGCGCCTCGCCGTGTCACCAAGGTGGCGCCTACGCGCCCGGCGAGGGCGCCGAGCATCGCGTAGCGCTCGAGTCGACGGGGAAGTGCCATGGGAAAGCGTAGCGTGTGCGCTTGGGACCTGGCTACGGCGCATCACGCGTCCGGTGAGATAGACGACGCCCGGCGGGTTTTTCGGAACGCCGAAACGACGGCCGGGTCCGTATGGGCATGAAGCGCGTCGGATCCGACGGGGGCGCGGAAGCGGGTCAGGGCGCTCCGAGCGCGGGCGCCACCGTGGACGCGGGAACCGCGAGGAGGATCTCGTTCGTGCGCAGGAACCACGGCTTGAAGGGCGGGTCGTACCGCGCCCACAGCGGGTCTCCCGTCACGATCAGGTGCTCGCGCGCGACCGCCGCACGCAGGGCCTGCAGGTGCGCGTTGTAGTTGGCCTCGGACCACGTGCCCGAGTACCGCAGGACCACGAAGCGGCGCGCAGGCAGCTGCCGGAGCGTCACCCGTGAGTCCGTAGGCTCGGGCAGGGTCGCGAGCGTGTACTCGCTCGGCATCATGAACTGCACCACCCAGCCGGCGTCACTGCGCGACTGCGTCACGGGGGCCGTCATGGCGATCGTCTCGCCTTTCGGAGCCTGCATCACCGGCGCGGTCATGGCGATCTTGGCCTGGCCGCGGTTGTTGCCGAAAATGTAGCCGCCGAGGAGGCCGAACGCCTCGCTGCCGGCGGAGGTGCGGTCTCCGCCGACCGTCGTCTCGGCTACGATGAAGCCGGGGTAGTCGCGGACCTCCACGTCATCGAGGCGCTGGACCACCGAGTACTTTGGCATTTCGTTGGCCATGGCAGCACACCCCGCGAGAAGGAGCGCCACCAGAGCGGTCAGGTGACGTTTGAACATGCCGTCGGAGATAAGCACGCATTCCGGCGCGCACACCGCCGCCTCTCCCGGCGGGAGGCGGGGGGCGGTTGTCCGCACCGTGGGTGAGCGCTATGTCGCCCCGATGCTCCTCCTCCTCGCAGTAGGGTGCGCCCCCACCTCGGCGTCGCTCGCCCCCAAGCCCGACACGGATGCCGCTGCCGACGCAGACACCGACACCGACGCCGATTCGGACACCGACGCCGATGCGGACACGGATTCGGACGCCGACACCGATTCGAACGCCGCGACGCCCCTGCGCCTCGCGATCCCCGCCTACGCGTGGCCGGGCGACCCGGCGTGGAGCGCCTTCGTGGACGGAGCCGCCGCGCGCGACGGGCTTGTCGTCGCCAACCCGAACAGTGGTCCCGGCGCGGGCTCGGACCCCGTCTATGTCGCCGCCATCGCTGCCGCGCAAGCTCGCGGCGTCCGGGTGCTCGGGTACGTGCACACGAGCTACGGCCTGCGCGCCGCTGCCGACGTGGATCAGGAGGTGTCCACCTGGTACGAGTGGTATGGCGTCGACGGCATCTTCTTCGACGAGGTGTCCGACGCTGCCGGCTGCGCGTCGACCGCGGATTGGTACGCGGCGCGCGCGGCGGTCGCGAACGGCGTGGATGCCGACGGGGACGCGTTCATCGCGTACAACCCCGGCACCGATAGCTGCGAGACCTGGATGGAGCAGGCCGATCTCCTCGTGTTGTTCGAAGATACCGCCGCGGTCGTGCGTGGGTGGGCGCCCCCCGCGTGGACCGCGCGCTGGCCGGCGGAGCGGTTCTGGCTCCTCGCGCACACCGCGACGGCGGCGGACCTCGCCGCTCTTCTGGACGACGCCCGGACCCACAACATCGGATGGATTTACGTGACCGACGACGTGCTCCCGAACCCCTGGGACGCCGCCCCCGCCTGGTGGGACGACGAGATCGCCGGCGCCGGTCGTCTGCTTTAGCCCCATCCCGAGATGCCCATGTTCTTCGCCGCGCTCTTCGCCTGCCACGTCGCGCCCCCGTTCGACACCGCGGGCACCGCGCCCGACGATGCCCCGGTCTTCGAGCGCCGCCTGCGCGCCAACTACGAGGTGGAAGAGGGGTTGAACCTCGCGGACGGCGAGGTCATGGTGCTGAGCGCGAACAACGAGACCGAACCCGCGGCGGAGCACGCCGATCTCCACGCCACGTTGGGGCGCTACATCGGGCTCTCCACCTACGATCCTTCGGGCGAAGCGGGCCGCCTGTGCGCTGCCGGCACCGGGCTCGCGTCCATCGCGGACGTGGCCACGGAGTGTGACGGCGCCTCGACGTCGGCGGTGGCGTGTGCAGTGAACAGCGCCGGAGCGGAGTCGGCGTGCGCGGGCCTCGGCTTCCTCGTGCGTCCGCTCTCGAGCGATGCGCTCTACCGCATGCGCATCGTGACCGACGACATCGTCGCGGACGGGGACTACCCCGCAGGGGTGACGGTGGAGGTCCAAGAGGTGCGCTGAGCGCCGGTCGATCGGTCTGTACCCGAGGTGCCTTCACCCCCCCGCCTTCGCCATCCAGCGCCCCCGCAGCGCGGTCAAGCCTTTGCCGGTGGCTTTCCCCAAGCTGGTCAGGTTGATCGCCCACCATACGCCTTCTGCGCCGTAGTGCGCGGCGAGCCACATCCCCAGCGGCACGCGCAGCGCGTTCAACGGCACCGACCACAGAAAGATCGGCAGCGTGACGCCCGCGCCGGCCAGCACGCCTTCGGCGAGCGCCTCCACCGCGACACACAGCTGCGACCACGCGAGGGTGCGGGCGTAGAGCTCGGCTTGAACCAGCACAGCAGGGTCGTGGGTGAACGCGCCGCACAGCGTCGGCGCTCCGAAGCGGAAGAGCAGGCTCGCGAGGACGCCGGCCGCGAGGGTCCAAGGGATAGCCTTCATCGCCCCGTGCGCCGCGCCGATCGGGTCACCCGCGCCGAGTCGTCGGCCGACGATGCTCGACACCGCCTGCGAGATCCCGAGGTACACCGGGTAGCTCATGCCTTCCAACGCGGAGAATCCGATGCCGAGCGCGGCGTTGACCTCTTTGCCCAACGGCGAGATCGCGGTGTGCAGCAACGCCCAGTAGACTGCGGAATACGCGAGGGTGTTGCTGGCGATCGGTAAGCCGATGCGCAGCATGGCGCGGTATTCGCTCGGCGCGCCGATGCGGGTGTCGGCTCGCTCGACGCCGAACTCGCGCCACAGCACCCAGAGGCCGATTCCGCTCGCGATCGTGCGCGCGCAGACGGTCGCTGCGGCGGTGCCGCCTACGCCAAAACCTGCGTGTATGGCGGCGATGTTGCCCAAATAGTTGAGCATCGCCGCGAGGATCTGCAGCGCCATCATCGCGCGCGTCTTGCCGATCGCGATGAACGCGGCGTCGAGGGTGGGTCCTAACGCCGCGGGCAGACCGCCGATCAGCAACACTTGTAGGAAGATCGTCGCGTTGTCTGCGGTCTCTCCGCTGAGCCCGAGCAGGCGCACCATCGTGGGGGTTCCGACTGCGGCGATGGCGGCGATGCACAGGCCGAGGCCCGCGGCGCCGTACAACGCGCGCACAAAGATGCGGCGTCGTTCCTGCCAGTGGCCGCCCCCGGTAGCGCGCGCGATCAGCGGGCCTGCGCCCGACGCGACCAGACAATGAACCGCGAACGCGGCGATCAGCACAAAAACGCAGCTGCCCATCGCCGCCTGCGCCGGCGTGCCAAGCTGGTCGGCCGCGTGCTGATCGATGACGCGGAACGCGTTGTTCAGCACCGCGCTCGCGGCGGCCGGACCCGCCAAGAGCAGCAGCTCACGGGACGTGACCGCCGCGGGGAGCGGCGGCTTCGGACCTTCGCTCATCGCCGCGGACCGCGATGCGGCGCGCGTCCCGAGCGGATCAGATGTTCGTCCGCCGGAAGATGAAGCTGGGCACCTGACGAATGATCGTCATGATCGGCATCCACACCGCGGGGACATAGCCCTCGACCGTGCCGGCTTTGGCGTGCGCGAGGATCCCTGCCGCGGCCTCTACCGGCTGGATGAGCAGGGGCAACTTGCCCAGATCTTTGGTCATCGGCGTCGCGACCGGGCCCGGCTTGACGGTGACGACGGTGACGCCATAGCGGCTCAGGCGGTTGCGCAGCGCCTCGAGGTAGGTCGTCAACGCGGCTTTAGACGTATGATAGCCCGGATTTCCGCGGCGCCCGCGATCTCCCGCGACGCTGCTGACCCCGACGATGGTCCCATGCCGACGCGCTTCCATGTCGGCCGCGACCGGGTTCAGCCACGCCATCGCGCCAAGCAGGTTGACCGAGATCATCTCGTGGTCCTTCTGGAAGTTGTACTCGCCTTCGGCGACGACCGGCATGACGCCGGCGTTGTACACCACGAGGTCGACCCCGCCGTCCGCCCCAGCGAGATCGGCGCGGATGCGGTCGAACAGGCCGGGAACCGACGCGAAGTCGGTGACGTCGTGGGCATACGGACGGATGTTCTTGCCGTCGGCGCCGGCGTCGTGCACGATGCGCTCGAGCTCGGCCGAGCGGCGGGCCAGCGCGGCGACGGTCACGCCCTCGCGCGCGAGTTGACGGACGAGGCACTCGCCGATTCCGGACGAGGCCCCAACGACGATGGCGGTCTTGAAGGTGGTCACCGTTCGGTTCTAACCGGCGACGCGGCCGCCGCCCCAGAATATCCTTGCGCCGCATGCGCACCGGCCGACTCGCCCCCACCCCTTCTGGGCATCTGCACCTTGGGAACGCGCTCGCCTTTGGCGCCGCGTGGATCTCGGTGCGAAATCCGTCCCGGGGGCACGACGCCGGCGGGCGCTTGTTGCTGCGCATCGAAGATCTGGACCGCGGCCGGGCGCGCGAGGACATCGCGGAGTCCCAGCGCGCCGATCTGCGCTGGCTCGGCATCGAGTGGGACGAGGAGGTCACGCCGCAGAGCCAGCGGAGCTACACGCTGGAGGGCTTGGACACGTACCAGTGTGGGTGTTCACGCGCGACGAGGCTTTCTTGGGGCTGCCGATGTCGGTTTTTGCCGGCTGGCGCGCGGGTGAACGGGGGGGGATGGCGCTTTCGGACGCCCGAAGGGGACGTACACATCGAGGACCGCGCGCGCGGCGGCCTCGAGCTCCCGCCCGGCGATGATCCGATCCTGATGCGCGCCAACGGCGAGGCCGCGTACCCGCTCGCGGTGGTGGTCGACGACGCCCGCGATGGCGTCACTGAGGTGGTTCGCGGCGCCGATCTGTTGGATGCGACCGCGGTGCAGGTGCGCTTGCACGAGGCGCTGTCCTTGCCGATCCCCGAGTACCTGCACGTCCCGCTGATCCTCGGCAAAGATGGGCGCAAGCTCTCCAAATCGCATGGCTCCACCGAGCTGCGCGCGCTGCGCGCTGCAGGGTGGACCGCCGAGCAGATTTGGGCGATGCTGCTGCCTTTGATCGGCGCGTCCCCTCCGTTCGCGTCCGCGCGTATCGACCTTTTGCGCGTACATCGCGGCCCGGTGACGCTCCCGTTCTGAGGTGCGTGCCGTTTCGGAGATACGTGGGCACATGCCCTTGCCCCCCGCGTCGCCTCCTTTGGTTCCTGCCGCTCCCGCGCGCGTCCCCGTTCGCGTCCCCGATGCGGCGCTTCGTTGGCGGGTGCCCGCCGAGGCGCTGCCATTCAAGACCACCGCGGAGGTCGCGACCCTGCAAGGAATCCTCGGCCAATCCGCAGGGATCACCGCGCTTCGCCGCGGCGTAGAGCTCAACAGCCCCGGCTACAACGTCTGCGTGGTCGGGCTCCTGTCCACCGGGCGATTGGGAACGGTCAAGCGCATCCTCGACGACTTGGCCCCCAAGCGGCGCAGCGCTCGCGACTTTGTGTACGTGCGCAACTTCAACGAGCCGGGACGCCCCCAGCTGCTGATCCTCCCGCCCGGTCGAGGCAGCGGCTTTCGCAAAGATCTCCTTCGGCTCGCGACGCAGATGGTCGACGAGGTGCCGCGCATCTTGCGCTCCGACGATCTGCGGCGTGCCCGCGACCGGCAGCAGGAGTCTGCGGCGATCACCCAGCACAGCTCCATCGCGAAGCTCCAAACGCACGCCCGTGAGCTGGGCTTCGTGATCGCAGAGCGCGAGGGCGAGCCGATGCCGGTGCTGTTGTTTGTGGACGAGCCGCCGGAGGCGGCCGGCGCGCCCGTCGGGCCGAAGGCCACCTCGAAGGCTGCGGCAAAGCGCAAAAAAGAAGAGATGGAGGCCTGCGACCGCGCAGAGGTGCAGGTGCTCGCCGAGCAGGGCAAGCTCCAGAGCCCCCTCGGCGTGGCTGAGGTGCTGCGGCGCTTTGAGATCCTCGAAGAAGAGCTGGCGGACGCCGTCGATCTGGCGCGGCAGGCGATCACCGAGACCGCGCGAAAGGTCGCGCAGGCCGAAGAAGACGCGACCCGGGCCGGCACGCGCGGCGCCTTTGCGGCGATGAGCAAGCGTTGGCCGGCGGCGCGCGAGTGGTTGGCTGAGCTGCACGACGAGCTGGTGGAGAGCACCGAGTGGTTCGACGAGGAGGAGCCGGACCACGAGAGCCTGTTCTCGGCGTTCACCGCCAACACCGTCCACACCGGCACCAGCGGCAGCCGGGGCAGCGCCGAGGTTGACGAGCGGGGCGATTCCAAGCCCGACACGCGCGGAGACGCACGAAAACGCTCTCGCGAGGTCCGTAAGACCGCGCCGATCGTGCTCGCGGCCAACCCGACCTGGCAGAACCTTTTTGGCGGCGTGGAAGGGGAGCCCGGCGGGGCCGACCATCGCTCGCTGCGCGCCGGTGCGCTGGTGGACGCAGACGGCGGGTTCCTCGTGCTCAATGCCTCGGACATGCTGATGGAGCCGGGCGCGTGGAAGGTGCTCAAGCGGGCGTTGATGTTCGGGGAGTTCGACATCCAGAACCCAGACTCCGGGCAGAGCCCGCTGGTGCTCCGGCCGGAGTCGTTGAAGCTCGACGTGAAGGTCATCCTGCTCGCGGATCCGGCCACCTACGCCACGTTGTACTACGCAGACCCGGACTTCTCGTCGATCTTCAAGGTGAAAGCCGAGTTTGAAGAAGATGCGCCGCTGACGGGCGAGGTCGTTGAGCAGCTCGCGGCGTTCATGGTGCGCATCATTGACCGGGAGTCGTTGACGCACCTCACGCGGGATGCCGTGGCTGCGGTGATCGAATGGGCGGTGCGTGCGGCGGGCGTAGGCGGTCGCATCACGACCGAGCTGGGGACCGTCGCGGATGTGCTGCGCGAGGCCTGCTACGAGGCCCGCGGACACGTGGTCACCCGGGCGCATGTCGTCGCTGCGCTGCGTTCCCGACGCGAGCGGGATGACATGCCTGAAAAGCGCGTGCTGGAGGCGATGCAGCGCGGAGCGATCCGCGTGGAGCTGCAGGGTTCGCGCGTCGGCCAGATCAACGGCCTCGCCGTCTACCATGTAGGCGGGCACGACTTCGGACGGCCGCTGCGCATCACCTGCACCGCGGGCGCGGGCCGCGCGGGCGTGGTCTCTATCGAGCGCGAGTCGCGCTTGTCCGGAAAGTCCCATGACAAGGGCATGCAGATCCTCGCGGGGTGGCTGCGCAGCCAGTTCGGACAGGATTTTCCTTTGACCTTCACCGCGGCCATCGCCTTTGAGCAGAGCTACTCGATGGTAGACGGCGACAGCGCGTCGTCCGCGGAGATCTACGTGCTGATGTCGGCGTTGGCGCAGCTGCCGTTGCGTCAGGATCTCGCGGTCACCGGCTCGGTCAACCAGTTCGGAGAGATCCAGGCCATCGGTGGGGTGAACGAGAAGATCGAAGGGTTCTTTGCCGCGTGCTCCCTGTTCGGCTTGACCGGAAACCAAGGCGTGCTGATCCCGGCAGACAACCTCCATGATCTGTGTGTTTCTGAGGCTGTCGTGGAGGCGTGCGCCGCAGGCACGTTTCATGTGTACGGCGTGCGTCACATCGACGAGGGACTCGCGATGCTGACGGGGATGCCCACGGGTACGCTCGAGCGGGGCGGGTACACGCCCGGCAGCGTCTATGCGCGGGTGGCTGAGCGCCTCGAGACCCTCTTCGTCGCCAGTCGCCGACGCCGGTAGTCGCGGGGACCGGCTACTGGCTCTCGGCTTCGCTCGGAGCGTCCGGCGCTTGACCGAGGATGTAGACGACGCGGGTCGTGCGCAGGCCCGTCGCGTCGGTCGCGCTGACCTCGTAGCGGTTTTCTCCAAGGTGTACCGGCACCGCGACGGTATCGTCGACGCGCCGCTCGTCCCCTCGGCGATCGGCTTCGGTGCCGTCGGACCAGCTCACTTTTTGGGCGTCCCACAAGGTCTCGGGCTCGTAGCGGCTGCGGTCCACGCGCTCGGTGCCCGCGTACACCATCACATGGTCGATGCGCTCATCGTCGGACGCGCGCATCTGCAAGAGCGCGATGCCGGGGGGCTGCACCTTGCTGAGCGTGCGCAGGCTCAATGTGGGAGGTTGTACGTGCGTCACCGCGTCACGATCCAGCGCGACGGGCCAGCGCGCGAGCGTGGCTCCGGTCGGCGACTCGATCACCAGCGTGAGCGGCAGCTGCGGCGGCGCTTCGGCCCCTAACTGCAGCGCCAGTCCTGCGTGCACCGTACCGCGCGCCGGCAGGTCTACCGCGACTTGGGAGGGTGCCAGCCACTCCACCCCAGGCAGGTCGGTCCAGGCGAACCGTACACGCAGCGGGTAGCTTCGGGGACCGGCGCCGGGTTCATGCACGGTGACGTCCGCGACCGCGACATCAACGGTCATCCTGCCGTTTCGGTCGGTCTTGGCGCGCAGCGTGGCGCCCAACTCCACCGGCGGTTCGGCCGCGACGGCGATCACGCGTTGTCCGATGGGGCGGGCGTCGAAACCATCCGCTTCCAACCAGAGCTCTACGACGTCGGCCCGAGAGGCCGCGCTGAGCGGGACGGTCAGGCGTGTCTCGCCGGTGCGGGAGCTCGCCGACGCGAACTTGCCGAGGGGGAGCACGCGATCGTCCCAGACGCCGTTGACGGAGTGCAGCCGTACGCGCGCGCGCCACAGCGACGGGCCGTCGTTGCGCACCGACACGCGGAGCGTCACCGCAGCGCCAGCGGTGACCGTGGCGCTGTCGGAACCGCTGTCCACACCTTCGGGTCCCGCTTCCACCAAGAGCGTCCCCGACGCGTCGATCGGCGTGGCCGCCACCGCTTCTGTCCGTGGCTGCGGCGACCAGTCCATCCCGCGCGCGCCGAACACCTCCTCCAATCGGGCGTCGAAGTTGGCTTCGAGACCCGGAGCGATGAGCTCCAGGCCGGACAGCAGCTTTGCGCGGCTCGCCCCTTCGGCGGCGGCGATCAGGCTCACCGCGGTGTCCAGCGGGGCGTCGTGCATCGGCGGCGCTCCGCTGCGCCAGCCCGGATATTCGGTGGGGAGCGGCAGCAGCACCGTCCCCGCCGGCGCGTGCTTCAGCTCCTGTGTGGGGTCGGGAAACCACACGCCATCGGCGTCAAAGCGGTACGGGTAGAACAGCACGTCCGGATGGATGCCGACATCGACCACGCGTGCGTCGTCCGCGAGGCGGTACTCGGCCACCGTCAGCTTGAACTTGATGCCTTCGCTCAGCGGGTACACCTTTTGTACGGTGCCCTTGCCGAAGGAATTGGTGCCAAAAACCAGCGCGCGGTCGAGGTGCTGGAGCGCGCCCGAGAGGATCTCCGAGCCGGATGCGGTCTGGTGATCGACGAGCACGGCGATGGGGAGCGCCTCGGGAGGGCTGTCGGGGCCAGCGTCGAAGGTCTCGGTGAGGCCAGGGACGGCGTGGCCGTCGGGGCCGACGGTGGAGACGATGCGCCCGTGTTGCAAGAAAGCGTCGGCTGCGTCGGCGCTCTGCAACAGCGATCCGCCGGTGTTTCCGCGCAGGTCCAGCACCAGCGCGCCCACCGGGCTCTGGCGGATGGTCTCGAGGCTGCGCTCCAGCCATTCGTGCGTTTGCTCGCTGAAGTGGTCGATGCGCACAACGCCGACGTCGCCGGAGTCGCGGTCAACGAACACGTTGGGGATCTGCACCTCAGCGCGCTGCAGCGTCCGTTCGATGCGCTCCCACTCTGAGGGCGATCCGGTTCCGCGCGCGATCTGCAGCGTGACCGTCGAGCCTACCGGACCGCGCAGCCGACCGCCGAGGTCGCCCACCACCATCCCGACGGTGCTCTTGCCGTCGATCGCGAGCAGGCGATCCCCGCGCAGCACACCGCCGCGCTCGGCGGGCGAGCCGGCGTAGACCTCGGTGACGAGCAGAACGCCCGCGTCGACGCCGCAGCTCAGGCCGACGCCGCTCATGGTGCCGGACAGGCGCTCGTCAAAGCGCGCGAGCGTGCTGTCAGCGAGGATGACGCTGTGTCGATCGAGGCTGCGCGCCATGCCGCGCAACAGCTCCACGCGAAGGTCTACGCCGTCGGGGAGCGGGTGAGGTCCGGCTCGGAGCGCATCTTCGAGCCGGGAGAGCGCGTCTGGCAGCGCTTGGGGCCGGTCCAAGCGCACTTCGGTCTGCCACGTGCCTGCGCCATCGCGCAAGCGCAGCGTCGGCCCTTCGACGTCCACCAAGAGCCAGTCAATCGCCCGCTCGGCTTGGCGCCCGGCGTCTTCGAACATCTGCTCGCGACTGACTTTTTCGGGGTGCAGATAGAAGCCATCCACATAGGCCAGCGCCCGCGAATAAAGCGGCAAGTCACCGGCCAGCGCTGGGGCGATCAACCAGAGCATGCTCTCTGCTAACCGGATGGCGTCTGGAGGCGCGGTTGAAGCTTTACGAAGCGGGTGCGCTCGCGGCGGCATCACCAGGCCGCACCAGCGCGCCCCGAACGTCGTCGCCGACGATGGCACCGTTGGCCGCGACCAGCCTGCCGCCTACGTAGACGCGCTGCGGGCGTGGCACCATCGCGATGCCTTCAAACGGGCTCCACCCAACGCGCGTGTGCATGTCCGACGCGCGAAGCGCTTGCAGCGGGGCGTTTTCGTCCGCGAGCAGCAGGAAGTCGGCGTCCTGACCGACCGCGATCGTGCCTTTGCGCTTCAGCCCAAACACCCGGGCCGGCTCTTCGCAGCACAGCTGTACGACGCGCTCGAGGCTGAGCTGTCGGTTGCGCACCGCGGTCAGCAGCAGCGGCAGCGTGGTCTCGACGCCGGGCATGCCGGACGGAGCCGACCAGTACGGCTGGCTCTTCTCGCTCAGCAGGTGCGGGGCGTGATCGGAGCCGATGGTGTCGATGAGATCCTGGTTCACGCCCGCCCAGAGCGCGCGCCGGTCGTCTTCGCTGCGCACCGGCGGGTTCACCTTGATGCGATTGCCGAACGTGGCGGTGTCGGCGTTGCGCGCCATGTCGGCCGACAGGACCAGGTGGTGCGGGCAGGCTTCGGTGGAGATCGGCAGCACGCCGCGGGTGCGGGTGAGCAGCTCGAGCTCGACGGCGGTGCTCACGTGGCAGATGTGCACCGCGCGGTGATGGGCTTCGACGAGGTCGATCAGCCGCTTGACGGCCGCCGCCGCCGCCGCGGGCGGTCGAACGGCGTTGTGGTCGGGTGAAGGGTCACCCTCGAATTGCCCGCGCAGCGCGACGAGCAGCGCTTCGTCTTCGGCGTGTACGCCCAACAGCCCTCGGGTGGTCTCAAACAGCGCGACGAGCGTGCGGTCGTCCACGAGCAGCGGTCCGGTGGACGCGCCCATGAACACCTTGATGCCGCAGGCGTCGCCGGAGTCCATCAGCTCGTTGATGGCGTCGAGGTTGCCGGCCGACGCGCCGACCCAAATGCCAAAGTTCACGCGCGAGTTTTCTGCGGCGAGCCCACGCTTGTGGTCCCAGTTGGCGCGCGTGAGCGTGGGGGGCGAGGTGTTGGGCATGTCGAGCACGGTGGTGACCCCGCCGGACGCTGCGGCCCGCGAGCCGGACTCCCAGTCTTCTTTGTGAGGGTGTCCCGGGGACCGGAAATGCACGTGACCGTCGATCACGCCGGGCATGAGCAGGTGTCCTGCGGCGTGGACGTGCTCGCGTGCGCGCCCGGCAGCCCGTGACCCGATGTGCGCTATCCGTCCGTCTTCGATACAAACATCAGCGACATAGCGGGCATGGCCACTTACGATGGTGGCGTCTTCGACGATCAGGTCATACACGGCGGCGCTCCAAGGTATAGGCGTAATGCAGAAGAACGACCGGAACCAGCCCCCCAGTCAGGTTGCGCGAGGCTCTGCACCCGGGGGTTTCGCGCGTCCGCCGCGGCTGTGTTGGTACGCCGGGCCGCCCTTCACCGAGGCGTTGATGCGCAGCTGTGTCGATCGGGCCGGCGGGCAAGCGGTTCCGCTGCTCAACCCGGGCTTGGCAAACGACCTCGACGCCGTGGCTGCGCGCATCGTGGCGCGAACCGAGCCGGACGACGTGTGCATCGCGCACGGTCTGGCGGTTCCGGCGCTCGTACGGGCGTTGCAGCTGGGCGCGGCTCCGCGCGCTGTGGTGCTCAGCAACGGACCGATCACCCGCGTGGACCCCGTCACCCGGGGTTGGATGGGCCTCGGCTCCTTGCTCCCTGTGGCCCTCGCGCCTCCTATCGTCACGCGCTGGCTGCGATCCTCCGCGGGGTTGCGTCGCGCGGTGTGCAACCCCTACATCATGGATCGCGACACGCTTGCCGCGATCGCCGACCCGCTTTTCAGCACCGGCGCGCTGCGGGGGGCGGTCGCGGAGTACCTGCGCTCGCTGGGTACCTTGCCCGCGCTCCCGGTAGCGGGGGCGCCGGTGTGGTTGGTCTGGGGCGATGACGACCCGCTGTACCCCCTCTCTGAGGCCGATTCTGCCGATGTGATCCTCGGTGGGGGGCGGGTCATCGCGATCCCCGGTGGCCGGTTCGGGCACCCCGAGGAGCGTCCGTGGGCGCTCGCCGATCGCGTCACCGCGCTGTGCGCTGAGGGCGTGCCCGCAGCGAAGCCGTGACAGCAATGTCGCGCTTGACAAGCTCGCGCTGGGGGTCGTGTTCGTCGTGTACGGTAAATGACCGCTTTAGACAACATGATTTGACGTTCGGTGCAGGTTGGCACGCTTCGTGCTTTCTGTGATGACGGAGACGTAAACGGCCGGAGGCCGGACGAGTTCCCCCGTCCGCTTCACCATGTCGGCCCCCTGAGAGATCGGGGGGCCGACTTCCTTTTTGGGGCAGGCTACGGCCTCCGGCCGTCCCCACATCGGATAAGCAACGACGAGCGTGGAGTGTAGACGATGTCGTTGCAAACGGTGGATAGCAGTCTGTCGGCGTTCTCCGAAGGAGATGTCTCGGTCAAAGTGGTGCGCGCGGTGCTGTCCGTCGTGCCGGGGGCGCCTGAGCTCCCGTTCTACCGCACGCTTCAAGAGGCCCAGGCCCTCACGTTTCCCGATCTTTCCTCGGACGCGCTGGCCCGCGCTGCGGGCTACGCGGCAGAGCCGGGCAGCCTTCGGGCGTTGGAGGTCGCCGACTACATCGACCGCGGGGACGTCGGGATCGCGGCGTTTTCGGGCGCCGCGGCGGCGTTCAAGTTCTTCTTCGGCAACCGGGCGAAGGCGCTGGACACCGATCCTGAGCAGGGCGCGGACGCCGCGTTGAAGGCGCTCGCGCTGGCGTACCTGATCCACCAGCTGGTCCCGGGCACGATCACCGAGAAGATCGCGCTGTTGCGGTCCACGCCCGCGGGGGAGGCGCTGCTCACCTGGTTCGCTGCCGTGGAGATCGCGCTGCCCTTTTCGGACGATGCGCTGCTCGCCGGCGGTTCGGTGGTCGGCTCCCTGATTGAAAAATATGGCGGCGGGCACGTCGCCAAGCTCGATCGGATCGGCGGCGCGGGTGCTGGAGCCAGCGCGACGGCGATGCTCGGCGGGCTCGCGGCTCCGCTCGACAAGGTGATCGCCAACGTCTCCGGCTATACGCAGTCCATCGCCGACAAAGCCAAGCAGTACCTGCCTTCGGCCATCGCTTCGGCGGGAACGGTCGCTGGAGCGGTCGCGACCGGCGCCGATGCCTTGCCGGTGTATCGCTTGCTGGTTGGGCGCCTCGTGGCGGAAGTTGCGCTCGCGCGGTGCCGGGCATGAGCCACGAACTCGCTCCGACGATCGCCGAATTCTCATCGGGTGACGTCACCGTTCGGCTCGTCGGTGGCTTCTTCGGGATCCTGCCGTTCGTCGCCACGTGGTCGCCGACGCTCAACCTCGATGCTGCGGCGCTGGCGGCAGCGACCCGCGTCCATCGTCCGGATCTCGCGCCTCGGATCCGTGCGCGCGCGGAGGAGCTGGCTCGCGGGGCCGGTCCTCAGGCTGCGCTCGCGGCCTTCGACTTCTTGGACAAGGGCGACACCGGAATCGCGATCTTCTCGGGCCTTCGCAGCGCCTACAAGGCCTCGCAGGGCACCGGCGATGCGTTGGAGATGGACCCGCAACAAGCGGCCGACGCCGGCTTGAAGGCCGTCGGTATCAGCTATGCAGTTTGGAAGCTCTTTCCGGGCGCGGCGGCGCAGAAGGTGCAGGCGCTGACCGCCACTGAGGCTGGAAGGGCGCTTTTGGCGTGGTATGTCGCGGCTGATCTGGTGCTGCCGTTCACCGACAACCTCGCTGCGGGTGGCACCTCGGCGCTGACGTCGATGCTGTCGAGCACCGCGGCCGCGAACGCCCAGCGGCTCGCGGCGGTGGCCGGCGGAGACGCGCCCGAAGCCATTGGGATGCTGAACAGCTTGTTGGCTACCTTTGAAGCGGGCATCGGCCAAGCGGCGTCGTACGCCCAGCCGCTCACCGCGTATGTACAAGCGCAAGCGCCGGGGATCCTCGGCACCGCGGACAAGGTCACCGGCGTGGTGGCGACCGGCGTCGACGTGCTGGCCAGCTACCGGTTGATCGGTGGCTCGCTCGTCGCGGAAGTCTGTCTGACCGAGGCGGCTACGGCGGTGAAAGCCGACGCTGAAGCAGAAGAAGCCGAGGCAAAGCGCGTCGCTGCGGAGCGCGCGGCACTAGAGCGCGCTGCGGCCGAGGCTCGCGCGGAAGCCGAGCGGGCGGCGGCTGAGGCGGAGCGCGCTGCGGCCGAGGCGCGGCTCGCGGCGTCGGCAGCCCAAAAAGAGTACTCGCTCGACACGGCGGTCGCTGCGGACTCCATCAAGAACAGCGGCATCAAATACACGCGCAGCGCGGAGATCGAGGCGCAAGCTGCGGCTCCTCCGGCGCGGGCAGGGTGCTTCGGCTGTGGCTCGGCGGTGATCCTGTTTGCTGTGGTCGCGTCCGGCCTGCTCGCTGCGGTGGTCTGGGCGTAGCGCACCCGGGTAGTTCGGAAAGTTTCGTTCTCCGGCCTATGCAAGCGCGCCGCGGGGATGTAATGTCCAAGCTTGCGAGGTCCGGCCCATGCTTCAGCACGACACACGCCCGCGCGCCAACGCCCGCTCCCGCGCGGTAGAAGCTCCCGAGGAGTCCGCGCCCGCCGCCGACAAGCAGACCCGGCTCGGAAACGCGGCGCTGCAGGCCCAGATCCAGACCAGCCAACCGTCTCCGGCGGCGGTGTCGAATGACGAGCTGGGATCGTGGCTGGGCGATGACGTCGAGCTTCCGTCCAAGCGCGGACCAGACGCCCCCGAAGCCGCGACTGCGGGCGGGACGGCCCCGGTGGTCGACCCCACCGCGCCGATGCGCCCGTCCAAGTTCAAGCGCGGCCAGAAGGGCGCCCTGATCGGGGGCACCAAGACCCTCGAGCTCGCTGAGAAGTCCGATGGCAGCGGTTCGGCCGGCACCGTCAACGACGGCGTAGGCGCCGAGATCATCGCCGTGAGCGGCACCATGCTTCAGGTGCAAGCCCGGTCGGGCGACAAGAACATCGAAGGCTGGATTGACTCTGGAAAGTTTGCGGACGAGCCCGCTATCAACATCGACGAAGACCACCCCGAATTGCGGGACGATTACGGATACCATAGGATCTCCGGCGATCACCTGCCGGCAGACCCCAAGACCACCGACGCCGCCCAAGGCTACCTCGGTGATTGCTTCCTCGTAGCGTCGCTCGCAGCCATCGCGAACGCTAGCCCGCAGACCATCAAAGACGCCATCACCTACAACGAGAGCACCGGCACCTACAGCGTGCGGTTCTACGAAGAGAAGGGGCGCAACAACTTTACGCCCGTGCAGATCGAGGTGGACGCCTACTTGCCCGGCAAGGCGAGCAGCAAGGATGATCCTGCCTATGCGGGCGACAAAGGCGGCGTGATGTGGGTCGCGATCGCGGAGAAGGCCTACGCCAAGTGGAAGGGCGGCTACGATGTCATCGGCGAAGGCGGCGTCATGGCCGATGCCATGCAGGAGATCTCCGGCGTCAAGAGCCTCTCCAAGCAGCCCTCTCAGATGAAGGAAGACGAGGTCATCCCGTTCTTCCAGCAGTGCGAGAAGGACGGCCGGGCCGTGTGCGCAGGTGTGCGTGACAACAGCAAGTCCGATGAACAAACGCCATTTTCATCGAGCGGTGGCAATACGTTCAAGGGCCACTTGAAGCAGAGCCACGAGTGGAACCACGTGGATCCTGGCACGGTGCGCATCACGGACACCCAAGGCAAGGCGGGCAGCGCGCGGGACGTCGGCGGTAAGGACGATGAGAGCGGCAAGATCTCCGGCACCAACGTCGATGACGGCTCGATCATCTACAAGGGCGCGGGCCACGACACCATCGAGATGACCTACAAAGACGGCAAGGGCCCGGACAACGCCAGCGATCTCAAGGTGCAGTTCTCCTACGAAGGCGTGATGAACGTGCAGAAGCTGATCATCGGCGATCACGCCTATGTCTTCCAGAGCGTGGTCGGCGGCAAGGAGATCCAGTTCTACAACCCGTGGGGCAGCTACCAGCCGAAGTCTGTGACCGCGGCGGAGTTCCTCGATTTGTTCGACAGCTTGTCCACCAACCTGCCGAACAAGGCGTGAGCGGTGTCCGTCGTGGTTGAAGAATGCCGGGTGCGCCTGACGCCGGGCGACGACGTGCAGGCTGCGCTGTCTGGCGGGGGCGTCGTGTGCTTTTCCGCCGGGGTTTACCCGGGCGCGTTCACCCTCGGAGCGAACGTGACGTTGCGCGGGGAGCCCGGCGCGGTGCTCGATGCCTCCGGCAAAGGCAGCGTCTTGCAGATCTCCGACGACGATCTCCAGATCCGCGTGGAAGGCATGACGCTCCGGAACGGGCACAACGAGGCGGGCGGCGGGCTGTTTCTGCATGGATGGAGCGATGTCATCGTTGACCGGTGCGTCGTCGAAGGCGCGCGCGCCTCGCAGGCCGGTGGCGCAGTGTACGTCTCCGCCGGGCGGCTCACGGTCACCGGTTCGGAGTTTCGCGACAACGCCGGCCGCTTCGGCCAGGACCTGATCGCGACCGGCGCCTCAGAGGTCACCATCGCAGGCTCCCGCTTCGCGAGCGACGTCGCGGCGCGGGAAGGTGCCGTGGTGCGCGTCACCGACTCCACGGTCTCGGGCACGCTGGACGTACGCGGGACGACGACCCGCGGCCCTACGGTCACCATCGCGGGCGGATCGGTGCCGCGAGTACGGAACGACGCGAACGTGCCGGGCACCGTCATCCAGCAATGACGGCGGTGCGCTACGCTGCTCTACGCTACGCGGCGCTACGCCGTGCTGCGCTGCGTTTCTGTGGTTTGCTCCCGGTTTTCGCTCTGGCGGCCTGCGTGGATTCGGGCAACCCCGGCCGGAGCGACGCGCCGGGCGCCTCCGACAGCGCCGGAGACACCGCGCTGAACGGCGCGCTCGCCGATCCGCCGCTCGACCAGAGTTCGGAGGGCTCGGGGGGCGCCGACGCCGCGCTCACCGTCTCGCTTCAGGCTTCCGGCGTCGACTACGTGCTGCTCGCCCCCGATGGCTCTGCGGCGGGCCATCGACGGCCGTTTCTTTTGGTCATCGCCGGCGCGGAGGGCGCGCGCGGCATGATGAACAACCTGCAGCAGGTCGCGGAGTACGGGGGCATCGACAACGCGCTGATCGCGGTGGTCGCGGCGTCCGACGGCGTGACTGCGAGCGACGCGGCGGTGGTGCTCGACGCGGTGCGGGCTACCTTCGATGTGGACAATGACCGCACCTGGCTGCTGTCCGAGGGGAGCGGAACCGCGGTGGGGCTCGACCTCGGGCTGCAGCGGCGGGCCTCTTACTTCGCGGCGTACTGGGCCAATGACGTGGACGCCCAAGCGATTGCTGTCTAGCGCGCCCGCACGCTGGGGTTTGCGCCTTGGGGCAACGTCGGTCCGGGCGGGAACTCCTCCGATGCAAACGTGATCGTCGGCGCGATGCAGGGCGCGGGTTGGCAGACTCCGAGCGAGGCACCGTACGCCGGATCCGGGAGCAGTAGCTTTGGCTCCGAGCAGCAGTTTCTGGAGGCGGTCGGTTTCTTTTACGACAAAGCCCGAAACTGACGCCGCGCGTTGCGTGACCTGCGCGCGGTCAGCGCTTGATGCCGGTGGCCCGGAAGCTCTCGGTGTTGCGGACGCGGCGCGTCACGCGGGTGTCGAGGTAGCCGGCGTCGGTGTACCAGCGCTCCAGCTCCTCGCCCGGGAAGTAGTGCGTGACCGGCACGCGGAGCCGGTCGTAGACATCGGCGACGACGACGTCGTAGGGCCAACGTGCGTGGTCGTGCCCGGGGAGGTGGCTGACCACGCTGGCCGCGCCGGGGATCGGCGAGAGCACCCGATAGGGCGTGTGCGAGAACAGGCGCAACAGGGACGTCACGCCCTGCGAGAACCGGTACAGCGTGTTCGAGCTCATGTTGGCGGCGGCGCCGTGCAGCGCGCCGGTGGCGACGCGGGTCATCCCCTGCCGCGGGCCGTACACCCACAGCGACAGACGACCGCCCGGACGCACCAAGGCGTGCAGGCTGCTGAACACCTTGGCGGGGTGGGCCACATGATGGAGCACGCCGAAGCTATAGACGTGGTCGAAGCTCTCCGGACGGAACGGCGGGCGATTGACGTCGCCCTGAACGACGTCGACCATCCCCGCGAGGTTCTTCGCTGCGCTCTCTACCGCCTCGGTCGAGGAGTCCAGCGCGACGACGTCGGCGCCCCATCGCGCCGCGACCGCTGCGTGTCGCCCAAAGCCGCAGCCGGCGTCGAGCACGCGCTTGCCAAGGAACGCGCCCGCTTCGGATCCGCCGCCGTGGGCGATGGGCGCGACGCTCCCGAGGAGGTCCCGAAAATTCTCTTCATGCTCGGCGACCGCACCTTCAAAGGTGGTCAGTCGATGCCCCGTGGAGGGTCCGTCTGCCGTTCCCGGAGGAAGCAGCCGGGGAATCCCGGTTGTGATCAAGAAGCTGGCCGAGCAGTCGCGGCAGTTCAAAACGCCCTTTTCTACCTCGGTCTCCGCGGAGGCGTCGCCTTCGCCGATCTCGGCCGCCCAACGGGTCCGCTCCTGGGCGGTGTGGATGACCAAGTCAAAATGGCCGTCCCCGCAAGCGGGACAGGCGAGGAGGGGAACGAGGCTTTTTCGCATGGTGGCGGCCTATCCTCAGTCGGGAGCGCTTAGAACCGCGCCCGCATCATGATGTTGAATCCAAGGCGATTGCTCACCAACGCATCGGCGGGCGCGTAGGTGTTCTCCCCGTTGGTCGAGACCGAGACGGACTCGTTGTTGTCGAGGGTGTACAGCACCTCGCCCACAGCGACGACGCTCTTGGAGACGTCCCATTGCACGCCCGCTACCGTGGACAGGATGTCGGCGGGCGTCTGGCCGTCCGGCACGTGACGCACGGTGCCTGCGTCGTACTGCACGTACCAAGCAGAGCCGGTGTTGTAGCTTGCAGGCTTCATGTAGCCCAAGCCCAGCGACGGCGTGATGTGGGCCTTGGGGAAGTAGTGCGACGCCTTCACGCGCGCGTACATCTGCGGGGACGTGTCCATGGTGTCCGGGATACCGACCTGGCTGGTGATGCCCGGGACATTGAACACGATGAACGCGAGATCCTTGTACACGAGGTCCACGCCGATCTCGGTGCTCCCGGTGACGAGCGAGGCCTGAAGGTCCCCCGCCGCCGCGGTCTCGACGAGGCTGCTTCCGACGTCGGCCGGATCGAGCAGGTTGTGCGCGAGCACGTTGGCTTCGGCTTGAACCAACACACCGGTCCCGTCGAGCTGGCGGTGGGAGATGTAGCTGTCCTTGACAAAGTCGGGCGAGTTCCGGTAGAGCTTCAGCTCGTTGGACACCTGATAGTCCAGCTTTGGCGTGGATCGTACGCTGATTTGGCCGCAACCGCCGATGGCGTTGATCATCGTATGGTAGAGCGGGCTGGAAGCGTCGGTCACGCTGTCCAGCTGACCTTGCTGGAAGCTACCAAACCCGCCTTCGAGGCGCAGATGCTCGCCGATCTCGCCGCCGACCCCGAACAGCGAGCCATAGTAGGCTTGGCTCGGCGTGTACTCGCTGTCGTCGGTGTTGAATTGGCCGATCGCGGTCTTCAAGCCGGCGAACGCGTAGAAGCTCCCGTTCTGGTACTGAAGCCGCGCGCCGGGAGCGGCGATCGGGTCGAACACAAACACCGAGCGACCGCCCCAGGTCAGATCGTAGCTGTAGCCGAGGCGAAAGCGGTTGGCGTCGACCGCGTAGCCGGTCAGCGAGAGGTTGTGGTCAGCGCGCTCCCCGAACTTGTAGCCGATGCGCACGTAGCTGCCGTCGTCGGCGATGTTCACGCCCGGCTTGGAGCTGTCGCCGTCGATGTAGGGCGCAAAGCGGAGCACCATCGCGGCTTCGGTGAAGATGTGCGGGTTGAACCCCTCATCTTTTCGGTACAGCACGAGGTAGGACTGGGAGATGTCATCGGAGAAGCGCGTCTCGTAGTTCTCGAAGAACGTGGAGTTGCCGCGGAGCACGAAGTTGGGCGCGGCGTCGTCCTGCGTCGGGCCTGCGAACGCGTTTTTATCTTCAAACGCGGTGGTGACCCAGACGTCCATGAAGTCGCCGGCGCGAGCCTGGGAGACGAGAGCGGCCGGAGCGAGGAGCGCGAGCATCGGGATCATTTGAACTCCGGGTAGTAGTGGCGGCGCGAGTGGGTGGAACGCAGCTTGTTCTTGGATGTAGTCGGTGATTTGGCGGGTGTTCTGGATTTTGCGGCGGGCGGCGGGTTCGGGCCGGACGCGATGTCGGCCTCATCCACGACGACCAGCACCCAGATGGAGAACACTTGCTTGAGCATGCCCGACACGCTGCCGATGGTCTCGCCGACGTGTTCGGTGGGGAAGAAGTCTTGTGCCGTCGACCCGCTCTCGACGTAGATCGTGCAGCTGCCGTAGCTCAACGGCCATTGCGCGTAGTCGAGGAAGTCCTGGTATTCTGCGCTTCCTTCCACGAAGGTGTCCGGGATGCTGCCGCCGGTGACCACCACGCGGGAGCCCTCCAAGCCTTCCATGGTCTGGTCTTCGCAGCCGGTCAGCTCGACGGCCGCCGGCACGTCGAACGTGGCGGTGGTGGCTTCGAGCACCGGCCAGGAGAACTGGGTCGAGGCGAGGTATTCCTGATCGATGCCGTTCAACATGCTCAGTTGGGCGCCGACCTCGTAGTCGTCACCCGGGCGGTTGAACGTGTAGACGTAGACCGAATTGCCCGAGCCCGGCGCATCCAGAAGGTCGCTCGCCCAGAACCCCGAGGCGTCCCGCGCGATGACCACGACGCGCCGATCCGCGACGCGCAGCTCGGCGAACTCGCCGTCGAGCTGGTTGGTCTCGATGTCCTCGCTGGTCTGCATCTCCGAGATGGTCGGATGATCAAAGTAGATCGCGGGTGAAACGCCAGCCGCGAACGTGGGCGTGCGCGTGGAGTCTTCGTCGCGGTCGCCTTCGTCGGTCGCCCAGATCCGCGTCGGACCGAAGCTGTCTTCAAAGCGGACGGTGCCCGACCAAGATCCATCGACGAGGGTGATCACCGGGTCTTCGCTGAACTTGCCAGGACGAACGCGTAGATTGAGGTCGCCGTTGAACGGATAAGCCGCTCCGTTCACGTCACTCGTGGTGACGGTCACGCCGTAGCTCACCGGATCCGGCGAAAACGGGAGCGGGGACTCCTCGCTTCCCAGCGAACCGGAGGTGATCGCGACGTTGACGAAGCTGGGCTCCACGCGGGTGCGCGTGGGGTTCGAGCAGGCGAGCAGCAGGAGCGTAGGCAGTGTCAGCATCTAATACACCGCGTTGATACGACCATCTTCTTGACACACGCCCGCTTGGGGGAGGGTGGCATTCTGGATGATCTCGTTGCGGACGACGTCGCGGATGGAGATCCCGGTGTCGACCTGAGTGGTGTTGCGTTGGAGGACTTCGAAGCCCGAGCCGCCGTGGGCGATGTAGTTGTTCGTCGCCAGCTCGTAGACGCCGTTTTCCTGCAGCGGCACGCCGTTGATCAGGATGTCCTCGGCGATTTGCGTGTTGCAGTTCATCTGGAACTCGATGCCGGCTACCTGGATTTGGGACTGGCACCCGCGCTCGCTGGACCGCGCCGTGGCGAAGTCGAGCGTCTCTTGGACCTCGCGGCCGCTGAGGAACATCGTGGTGATGGTGTTGTCGAACGGCATGGTGTTGAACAAGGTGTCGGCGGTGATCGGGCCGGCGGGGATGTCCGAGCGGATGCCGAGGGTGTTGGTCAGGGCGATCTCGGTCTCTACGCCCGGAAATGCGCGCATCGCCTCGGCCGCGAAGTTCCCGAGCATCGAGTCCCCGCCGCTGCTGCCGTAGCGGTTGAGCTGCTCCTCCGCGTAGCCGAGCACCTGCTCGGTGTTCAGCTCGTCGTCGAGCACCTCTTGGTACTCTTGAAGCAGGCCGGTGATCTGCGGATCTTCGGCCACGGTGTCGTCGATGGCGAAGAGCGTGTAGTCATGCGAAAGGATGACGCCGTCTTGCACAACGATGTCGAGCCTGCCGACGTACTTGGCGAACGCCCCGGAATCGACCACCGGGATGCGCTTGCCGTTGACCGCGTTGGTCACCACCAGCGGCGGGTCGAGGGCGACGTGGTTGTGTCCGCCCAGGATGAGGTCGATGTCGGGGTACTCTTCGGCGAGGATGCGGTCCTCGTCGACGCCCATGTGGCTCAAAAGCACGATGATGTCTGCGCCCTGAGCGCGCAGCAAGCCGGCGTATTGTGGGATCACCGCGCCCGGATCAATCATCTTGATGCCCAGCGAGTTGTTCTCTTCGTCCAAAGAGTTCAACGACGAGAAGTTCGCCATGCCGATGACGCCGACCCGGAAGCCGTCGAGGTCGTACATCGCGGTGGGCTGGGCGATGTCGCCGAGGGTGTTGGCCCACGGCTCCGTGGTGTCTTCGAAGTCGTAGTTGGACGCGAGCAGCGGGAACGTGGCCCACGACACCGCCTGATTGGCGAGGTTCATCGCACCGTCGTCAAACTCGTGGTTGGCGATGACCGCGCCGTCGAGCCCCATCGCCGACAGCGAGCGGAATTCGGCCTCGCCGTCGAAGTAGTTGAACGTGACCGAACCCTGAAAGCTGTCGCCCGAGTCGAGGTGCAGCACGCGTCCGGACTTGGCGCGCTCTTGTTTCAGGATCGTCGCAATGCGCGCCAAGCCGCCGTAAGGACCGGCATCGTCGTTCAGGCCGAGCTCATTATCGGTGAACGAAGGGTCGAAATTGTACGGAAAGGTGCGGGCGTGAATGTCTGAGGTGTGCAGGAAGGTCATCCGCACGGCCTTCCCGGTCAGGTCGGGATCGGCGCCATCGACCGCCATCGGGACACATCCTGCGGCGAGGACGCCGCAGACGAGGTTCACCGTGAAGGCGCTTGCAAGGCCACGAAGGCTACGAGCGGCGGGCGGGAAGCACGAGAATCCACGCACGGAAGCTCCGGGGAGGAGCGGCGTCTATAGAGGGGAGTGCTACGGGGCAAGCGCCGCGACGACCGTGACGTCCTTTAGTCGCACCGTACCCGCTACGGCGTCCAACACCACGCAGGGGCGGACCTGCGTGACCTCCGGCGCGTAGCGCAGGTGGACGGCGGAGCGGAGGGCCTCGCTGTCCCGCATCGGGCCGCTCATCTGGATCGCCGGGGTGTCGCCGTCCCGCACCAGCACCCCGTCTTTGTCGAGGCCGCGCCAATGGAAGAACACCCCGCGCCCCGTCAACGCCTCGCCGATCAGATGGGCGACGGCGTCGGTCGGAGCGGCCGCGGCGGCGGTTTTGCCGAGCGGGATCGTCGGCCCGCACAGCTGCAGCGTGGGTTGCGCGTGGGCGATCGCGATGACGAGGTCGCTGCCTTCTCTGCGGGTGACGACGTCCGGCGCGTTCGCAGGGACGAGACGCCAGCCGGTTTGGTCGCGGTTGAAGGCCTCGCGGAACACGATGTCCCCGGCGGGGAGCTCGATGCCTACGTCGTCTTCGGGGTAGATCGCCGCGGGGGCGCCGGCTTGCGGTGTCGAGGCGGCGGGTGTACTGGCCGCGGCGGCGCGGATCCACGGCGTGTTCGGGGCGTAGAACGCCACGTCGTTGAGCGTCACCGTTCCGCTCGCAGCGCCAAGCACGACGCAGGTGCGGAACTGGGTGGACGCGGGGTCGAGCGTGATGTCGCGCTCGAACACCTGCGGTCCGTCTGGCTCGAGCGGGCCCGCTTGGGTGATGTCCGGCGTCGGCCCTGTCGGAGCGCTCCCGGGGGCCGCGGCGACCGCCGCCCGTTGCACCAGCTTCTGGTCCTTGTCCATGCCGCGAAAGTGCAGCCAGGCCTTGCCCGTCAACCCAGCGGTGCTCAGGTTCACGACCCCTCGGAACGTCGGCGCCCCCAGCGCCGCGGGATCCTGCGGCCGCGGCTGCACGTCCGAGCACAGCTGCAGGTCGGGCACCGCCTCGCTCATGTGCACGGTGATGGCCGAGGCCGCGCGGGTGACCTCCACCTTTTCAAGCGCCTTGGGCGGGTAGATGTGCCACGCGCTCGCCAAGCCGTGCAGGGTGTCGCGCTGCCACGGCGTGCCGGACGGGAGGCGCACGTCGGCGTTGTCGGCGGCGTCTGGCGGGTGCTCGCGGCTCGCGAGCGTGGCGGCGGAGGGGTGCCCACCGGCGCGGTACGCCCGCACCGTCAAGCCTTGATCGATGAACGACAGCCGGTCGATCTCCGGCGCCGGTCCGGCGGCTGCCGCTTGTTCGGCAAACACGCGCGCGTAGTTGTTGCCGAACGCCTTCCAGTCGTCGGCGTAGCGTGTGCCGGGCGCGGATTGCAGCGTGATGTACGTGGTCTGGGGCAGCAGCTCCGGCGTCAGCAGCGTGGTCCCGACCCACTCTGGATACTTCTCATTCCAGCTGGAGTCTACGCCCACGCGGGTCTGCTCGCCGAACAAGGGCTGGTCGAGCTTTAGCTTCGCGGGAACTTCGTGCGTTCGCAGCCACCAATCGATGACGTTGGGCGAGATGCGGAACACCCAGCCGGTCACCCACACGCGCTTGGATTCGCGGGCTCGCGCCTCAATAAACTCCAAGGTTTGGCGGACGATGGGGTCGGCCTTGAAGTCGGAGCGCGCCGGCAGGGCTTGCAAGGTGGTGGTGTGCTGCCACGCCGTCCAGCCCACGCAGAGCGGGAGCACCGCGACCGTTAGCGGAATCTGCTTCAGAAGACGCTTGAACTTCAGGCGTGAAAGTTCATGAAACGCGCAGAGGTACAGCAGCGGCAGCACGGTGTGCAGGTTGCGCACCACCTTGAAGTCGTGGAGGGTCAGCGCCGCAGCGCTGGCCAGCACGAACAAGCGCAGCAGGTCCAAGCCTTGATCGGCGGGGCTCCTCTGGCGGGTCAGCGTGCTGCGGAGGACCCCGAACGTGAACAGCGTGTACATCGGCACGGTGACCCACCACGTGCCGACGAATTCCGTCGTGGTCTGGATCGGCACCCAGGCTAGATTTTCGACGCTCCAGAACGGAATCCCCGAGGAGCGATTCTCCATGAACTTCTGGATGTTGGCCGCGAGGTCGGGGCGGATCGCTTGCCAGACGGCCAAGCCTACGACCGTGGGCAACGCCCACAGCAGAACGCTTGGGTCAAACAGGGCTCTGCGCTGTTGGGCATCCACGACGCCGCGTCGGTGGGTCCATGCGTGATGCACATAGAGCGGCGCGAGCAGCATCGGCCACAGGTTGTAGCGCACCATGCCCGCCGCAAAAACCGCGAGGCCCACCCACAGGCGACTTCGGACGTCCCGGCGACCATCGAGGTGGATCGCGCATCCCAACGCCAGCAGCTCGGTCCAGAGCGCCGTCGACTCGGTCATCGGCGTACAGAGCAAGTCGAGCGACGTCAGCCCGACCGAGAACGCCAACGCAGCCAACAAACCGGCGGTCCACTCGCCGCAGACGCGCCGTCCCAGCGCGACGAGGCCTGCTCCCCCGAGCAGGTACGCGAACACCGGGTACGCGCGCGCGGCAGCGAGGCTGTTGCCGAAGACGGAGAGCCATCCCCCTAAGACCAACGCGTGCAGCGGGGGATGCAGGTCCGGCCTGAGCAGCTGCCCGATCAGCCCAACGACGTCGCCCCACACCAGATATTCGCGGATCTTCACGCCTTCGAGCAGGTACCCGGCGCTGTCCCACGTGGGTAGGCCGGCGGGATCGTACGCGAGCTGATGCGCTCTCCAGACGGTGCCGAGCGCGAGCGGGATGCACACCGCCGCTACCAGCCACGGAGCGCGGGTCGCGGGCTCCGCCGGGCCACGCTCGCTCACGAATCCGGCTCGACCGCTTCGAGCGACTCACCGACCAGCTCCTCCAGCGGCATCATCCGCAGCAGCACCGACCTCAACAGCGTGAAGTCCACCGGGCGTGATACGACCACCGAGCCCTGACTGACGAGGCGCTCGCGGGTAGAGTGACGGATGCCGGGCGGCACGACGACGATCGCGTTGCGGTGCAGCGAGGGCGCCGCTGCCGCGAAGCGCTCCAGCAAGCGCAATCCCACGCCCTCCGGACGGGGGAACGAGATCACCGCGGCGTCCAGCTGCTCGCCGCCGATGTACGCGAGGGCCTCGGGGATGGACGCGAAGGCGTGCACCTCGTGCTGTTCGCCGAGGAAGCGATGGAGCGCGCGACGCAGCAGCTCGTCTTCTTCGACGAGAAGCACGCGCCCGCGGAGCGGGCCGGGGCCGCGCGGGACATCGGCTGCTTGTACCGAGACCGTCGCGTCGGCGAGCGGGAAGCTGATGCGGATCCGGGAGCCTACGCCCGGTGCGGTCTCCAACTCCAGGTTGCCGCCGGCGAGCCGCAGCGACTCGCGTGCGAGCCCAAGCAGCAGCGGCGCGAGCCCTGGCTGCTGCGCCAGCCATGCTTTGTCGTTGAGGTGGGACTGCACGCCGACGGCGTAGCCAGCACCGCTGTCCCGGATCTCGATCTGCACCCACCCCGAGGCGAGACGGCCGTCGACCATCACGCGGGGGGATGGGGTGTCGCGGCAGCTCTCGACCGCGGCGACCAGCAGCAACGCCAGTCCGCGCAGCAACGGCGCGCGTGCGGCGCTGGCTGCGGGGAGGTCTTCGAGCGTGAGGTCGAGGGTGACGTCCCCTGAGAAGTGGTGCAGCAGCAGCTCGCGAGCGGCTTCGAGCTCCCGCCCGATGCGGATCGGACCCGGCGAGTCCGGCTCGGAGCGTTCGATGACGGTGACGTCGTCGGCGAGGGTCGCGAGGCGCTGTACGCCTTCGCCGAGCCGGTACATCACGTCGTCGAAGGAGGTGTCGAGCGCGCCTAAGCGCGTCCGGCGCGCGGCGATGTCGAACTCGCGCATGGTCGCGCCCGCCGCGACGAGTCGGGCCAGCGCGCGCACGTCGTGCATGTGGGTCAGCACAAAGCGATGGTCGGGCTGGAACCAGCTGACGGCGTCGAGCACGCGCCGCGCGAGCCCTTCGCTCAGCATCGCATACGCGGCTTTGGTCTTGGTGCGCAGCGTCTCGGCGCCCAACGCTTGGGCCTCGGACCGGTCCACCAGCAGGAACAGCCCCCCGGCGAAGCTCTGCGCCTCTTTGATGGCGACGGCGTCGAGATCGGCCACCGCTTCGGTGCCGTTCGGACGGGCGATCTTGACCTGACCTTGATGGCGCCCGCGCGACTCAAGCCGGGTGCGCACCCCCTCCCAGGGCGCGTCGGGCGTGAACATCACCACGTCGAACAGGCGCTGCCCGAGCGCTTTGCTGCTCCCCAGCCCTCCGAGGCGCTCGGCGGCTCGGTTCCAGCTCAGCACGTTCCCGTCGGCGTCGGTGACGACGGCCGCGATGCTCCCGACCTGGCTGAGCAGCCGCTCAAGCTGCTCGTTGCGCGGCAGATCCGCGGTGGACGCGGCGGAGCACACGAGTGCGACGCCGATCGGCTGCTTCCATTCGTTCTGCACCGTCGTGCCTTGAATGCGGCACTCGATGATCTCGCCGTTCGTGCGCCGCATGCGGTGCAGAAACACCGAGGGTCCGTCGCTGCGCAGCGTTCGGATCCAGTCCTGCACGACCACGCGCGCGAACTCGTCCGGCAGCAGGTTCGAGAGCGGGCGCTCGAGCGCAGACGCCGCGGTGTACCCCAGCAGGTCTTCGGCCGCGCCGGTCCAGTGGATGATTCGGCCTTCGAGATCCGCGACGATCACAGCGTCCGGCACGCGCTCCAACAGCGCGTTTTGCAGGCGCACCCATTGCTCCAGCTTGCGCTTCTCGGTCACGTCCTCGCCCACCACGATCAACACGCGGTCAGCGGACTGCGGAGAGCCATTCAGGAGGAATTGCCAGCGAACCTGACGTTGCTCGCCAGAACGGGTGGAGATCAGCCACTCAGCTTCTGGCGCTGAATCCCCAGCGAGGGCGGCGCGGTGCGCCCGCTGCACGGTGTCGCGGAAGCTGGCTTCCGGGTACAACAACCGCACCAGCGACTTCAAGTCCGGCAGCTGCTCGAGGTCGAAGTCGACCCGGTTGACCATGCCCCGATTGACCGACAACACCTGTTCGCGCGCGTCCAAGGTGTAGATCCACACGTGGGTACGGTCGAGCAGCTCTTCGAGCGCCTTTGCAGGCAGGTTCGGCAACGCGAGACGGGGAGACGCCATGTGTTGCTCTATCGGGGTTGGTCGCGCTGCGCCGGTGATACAGCGTCGACGATGCTCGCTGTACGCGTAAAGGTCGGTCGTCCGCTCGCTCCGTTTGGAGACCCGGTGGAGGATGTGCCGGTGTTGAACCGACCGCTGCGGGAAGCGCAGGAGCTGGCGTTGGTCGCGGCGGGGTTCACGCTGTCCGAGGCCGCGCCTCCTTCGGGCGAGTACCTGTGCTATGGCGATTGCACCTGGTTTACTGCGGAGCTGCTGCGCCGGTTCGCCGCGGGTGGGCCCGGCCGGCTGCGTGTAGACGACGTCGACTTTTTGCGGGAGACCGGCCCGCTGCAACCCGAGCGTGGGAGGTACTTCCTGGAGATTCGGGAGTCCGGGCGTCCCGCCGGGTTTGATGGCGCTGACCGCACGCTCGATCTGGAGCTGCGTCACACGCCGCCACAGGTGACACACCCGGCGTTCGCCCATGCGATTCGAGGGAGCATGGCGATCGGGCCGTGCCTCGTCCACGAGGTCTGGCACTGGTCGCACATCACCCGGGTCAATCTATTGGCGTTGGCGGCGGAGGCTGAGCGGGCGCGCGCGGATTGGGAGCGCGGCGGGATCTTCGCGCGGCTGGGGATGCTGCTGCCGGTGCTTTGGCGTGCGCGCAGCGTGCAGCCTGCGGCGCTGGCGCGTGCGCTGCTGCCGATCCCCAAGAGCGCACGCATCCACCCGACGGCGGTGATTGAGGCGTGCATCATCGGCGAGGGCGTAGAGGTGGGGCCGTTCGCGTGCGTGCGCGGCAGCGTGCTCGGCGAAGGCTGCAAGATCGACGCCTACGCGAACGTGAACGTCTCGGTGATCGGACCCAAAGCGCAGGCGGGCCGCGGCGCGATGATCAACCTGTGCGTGCTGTACGCGGGCGCGTTTGTCAGCGCCGGGGGCGGCTTTCAGATGTGCGTGTTTGGCCGGGACAGCTTCGTCGCGATGACCGCCACGATGCTGGACCTGTCGTTCGGGCGCACGATCCGCGTCGATACGCCTGAGGGGCGCATGGACACCGAGGGGTACTTCTTAGGCGGTGCGATCGGCCACGGCGCCAAGATCGGCGCCGGCGTGCGCATCGGCTACGGCGTCGCGGTGCCGAACGACGTCCTGCTGGTCGCGCCCACCGGCGATCTCATACGCTCCATCGTCCCCGGCGAGGCCGGACAAGCGCTCAGCGCGACCGATGGGATCGCCCGCGCGCGGCCGGCCTGAACCGCCTACCGGGTCTTCAGCCACTCGTCGATATACCGAGTGTGGAAGCGGACTTCACGGAACGCAGGATCGGCGAGGAGCAGCTTTTGCAGCGGGATCGAGGTGCGGATGCCTTCGACCACGTACTCATCCAGCGCGCCAAGCAGCTTGCGGATCGCCGACTCGCGGTCGGGCGCGTAGACGATCAGCTTGGCGACGAGCGAGTCGTAGTAAGGCTGCACCATCGCGCCTTCGTGCACCGCGCTGTCGACCCGCACGCCCGGGCCGCCCGGGGCGTGGTACCCGGTGATCCGGCCCGGTGAGGGCGTGAACTTCCACGGATCTTCGGCGTTGACGCGAACTTCGATGGAGTGGCCGCGCACCTGTACCTGATCTTGGGTGATCGGCATGCGCTCGCCCGCAGCGAGGCGGATCTGCAGTTGTACGAGGTCGATGCCGGTGACCATCTCGCTGACGGGATGTTCGACCTGGATCCGGGGGTTGACCTCGAGGAAGAAGAACTCATCGCCTTCGACGAGGAACTCACAGGTTCCAACGGTGACGTACCCGGTCGACGAGACCAGCCGAGCCGCGGCCGAGAGGATGCGCTTGCGCAACGAATCGGACAGGTCAGGCGCCGGCGCCTCTTCGATGATCTTCTGGTGCCGCCGCTGCATCGAGCAGTCGCGGTCGCCGATGTGCAGCGCGTTGCCGAAGCGATCACCGGCGACCTGCACCTCGACGTGGCGCGGGGCGCGCAGCAAGCGCTCCAAGAACACCAAGCCAGACCCGAACGCGGCGCGGGCCTCGGTGGAGGTGATGACGAAGAACTTGCGGAGCTGCTCTTCGTCTTCGACGACGCGCATGCCCTTGCCGCCGCCGCCCGCCGCGGCCTTCAGCATCAGCGGGTATCCAGCGCCGCGCGCGACCTCGACGGCTTCCTCGAGGCTCTCTACCGCGCCGTGGCTGCCGGGGAGCAGGGGCAGGCCCGCCGCGCGTGCCGCCGCTTTGGCGGACAGCTTGTCGCCGAACTGGCGCAGGTGAGCCGGGGACGGACCGATAAAGGTCATCCCGTGGGCGTTCACGGCCTCGGCAAAAGTCGCGTTCTCGGCAAGAAAGCCGTATCCGGGGTGGATGGCATCGGCGCGCGTGATGTCCGCCGCGGAGATGACCGCCGGCAGCGACAGGTACGACTTGGTGGCTTGCGCCGGCCCGATGCAGACGCTCTCATCCGCGAACCGCACGTGCGTGGAGTGGCGGTCGGCCTCCGAGTACACCGCGACGGTGCGGATCCCGAGCTCTCGGCAAGCCCGGATGATGCGCATAGCGATCTCGCCGCGATTGGCGATAAGTACTTTGCGAAACATGGTATTTACGCCGGTGACAGGCGGAAGAGCTCATGCCCGAACTGCACCGGAGCGCCGTTGTCGACGAGCACCTCGGTCACCACGCCTTCGACGTCGGACTCGATCTGGTTCATCAACTTCATGGCTTCGACGATGCAGACGACCTGCCCCTTCCGCACCTTGTCGCCTACGTTGATGTAGGAGGGCGCGTCCGGCGCCGCGGCTCGGTAGAACGTGCCGACGATCGGCGCCTTGATCACGATGCCCGCGGGAGGACGTGCTGCGGGAGCAGCGGCCGAGGCGGCCACGGGAGCAGCGACGGGTGCCGCGGCCATCATCATCGGAGCCGCCACGTGCGCCGGCTCATTCCCTGCGAATTTGACGGCGAGCACCGTCCCTTCGTGCTCGAAGGTGAACTCTGCTACGCCACGCTTCTGCATCAGTCGCAGGAGGGCTTCGATCTGCTTGGAATCCATGGGGCTCCTCTCGGGGAGCGCCCGCATAACCTGCGATGGAAGTCGCGGCCCGACGTTTGGCGTTCAGCGGGTCAGGTGCACGTAGCCCCAGAGCAAGGGCGCGGTGAACAGCAGCGCGTCGACGCGATCGAGGATGCCGCCGTGCCCAGGCATGATCCAGCCGGAGTCCTTGACGCCCCACGCGCGCTTCAACAAGCTCTCGGCGAGATCACCGACTACGCCTGCAAGATCCAAAATAATCGCCAGGGTGATCAACGGGGCCCACCCGATGTTGACGCCGCCGATGGCTTTCACGGCGCAGGCGCCCACCACTGAGAGCATCATGCCGCCGACGACGCCTTCGCGGGTCTTCTTGGGGCTGACGCGGGGGAATAGCGGCGTTTTTCCAGCAAAGCGGCCTGCGAAATACGCGCCGGTGTCTCCGAGCCAGGTGACGGCCAGCACCAGAAAAACCAAGGCGAGGCCATCGCTCTCTCGGCGCAGCCACACCAACGGCACCAGCATCAACGGCGCGTACATCACCCCGAAGCCCAGCCGCACCGCGACGCGCGCGGCGTCATCGACGTTGGGCAGGCGAAACATCGGCACCGACAAGCACAGCATCGTCGCGATCGCCATCGCCGGGGCGGCGTGGTCGGGCGCGAAGGTCCAGACGAGGTGCACGCCAAGTCCGGCGGGAGCCAGCACCGAGAGCGCCAGCACCTTGTGATCCGGCGCGGCCATCCCGGCATATTCTTCGAGGCAGACGAGCAAAGCGAGGGCGACCAGCACCGACACTGCGGCGGCTCCGCCCCAGATCAGCGCCGGGAGCAAGATAGCGAGCCCGGTCAGCCCGACGATCAGCCGTTGTTTCACGAGGTGCCCTTGGTTCCGGTGAGCTGCGCTCCGGTCTTTCCGAAGCGACGCTCCCGGTTTCCGAAGGACGCCAGCGCCTCATCCAGCTGCGCACGCCGGAAGTCCGGCCACAGCGTGTCGGTGACCACCATCTCGGCGTAGGCGAGCTGCCACAGCAAGAAGTTGGACAGGCGCAGCTCGCCCGAGGTGCGGATCAGCAGGTCGGGGTCAGGCAATCCTGCGGTTCCTAACGCGCCGGAGAACATCTCTTCGGTGATCGCGTCGGGCCGCAAGCGACCCGTCTGCGCCTGCTTCGCGAGGGTGCGGGCCGCTTCGACGATCTCCGCGCGCCCGCCGTAGGAGAGCGCGAGCGTCAGCACCATGCCTTTGTTGTTTCGGCTCGCGTGCGTCAGCTCTTTGAGCGCGAGGCGCACCGGCGCCGGCAGCTTGTCAATCTGCCCGATGGCGTTGAGCTTGACGCCGTTGTCCAAGATCTCCCGGCGCTCCTGTCCCAAATAACGGGCCAGTAACGCCATGAGTCCAGCGACTTCATCCGGAGGACGCTTCCAGTTCTCAGTGGAGAAGCTGTACAGCGTGAGCGCTTGTACACCCTTTTCGCGACAGGCGCGCGTGACCTCGCGGACGCTGTTCGCGCCTTCTTCGTGGCCGGCGATGCGCGGCAAACCACGCGACTCGGCCCATCGGCCATTGCCATCCATGATGATGGCGATGTGACGCGGTACTTTTAGTACAGGAGTCGATGCCGGATCCGGCGGCATCAGACTTCCAAGACCTCTTTTTCTTTCGCGCCGCAGATGTCGTCGACCTTCTTGATGTGGTCGTCGGTGCCCTTCTGCACCTTCTCGAGCATACGCTCGAGGGCATCTTCGGTGATGTCGCCGTCGTCCTTCAAGGCCTTGAACAGCTCGTTGTACTCGCGGCGCACCGCGCGCACGCGCACCTTGGCGTCTTCGGCGGTCTTCTTGACCACCTTGACCAGACCCTGGCGCCGCTCGCCGGTCAGGGGCGGGATGGGGATGCGCACGATCTGGCCGTCGCTGGAGGGGTTGAAGCCCATGCCCGAGTTGGCGATCGCCCGCTCGATGTCCATGATGGTGCCTTTGTCCCACGGATTGACCACGATGAGCCGCGGATCCGGCGCGGTGATGCCGGCGATTTCGCGCAGCGCCATCGTTGAGCCGTAGCTGGCGATCGGCACCTGCAGGTTCTCTACAAGCTGCGGCGAGGCCCGGCCGGTGCGCACGCTGACGAGCTCGCGCTTGAGGGCGTCGATGGCCTTGTCCATGTCGGCGGCGAGGGCCTTCAAATATTCTTCTTGCATGGTGCTCCTTTCCGGGATCAGCTTTGGGTCTTGGTGGGGCTGATGACGATGGTTCCGATGGGCTCGCCGTTCACCACCCGCTGGAGGTTTCCGGGCTTGCTGATATCAAACACGATGATCGGGAGATTGTTCTCCATCGACAGGCTGAACGCCGTGGTGTCCGCGACCTTCAGCTCTTTTTTCAGGGCGTCGAGGTGGGAGATGCGCTCGAAGCGCACGGCGTCGGCGAACTTCTTGGGATCTTTGTCGTAGATGCCGTCGACCTTCGTCCCCTTCAGGATGATGTCGGCGCCGATCTCCGCGGCGCGGAGCGTCGCGGCGGTGTCGGTGGAAAAGTAGGGATTTCCGGTGCCGGCGGCGAAGATGACCACGCGGCCCTTGTTGAGGTGGGCCATCGCGCGGCGGCGAATGTAGGGCTCGCACACTTGCTCGATGCGCAAGGCGCTCATCAAACGCGTGTAGCAGCCCACTTGCTCCAACGCGTCTTGCAGCGCGAGGGCGTTGATGACGGTCGCGAGCATGCCCATGTAGTCGGCGTGCGCGCGCTCCATTCCGCGCTCACTTCCGGCGAGGCCGCGGAAGATGTTGCCTCCGCCGATGACGATTCCCATCTGCACGCCAGAGTCGTGTACGTCTTTCACCTCTTGGGCGAAGCGAAACAGCACCTCTGGAGTGATGCCAAACTCGTTGTCGCCAGCGAGCATCTCGCCGGACAGCTTGAGAAGAATGCGACGGTAAGCGGGACCTGTCAACAGCACTCCATAGACAGACGGCGGCTAACGCGTTGAACCCCGCCTGTCGTGGCGTCTGGGTCGGCTATTTGCGGCGGGTCATCATCAGCGCGGCCAAGCCGAGCATCAGGCCGGCTACGCCGGTGGACGAGGGCGCGCTGGCACAGCCGCAGCCGGTCTTTTCACGCACGACGCCGCTGTCGGGCACGCTGTCGGTGACATCTCCGGAGTCCGCGGTGTCCGGCACGGAGGTGTCGACGTCGGTGTCGGTGTCGCTGTCCGCGTCGGTGTCGGCGTCCCCGCCGTCTTCGATGCCCGGCTGCAGCTCGATGGTGAACGCGTAGTTGTGCAGCTCCTTCGAGTACATCGCCAGCAAGCTACCGTCGCCTTTGCTGACGACGTAGGGCTGCATCCCACCGACGGGCGCGGTGTTGTCGGAGAGCTTGATCTGGTCCGCGACGTCCCAATGGATGTCGAACGCGGTGAGGTACAGATCTCCGTCCTGCTGGTTCCAGTTCAGGCTCTCGTCTCGCATCATGTGGGACACGATGTAGTAGTCGCCGACGCGGATCACCGTCTGCGCCCAGTAGGGCGTGAGGATGTCGGTGCCGACGGTCACGAACTTGGTGCCGAGCGAGTTGTAGTCGGTGTCGAAGTGGCCGATCACGATCTGGGAGAGGTCGTGCACCGACGAAAATCCGACGACGTACAAGGTGCCGTCGCGGTCTTCGAGCATCGACGAGCCCGTAGCCCACGGGGAGCCGACGAGGTCGTACTCTTCGAGCACGCTGGCGTCGCGTTCGACCTTGGCGAAGCGCGCCTGCGTTTCGGTCACGGCGTCGGGGAACGCCGCGCCTTGAAAGTTGTTGCCGCACACCACGGGCATGTCCACGTAGGAGGGCCCGCTGAGATCGCCCTGCGCGATGATGCCGTTGGCGAGGATGTTGAAGTCTTTGTCGTAGCGCCACGAATACGCCGAGTCATGCGCCTGCTCGGAGGTGTAGTCGGCGGTCGATGCTTGCAGCCACGTGCCGTCCGGGCAGGGACGGATGTCGTGGTCTTTGAGGTCGGTGCGCCCGGTCAGGTTCTTGTCCCGGCTGCGATCGGTGGTCAGGTCCGAGTAGGCGTGGCTGACCTTGAAATCGCCGCCGCCGGCGTGGAACATCACCCAGCCGCCGGTGTCGTCGGGGTAGGCGCGGGGCCAGTTTCCGCTGAGGTCCAGCGTGATGGGGCCGTTCGCAGTTCCGAACACCGCGCCGGCGTACGCCGGGGCGCTCGTCAAGGAAAGGAAAAGGAGGGGCAGCATTGTCGGAGTATACCGCTGATCGCGGCGGATTGGAACGCCGCGGTCCTCGAAAAGCGTCTGCGCTTGTGTACGCTTGCTCACGTGCGCGCTACGCAGCGTCATGCGCAACGCAGAACGGATGGCGCTCGTTTGCCTGTCGCTGCTTTGGCACCTCGGCTGCGGTGTCGCCATCGCGGGGCCATTCGACTGGGATGTGTCCTACTACTTTGGCGTCGCCCAAGCCATCGTAGCCGGTCACGGCCCGACCTCCGACGCGATCTGGAACTTGGCTTGGCTGCCGCCGTCGTTGGCGCACCCTGCGGATCTGCACTGGATGCCGCTGCCCTCCCGGGTGCTGGTCCCCGGCCTGATGGTGGCGCGGCGCCTTGGGAGTGACCCGTGGCGCGCAGCCCAAATCACCACCGCGCTGCTTGGCGCCCTGCACGCGTTGCTCGCGGTCGCGTGGGTGGAGCGGCTGTCGGTGTCCGGCGAAGCGCGTCGTGGGCTCGCGTGGTGCGCCGGCGTGCTGGCGGGGTCCGGTCTTGGGTACGTCGGTTTTTTCTCGGTCCCCGACTCGATGGCGGCGTTCGGACTGGCTGCGGGCGTCGCCTTTTTCGCGGTGACCGGCGAGGGTGCGGAGGGGCGGCGGGCGTGGGCCGGTCCCGCGGTCGCCGCGTTGGCGTCGGGCGCAGCGGCGCTGTGTCGGTCCGAAGGTGCGCTGGTCGGGGTGTGCGTCGCGGTTGGGTTTCTCGCTCAGCGACGGTGGTGGGCGGCGACGGCGGGCGTCTCGGGCTTGGTCGCGGCGCTCGCGTGGACCGTGCGCAACACCCTTCAGGTCGGGGAAGGCGCTTTTGCGCTGCGGGAGCGGGCGTTCAACGCGGTGCGCGCGGAGGACTGGCTGGTGCCGCACACCCTCCCGCCGCTGGGGTTTGGGGACCGCGCGGCGTTGTTGGGGTCGCACGCCTTGGATCTGGTGAAGACGCCGTTCGCGGCGGGGGCGTTGCTCTTGCCGCTTGCGCTCTTCGTTGTGGGTGTGGCCTGGCGGGACGGGCGCAAAGCGATGCTCGTTGCTCCTGCGCTGTTCGCGGTGCTCATGCCGCTCACCTTGTACGGCCTCGTGCCGTCCCTCGCGATCGAAGGCTCGGTGTTCCGCAGCGGCAGCGCGCTGCTCTCGGTCGGTGTGGCCACGGCGGTGGTGGGCCTCTCCGGGGTTTCGGCGCGCTTCCATCCGTTGTTCTTCCCGGGGTTGTACACCGTCGCCCAGCTCGTCGTCGTGGCGCGGATCGCCAGCACGTCCACCCAGTTCAGCGCGCCGTTCCCCGATTGCGCGGCGTTGGACGCCGCCGGCGTTCCGGCAGGCGCGCCGATCTTCTCGTACGACCCCTTAGGGACTTCGGCGCGGTGCCTGCACCCCGGCGTGATCCTCGGGGCCGCGACTACGCCTGCCGAGCTCGCTGCGCTGCGCGACCGCTACGGCATTCACTGGGCGTTGACCGCCCCGGCGGACTACCGATCGTGGACGTGGCGAGAGGACACCTTCTCCGACCCGGCGTGGACGCGCTCGGCGGCCTCCCCACGCGTGTTTACTCGCACGCCCGATCGGTGACCGTGAGCGAGCGGATCCGGTGGCGGTTGGTGTTTCCGCCGGTTCCCGCCGTGAAGCCGACGTAGGCAGGGAACGCGAAATAGCCGATCAGATCCTGCTCGATGTAGCTGGTCCCGTCGACGGTCACCGACAGGTGCGGGTCGGTCAGATCGACGCGTATGCGGTGCCAGCCGGTGTCTTCCATCTCGGGCAGCGCGGCCCAGGCCGCCGGATTGTCGACGTCGCCGTCGAAGGTGAACGCGACGTGGTCGTCCGGGGTGGGGTCGTAGCCTTCGTTGTAGTAGGTATCGACCTCGAGGGTCCATCCGGGCAGGGCCGGCCCTGCGGTGCAGGACGCGCTGCCGCCGTACCCGATGCCGCAGCCGGTGCCGCCGGTGTAGGCGGTGAGGCGATCGGCGTCCAAGGCGGTGAGCGAGATGCCGTCGGCGCCGCTCCCGCCGCCGATGTAGAACTCGAATTCGATGCGGACCGCGCCGCCGGAGACCGCCGCGGTGGTGTCGAAGGCCGTGCCGACCTGCTCGATGAGCGCGTCGGTGAGCACCAGCTCGGAGGTCGTCGAGTCCCAGTAGGCCGAGCCTTCGTAGTGCCAGGTGGAGATGCCGAGGTTCTCGTAGGTGGTCGTGGCGTCTTGGCACACGTCTTCGGTGGCTTCGACTTCGCCGCAGGCGTCGGTCGCGGTGAGGCGAACCGTGTGTACGCCGGGCTCGGCGGCGGGGAGCGTGGCGGAGACCGACCCGGGCGCGGTGGTCGTGCTGAGGATCACTGCGTCATCTACGGTCCAGGTGACGAGCAGATCATCGCCGTCTTCGTCGGTGACGACGCCTTCGAGCGCTTGATCGGCGGCGGGCTCGGGGAAGATGCTGTCCGGAGCGGGGCTCAACACCGTCGCGGTAGGCGGGTGGTTCAAGCTGACCGTGAGGGGCACGGCGATCGCGGGCTCATCGGGATCATCGCTAGAGACCGTGAGCGTACCTTCGCCGTCGCCGGTCACCGTCACCGGGGTGCCTTCGCCGGGCAGCACGGTCACCGGCACCGGCAGCGTCGCGCTCCAGTCGCCGGTGGTCGCGATCCCGGTGATGGTCAGCGGGCCTTCGCCCTCGTTGCGCACCACGACCGTGCCTGACCACGGCGCTGCGCAGGCATGAGCGGCGATGGCCTCGGGCTCGACGACGATCTCGGGCGCCGCGCCGGCCGGCTCCTCGACCTCTTTTCCGAGCCCATATTCGGTGCATCCCGCCAAAACGAGGAGCGCGCAGGCCGAGGTGAAGCGCCCGTCGGGGTGCGTAGACCGGAGCGAGAGGGGTTTGCGGGGCTGCATCCCGGTAATGTAGTGGGTTTTGGGACGCCGCCGCCGCTCCGTTGCGGCGGGGTGCGCGGCTGGGCGGGGTGTTACGGGGCCGCGGTGTCTGAACCTACTACGCACATCCTCGTTGAAGCAGGCGTCGTCACCGTCCTTCGCTTTGACCGTCCTGAAAAAAAGAACGCGATCACCGCGGTGATGTACAACGCATTGTCGCGAGCGCTGAACGACGCCGCGGCCGATGACGCCGTGCACGTCGTCCTGCTCTTGGGCTCTCAAGGCAGCTTCACCGCAGGGAATGACCTCAAAGACTTTCTGGAGCATCCTCCCGAGGGCGAGGACAGCGCGGTGTTTCGCTTGCTGGAGGCGCTGCGCACCTTCCCGAAGCCCTTGGTCGCTGCGGTGGACGGCGTAGCGATTGGCATTGGTACAACCTTGCTGTTGCACTGCGACCTCGTGTATGCGTCGGAGCGGGCGCGCTTCCAGATGCCGTTCATCAACCTTGCGGTCACGCCTGAGGGGGCGTCATCCTACCTGCTGCCGCGCGTGGTCGGCATGCAGCGGGCCAGCCAGTGGCTGTTTTTTGGAGAGGCGTTCGGGGCGGAGGAGGCCCGGGCTGCGGGGATGATCAACGCGATCGTGCCGGCCGCCGAGCTGGAGGCCTACGCCCGGAACAAGTGCGACGTGCTCGCTGCCAAGGTGCCCGGCGCGCTGCGGGCCGCGAAGGAGCTGCTCCGTGGTCCTGAGCGCGAAGCGGTGGGCGTCGCGATGAGCCGCGAAGGCGCCGAGTTCCTCTCGCGCATCGGATCTCCGGAAGCGGTGGCTGCGTTCGCGCGCTTCCTGGCACCGAAGGGGTAGCGTGCGCTCGAGGCCAGGAGCGGAGCAACTGTCGATGTTTCCGGCCTTGCGTCGCGCCGTGACCGGGGAGCCGGACGAGGCGGATCGGTGGCGGGTGGAGGACCAGCAGCCGTTGTTCGGTCCGCCGCGCCCTTCGCCGGTGCGCTTGGACGAAGGGGTGCTGCGCTTTCAGGCGCTGGCGGCTCGATTGCCCGCGGGCATTCGCTTCGGCACGTCTTCGTGGACCTTCCCCGGCTGGCCGATCTGGGGCGGCAGCTACGCGAACGAGCGGCTCGTGCGAGAGGGGCTTGCCGCCTATGCGGGCCACCCGCTTTTTCGGACCGTGGGCGTCGACCGCACCTGGTACAAACCGGCGCCAGCGAGCGAGTTGAAGGGGCTGAAGGAGCAGGTCCCCGCCGACTTTCAGTTCCTCGTCAAAGCCCACGAGGACCTCACGATGCAGCGGTTTCCGCGCCACGCCCGCTACGGCGAGCGCGCGGGTCAGGAGAACCCTCGCTTCCTGAACATGGACTACGCGATGCGTGAGGTTGTACGACCGTTCATCGAGGGAATGGGGGCAGGTGTGCTGCTCTTTCCGTTCGCGCCGCAGGCGCTCGGACGCGACTTCCTGGATCGTCTGGACGGCTTTCTGCGCGGCCTGCCCCGTGGACCGTGGCGCTATGCCGTCGAGGTGCGCAACCCCGCCTTGCTCACGCCGGCCTACGCGGATGTCCTTGAGGCCAACAACACGCTCCCGGCGCTGGTCGGGTGGGCGGGGATGCCTTCGGTGGTGGAGCAAGCCCGGAAGACCCGGGCCTTGGACCGTCCCGAGCGGGTGGTGCGGTGGATGCTGCACCCCGGCATGGTCTACGATGAGGCCAAAGCCGGCTATGCGCCCTTCACGCTGTTGAAAGAGCCCGATCCGGTAGGGCGCGACGCTGTGGTCGAGGTGATCCGCGGCGCAAAGGCCGGTTGGGTGGTGGTAAACAACAAGGCTGAGGGCTGCGCGCCGCTGTCGATCGTGGCGCTCGCGGAGCGCTTGGCGGAAGTGTGAAGTATTCCCCCTTGAGCTTTTGCGAATTCAGCGCTATCCGCCGGCATGTCCGAAACGCCTGATTCCCCGTCCTCCGATACCGCTACCCCCAGCGAAACTCCCGCTCTTCCGTTCGCTTCCGCGCCTGCGCCGCTCGCTGCTGCGCTCGCTGCTCGGGGGTTTACCGACCTTACTCCTGTACAAGCTGCGGTGCTCAACGCGCCTGCAGGGCGAGATTTGCTGGTATCGGCCCGCACCGGCTCTGGGAAAACCGTCGCTTTTGGGCTTCGTATCGGGCCTTTGGTGCTCGAGGCCCAGAACACCAAGGGGCGTCCTCGCGCGCTCGTGGTGTGCCCGACGCGAGAGCTGGCGCTGCAAGTCGCGAAAGAACTGCAGTGGTTGTTCGCGAACCAGCGCGTTGTCGCGTGTGTAGGCGGTATGGATCCGCGGCGGGAGTCGATGTCGCTCGGCGCGGGCGCTGAGATCGTCGTCGGGACGCCCGGTCGCCTGTGCGATCACATCAACCGAAAGAACCTGCGCCTCGATGCGCTACGCGCGGTCGTGCTCGATGAAGCCGATGAGATGCTGGACATGGGCTTCCGCGACGAGCTGGAGGTCATCCTTCAGGCCTGTCCGACCGAGCGCCAGACCTTGTTGTTCTCGGCGACGTTCCCCCCGCTCGCCGTAGCGTTGGCGGAGCAGTACACGCGGGAGCCGGCGCGCTTGGCGCTGGCGGACGCCAAGCAGCAGCACGCAGACATCCAGTGGGTGGCGATGCTGCACGCGCAGCGGGAGCGGGAAGCGGTGGTCGTCAACGTGCTGCGCCACTACGATGCGCGCTCGGCGCTGGTGTTTTGCCATACCCGCGAGACGGTGCATCGCATCCACGCCACCTTGTCAGAGCGCGGCTTCTCGGCGGTGGTGCTGTCGGGCGATCTTGGGCAGGCGGAGCGCAGCCGTGCGCTGGCGGCGGTGCGCGATGGGCGCGCGCGCGTGCTGGTCGCGACCAACGTGGCGGCGCGGGGTATCGATCTGCCGTCGCTGGACCTCGTCATCCACGCCGACCTTCCGGGGGACGTCGAGAGCTTCACGCATCGCTCTGGCCGCACCGGGCGTGCGGGCCGGAAGGGCGTCGCCGTGGTGTTGGTCGCAGCGTCACGCCGTCGCGCCGCCGATCGCTTGTTCCAGGAAGCGCGCGTGGTGATGGAGCGCATGATGCCGCCTCGTCCCGAGGCGATCCGCGTGGCCGACGAAGGGCGCCTCGTCCAGTCCGTCATCGCGGGCTTGGGAGAGACGAGCGAGGATGACGTGAAGCTCGCCGAGAAGCTGCTCACCGAGCATTCTCCTGCGGCGCTTGTGGCCTCGCTGGTCGCGTCGTACCGCCAGAAGTTGCCGGAGCCCGAGGAGCTGCCAGAGACCTTCGCGCTCGGTCGTGCTGAGCCGGGTGCCCGTCCGCAGCGCCCTGGACCGGATGCGCCCGCGCGGTTCGCGCCGGGCGGGGAGCAGCGGTCTTTTCAGCAGCCGGACCGTAGCTTTGAGCGTCCCGGTCGCTTTGAGCGCCCGGAACCTGCCGGTCGCTTCGAGCGCCCGGAACCTGCCGGTCGCTTCGAGCGTCCGGAACCTGCCGGTCGCTTCGAGCGTCCGGACGCCCGGCAAGATGATCGTCGCCCTGCAGGTCGCTTCGAGCGCCCGGACCCGATGAACCGCTTTGAGCCGCGCGGCGCGCCGCGCCAAGAGGAGCCGCGCGCGGCCGAAGGCGGCTTCCGCTCGCCCGTGCGTCCGCGTCCCGGTCAGGAGCGCGATCGTCCGCAGGGGCGGGGCGGGGCGGCGATGTTCAAGGTCAACCGTGGGTACGTGCACAACGCCCAGCCGTTCTGGCTCGTGCCGCTGTTCTGCCGGCGCGGCCGCATCGAGCGCGAGGCGATCGGGCGCATCGAGATCCGGGAGCGGGAGACGTGGTTTGAGATCCACCCCGAGGCCGCGGACGCCTTTCAGCAGTCCGCAGCCCAGCCGGACAAGAAAGAGCCGGGCGTGCGCTTCGATCGCGTCGAGTGAGCTCTACCCTTCGCTGAACACGAAGGGGTAGCTGACGATGACCACGCCTCCGCCCTTGGGGCGGGGGAACTTCATCGTCAAAAACCGCGCGCTCAGGCACGCCTCCACCGCGGGCATCGACGCTCCGGTACGCGTGGTCGCGGACGAGACCGTGCCATCCGCAGCGATGGTGAACTTCACGCTCACCTTGCCGGAGAGGCCGGGGTGCCCTTGCAGCTCCTTCTGGTAACAGTACCGGATGGACGGCATGTTCTGCTTGATCACGCGGTCCACGTCCGCGCTGTCGAGGGCGCCCAGCACGATGCCGGTGCCGCCGACGGCGTGGATGGTGCCATCCTCCTTGCCCTTGCACCGCGCTCCCTCGCAGCCGCGCGCGAGGTTGTCGGCGTTGGTCAGGCTCTGGCGGTCGTAGCCGACGCTGTCGGTTTGGCCGCCCCCTCCCGGACCCTCGCCCCGCATGTTGAGCCCGGGTCCGCTCCCGGTCGGCCGCCCTTGCAAACCCGCGATGCCATCCCGCACGCCGCCGGGCAGCGCGGAGCTCCCCAAGCGCTGCAGCAGGGCGACCGACGGGCTGTCAAAGAGGTGCAGCGCCTGTTGCAGCTTGCTGACCGGCCCACGCTGCGGCTTCACGTGCCCTTTCGTTGCGGCGCCCTCGCGGCCCGAATGCGCGCCGGTGGACGGCGACTTCGGCGCGACGAGAGGAGGCGGCGGCTTACGCAGCAGGTTGATCATCACTGCCTCGTCGGGGATGTCGATGGTGCTCGTGGTGGGGGGCGGCGGCACGGTGTTGAGGGCGTAGCCAAAGATCCCTGCGCTCATGCCGAGAAAGCTCAGCAGCGAGAGCATCGGCGTGTCGATGGACACCGGGTTGCCCGGAACGCGGCGGGAGGGGGAGACCTCCTGGATGACGTAGGTGACCGCGCCCAGCTCGACGATCAGCCTGGACCCCGGCGCCAGCACCGTCTCGCCGCGCACCAGCGTGCGCTCGGCGTCCCCGGCGTCGTTCAGGGCGTCGATGAACCCGACCATGTCGAAGGTGGGCACCAAGACCCAACCCCGGCTCTCGCACTGGAGGCGCGGGCCGTCTCCATCCGCGCGAACGAGCATCGGCGCGGTCGGATCGACGTCGGCGGCGCCGAGGACCACGGCGGTCTTGCCGTCGCGCTGGGTGAGCTCGACGACCTCGCCGCCTACAAACGCGATGATCTCGAGGCGCGTGGTCGTGGTGCGCACAGGGAGCGGCTGAAACGCGCTTGGGCTCTGAAGCAGGTGCGTCAAGCCGTTGGGATGGAGTTCTGCTGTGGAGGTGGCTTCGAACATGGTGGGCTCCTTTTGCTCGGGTCAAAGCGACTCGATGCAGGTTTTGAGACCACCGGGAATCCAGAAGGTTCGCAAAGGGATTGTGAACGACTGGTGCGGAAATTGTAGCGTCGCGCGGGGGCTGAAACCCTGCGACCGCACCCACCTCGAAAAGCGAAAGGGCCGGCAGATTGCTCTGCCGGCCCCAAGCCTACACCGCTCTCAGACGCTCAGCTGGGCGCGAAGATGAACGGGTACTTGACGATGACGATGCCGCCGCCCTTGGGCTCGGGGAACTGGAACTTCTGGAAGCGCCCGTTGATGCAGCTCTCGACCGCGGGGTTGCCCATCGTGCTCGAGCCGGTGGTGGCCGAGGAGACGGTGCCGTCCTTCGCGATGACGAACTTCTCGGTGATCTTGCCGCCGAGGGTGGGGTTCTTGGTGAGCTCCTTCTGGTAGCAGTACCGGATGGAGGCCATGTTCCGCTTGATGACCGCGTCGATGAGCGCCTTGTCGAGCGCGCCGAGGATGATGGGGTCGCCACCGACAGTGCCGATGCCGCCTTCGCCCTTGGACCCGAACTGGCCGCCACCCGAGCCGTAGCCGCTGGAGCCCGACCCACGGCCCTTGGTCCCGAGACCGCCGAGGCCGTCTGCAGTACCGCCACCGCCAAGGCCGCCGCCGCGCGCGCCGAGGCCGCCGGAGCCCATCTGGGTTCCCTTGGAGCCGATGAGGCCGCCGATGCCGTTCATCATGTTGGCGTTGAGGCCGGTCGCGCCGAGCGCGGAGTCGAGCGTGGAGTCATCGCGGAGCGCGCCGAGAATACCGGCGTTCTGCGCGATCTCGCGGTCGAGCTGCTGCTTCTGCAGCTGAACCTTGTCGCCCTTGGCCTTCTCCATCTTGGCGTCTTTCTTGCCGACCTTGCCTTCTTCTTTCTTAGCCTTCGCGCCTTCGCCGGCGTCCGGGTTGGCGTCGGGCTTCTTGTTGTCCTTGATCTCTTCCTTCTTCTCGAGGAGGAGGTCGACCAGATGCTGATCGAGGGTCAGCTCGGAGTTCTCCGGAGGAGGCGGTACCACCGCGAGCGCGACGGCGAACATCGCACCGACGAACGCTACGAAGCCAAGGATCGCGAGCAGCGGGTAATCGATGTTGTCGTTCGACTTCGCGATCGCCTTCTTGCCCGGGTACACCTGATGCGCGACAAACAGCGTGTAGCCGAGGTCGACGACGAGGCGGGCGTCTTCTGCGATCTGCACGGCGTAGGACTGGCCGTTCTTCTTCGCGCGGCCCGAAGCCACCAGCTCGTCGAAGGAGTAGCGGGTCTCGCCGATGTCCACGAAGCCGGCCCAGCGGTCGTGCACGTTGGCTTCCCAGCCGTTGCCGACGAAGGTGAACAGCGGGTAGTCGGCCTGAGGCAGCAGCTCTGCAGGCACAAAGAACGCCTGGTTGCTCTTGCTCTGGTCGGGGGTGACGCCAATGACGTCGATGCCGAGGGTGACGCGCTGGGTCTTTGTGAAGAGCTTCATGTCGACGATCGAGTCGCCGAACACCTGCGCTACTTCAAGCAGGCGGCCCTGGCTGCGGTCCGCCGAGCCGTCGTTGGCCGAGGCGGAGGCGCGCATGACGAAGGACATGACGTCCTCCACAGGCTCGTCCTCGCCCAGCTCGTGGCGCTCGCCCATCCCCGGGTCGGTGAGCTCGTCGGGAGCGGGGATGTTGACGCGGGTCTTCTCTTCGTCGTCGCCGAAGGCGCCGTCGTCCGCGATCCGCACAACCACGCGCACCGAGCCGAAGCCGATGGTGTCACCGTTGTTGATCACCACGTTGCTGACGGCGTGCCCGTTGACGGTGGTCGCGCTGTCGCCCACGAGGTCGAGCAGCTGGACGGAGCCGTCATCGTTCACGTTCAGGACGGCGTGCAGGTCAGCGAGCCCTTCAGACTCGATGCGCAGCATGGCAGCCGGGCCTTTGCCGATGGTGACGCTTTCCGCATTGAGCTCTTCTTTACGGAGAAACTCTCCGCTGTTGAAGATCTCGAAGGTCAGGACGAGGGAGTTGGAAGCCATCGGGAGAAACCTCGGGAGAGGGAGTCAAGGTAAGGGAAGAAACGGTTGCGCGAGGCACACATCAAGCTTTCGCCGTGTGGCGTCGTGCGCGGCTCAGGGCCGCAACAAAAACGAGCAGTAAAACCGAGTGAGTCGGCGCGAACGAAGCCCTATCGGACTTCGTCGATCGACTCTTCCATTTCTGGATTGAAGTTTTCCCGCATCTTGATCAGCGGGTTGAAGGCAGCCTTCTTGCGGTCCAGCACGAGCGCGCTGGACGGCTTGACCATTTCGCCTTCGACGTCGAGACCTTCGAAGTCGATTTCGGTCTTGGACTTGTACTGGATCTTGCGACCGCTCTCTTCGTCCACATCGTCGTCCGCGCGGACAGGCGCGGAGTAGGAGAATGCAGCGAGTGCGAGGGCGAGGGGGATGAGACGGATGATGATGCGGGACATGACTCACTCCTGAGAGAGATCGGACCTAACTTCGCCGACTGGCGACAAATAGACAAGCGAAAGACGGAAAGGTTCCCGTCAAAAGTTTGCGCTGTGTGTACGCAGCGCGCCGGGGAACGGAATCAACGTACGAATTCAGTGGACTCAGCGGTGGCGTCATCGAAGTTCTCCCGGAGCACGATCGCGCTGCGGTGTGTAGGCTTAGGCCGCTCCGCCACCAACTGGTTCCCTGGCCGGTAGAGCTCCCCTTCGACGGTGGCACCTTCGATCTCCAGCTCGGTGACGCGCGCGTAGCGTACCTCCGGCGAGGTCGCCTCGGGCGCGCTAGGGTTGGGGGCGCCATCCGACTGGGCGAGCGCGTAGGGGAGGAGAGCGATCAAGAGTGCCATGGGGCTCCGGGGTTGCGCGTATGGACAACGGTGCCGCCCAAAGGTTCCCGGCGCGTGTAGGAAAAGCAGAAAGGGACTCGCCGAGGCGAGTCCCTTTGGGGCTTTTACCTGACCGTTTAGGGGGTCGGAGCAGCCGGCGCCGGCTCAACCGGAGCGGCTGGCGCAGGGTCTGCCGGGGCTGGCGCCGGAGCTTCCGGTGCTGCGGGTGCGCCGCAACCTCCGGCGGCCTTGCCTGCGTCGATCTGGCTGCGCGCGTCGAGGATGAACGGCTGGACGTCGCCCGCGAGGGTGTAGTCCTTCTCGTCGAGGACGGGCTTGACCTGCTCGAGGGTCATCTGCACCATCTCGATGATCATCGGATCCAGCGCACCGCACTCCTTGAGGTCCTTCTCGATCCCTGCGACGCTGTCGCTGAGCTCTTTGAGCAGCTTCTCGCCACGGGCCTTGCGCTCGGCTTCTTCCTTCTCTTTCTCTTTCTGGATGCGGATACGCTCGTCTTCGGCGGCCTGCTCCTTCTTGATGTCGGTCTCCAACGTGAAGATCTCATCCGTGGGGGAGAGCTGGCCGGCCATCGCCTTCTTGAAGCCGTCGACGATGCTCTGCGCTTCTTTGAAGTTCTTGGCGTACTTCATGTTGAAGGTGATCGCGTTCTTGACGACGGTGCGGTTCGTGGCGTTGTTCTTCAACAGCGAGTCGTAGGCCTTCTGTGCGCCTTCGTTGTCCTTCATTCCGCGGAGCGCGATCGCGTAGCCAAGCTGCGCGTCCATGTTTCCGGGGTACTGCTGCACAACGGCCTCGAAGGCTTGCAGCGCGAGCTCGAAGTCGCCCGAGTCTGCGGCGAGGTAGCCGAGGTTCAGGTTCGCTTCGACGTTCGCGGGGTCAAGCTTTACGGCGGTCTTGAACTGCTCGATGGCGGCCGGGGCGTTCTTCTGGGCGAGGTACGTCACGCCCATGTTGTTGTAGACGCCGGGGTCGGTGTCGGAGAGCGTCTTCGCCTTTTCAGCGCAGAGCAGGCTCATCGCGTAGTTGCCCTGAGCATAGTAGGTGCGCGACAGGTTGCGGTACGCAGAGGCGTTCTTCGGGTCGCGGCCGAGGATGTCCTGGGCCACCTTGACGGCATCGTCATACCCCTGCGCCGCGGTGAGCGCGTCGGCGTAGTTGTTCTTCGCGACGAGGTCATCCGGGTGCGCGTCGGTGTACGCCTTGTAGAGCGTTGACGCCTCGGCGCCGCGCTTCAGCTCCACGAGGACGTTGCCGAGGTTGAAGATCGCGGCGGCGTAGTCGGGCTTCAGCTCCAGCGCCTTGCGGTAGTCGCTCTCGGCCTTGGTGTAATCCCCGGTGCGCTCGGCGGCCCAACCTGCGTTGTACCAGGCCTTTACGTAGTTGGGATCGGCTGTCGTCGCGGCTTCAAAAGCCACCAGCGCGCCCGCGAAGTTGGGCTTTTCGCCCTTCAGCAGGTCTACGCCCTTGGTGAACTCGGCTTTCGGGTTCACCACGGTGGAGGGATCGACGACGTCGGTGGGCGGCTTTTTCTCTCCGCACCCGATGAGGGTTGCGGGGCCCAATGCTGCCAACAGAATCAGAAACGAAGGAATAAGGCGGTTCATGGTGGTTCCTTTGGCCTACGGCTCGGTCTCGAAGGACTCGGTGGTCACTGCCGGGGCAGTGAAGCGGTTGTCGGGAACGATCTCGTACAGACCGGGGTAGTCGAGGGGACGCAGTACACCAAGCTGACGCGTGGCTGCCGCGGTATTTTCGTTGTACAGGTTCAGCTCGTACGCCTTCTTCAGCGCTTCCGAGTAGGTCGCTACGGCCTTCTCAATCTGCGGGAACGCCTTGTCGCCGATCTGGGCGCCGTAGATCTCGCACTGATCGGAGGTCAGGTAGCTCGGGCACTTCGAGTTCGCGAAGGTGTCGGCCATGTCTTCGTAGACCTGACCCAGCTTCGTCAGCGCCGCCAGACCCCACTCGCCGGCCCCGGTGTTGAGGACGTCGGTGTACGTCTTTTCGATCGCGACCAAGCCCTTGGCCTTTCCGATCAGCTGGTCCTGATAGGTCTTGTCCTCGACGCGCTGGCTGACCTTGGAGGTCGGGCCGTTGATGCGCATTGAGGTGAACTTCTTGAACTCGGGCTCGGCGAGGAAGAACTTGATCTGACCCACGTACTCGCGGGAGAGCTCGTACTCGGCTGCGGGCTTGCCACCGGCAGGGGTGATCGCCTTGGCGAAGTACGCGAGCGTGTCGTTCCAGTGCTTGGTGACGTTCGCGCCCTGACCGAGCTTGTCCATCAGCAGCCCGTACCGCAGACGCGCGAACATGACCTCGTCGAGCGAGGCGTTGACCGGCGGCTTGGTGTAGAACTCGAGGTAGATCTTCGAGGCCTCGGCAAACTTGGACTGCTCCTCGTACGTCTTGGCGATACCCAGCTTGAGCTGGTTCAAGCCCGGCTTGTCGGGGTAGCTTGTCATGTAGGCCTGGTAGTCCTTGATGGACGTCTCCCACTGACCCAGCGCGTCGCGGAACAACGCGGCGGAGAAGATCGCCGCAGCAGCGCCGGGATGCGCCTTGTCCAACGTGTACAACTTCTCGTACCAGTTGGAGGCCTCGGTGAAGTTGGCCTGAGACTCGTAGTCGAAGCCGATCGCGGCGACCTGGTCTTTGTAGTACTTGGACTTGGGGAACTTGTTGATGATCTCCAAGCGAAGCGGGATGCCTTCGGTGGTCTTGCCGAGGTCGTGCAGGTACACCGTTGCGTTGTTCAACGCGAGGTCGGCGTTGGCAGACGTCGGGAATTCCTTGTAGAACGCCGTGTAGTCCGCGGCGCCCTTCGCCTTGTCGCCGGTCTTCTTGAAGTTGATCTCGACGAGCTTCAGCGAGGCGTTCTCGTAGATGCCGAAAACCTCCTTCTTGAAGTCAGGAGAGCCCAAGCCCTGCTGATCGAAGTACAACTTCGAGTTCGACTTCAGGCTGTCCCAGTCCTCCACCAGCGCGAAGGAGTCGAGGATCAAGTTGGCGGCCTGCTCGGCCTCCTTCGACATCGGCTCCATCTTGATGACCACGTTGAAGCGCTCGGAAGCCTCCTTGAAGTGGTTCTTGTTGTAGAGCAGGTACGCGGACTTGTAGATGATGTTCCGCACCTTGTCGCTGGTGGGGAAGAGGCGAGAGTACTGGTCCAACGCCGCGAGAGACTTGGTCTCCCAATCCGTGAGGGGCTGCTCGCTCTTGCTGCCGGGGTCAGGCCCTCCGGCGCTCGCAGCTTTCTTTTCTTTCTTGATGACTTCGTCCGCAGCGAAGATCGCCGACGACGCGCAGAACTCTGCGTGCTTGCCCTTGTTGTCGATCGCGACGACCTTCATGTACTGGTCGTAGGCTTCGTCGAACTTTTTGACCTTGTACAAGAGCTCAGCGAAGGAGTAGCGGATCTCGTACGCGTACTGGCCTTCCGGGAACTCTTGGATGTAGGTGCGGTACGCCTGCTCTGCGAGCCCGTATACCTTGACCGCGCCGGCGCCGGTTCCGAGCTTCTTGGCTTCGTTGTGGTAGTTGGTCGCCACCGTACGCAGCGCCTTCTCGATCATCTCTCCGGCGCCTTTCACGGCGTCCTGGTTCGATGCGTTGGCGCGCGCCCAGGAAGACTGCTTGCCGTAGGTCGTCCGCAGACGGTCGATCTCCTGCAGCGTCTCTTCCTTCTTGCCCATCTTGGTGTAGGCTTGGATGACCTCGTTCTGGAAGTCAGCTGCGACCGGTGCGGTTGGGCTCTCGGTGATCAACCGGCGATACATCTCGATCGCGAGGTCGAACTTGCCCTGCTCGACGAAGGTACCGGCGAGCTTCTTGAGCAGCTCGGGGATCATCGTCTGCTTGCCGATCTGCTTGAAGTAGGCGATGGCTTCGTTCATGTCGCCGCCGTCCGCGAAGAAGCGGACGAGGTCCTTCAGCGCTTCTTCTTGGAGCGAGATGTTCGCCTTGGTGTTCGCGTCGGCGTAGCTGACGACCACCTTCATGGTCGAGATCGCGGTGCCGAACTCGCCGAGGTTGTAGTAGCACCACGCGAGCTTGTACATCGCGAACGGGTACTTCTCGTGGGTCTTGTCTGCGGTCGCCTTTTTGTAGGCGAGCATGGCTTTGTTCGGCTCAGACTTCTCTTCGAAGAAGTACTCGCCGATGAGCACGTAGGCGTCGGTCGCGTACTGCGAATCCGGGTACACCTTGACGAGGCGGGTGAACTCCTGCGCCGCGAGGTCCTTCTGGGCCGTGTCGTTGTAGGCGCTGGCGAGGAAGAACGTGGCTTCATCCGCACGCGCGAACTGCGGGTAGTTCTGGAGGATCTGCTGGTACAGCTTGATCGCACGGTCCTGCCACTGACGCGAGCCGGTGGTGAAGGTCTTGCAGTCCACGGTGTCCGGCGAACCGCCGGCGTTGAACACCTTGTCGATCTCGGCGTTGCAGTTCTTCATCTCACCGAGGTAGAGCTGCCGACCTTCTTGAAAGTACAGGTCAGACAAGCGCAGGATCAGCTCTGCTTTCTGGTCCGGCGGCCCTTGGAATTCCTTGAGCAGCGCTTTGAGCTTGTCGATGGACTCCAACCGCGCGTCGTGCGCGAGCTTGGCCAGCTCGGCGCTCTGCGCTTCTTCAGCGGTCACGTCGGTGGCCGACAACCGGCGGCGCTCCGTGTCCGCTGCGTGCGCGACCGGAGCCGCACAAAGTACGAGGGCCATGACCAAGCCAAGGCGGGAAGCCGCCGAGGTCGGAGAGAGAACAGAACGGGAAGTGACAGGCATCATCGTTTCCACGGATTCAGAGAATGGGACGAAGGCTCGGGATTTGAGCCTTCGGCGGGAGGTGCGAACGGTAGGCCGCGGAGCGTCCTACTTGCAGCTTCCCTGTTCGGTGTACCAGTAGTAGCCGAGCTCGTCTTGCCAGAACTCGCCGTTGAACGGCCAGTAGATGCGATTCGCGGAGGTAGCGAAGTCGATCTCGAACTCCTTGGAGGTGTCCTGGACATCCTGGGAGGTGAGCTTGTACTCGTAGTCTCCACGGATGGCGTCGGTCATCTCGAACTGGATGATCTGGGACTGGCCGAGCAGGCCGCCGATCATCGTCGCCATGGTTGAAATCTCCTGAAGGAGCTTCAGACCCGCGCGACGCTTGAGGCGGTCGCGGTCTTCGGCCATGACCTTGTGGAGGTTCTCGCCGAGGCTGTCCTTCCACTGGCTCTTCTGCTCGTCGATCAAGCGCTCTTCCGCCTGCATCACCTGCAAGTGGTTCACGATGCCGGCGAGATCCTGATTGCGGAGGATGCGCACGAACGCGGCCTTCGGGATCAGCGTCTTGGCGGGCTTCGATCCGAAGTAGCGGTCGTACGCTTGGTCCGCGAGCTTCTTGCCGTCTTCGGAGTTGTACTGCTTGACGAAGTCCTTCATCTCCTCCTGCATCGGCTTGTAGTCGGCGTCGAAGGTCTCAAGGATGTTGCCGACCTCCTTGTACTCGCACAAGTTGAAGAAGGTCAGCGCGCGCAAGATCTTCGCTTCGGGGATGAACTCCTGCTTGTCGAAGAAGGGGCTCTGCACGGTCAGCATCTGGCCGAGGGTGCGGTTGACGTCGGACTGTACGAAGTCCGACCAGCCGCTCTCGAACTGCGCTTCGGGCCAGTATTGGCTGTCACGAGGCACGTTGTCGTACCAGGTGTTGGCCTCGGGGAAGCGCTGGATGCTGTAGTAGATACGCGCGATGTTCAAGAGCGAGAGGTCGCGAAGACGGCTCATGTCCTCGACTTCCTGAGGCGTCTGAGCATCGGTGTTGCTCTTGACGACCTCGGTGAAGCTCTTGACGGCGGAGCGCAGCTTCTCTTGCTTGTAGTAGATGACACCTTCGAAGTACTTCGACTTGGTGTACAAATCCGACTTCTCGGACACCTGCCCGAAGCTCTTGCGGGCCTCAGTGAGCTTGTCGTTCTCGTAGAGCTTCAAGCCGGTCAGGTAGTAGTACTGGTTGCGCGCCGAAGCGGGGAACTCCTCGATCGGCACCTTGGCGACGATACGGACCAAGTCGGAGTCATCGCCGGTGAACTTGGCGATGGTGACGAGCTTGGGGAGCGCCTTCGAGAAGTAGGGCGTGCTCGGCCCCTTCTTGATGACTTCGGTGAAGTAGTACTGCGAGGAGTGGTACATAGTGAGGTCGTACAAGGACCTCGCCAGATAGTACTGGATCTTCGCTTCTTTATCGGGGTACTGGTTGTCGCGCAGCATCTCGAAGAACGCGAGGCTCGCGGTGAGCGGCTTCTTCGCTTCGTAGGCCTTGATGGCGCTCTCGAGCTTCTCCGGGTCGCGGGTCGCGTCCCCTTCGTCGGGGTCGCCGCCCTTGTCTTCGAGCTTGTTCCGCGACTGCCGATCGCCGACGCCGTCATCTTTGTCAAAGCTGTCCTTGGAGGACGACTTTGCGGCGGGCTTGGGGCTGTCTGCGGGCTCTTCCGGTGCGGCCGATGCCATCATCGACTTGGCGGCGGAGACGACCTCTGCGGGCGCGCCCTTTTCTTGAAGGCACCGTACTTCGGCGGACGAGAAGGTCTCGCCGGAGCCTTCGATGGTCTGCACGATGATGTTCGTGGGGACGGAGACGTCCACCATGTTCATCAGCTCATCGCAGGACAACGCGTATGCAGGCGAGCTGGAAAGCAGCGCCGCGGCGACGGTGAGTGAGACTCCGCAGAATCGGAGGGCGGGAAACGTGGAGATGGGGTTCATTTTCATCGCCGCAGGCTCACTTCATGGAGGGGAAGAAGAAGGTGACACCGCCCTGCAGGATGAAGTTGTTCTTCATCTCCAGGGTGCCGCCGTTGATGGCTTCGACGTAGGACGTGGCTTTGCCCTCGAGACGCGCCGCGATGCTCTCGCCGAACGCCACGCGGGCGCCGCCGGAGATGACCGTGGTGGGATGCCACTCTTGCGCGGTGGACTGATAGTCCACGTCGTCTTCTTTGACCTGCAGCGCCTTGTAGTCGTCCACGGTGTGGATGGCGCCGAGACCGAAGGTGCCGAAGATGTCGAACGCGATGATCTTGCGGCCAACAGCGGCCTTTCCGTAGATCGGCGAGAACGCCAGCGCTGCGGAGCCCATCGCGTCCAGCTTGGAGATGTCGGGCGATACGCTGTTTTCGCTGAGGATCTGCTTGGTCAGCGCCTTCCAGTCGGGATCGTTTTCGCCGCCTGTTCCGAGGATCGGGGAGTAGTGGGCCTGAATCTCGGCCGCGAAGATCTCGGTGATGTGGTAGTCGAACGTGACGCCGAGGATGTAGCGGTTCAGGAAGGGGTCGTTGGTGACGAACCCGATCTGGGGGCCGGCCTCATAGCGCCCGATCTTCATGAAGTTCTTCTTCTGAATGATCTTGATCGTGCGCTTTTTGCTCTTCTTGTCGGAGGCCTTCGACGAGGTATCCGCCGAGGCTTTCCCAGAGCGAACAGCCTCTTTCTCTGCCTTCACCGAGCTTTCGTCGGAGTCGTCGGATGCGGCCGGATCGTCGCCGTCTTCGTCATCCGCAACCGCGGGTGCGCTGTCGAGCGCGAGCGGATCTGCGGCGAGGAAGTGCACGGCGACAGGCTCCGATGGGACAGCATCGGCAGCGAACGCGTTCGGCAGCGCAGCAAGGGAGTATGCGAGCAACATCATAGGGGTGGCCACCGTCTGATTAGAAGTTGGAGAGGCGCGGCTTCATCTTCGGCACGAAGATCGAAACACCGGCGGTGGTGATGAAGGTGTTGTACAGGTTGTTGTCCAGTGGGACAGGGTTCCCACCCGCGTCAACATTCCCGTAGTCGGGCTCTTTTGCGATGTAGAGCAGCCCGCGCGCGTCAAGCTTCAACGCGATGCTCTGCGTGATGAAGAAGTCGAAGCCAACGCCGAGGTTGACGCCTACGTTGGCGGTCAGCGGCTGGCCCGACGGGTTCAGGGCGATCGTGCCCTCGGCGGTGTTGGTGGCCTCCTCGTGGGAGATCAGCAGCATCCCGACCCCGGCGGTGCCGTAGAAGTCGAAGTTGACGACGCCTTCACCGATGAGGTTGATCTTGCCGTACACCGGGGCGAAGCGCGCATCGAAGATGGCGCCCAGCTGGATCCGGTCGATCGGCTGCTTGAAGTTGTCGGTGTCGATGCCGATCTGCACCAGCGTCTTGGCGAGCCCTTTCAGTCCGCCGACACCCGTGTCCGCGCCGTAGAGCACGCTGCCTTCGGCGGCGAAGCTCTCGGAGAAGTGGTAGGCGAGAAAGAGGCCGCCGACCGGTACGCTGACCAGGTCATTGTTCGGGACGTACCCCAGGGCAGGGGCGATCTCGAAGCGGTTCTGCTTCAGGAAAAACTTGTTCTGGATGACGCTCAACTGCGCCTTCTTGCCCTGCAGCTCGTCGAGAGCTTGCGTCGCCGGATTGGTTCCGGCCTCCGCACGGGTAGGAAGGGCTGCCATCGCGAGGCCCAACAAAGGGACCAGCGATGCAAGTGCAGTAATGGGGGAGCGTCGCTTCAGGCGGGCCAGCATGTTCATCAGGGCGTTCTCCGGGGGCTCCGTCAGCAAGAATCCGCACCATAGGGCGCGCGGCCCCGCAACATAGCACGGATATGGCGTTAGGGATCGTTTCGTGACGCTCTCTTTGCCCTTCGCCCTGCTTTGTCTTTCTCGACTGGCCTTCGGGGTGCCCCCGGACGCTCCGGGAAGCGGCGATCCCACGGTGCGGATTGAGGTGCCGACGGCCCCGGTCCATGAGGGCGAGGCGATCGGCTTTGTGGTGGTCGAGGGGGTGGATGGTGCCATCTCCGTCGATGCGTGCTCTCCGATCGAGGTTGAGCAGGAGTCGGGGAGAAAGTGGCTCTCCCGCGCGGTCACCGAGTGTGAGCGGGGTATGCCGGCCTCGGCGATCGATGGAAAGTTGACGATCGCGGTTCGTGCTCCCGGGATCGGAACCTACCGCGCGGTGCTCGCGTGGGGCACGGGCTGCGCACCGGGGTACCCTCTGGCGACGGCGACGTGTCAGCGCTTGGGAACCGCAGTGTCCGCTCCCGTCACGGTCACGGCTCCGCCGGCAAAGTGAGGCCCGATGGGGCGTACGACGCGCTCTACTCGACGCGGATGCGCTGTTCCGCCCACGTCATGCCGCCACGGCGATCCCGCACGACCACCCACAATGACTGGTCGGGTGCCGCTTCGTCCTTCTCGGGCGTGTACTCGATCTCGGTGTAGGGCCACAGCGTGTTCGATTGGTCGAACGAGCCATGTTGGAGGTACCAGCTGAAGTAGGGCTCTTCGGTGCGGGTCTCTTCCGCCCCGTCCTTATTGATGAAGCGGTACTCCTCGATCGAGTCCATCGAGAGCGCAAGGTCGATCGCGTAGGTTTGGCCGGCGACGAGGGTGACGACGGCGCCTGGCGCGATCACCACGCCGTCGACGCTGATCGCGGCGATCGCTGGGTTGTGGTTCGGCGTGGTCGCGAGGCTGACGGGCACGCGCTTGTACGCCACTTCGATGTCGGCTTGCTCCGTCGCGAGCGTCGCGGTGTCGCCTTCGACGGTGGGAATCGCGGACACGAGCACCACCGCGGGCAGGCCCTCGAGCTTGTCGGCTTCGGTGAGCGCATCGAGGTAGTCGGTGGGCACGGTCCATGTCGGCGACAAGTACGGTTCAACACCGATCATGCCGGCTTCTTGGAGCGCTGCGAACGCCGCAGCGAGCTCCTCGGGGGTCATCGCGGCGGGATCTCCGGTCAAGCCGGCCAGCAGCTCGGGGTCCGGCGTGCAGGTGGAGAGGTCACTGCAGGCAAACCACGTGGTGAGGCCAACCGGGGACTGCGGTGACACCACGAGCGACGTGAAGGTGACGACGTCCCCCGGGCGCGGCTCTGCGGGCTCCGCCGCGACACCGAGCACGCGCAAGCGGTCTACGACGAAGGGCTGGGACAGCCCCAGCGAGTCGCATCCGGTCAGCGAGATGGCGGACAGAACGAAGAGAAATGAAGCTTTAGAACTCAAATTTCGCCTCGAATCCCGGGCTGGGGATGAACGGTAGCGAGGAGATGTAGGCTTTCTCGGTGTAGTCGTAATTGTAGATTTCAAACTCGGGATTTGTGCCGTGGACCGGGTTGATCAGGTCTAGGAACAGGTCGAGGGTCCACGCCTTGAAGGTAAAGACCTTGTCAATCCGTGCGCTGAGCGCCCAATAGGGGGGGAGCCGCTCGGAGTTGTATGGCGCGGTCGAGTATCCAGAGTAGCTGTCCTGATCGACGTCGTAGATGCCGAGGCTGTACGGCGTGGTCGGACTTCCGGTCGTGTATTGGAAACGCGCGGACACCTCGAGCTGCCACGGGAGCTTGTACCCTGCGACCCCGACGAGGTTGTGGGTCTGGTCATAGTCGAAGTTGTACCAGTCTTCGGTAGGGGCGTCCCGGCGCTCGCTCTTGGACAACGTGTAGCTGACCCAGCCGAAGAACTTTCCGATGGGATCGTGCCGAAGCATGATCTCAACGCCGTAGGAGCGGCCCGAGCCGTCGTTCACGAAGAACGAGTCGTCGAGGCTTTTGAACTCGGGGTTTCCAACGATCAGGTTCGAGAACTGCTTGTAGAAGCCCTCGATGTCGCCGTGGATCGCTTGCCCGATGTCCTGCTCCCAGCCCAGCGCGGCGGAGAGGCACTGTTCGTTGTTCAGGTTCACCATGGCGTCGTCGCTGCGGTACATCTGGTAGGGCTGCGGGGGTTGGTGGTACAAGCCTACCGAGCCCTTGACCCGCATGTCGTCGCGGATGCTGAACTTCGTGGAGACGCGTGGATCCAGGTTGAACGCGCTTAGCTCCCCGGGGATCCACACTACAGTCCCGCGAATGCCCGGGGTGATCACCCAGCGATCGGTGTCCTTCAACGGGCGGATCGTGGCGAACAGGTAGGGGTCTGGTCCCCAGCCCGTCTGGCTATCTTTGAGGGTGAACGGCTCTCGCTCGGCGAGGGGGTCGGTCTCGGCGAAGCCAGAGGGATCGTAGGGCAGCTGCACTTCGAACGGAGAAACGCCGCCGACAAAGTCGATGCCGGGGACGATGCGGATGTGCGGGTTGGGCGTCCAGGGAAGCTCAGCGCGCACCTCGCCCAGCCATTGCGACTGGATCAGCCGCCAGGAGTCGCCCACGATGAGGCTCGCGTAGTCCCGCCCGAACGACGGGACAAACCGCAGGGACAGATGCTCGTTGAACGGGTGCTCCCACTTGATGAGCAGGCGGTGGGTGGAGTACGTCGTGCCGAAGCTGCCCTGCGTGTCCTGATCGGTGCCTTGCGCGGTGCCCTCGGGGCTCTGCGCCTGCAGCACATCCTCGAAGCCGAAGAGCAATACGCTGAAGGTGTCTCGATGTCCCAGCAGCTCGTATTTGGCTTGGTAGTCGTACCAGCGGGGCGCGATGGTGAAGCCGTTGTTCCCGGTGAGGTCGAGGATCGGCGGTAGCAGCGCATCGATGTACGAGCGGCGACCGGCGAGGCCGATGGCGTGCTGCTTCTTCTTGCCGAAGCGGCCCATGATCATCGCGCCCGTGTCCAAGGCGTCGGTGTTCCAGGTGACCTTGTTGCGGTCAGGCCACTTCTGCACCGTGGTGACGTCGACGACCCCGCCCATGCCTCGCCCATACTGCACGCCGAATCCGCCGGGCAAGTAGTCCACGGCGCTGACGAGGTCGGGGTTGATGACCGACTCAAAGCCCCCGAGGTGGTAGATGTAAGGGATGCGGATGCCGTCGACGTAGACACCCGAATCTTCCGGGTTTGAACCGCGAATGATCAGCAGGCCGGTGCCGAACGGCGCCCGCGCCGCACCGGGGAGGCTCTGTACGACTCGGATCGGGTCTCCGAAGGTGCCGGGGATGCGCTTGACGGTCTCCATCGAGATCGTGCGCTGCGTGACCTCGTTTTTATCCTTGTCGTAATAGGCATAGAGCGCGTCTTCGGTCTGCACCGTGCGCATCCACAAGCGCACGTCCAGCGCCTGACCGGCGACGAGGCTGATCTCCTGCGTCACGCTGCCCAGCGAAGGGTCGGCGGCGCGCAGCGTCCAGGTGCCGTCGGGGACGCCGCGGAGGGAGAACGCGCCGAGTTCGTCGGTCTCGGTGGTGTAGGTCTTGCCGTTGGACACGGCCTCCGGCACGTCCACAACGACCGGCACATGAGCGAGCAGGCGGCGGGAGCCCATCTCGCGGAGCACGCCGGTGACGTTGACCGGCGCTTCGGCCGGAGCTACCTCTGCGGTGGGTGCCGGTGCCTTGAATACAAATCCATAGTCAAACTGGATGATCACCGGAACGGGGCCGGTTGCATCCTCTGCGGGGCGGAACACGAACTGCCGGGCGGCGGTGACCGCGGCCTCATCGAAGCCGTACCCGACCGGGCTCTCGACGGTGACGTTGGTGACGGTGCCGGTCGCGTCGATCTCGATGTCGAGGATGACGTGCGCTTCGACGCCAGCAGCCTGAGCTTCGGCCGGGTAGGGCGCGTCGACGAAGTTGACTAGCTCGGGGTTTCGGGTGAGCGGCGGAGGCTCTTCCGGTGCGGGAGCGGTAGCCGACGCCGCAGGATCGGCTGGCGGGCCGTCGCCGGCCCATGCGGACGTAGCGAGCAGGGCGAGGAGGGTAGGGATCATGGGTTCTGCACCACGACGCAGGTTTGTGGCATTCCGGTGATCGCGACGGCGACGCCGTCCTGCATCGCCGGCTTCCAGGTTGAGCGCTTCCAAGCAGCGACGCAGGCTTCTTCGATGCCGTATCCGAGCGGGGCCGAGACGACCTTCACGCTGCTGACCTGGCCGGCTGCGTCGATGTCGAGGCGCACCTGCACCGTGCCTTCAATGTTCGCTTTGCGGGCTTCGTCGGGCGCTTCAAACACCGGGCGGAAGTTCATCTTGGGGCGTGTGGTGACCGCAGCCCACGCCCTGGGCGCGCGCGCTTCATCGAGGCTGAGCCCCGCCCCTTGAGCGGCGACTTGCGTGGTGTTCCCGGCGCGAACCGAGAGCCCGGTCGTGGCGGTCGCGGAGAAGCTGTTGGCGCTCAAACCCTGCACGATGCGCCTCGGCGGCGGGGCTGCGGCGACCTCTGGCGGCGGTGGCGCGGGCGTAGGCGGGATGTCCTTGAACGCGACGGGCTTTGGCGCGGGCTTCGGTTTGGGCGGCTCCGGTTTGGGCGGCTCCGGTGGCGGCGCTTTTGGCTGCACGGCCACCTGTACCCATTCGGCCGCGCGTTTGGCTGGCTCGGGGTTGACCGCGAAAAACAATGCCAGCACCACGTGGAACCCGATGGACACCACGCCCGCGGTCGTCCGCAGCGCACGATGCCAAGGGGGCGCCGTGTGGAACGGAGAGATCGAGCTCAAGGGCTGGCCGCCGGGACAGGCGCGGTCGTTTCGGTGCCGCCGTCGGTCGGATCGATGTTGATCGCGAACTTGGTGACGCCGATGAACTTCACGATGTCGATGACATGGGTGACGTCGCCGTGGCGCGCCTCTTTGTCTCCCGAGATCAGGCAGACGACGTTCTTGTCCTTTGCGAATTCCGCCGCGACGCGCGCGCGCAGCGCTTCCTCGGTGATCTCTTCTCCGTCGAGCAGGAGGCGGCCGTCTGCCGCGACGCTGATTCCGAGCGAGGTGGGCTCGATGTTCTCGCCGGTCGCTGCGTCGGGCAGGTCGATCTTGATGGCGGGCTTCACCATGTACGTCGCGGTCACCATGAAGATGATGAGCACGACGAGGATGATGTCGACCAGCGGGACGATGTTGATCTCAGTCAGCGGCTCGTCGCCTCCGCCCCGCAGCTTTCCGCCAGCCATTTAGCGGCCTCCGCCGTTGGCTTTGAGCCGAGCGAGCACCAGCTGCCCCATGCTCTCTGTGCGGGAGCAGATGGTCTTGACCTGATTCTGCAGCAGGTTGTAGAGCACCACCGCCGGGATCGCGACCGCGAGGCCCATGGCGGTGGACACGAGCGCCTCGGAGATGCCGGCCATGACCACGCCGGCGTTGTCTCCCCCGGCGCCGCCGGTGGTCAGCGCGAGGTCGTGGAAGGCCTTGATGATGCCGAGCACCGTGCCGAACAATCCCACAAAGGGAACGTTGGAGGCTACGGTTCCGACGATGAGGATGCCCCGCTCCAAACGGGCGCGCTCGAACTGCAAGGTGCCCGACATGGCGTCCTCTACGCCTTCTGAGTGACCGGCGCGCTCTTCCAGCGCGAGGCCCGCGAGCAGTACGCGGGGTTCAAGGCCCTTCATGGACTTCAGGGAGGCTTCGAGCGCCGCACGGTCCCCTCCGGAAAGAAAGGCGCCCAAAGCGGCTTCGAAAGGACCGCGGGGGGCCTGATTCAGCATGAAGTAGATCCCGCGCTCAATCGCCACGGCGACGCACGCCACAGACAGCCCTACCATCAGCCACAGCACCCAACCTGCGCCCAAAAGCGCGAACTGCGACATCTTCTGTTCTAGCAACACATCGGCCTCGGGGTCGGGCAGGGTACTAATTCGTCGGGGCGGCTGCAGACGGGCTCGGCGCGGGGTGCGAAAAGTAATTCGCAGTCGGGTGGGAGCGCGCCCAGCCCATGCCCAAACGGCGCGCCCGGGTTAGCGACCTCGCTCCTCGTCCACCGAATTCGGAGCACCATGACTACCAAGAGCACCAACATCACCTGGCACGGCGCAGACGTCACCCAGGAAGAGCGTCAGAACATCCTCGGCCAAAAGGGCGCGGTGGTCTGGCTGACCGGCCTCTCTGCGAGCGGCAAGAGCACCATCGCGCGTCGCGCGGAGCAGCTCCTCCTCGAGCGCGGCGTGACCGTCTACGTGTTGGACGGCGACAACATTCGCTTTGGTCTCAACAAGGATCTCGGCTTTTCGCCTGCCGATCGCACCGAGAACATCCGCCGCATCGGCGAGGTCGCCAAGCTCTTCGCCGACGCGTGCACCATCACCCTCACGGCGTTCATCTCGCCGTACCGCGCCGACCGCGACCGCGTGCGGGAGATCATGCCCGCCGGAACCTTTGTGGAGTGCTACGTGAACGCGAGCGTGGAGCTCTGCGAGCAGCGCGACCCGAAGGGCCTTTACAAGAAGGCCCGTGCAGGTCAGATCCCTGAGTTCACCGGCATCTCGGCTCCGTACGAGGCCCCGGCCGCGGCTGAGCTCGAGCTGGTCACCGGGGATCTTTCGGTGGACCAGGCGGCGATGGCGATCATCGACTACCTCGTCAAAAACGGCTTCATCAAGGCGTAGGCAGATGGCCAGCAGCTCCTTCGACTTTATGCCCGCGCGCGTCCTTCGTGGATGCGTGCGCGGTTGTCTTGTGTTGGCGCTTGCGGGCGTGCTTCCCGCGCTGGCGGTCGAGGGCAAAGCCTTCGACCCTAACGCGGACGTCTGGAGCCGAGAGGCCTTGGAGGACGGCGCGAAGGCGGTGAAAACCGGCCCACTCCCGTCCGAGTTTTTGGGCGACACTTCGGGGATGCGCCCCTACACGTCGTCGCATCAGGCCTGGTTCGCGGACGGTTTCCGGCTGGCAAACTACCAAGCGGTCGTTTTGCAGCCGTGGACCAACGGGATGGGCCGTTACCACGTCACCGGTCAGGAGCTGCTGCGTCGTTCACTCGCAGAGGCGTTGAGCAGCAAGGTCGGCGCGTGGCGCGGGAAGGTGGTCGCGCCGCCTGGACGCACCGCCGTGGCGGGGGCGGACCTGATGGTGTACGGCAACATCCATCAGTTCAAGAACACCGCCAATGACATTGAGTACGTCATCGAGCTTGTCGGCGTAGATAGCGCCGGGATGGCGCAGTTCAAGCTCCAGAATATCGTGGGGTCTTCGGGGACTGGCGCCGTAGCGGCCGCCGGGGCCGCGGCGTTCGCGAGCAGCGACAACTTGCTCTCGGCGAGCTTGAACGCGGGCCTCGCGATGGCGATGGCGATGCCTACGGACCGCGACCAATTTGGATTTTACGACCTTGCTGTAGAGGAGGTCGGGCGTCGCATCCCCACTGCGCTGGTGGCCGCCGACCGTCAGCTCACGAAGGGTAAAGGCGACGTGCCGCATTCGCCGGCCTCGGCGCTCGCTCCGGCCACGCGCGAGGATGCGCAGCAAGAGCACTTTGGTGGACTGTTATCCGAGCAGGTCGCCGCCTATGTCGCCACGGTGGTGAACCCTGCCTCCAACGCGTCCGATCGGGCGGATCGGTTGCGGGACCTCGGCAAGATCGGCGCGTTGGCGGCGGTTCCGGTCGCGATCGCGATCCTGCAGGACGACGCCGCGGACAACCGGCTTCAGGAGAATGCGGCATGGGCGCTCGGAGAGATCGGGCATCCGGACGCCTTGCCGGCGCTGGAGAGCGCCAAGGGCGTGGATCGCTTCAACGTGAAGGCCGCGATCATCAAAATTCGCGAGTATTGACCGTTGTCATCGGATGATCCGGCAGAGCTGGAGCGGTTCATCCTCTCGCACACCGCATGGTCGCAGGCCCCGCTGGTGCCCGAGATTCGCGTCTTGCTCGCGACCGAGGTCACGCCGCTCTGGCAGGCGACCGAGACCTTTCTGAAGCTGCACAATATGGAACCCCCGTTCTGGGCATTTGCCTGGCCGGGTGCGCAAGCGTTCGCCCGGTGGATGCTGGACGCTCCGGCACGATGGGCGGGCGCGCGGGTGCTGGACCTCGGCGGGGGCGGTGGGCTGGCTTCCATCGCCGCCGCGCGCTGCGGCGCGACCGTCACGTTGGTCGAGGTCGATCGTTTGGCGGGCGTGGCTGCGCGGCTCAACGCTGCAGCCAACCGGGTGTCCCTCGACGTGCGAATCGCGGACATCCTCGACGCGGATCCAACGGAAGCGCTCGCTGGGGTCGACGTCGTCGTCGTCGGGGACTTGTTTTACAGCCGGCCGCTGGCCGAACGGGTCGTGGCCTTTTTACGGGCGGCCGCGGGGGGGCGGGATGTGTACTTGGCCGATCCGGGCCGAATGTATGTCCCGACCGTGGGCGTCGCGCTTGAGGTGGAGTTCGAGGTTCCGGTTTTGTTCGATCTCGAAGGACAAAACATGAAGAAGACGCGCATCCTGAAGGTGGGCGCGGATGCCGGCGGCCCGTTATTCCCGTGGCCATGATCTGCAGAAGCTCGCTGCTCGCCGCCGCTCGCGGGTGCGGTGCGTTTTTCTCCTTGTCCATCCTCGGTGGTTGCTGGCTATCGGCTCTGGAAAAAGAGCCGGTCGATGCGCGTGACTGCGCGACGCGCTCCGCGTTTTATCGGGACGGCGATGGCGACGGGGTGGGGGATGAGCTGGACGTAGTGCTCGGTTGCGCAGCGCCGGACGGGTATGTGGACATCGCCGGTGACTGCGATGATCAGGATGCCAGTCGTAGCGCCGACTGTGGCGATACCGGCACGGATACAGGCGCGGACACCGCTCCCGCTGCCCCAGAGCCGCCGAAGTGAACGAGGGGCCCGTTGCTGATCCTGCGCTTCCTGCGCCTGTGGACCGGAGTGGTCCGTCGGCGATGCTCGAAGAGTTTGGTCCGCTTTGGTATCTCTCCGGCTTCGCGTTCTTTTTTCGACGCATGCGCATGGACGACCACAGCGCGGAGCGGGTGCGCGCAGCGATGCTGCGCGGTCCGGTCGTGTTTGCGCTTCACACCGAGTCCCGCACCGACTGGCTGGCGCTGAATCGCGTATTGCTGGATCGTGGCCTCCCTCTCGCGGTTTGCGCCAACGGGGTGACGGCCACTCCGTTCATGCCGCTGGGTCAGATGTGGCGCACGTTGACGGGCCCGAAGGTGCCGGATCCCGTCGCGAGCGGGCAGACGCTCACGGCGATTCTCGCCAGCCAACCGGTGTGCGTTTTCCTCGCGCCGCGGCGTGACCTGCGGGATGTGGCGATGTTGCTCGATCCTTCGTCGGGGCGCCCGCGCGAGGACACCGATCCAGTGCGGGTGCTCTGGGAGGCGCAGAGTCGCACCGAGAAGCCGGTGCAGATCCTGCCGGTGGTCGTCATCTGGGATCGCGCGCCGGAGCCTGCGCGCACCGAGGTGGGGCGCTTCCTGCTGGGCACCGAAGATCGTCCTGGTGCTTTCGGGAAGATTCGGGCGCTCGCCCGGTCCCAAGGCGGCGCGATCGTGCAGGTCGGCGAGCCGGTGGTGTTGGCCGAGCAGGTCAAGGCGTTTGCCGGCGAGCCCGCGGCTCGTCGGGATCGCGCGTTGCGATTGGTTCTCCGTCGGTATTTGTACCGCGAATCCCAGGTAGTCAAAGGTCCACGTTCCCGCCCGCGGGGTTGGGTACGCAAGCAGGTGCTGGAGAGCCGCGAGGTGCGGGACCTGATGCGCAAAGAAGTCGCAGCGACAGGCAAGTCCGAGGAGCGTGTCCGCAGGCAGATCGTACGCACCTTCGACCACATCGCCGCGCAGTTCAGCTACCCCTTCGTGCGCGTGGGCGCGTTCATCACGCGGCAGATCTGGAATCGTATCTACTCGGGCGTGGACGTTCGCGACGAAGACATCGAACGTATCCGCGCCGCGCTTCGAGTTGGCACGCCGGTGCTCGCTCCATGTCATCGCTCTCACCTCGATTATTTGCTGATCAGCTCCTTGCTGCATGATCGGGACGTGGTGATCCCGCACATCGTCGCCGGCGAGAACCTCTCGTTTTGGCCGTTAGGCGCGGTGTTCCGCAGGATGGGAGCCTTCTTCATCAAGCGGAGCTTCTCGGGTGACCGCGTGTTTCCGATCGTGTTCGGGCGCTACCTTCGCGAGCTCGTGCGTATGCAGGTCCCGCTTGAGTTCTTCATCGAAGGCGGGCGCTCCCGAACGGGCAAGCTGCTTCCTCCCAAGTTGGGCGTACTCTCCATGGTGTTCGAGGCCGCGGACGACCTGCGCGCCGACCATGAGGTCACGATCCTGCCCATCTACATCGGCTACGAGCAGATCGCAGAAGAGCGCGTATATGCTCGTGAGTTGGCTGGAGCGGGCAAGGAGAAAGAAAACGTCCAGCAGGTCGTGAAAGCCACCGGCGTGTTGTTGCAGCGCTACGGAAAAGTGTACTTGCGGGTCGGAGAACCGCTGACCTTGAGGGACGCCTTGGCGGGCCAGAGCTGGGTGGATCGGTCGAACGTTCAGCGGCAGGAGCTGCTGGAGCGCACCGCGGAGACGATGCTACACCGCATCAACGCGGAGGCGTTGGCGCTGCCGACGGCGATCGTGGCCGTCGCGCTGTTGGCGCATCCGCGCGCGGGGGTGCGTCACGCCGAGCTCGTCGCGCGGGTCTCGCGGATCCGGCAGTTCCTCATCGTGGCTGGGCTGCGCGAGGGCGGCGGGGTCGACCACGTGGAGGCGATCATCGAAGAGGCCGTGGCGCGCTTCACCAGCGGGCGATTGCTGGTGCGGCTCGACGCCGAGCGAGACCGCGTCTACCGCATTGTCCCGGAGCGTCGGGCCACGCTCGAGTACTACAAGAACACGGTTTTGCACGCCTTCGTGCCGGCGGCCTATGTGGCCAGCGCGATCCGAGCGCTGGGCGCCGACGTGGTGGATCGCCCCAAGGTTCAAGCTCTTTTTCGCCAACAAGAGTTTCTGCTCCGGCATGAGTTTGTGCTCGATCCGGCGTTGGACACCGACGCGCTTGAGGCCTTGGGCGTACGGGCGCTGTGCGCCTATGGCGCGTTGTCTGCCGATGGAACGACGGTGTTGGACCGCGCGCGGGTCGGCGAGATCGCCAACTTGACGGCGAACTTCCTCGAGTCCTACCTGCTGGTCTTGCGCGCTGCGGAGCGCGCCGAGCGCGCCACCACGCCGATGGATCTCAAATCGCTGGCGAAGGACGCGATGGGCTTCGGCAAGGTGCTGCTCGCTGTGGATGAGATCTACCGGCCCGAAGCGTTGTCGACGCAAAACCTCGACAATGCGGTGCGCGCGTTCAAGGAAGAAGGGGTGCTCTGCGCCGTCGACGGCGGCCTGCGCATCGCCCGCGGCCCGTTCGATACGTGGGTCTCCACCTTGCACAGCCTGCTCTTGGTGCCCGCGCGCGATGGGGAGCCTGCGAGCGGGAGCAGCGCGACCTCGCGAGGAGCCGGATGAGCGTCGACGATCTCTTCAACGGCGGGCAGGCGGGCGACGCCGATCCGCAGCTGCGCGTCGACGCGACGCTCCGCCCCGTACATCGCTGGCGTAGAGCGGCCAGCGTGCTCAATTATCTGGGGTTTGTCGGTGGCTTGGGCATGGTGTTGGTCCGCGACATGGGCGCTCTGGTGCCGGAGGGCGTCAGCACGGCCCTGGTCATGGGCGCGGTGCTCGCGAGCGTGCTCTCGGTGCCTGGCGCCTTCGTCAGCATCTGGGCTTGGATCCGGGCCGAGGAGACCCTACGGATGGCTCGCTCCGGCGCGCTGCCTGAGGCGATCGGGATGCCCGCGTACGCCGCCCGGCAACGGGCGTTCGTGGTGCTTGGGGTCGCGGCGGTGTGCCTTGTCGTCCAGCTCTGGGCGCTGTCGCAGCTGGTTGGCGGGGCCGCACCCGAGGGCTGATCGCCGCGGGAGACTACACAGCGCGGGACTACACGGCGAGCAGGCCAGCGCGCATCGCTTTGGCGACGACATCGGTGCGGCTCTGCGCGTGCAGCTTGTGGATCAGCGCGTTCACATGAAACTTGGCGGTGTGTTCGCTGATGTTCAGCTTGTCGGCGATGATCTTGTTGGGGTGGCCGTCTGCGAGCAGCGCGATCACCTGAGATTCGCGCGCGGTCAGGGTGGCAGAGCGCGCGGCCCGGCCCGGCGCCGCGGGCGGATCCACGTCTCGAGCGCCGGCGTCATTGTCCATCACGACGAAGCCCATCGCGCACGCGCGGAGCGCGGCGACCAGCCTGCCGGCTCCCTGATCGTCCCGCAGCGAATCCCGATGGAGGGTCCCGCGCGCGCCGGCCGCCACCGCGGCCCGGCCCTGAACTGCGTTGCCGACAATGGCCAAGGTGGGCGTTTGCACGCCGGCATACTGCCGAAACTGCCGCATTCCCTGCACCGGGTCGGATCCGAGGTCCCACGCGTACACGTCGGTCGGCACCGACGCGACGAGGTCGGAGGGCGACAAGCCCCCCGTGACGCGCGCCCCGGCCTCCCCGGACAACAGCTGCACCAAGCCCCCTCGAGACCCGGCGTCTTCTGCGACGACCAACACCGAAACCGCATCCATGGACCGAAGGGGAGCAACCATAGGATCACGGTTAGGCACGCCCCGTCGCGTGGCAAGCGTCTGCCTTGTTTTTGGCTTATGAGGGAACCATGGTTGACCTTGCGAACGCGCACTTCCAGCATCCGGCGCGGCCGCTGGAGGCGTTGGTGTCGCCGCCCATCTCGGATCCGCGCGCCATGGCGTGGAGCGGGGAAGAGCTGCTCGTCGCGGATCGCGAAGGCCAGATCCATCTGGTGGAGCCCAGCTTCGGTGCCCGACGGCTATTTCAAGGCGCGCCGGATCCCGTGCGGCTGGCGATCTCCTCGGGGCGGGGCGGTGCGCGTCGCGTCGCGATCATCGACCGGCACGGCCACCTTCGCGTCTACGCGATGGACGGTGCGCTTCGTTGGGAGTGTACGACGGGCGTGCTCGCGTCGGTGCAGCTCGCGTTTGGTGCGCCCGGCGTGATCGTCGTCGGTGACACCCTCGAATCTCGTCGCTTGCTGCTTTTTTCGGCGGAAGGCGTGGTCGTCGCGCGGGCCCGCGTGCCGGCTCGAACGGTCGCGCTTCCTCAGGGTGAGGGGCACCCCCCGCTGGCGCGTAGCCTCGCCGATGGGCTGCGCGTGCGCCCCTTTGGCGCGCAGCTGGGGTCTGAGTCCGCCACAGAGCATCATCTTTTGGTGAGCGGCTCGCATGTGCTTGGGGTCGCGTCGGGAGGCGTGACGCTGTGGCGCGGTGCCCAGCCTCACGCGGTGACCGTCAAGCTGTACGATGTCGTCAACGCCGCGCTCTCCGACGACGGCGAGACGATGGCCTTAGCGACGCGCGCCGGCTCGGTCTCGGTGACAGCGGCCCGGCCCGGCGTTCCCCGCGTCAACCCTGGGAAAGTCAGCGGCCACGAAGGCCCGGTCGCGGGGTTGACGTTCTCGCAGAAGGGCAAATGGCTAGCGAGCCTCGCCGAGCGCGTCTGGGTCTGGGGATACTGACGGTCGCTATGCGATCCTCGGCCAATCCCACACCATCGCCGTGAGGATCCCAGCAGCCACCACCGGGGCGTGCGCGACGATGGTCGCCTCTGCGCTGTGGCCTTCGACGATCACCCGTCGCACGTTCCCGAGGCGCCGCTTCCAGATCAGCACGGCGATCCCAGCCGGAATGCCCAAAATTAGGGTCCAAAGCGTTGCTTGGAGGGCGTGTGTCGGTCCGATCCAGGCGCCCGCAGCCATCAACATCTTCACGTCCCCCGCCTTGATCGCGCCCGCCCGCCACGGAAGCACGGTGGTCGCGAGCGCAACGGCCACGCCTGCCGCGCCCAGCCACCACGCGCCGAGCACATAAAACGCGGCGCAGGTCCCGAGCAACATCGTCGGAAACGTCAGCCAGTTCCGAATCTTTTGCGTGGTCAGGTCGGTGTAGCAGGCGACGACGATCAGCACGGAGACCGCGATCCACCGCGCGGTCTCTGGCGTCAAAAATCGACCCCGAGGCGATTTGCGATGTCGTTCACCACTTGATCCGCCCACGGGAGCAGCTCCGGCGCGAAGGTCCCCGCCACCACGACGACGCCGATCAGCAGCGCGCTGATGATCAGCAGGTACTCGACGGTGGATCCCGCCGGGCCCGTGGATTTGGCGACGCCGCTCGGGTCAGTAGTTGGTGACGAGGCCATAAAACCCTCGGTGCGGCTCGGTGCCGTCGGTGCTGTAGAGGTCGGCTGCGTACCCGGAGCCCGAAAGAATCGCCCAAACGGTGTAGTACCAGCCTGCGTTCGCAGTCACATAGTAATCACCCGAGTCGCCGTCGATCGCGAGCATGAACGGCACCCAGTCTTCGTCCGTCCACTCCTCTTTCTGTTCCCACGCGCTGGAGTCCGCGTCGAAGCGGTAGATCCCGTAGGCGCCGGTGGCGCCGTCGATCCCCGGGCTGTACCAGCCGCCACCGTCCTTGTGCGCGCCCGAGTACGTGGAGACCGCTGGGCTCTCGAGGTCTTCGGTGGCTTCGAGGCTGAAGGTGCCGTCGGTGGGGTTGTAGGTCGCGAAGCCGCCGAAGTAGCCGAAGAGGCCGATGGTGCCGGTTTTGGGGTCGACGGCGAGGCTGTAGACCGCGATCTCATGGGCGGTGGGATCGTCGAAGTTGCAGCTCCACGAGGCGACGGTGGTGACCGTTCCGTCGGCGCTGATCGCCTGGAGCGCGTCCAGCGTGGTCGCGTAGATGGTGCCGTCCGTGCCGGTCGCGATGCCGTAGACGCCAAACGGGTAGGCCTCGGCGTCCTCGCTGAAGTCGTAGAGGTCGGTGCAGGTGCCATCCCGATCGACGGTGGAGACCTTGGCGTACCCGTTGTTGATCACCCAGCCGTCGGTGCCGTCGGAGAGCGGCCCCGCCGCGTGATCCAGCCACACGGGGTAGCAGCCGTCCTTGACCTGCACAAAGTCTTGCTCCCGTCCCAGGCGGTCGATGGTGACGATCTCGCTGGCGCCGGAGTCGTTGGCGTAGGCGATGTCGAGGCCGGTCCACTCTTCGTCGATGCGGCCATCGCAGTCGTTGTCGAGGCCGTCGTTGGTGTCTTCGGGCCGGGCGGGCGAGACGCGCACGTTGTCGTCGTCGCAGTCGCCCTCTTCTGGCGTGTAGCCGTCGTCGTCGAGGTCGCCGTCGGTGTCCGCGGTGTCGACGGGCGTGGAGTCCCGGTAGGTGTCATCCTGCGTTTCGTCGCCCGAGTCGTCGCTCGGCTTGTTGTAGCCGAGGCCTTGGGCGCAGCCAACGAGGCCGAGCAGCAGTACCGAATAGCGCATGTAGGGCTCCATCAATCGCAAAGGAAGCCGTCGCCGGCGAGGGTGTATTCGGCGCTGTCCGCGATCGGCGCGCCGCTCTCGTCGTTCAGGACGACGTAGGTGTTGTCGGCGAGCACGGCCACCACCGAGATGGGGCCGTCGTCAAAGCCGTCGAGGGAGAAGCGGCACTGCAGGTCCTCACAGGGGATGAGCAGCGGCTTTTCGTTGATCTGCATGTGCCAGTGGCCTTGTCCGTCGACGTTTTCGGGGTGGTCGGCCGGGGGGACGATGTCGAAGTTGTCGACCTCCACCACCATGTCGAGGCAGGTCGGGATGGTCGCGCCTGGGGCGGGCGTCTGGATCCGAATGTGCGGCAGACCGTCGTCCGAGTCGCCCCCCGGCTTAGCGGTGCACGCGCCAGCGGTGATCAGGACGAGTGCGAGCGGGAGCCGCAGGATTGGCAAAGACGAGAGCGAGCGCATGTACGGATGATCGTGACACAGCGCAGGCTGCAACGCAACCGGATAGTCCAAGGACATGCGTTCTCTGCTCATCTCTTTGCGCGATCCCGATGACCCTATGGCCGAGCAGGAGCTGCGCTGCTTTGTGGGGACCACGGGTCTGACCGCGCTGCGCAAGGTCCACGCCATCAACACCCCGCTCGACGCGGACCTCCTCGCCAGCGCCGACGTGTTCTTTTTTGGCGGCTCCGGCGCATACTCGGTGCTGGACACCCACGGCTGGGTCAAGAACATGCTGGGGTTTCTGTGCCGCGTCGTCGACGCGCGAAAGCCCGCTTGGGCCTCTTGCTTTGGCTTTCAGGGCTTGTCGTTGGCGTTGGGCGGCGAGGTCAACCGCGATGACGCGCGGCAGGAGCTGGGCGCGTTCCCGATCGATCGGGTGCCGGGCGTGGCCGATCCGGTGTTCGATGTGGCGCCGGGCACGTTCTACGCTCAGCTGGGTCACCATGACCACGTGGACGTGTTGCCGCCGGGCGTCACGCTGCTCGCGACCGGGCGTGCGATCCAAAATCAGGCATTTCGAGTCGATGGCGCGCCCTTCTGGGCGGCGCAGTTTCACCCGGAGCTGCGCAAGGCCACGACGCTTGAGCGTTGGAACTACTACCGGTCGCATTACTCGGGTGACCCAGCGACGGCCGACCGCATCGATCGGGTGATGATGGAGTCGCCCGACACACCGGAGGCCGAAGGCATCATCCGGCAGTTCGTGAAGGTCGCCCAGGAGCACATCCTCGGTGGTGGCGGGCGGTGACCGTCGAGGCACCCTGCTCGATCGGGGATTTGCTCGATCGGATCACGATCTTGCGCATCAAGGTTCGGCGCTGTTCCCCGGAACAAACGGCGAACGTCGCAGGGGAGCTGCGAGCTCTCGCTCGGCTGTGGGCCACCGAGGAGCCTGAGATGGCCGAGCTCGCGCGCGTGAACGAGGCGCTCTGGGAGGTGGAGGACCGCCTGCGTATGGCCGAAGCTGCCGGAGCTTTTGGGGACGCGTTCGTCGCCGATGCCCGCAGCGTCTACCGGCTCAATGATCGCCGCGCGGCGCTGAAGCGGGCGCTCAACCTGCGGCTGGGCTCGACGTTGATCGAAGAAAAAGTACATCCTGACTACGCTGTGGGGCCGGCGAGCGGCCCGACGGAGGCCCGATGAGCACGCTGACCCATCTCACCCCGGCCGGAGACGCGCACATGGTGGAGGTAGGAGAAAAGCCGGTCACGCGTCGATCCGCCACGGCGGAGGGCTTCGTACGGCTGTCTCCCGAGGCGCTGGAGCAGGTCGTCTCGCGGCGCGCGCGCAAAGGCGACGTGCTGACCATCGCCCAGATCGCCGGGATTCAGGGCGCCAAGCGCACCGCTGAGTGGATCCCCCTCTGTCATCCCCTGCCATTAGACGGCGTCGACGTGACGCTGGACGTGGTCGAGGGCTCCATTCACATCGTCGCTACGGCGCGATGCACCGGCCGCACCGGGGTCGAGATGGAGGCGCTCACCGCGGTGACCGCCGCTGCGTTGACGGTCTACGACATGCTGAAGGCCGTCGACCGCGGGATCCGCATCGACGGCGTGTCGCTGCTCTCCAAGTCCGGCGGGCGCTCGGGCACCTGGGAGCGTCCGTGATCCTCGCGGGCTTGCTCGCCTGCGCCTCGGTGCCTGCGCCGGTCAACTCTGAGCGCGTAGCCTGCGACTATTGCGACGGGGACTGCTTCGACGACACGCAGACCATCACCGCCGCCAAGCACGTCTCCGGCGACGTGGTGTACGACGACGTGCCGCCCACCTCGGGCGACCACAACGCCTGCTGGGCCGACTGGGGCGTACACACCGAGGATCCCGGCGATGAACACTGGGTCCACAACGAAGAGCATGGCGGGGTGGTCTTTTTGTACCAGCCCGCGTCCTGTGCGGCTTCGGACTCCGGGGATGACTGCGCGGCTGACGTCGCTGCGCTGGCTGCGGTGCTGGACGTCGCCTCCGACCCGCGGTGGGTGATCACGCCGTATGCCTCGCTTCCCTCCGCCTGGGCGGCGGTCTCGTGGGGGCATCGGTGGCTGATGGGCTGCTTCGATCTTGGCGCGATGAACGCGTTCTTCTTGGAGAACGTCGGCCATGGCAGCGAGGACTTGACCGCCGATCCTTCCGAGAGCTGCATGTAGGCGAGCTGCGGGACGGGCATCGTCCAAAAAGAAACACGCACGCGGGGGAGCGAACCTCCGCGTGCGTGCTTTGAGCCCGAGGGCCGCGAACTACTTGCTGGTGAGCAGGAAGGCGATCGCGAAGGCGAACAGGGTCAGCGTCTCGGTGAAGACGAGGCCGAGGACCATGGGGGTCTGGAGCTTGCCGGCCGCTTCGGGGTTGCGGGCCATGCCTTCGAGGGCTGCCGAGGCGGTGCGGCCCTGGCCGAAGCTGCCGCCGAGGGCGGCGAGACCGACCGCGAGGCCGGCGCCGATGCCGGGGCCCCAGTTGGCGGCTGCGCCGTCGTCAGCGAGGGCGAGGCCGGTGGAAAGGACAAAGAGGGCGCCAACGCGGGCGGCGGTCTGAAGCTTCTTGTTCATGAGAGTCTCCGGGAGTTGAGGGGTGAATCAGTCGGCCCTGTGGCCTGCAAGTCTAAACAAAATCAGAGCGGGTGAGAGAGAATCAGTGAGCGTGACCGTGGTCGTGGTCGTGCGCGTCGTCGTGAGCGACGGCCTGTGCGACGTAGATCACGGTGAGGAGCGCAAAGACGAAGGCCTGAACCGAGCAGACCAACAGTCCGAGGAAGTAGAGCGGAATCGGCAGCACTACGGCGCCGATCAGACCCGGAATGGTGCTCAGCGGGCCGCCGAGGTCCCGAGCGATGCCCTGCAACAGATGATCCACGAAGATGTTGACGTAAAGTCGAATCGACAGGGACATCGGACGCACGAGCAGCGAGGTGGTCTCCAGCACGAAGAAGGCCGGGGCCAACCAGATGACCGGGCCGCCGAGGTGCTTGAGGTAGCCGAGACCGTTGCGGGACAGACCGGCGTAGTTGAACACCACGAACACGGTGAGCGCCAGCGCGAAGTTGCTCGACAGGTTGTCCGTAGGCGGGCGAAGCCCAGGGATGAACCCCGAGAAGTTCGCGACGAACACGAACACGAACAAGCTGCCCACCAGCGGAAAGAACGCGTTGACCTCTTTCGCGCTCAGGTTTTGGTGCATGAGGTCGCTGATGAACTCGACCACCATCTCGAAGGCGTTGCGGAAGGTCATTGTGCTATCGGGCAGGAACTTGTCGGTTCCCTCCCGCGCGATGGCGCGGTTTAGGCCCATTCGCGCGATGCCGGCGACGGCGAGGATCACCAGCACCAGCGCCCAAGTGGTCGGGATGAACACGGCTTCATGCGCGTCGTGGAGGTGCAGCGCTTGACCCAGCGTCTGGCCGCCCACGGGCTTGCTGATTCCCGGAATCATCTGGAACCAGCTGAAGTCGCTCACCGCTCCGCCAACGTAGTGAAGGGCAGCGCGCTCGACGATGCGAAGGAGGGTTTCGATGATCGAGGTATTCATCGTTCAGCTCCGGAAGTAGAAGTAGGAGAAGCAGGGGTTTGGGCGGTGCGCATGCTGATGAGCGTGCGTACGGTGATGCCAGCAAGCGGCGCCAACAAGCCGATCATCGCGGAGCCAGGCTCGCAGCGGGTGAGCAGGGCGTAGAGCACAAAGAGCGCGGCCATCTGCTGGCCCGCGAGGCGACCCATGATGCCCGCCGGGGATCCTGTGGCGACCAGCACGAGACCGACGAGGTTCAGCGTCCCGCCAACAGCCCCGGCAGCCACGCTGAACCCGTGTCCACACGCTTGTCCCACCACCGCGAAGACGGCCGCGGCGAGGGCGGAGTCACGAAGAAGGAGGGGGAGCGATGTCATCGGGGTTTTTGTTGGAGATTCTTAGGAGTTGCACTGTGGCGGCCGCGAAGCCGAGGGCGCCTAGGACGACCGCGCCTACCGGCGCCGAGCCGAGCCACCGGTCGATCATCGTGCCAAGGATTCCGCCCGCCACGGTAGAGCCCGGGAGCGCGGAGGCGAGGGCGATGATCGAGGCAGTGCGCTTGATGAAGTTGGAATCGGACATTCCTACCTCTTAGGCGTTCGCGGTCGATGGGTTCAAAGAAGTCGGCGTCGGGTATGCCAAGCCGGGGGCGGTGTGTATCGAATTGTCGCGCCACCGTCAACCGTTCGGTGCACCTGCGGCTGGATGCGCTCACGTTTTTTGTAGCGAGCGCGCGCGTCGAAGTGTTGCGGGGTGGGCTTGCCCGTTGGCATCGCATTGGATAAGCCGGTGGCGAGCGGCGACGTAGCCAAGTGGCCTAAGGCGGTGGTTTGCAAAACCATTATTTCGGCGGTTCAAATCCGCCCGTCGCCTCCATCCTCTCTCTCCTTGTGGTCGGTTCGGGCTCCCCTTGCGGTTGTCAGCCCCCGGCCCAAGAACCGGCGACATCCTTTGTGGAGTGGCGCAGCGTTCAGGCGCCGGTAGAGCGTCCCATCGCGGTTTTCGTCGGTCCCGTCGACGGTCCGATGGATCGCCTCGCGCGGGACTGGGACGTGACGACGTTTTTGAACGATCGCTTTCATCCGCTGCGGGTCTCCGCGTTTGGCGATCAGCCTGCAGGGTCGGCGGCGTTCTACTCGGCCGATGGGTGCCTCCTGTACGGCCCGTTCACCCCCGCGACCGGAAGCGCGTGGATCGTCGCCGCAAATCAGGTGATCGTGCTGCCGGCGGCCTCGGGACGAAGCGCGGATCATGCGGCGCCTCGGGCGTGCGCTCCGTAGCCGCGCCGGTATATTACCCTTGCCTCTGGGAGCTGCTGATGTCCGAATCGCACGAGATCAACGAGTCTGCGGTAATCCACGACTGGAACGTCGAAGGCCCGAACGGCCCGAAGGTTCGTCGCAAGCCGAAGATCGTGGATGAGACGCTGCGCGACGGCGTGCAATGTCCTTCGGTCACCGATCCGCCGATCGAAGCCAAGGAGGCGATCGTGCGGTTGCTCTCCGGCCTCGGAGTCGACGTCGTGGACATCGGTCTTCCCGGCGCCGGACCTCGCGCCGTGGCCGACGTCACGCGCCTCGCCACGTTGATCCGCGACGAGCGGCTGCCGATCGCCGCCAACTGCGCGGCGCGCACCATCGACGCGGACATCCTGCCGATCATCGATATCTCTCAGAAGGTCGGCTTGCCCATCGAGGTCATGGCGTTTCTTGGCGCATCGCCGATCCGCTTGTACGCCGAGGGATGGGACGTGGAGCTGCTCGAAAAGCGCACCCGCGGCTCGATCCGGCTCGCGAAACAGAACGGCCTCCCCTGCACCTTCGTGACCGAAGACACGACCCGCTCGCACCCTGAGACGCTGCGGCGCTTGTTCCTCGCGGCGATCGAAGAGGGCGCAGACGGCTTGTGCCTGTGCGACACCGTGGGCCACTCCACCGATGCGGGGGTGCGCAACCTGCTCGCCTTCGCGCGCGGCGTGGTGCAGGAGAGCGGACGGGACGTGCGCCTCGATTGGCACGGCCACAACGACCGCGGCTACGGCTTGTCCAACGCGGTCGCGGCGGTCGAAGACGGCGTGGATCGCGTGCACGGCTGCGTGCTTGGCGTCGGCGAGCGCGTAGGAAACACCTCGCTGGACTTGCTGCTGGTCAACTTGAAGCTGATGGGCTGGTTTGACGGGGACCTCTCCCGCCTCGCCGAGCTGGTGGACTTGACCTCGCTGCACACGCAGGTGCCGATCCCGGTGAGCTACCCGGTGTTCGGAAAGGACGCGTTCCGCACCGGCACGGGCGTGCACGCCGCTGCGGTCATCAAGGCCATCAACAAGGGCGCAGACTGGCTGGCCGATCGCGTCTACTCGGGCGTACCGGCCAGCTGGTTCGGCCGCCGGCAGGAGATCGAGATCGGTCACATGGCGGGCGACTCGAACATCGTCTTCTGGTTGAAGCAGCGCAACATCGCACCGGCTCCTGCGCTCGTCGCGGCGATCCGCGAAAAGGCCAAGGCTCAGCCCCGTCTGTTGGACGAGGCCGAGGTGTGGGCCGTGGTGCGCGCGAACGGCGGCTGAGCGCCGCTCAGGTCTTGGGGGGAACGATGGCGATGTGCAGCTCATCGAGCTGCTTCTGGGTGACCTCGCCCGGCGCGCCCATCAGCAGGTCCTGCGCGGTGATCACCATCGGGAACGGGATGACCTCGCGGATGTTCTTCTCATCGGCGAGCAGCATGACCATGCGGTCGATGCCCGGCGCCAGACCGCCGTGGGGCGGCGGCCCGTAGTGGAACGCGCGGAACAGCGCGCCGAAGCGCTTGGCGACCTCGTCACGGCTGTAGCCGGCGACCTCAAAGGCCTTGACCATCAGCTCGGGCTGGTGGTTGCGGATCGCGCCCGAGGAGAGCTCCACGCCGTTGCAGACGATGTCGTACTGGTAGGCTAGGATGTCCAGCGGGTCCTTGGTGACCAGCGCTTCCATGCCGCCCTGGGGCATCGAGAACGGGTTGTGGGAGAACTCGATCGCGCCGGTGTCCGGGTTCTTCTCGTACATCGGGAAGTCGACGATCCAGCAGAAGCGGAACACGCCGGTCTCGTGGAGCTTCAGGTCCTCGGCGAGCTTGTTGCGCAGCCGCCCGAGCGCGGTCTGGACCTTGTCCTCCGGGCCGCCCATGACGAGGATCGCTGCGTTCTCGGCGTACTCCGGCAGCGCGCGCAGGGTCGCCACGGCGTCGGCGTCTAGGAACTTGGCCAGCGAGCCCTTGGCGGTGCCGTCGGCTTGGGGGACGGCCCAGGCCAGACCGTTGCCGCCTTGCGCCTTGACGAATTCAACGAGCGCATCGTAGAACTTGCGCGATTCACCGCCGACATTGGGCACGACCAGAGCGCGGTTGACCCCGCCCTCCGCCACGGCGGTGGCGAGGAACGGCACGGCGTGCATCGCGCCGGCGACGTCCTGGATCTCCATGCCGAAGCGCAGGTCGGGCTTGTCGATGCCCCAGCGGCGGAACGCCTCTCGATACGCGATGCGCGGGAACGGCGCCGGGACTTTTTTATCGGAGAAGTGCTGGAACAGGTCGATCATCAGCGCTTCGATCGGCGCGAACACGTCCTCTTGCTCCACGAACGCCATCTCGACGTCGAGCTGGTAGAACTCACCCGGCGAGCGATCGGCGCGGCCGTCTTCGTCGCGGAAGCAGGGCGCGATCTGGAAGTAGCGGTCGAAGCCGGAGGTCATCAGCAGCTGCTTGAACATCTGCGGCGCCTGCGGCAAGGCGTAGAAGCGACCGGGGTGCACGCGGGACGGCACGAGGTAGTCGCGCGCGCCTTCGGGGGAGGATGCGGTGAGGATCGGAGTCTGGAACTCCAGAAACCCAAGGTCGTGCATCTTGGCGCGGATGTACGACACCACCTTGGAGCGCAGCACGATGTTCGCGTGCACGTTCGGGCGGCGAAGGTCCAGAAAGCGGTTCTTGAGGCGCTCGGCTTCGGACGCGTTGATCTGGTCCTGGATGGGGAAAGGCAGCACGTCGCTCGCCGCGAGCAGCTCCACATCGCTGGCTTCTACCTCGATCTCTCCGGTGGGCATCTTGGTGTTTGCCCCGCCCGCCGGACGCCCGCGGACCGAGCCCTTGACGCAGATCGTGCTCTCGACCCGGAGGCCGCGCACCTTGGCGAGCAACGCCGGATCTTCGACGGCGACCTGAGTCGAGCCGTAGTGGTCGCGCAGCACGAGAAACACGAAGCCGCCGACGTCGCGCACCATGTGCAGCCAGCCGGAGAGGGTGACCGCTTGGCCGATGTGTTCAGCGCGGAGGTCGTTGCAGGTGTGGGTGCGGTAGCGGCTCATCGGGTCTCTCAAAAGCGAAGGGGGAGCGCGGGGCTAACCCACATCGCCCCCTTGGGGAACTCCCGGACTGCGCGCCGCGCGTTCAGAGCGCCATGTAGTTTCGAAGTTCAGCGGGCGTAATGTCCATGATTTCGGTGATCGTGGTACCCGCAGACATGCTCCCCGGGCCCGTCTGCGCGCCGATGTGCAGGTTCCGAGACGCTTCGAGCCGGGAGCCTTGAACCCCGCAGGCGGGCAAGGCGTTCGCCAAGCCGCGTTCGATCTGCGCAGCGCCGTCCCATTCGTAGTGTTCGCCTAAGAAGAACGCTGCGATCTGGCGCTCGGCGTCGAGCACGGCGTCCTCCGCGCTCTCTCCGGAAGCGTTGAGGCTGCGCGCGCCTCCGAGCGCTGCGGCGACCGCCGCGGTGGTCACGCGGATCTCGCCGATCGCCCGCACCTCGCAGTCCTCCTGTACGAGCGGAAGCGGGCTGAGTTCGAGTTGATCCAAGCCGGTCGCGCCCATCGCGTTGGCGACGAAGGTCTGGTCTTCGATGTGGCGTTCGACGGCGCGAACCAGCGTGCGATCGGGCAGGTCAGCGACGGCGATCTCGCCGGCGTCGGCGTCGCCGCGGAGCAGCGTGCGCATCAGCGTGATGGCGCTCTGCAGCAGGCCGACTTCGACCCAGGTGGAGGAGGTGTTCGCGGCTTCGGTTTTGCCGTTGTTGGTCTCGCTGGCGGTGGACCAGCAGAAAAAGTAGCGGGGCGGCGTGGGGTTCGAGGCCCAATCGTTGGGGAGCTCGGCGCGCACGGAGACCGACCCCTTGAAGTCCGCCAAGCCGTCGCCGATCGCCGCGCCGAGGGCGGCGAGCGCGTGGGTGTCGAAGCCGACGGCTACGCCGCCGGAGATGGAGCCGGTCGCATAGGCGCAGTCGGCGTCGTAGCCGAAGCCCAGCGCCTGCTCCGTCTCGGCGCCCGCCGAGGCGCCGATCCCGGCTCCCACGGCCGCGCCGGCTTCGGCAGTTTGCAATGACTCAATCTTCAACTCGTCCGGCATGGTCAGATTTTCGATGAGCATGTCAACGGACTTGATCAGCGCGTCGAGGCCGGTCACGATGGTGACGTCGAGGAGCTGGCTGTCCATGGCATCGGCCGGGAGATCCCAGCTCGCTTCCACGCGGTAACCCCCGGCTAAGGTCGCGTCTGCGCCGGCGCCGAAGAGCAGGTTCTCGTCCCCGTACACCGGCAGATTAGCTTTCAAACCGTCAAAACCAGCGTCGACCTTCGCCTCGCCTTGGAGCTCGACGCGAAACCCGTCATCGCTGCGCTCGGTGGAGGCTTGGCCGGCGACTTCACCCCCAAACTCGTTGACGTACTTGCCCGCGAACTGGGCGCTGACGCGGCGGTTCATCGGCCACATCACCTCCCGCGCGCGGTCCAACAGCGCCGGGGCGTTCTCCGCGACGTCGTCGAGGTGTTGATGTTGCATCCAACGGTGGGCGGCCGGGGTGTTCGGCTGGTCGAGACACTGTTCGAGCACCGCTGCGTAGTCCACCCAGCTCGCGGCGAGCAGCGCGTAGTAGGCTGCCTCCTCGGAAAGCGGAGAGGCTGGCGCCGCTTGGATGCCCGCGTCCTGCAGCGCCGCTTGATTGCCGTAGGGCTGCGCGACCGCCGAAGCCTGGGCGGTCTGGCTGTGCTGGCTGTTCTGGACGGTCTGGCTGGCCTGGACGGTCTGGGTGGTCTGGGTGGTCTGGCTGGACAAGGAGCGCTCCGGGGATGCGCTCCATGGAGCAAACCCCGGGCCGTTGGATAAACGCCGATTTTCATCGGTTTTGTGTCCGGGGTGTCAGACCTCCGTCACCCGCGATTCGTCAACCCCTTGCTTAGAATACGCTGCCGAGGCTGACGTGCAAGCGTACCCAATCTTCGCCTCGGGCTTCGATGCGGGCAGGATTGAACCCGAGATCCACCTGCACCGGCCCCACCGCGGTCGCGCGTCGGAGCCCTACCCCGACGGCGTAGCGGAGCAGGGGATCTCCACCTTCGAGGCCTTGGCGTTGCATGGACGTGGTGCTCACCAGCGGCGACGCCCACCAGACGTTGCCGACGTCGGTGAACAGCGCCACGCGCGTGGCCTCCCATCCAGCCAGGCCAAACACGTCGAGCGGAACCGTGAATTCGAAGGTGCCTACGGCCATGCTGTCGCCGCCCGTCGGCACCCAACGTCCGGCTGCGGTGCGCTCTGCGTAATCCAGCAGGGGGGCGAGGGTGTTGGGATACCCGATGTCTTCGTTGCTGACGAGGTTTGCAGGGCCGAGGGTGTCCAGCGCGAAGCCTCGAAAACTCGCACCTCCCCCGCCCTGAAAGCGATCTTCGATCGGCAGCACGCTGTTGCCGTCGGGCACCCACCCGGCTCCACCGCGGATACGGAACAGGAACGCTGGTTTTCCGACGGGGACGAGCTGGGTCCAGCTGGCCTCGGCCCTCAGGAATACAAAGTCAGAGAGCAGCGGATCGGTGAGGATGAACGCCGCACTTCCGACCCCTCCGCGGGTGGGGTTGAAGGGGTCGTCTCGATGGTCGACGAGCAGCGAAAGGTCCAACCCCGACTGCCTGCGCAGCGCGCTGGGCGTGACGGGCGAGGGGTCGTCGGCGCTTGAAACGCCAAGCGGGCTGAGCCACGGATCGCCCGCGACCAGCACGCCGGGATCGATGTCCATCAGCGTGCGCCACTGTACGCGATAGTCGGCGCGTAAGGTGGCGAAAAGTCCTAGCTTGAGCGACAAGCCTGCGGCCACGCCCGAACGGGCCAATCTCCAGCTTGGTGCCTGCTCTTCGGCGCGGAAGAGCAGGTCGCCGGTGACGGACTCGCCGCGGGCGGGCACATGGGGCGCCTCGTAGTGTGCGGTCGCGCGGTAGGTCGGGTTGGTGGGGTCGAAGGTCCATCCGTCCCCCAGCCAGCCGAACCCCGCTTGCGCGTACAAGGTCAGCGTGTGGGCGATGCCGAACAGGTTTCGATGGCCGGCCCGACCGAACACCCGCGCCCCTTGGTCCGTCGCGATGCCGCCGCCCAGCTCGCCGTAGAGGTTCTTGCGCTCGGAGACCTCGATGAGGAGGTCCTTTACGCGGTCTTCGTCCCCGATCGCTTCGACGCTGACGCGATCGAACACCGCGAGATCGTAGAGGCGGCGGCGGATGTCCGCGAGCGCTTCGGGCGTGATCGGATCTCCGGGCTGAAGGTCGATCTCGCGGTCAATCACCATGCGTTGCGTGCGGGAATATCCGCGGATGAGGATCGCGCGCAGGTACACGACGTTGCCGGGCGTGACGGTGACGGCGAGATCCGCGCGCGTGCCGTCGGCAGAGACTGTGAGCCCGGTCGTGGCGTCGGCGTTCAGGTAGCCGCGGTTCTTGTACTGCTCGACCAGTTTACGGGCGCGGGACTCGATCGCGCTGGGGTCCACGGGCTTTTGAAGCAGGTCGGCGTACATCTCCCGTGCGTCCAGCTCGCCGCCGGTGGTGACGACGTCCCGCAGCCAAGCGCGCGGCCCTGGATCAACCTGAACGGTCACGTCGACGAGCGCCGTGTGGGCCTTTTTTCCTGGCCGCACCACGAGGTTCCGCCTCGTAAAGGTGGCGCCGAGGTAGCCCTCCGCCCGGTAGAACTCCCGCATCGCGCCCAGCGCTTGATCCACCGTCTCCGGGGTCACCCGGCCTTTGGGAAACCGGTTCGCTGCTTCGAGAAATGCACCTTCGAGATATTTTTTCGTCCAGATCCGATCCGATTTCTGAGCCCCTTCGACGTGCGCGGGGCTGTCGAACACGACCTCGCCCAACGTGTGGCGCGGTCCGGCGTCGCCGCTGACCGTCAGCCGGACGGTCCCGGTTTCAATCGCGATGCCCACCGCGACGTCGCTCGCGAGCCGGCCGTTGGCCTGCAACGCGGCGTTCAGCGCGTCGGTGGAGTCGGCGTCCAGCGTGCGGGTGAGCCGGGTACCGTCTGCGAGCTCCAGCTGCTCCTCGACCTCTTTGGCGCGCAGCCCTGTCGCGCCGGTGTCGATGGACCACTGGCGACCGCCATCGATGAACACCGCCGCCATGCCCTCGGGGTTCACCGCGAGCGACACCCGGGCGGTGTAGTGACCGGAGCCCGCTGGCCCGCGGGTGCGCACGACGCGGGCGAGCGCGTCATGTGCGGCTCTCAGCGAGGCGTCCGTGTAGGGCCTGCCTTTTCGTACACCGTGGCGGGCGAGGATCCAGCGCGCGCGCAGGTCGCTGATGGCGCCGCCGGTGTGAACCTTGACGGTGCGCACGCGGTTCGCTGTGCCCTCGTCGATGTCGATCTGCACGTCGACGCCGTCGGAGGTGCCGTCCGGTCGGGTGCGCGGCGTCGCGACGATGTTGGCTTTGGCGTTCGGCCAACCCCGTTCGATGTACGCCGATTGGATGGAGGCCATTAGGCGGGGCACGTCCTCGGGAAACCACGGGCTCTCGCGCGTCAAGCGCATCGCGGATTGAAGCTCGCGCCCGTCGATATGGGCGTTCCCGGCGATTTTCAGCCGGTGAACGGGATCGGGCGGAAAGATCGTGTAGTCGACGTGCACCGCGGGGACGAGCTTCCCGTCCTCGTCGAACGCCGGCCAGGGCTCCACGTCGACGCGCACTTGAACCACATGCGCCACGCGGTACAACATCGCGAGGTCTTGGCGTACATCCTGTGGGTTGTAGCGTCCGTCCTGTTGGACGCGCAGCAGGGGCTCCAAGTTCTCGTCGGGCAGCGCTCCCCGGCCGGCGGACAGCGTCCGAAGCGCGATCAGCTGCCCGGTGTAGCGGGTGGCGACGGGATCGACGGCCGAGTCGATCGCGGTGGTCGCGGGGGCTTCCGCGGGCATCGGGAGATCCTCGGCGTGGGCCGCGCTGAGCAGCGCGAGGGCGATGAGCGTCAATCGCCCTCCACGCGCAGCTTGAGGTCCAGCCCATAGGCGGCGCCGATCGGCAGGGTGCGACCCTCCTGCTCGGTCGCCAGCCACGCGGAGGCGTAGAGCCGCTGGGCGATGCGCCGCTCCACGCTCATGTACCAGTCGCGGCCCAGGTTCTGGCCGAGCGCGGTCTCCATCGTGACGTCGAAGCCGCCAATCTCTTTTTGGGCGACGAGGCGTAGGTCGGAGGACAGCGTGGGGGTGCCGCGCTCAGTGACCCCGCTGACGAGGTTCCAGCGGTCGACGACGAGGAAGTTCGTGCGCGAGAGCGCCGTTTGGCCGAGCAACAAGTCGCCCGTTTCGGCCAGCAGCGCCGTCCCCAGACCGCCGTAGCGCTCCAGCTCCTCGCGCGTCACGCCGAACAGCAGCAGCGCGTTGATGTCGGCCTGCGACAGGTACGGGTCGGAGGACGTCGTGGTGCGCCAGTCCGAGAACGGGCCGTTGACCATGTAGGTGAGGTGATAGTCCTGTTCTTGACTGCGGACGTCGGTCTCGAGCAGCAGGTCGACGTCCGGGTCGAAGGTGTAAGGATCAATGTAGCGGATCTCGCCGCGCTTGATGTCGAACTCGCGGTCGTTGAGGTACAGCTGCCCGCCCGGAGCGAGCAGGATGGTGCCGACCATCCCCGGGCGTGACGTGTCGCCGATCACGCGCAGCGTGCAGGAGGCGTCGGCATCGGCGACGTTGTTGCGCAGGCGTAGGGTGTTGGCGGCGGTGACCGTAAGGTCCATCCCAAAGTAGTTTGCGCTCGGGTCCGGCGCCGCGGCGGTCAGGCGCTCCTCGCGCAAGGACACGACCGTGGACTCCCAGTCGATGCGCTCGCGCCACTCCATGTCGGTGATCGCGATCGAGCCGCCCAGCAGCAAGTCGCCTACCGGGCCGTCGAAGGTCAAGGACGCGTCGCCCCGCATCGGGGGCAAGTAGTCGATGTACTGCACTTTTGCGTCACGGAGCTGCCCCTTCAAGGCGTAGCGCTTGGGGACCCAATTGTCGGCGTCAATCGTGGAAGGTGCGCCGGCGAAGGTGCCGCCGCCTACCGACGCGCTGACATTGTCCAAGCTGTATCCGTCCGCATCGGCGGTCAGGTCGGCCTTCACGTTCTCAAAGGTGGCGGGGAAATAGCCGGTTCTAAAGGTTGCATCTCGCAGCCGGGCGCTGATCCGTACAGGATCTTTTGCGGCGCTGTCGATGTGCAGGTCCACTTGAGCCATGCCGTGCGCCTCGCGCACCTCGGGCACGACCGCTCTCAGCAAGTCCAGGTCGATCTTTCCGGTGCCTTCGAACTGCACCGGTGGGAGGTCTCCGGCCTGTGAATCACCGGGCGCGGCGTGCCCCTCGAACTCAAAGCGCGTGCCGTCATTTCCGGTGAGGGTCAGCGCCGGGACGATGAATTCCCGGTTGTGCAGCGAGAACGACCACGGCGCCTCATTTCCGAGCACATGGGTCCCCCAGCGGAGATGCACCGCTTGCAAGGTGCCGTCGATGTCCGCCGGGGTCGGGTGGTCGCCGAGCTTGCCGGCGAGATCGAGCGTGCCGGTCAGGCCGGCTTCGATCGGCGTTCCATCGGGGGCGCGTGGGTGGAAGAACGCGAGCGGAAAGTCCGTGAAGTCGGCGTGCATCGCGTAGGGTTGGTCGCCGGCGAGGCCGAAGGTGCCTGCGACTGAGCCTGCGCCGCCTAAGACCTCGCCGTTCCACGCGAGGGTGTCGTTGCTCTCGGCGTTGTGGGTGGTTTTGAAGCGGAACGTCGTGTCCGCTACGGGCTCGCCGAACACGTGGACGTGGCGGAGCGCGATGCGCCCGCGGGGCTCCCAGTCGTACAAGGTGCCGCCAACCTGCGCATCGACCTGAAGGTCCCCGGTCAGACCGATGCCTTGTGCGTGCGCGAGTCGCTCGATGGCGAGGCCGTCGCTGAGCAGCTCGAGGTTCAGGGCGAACCCACGCTTTACCGATCCGCGCGCCCGCAGCAGCTCCTTCGTCGCGCCGCTCCCGGGTCGGAGGACGCGCAGGTCGGTCAACGTAAACTCCCCGTCGACCATTTTTCCTTCGGCGCTGCCGCTGGAGAACGGCTCGCCCCACATCGAGCCTGAACCCAAGTTGAAGCTCGCGATCCCATTCAGATTGTACGGCGTGCCGTCCAGGGTCAACCCGCCGGTCACGCCCGCGTCAAATTCGCCGAGATCGACAAACATGCCGGTGAGGTCCCGCGCGTGCCCGTCGGTGATGCGGAACATGGTCCGAATGTGCTCGTCGTGCTCAAAATCAATGCCGAAGTCGCCTTCGTACAGGGTCTCCCCAACGAGGCCGCGCACCTCGTCGAAGTCCAGCCGCTTCATGTCGGAGCTGAAGTGTGCGGTCATCGCATCGGCGATCGGCAGCCCGAGCACGACGACGCCTTTTCCGGACAGCGTGCCGTCGGCGCTCAGCGCTTCGTAAGGCCCCTCAATGGTGCCTCTGATCTCGGCGAGTCCGTCGAGGCCGATGTCGTTGAGCGGAGCGAGCCAGCTGAGGTCCAGCGTCGGGAGATCAACGTCCACGCGCAGCGGCCCATGCTCGGCGAAGCCGATGTCCGCGAGCGCGCGGCCGTGCGTGGGGCCAGCCTTTAGCTGCGCGACGTCCATAATCATGTGGTCTGCCGTGATCACGAGGTCGCCGACCAACGAGCCCTTCGGCACGCTCAGCAGCGTGGAGTGCGGACCGCCGAGGGGGGCGTCGCCGACCTCGAGGTTGGTCAGCGCGATCTCGAACGGCCCTTCGAGCCGGAACGGGGACAGCGCGCCGTGCACGGTGGTGTCGACGTCGGCGCGGAAGTCGACCCAGGGCGTGGGGGCCACGGCGACGTCCGACAAGATGTCGGCGAGCGACACGCTCTCTGCCTCGACGCTGGCGTCGATCGCGCCGTTGACGAGGTTCACGCGGGCGTCGACGCCGACCGTACCGGGCCCCCACTCCATCTGCACCGCGTCGAGCGCGAATTGTGGGGCATCACCCTTCAGATCCAGATGCCACGGGCCGTGGATGTCCCCGAAGCGTTGGGGCGGGCCGTTGTGGAGCGTGAGGCCGTTCATCGCCAACAAGCCGTGGATGTCCGGGGCGTTCGGTGAGCCATCGAAGGTGGCGTCGAGGTGTAGCGCCCCGTCGGTCCATCCCGCGATGGGCCGGTTGTAGCTCGGTAGTCCGGGGGTGAGCGCCGGGAGGTCGAGCTGCACGGAGACGCCGCCAGCGAGCGAGCGCCCCAGCCACGCGTCCAAGGAGCCGTCGACGAGCAGCAGCGGCGGGGCTGCCGTTCCTGCGGCGAAGCGCAGGTGTACATCGGGCAGCACCAGACGGTCTGGCGTGACGGCGAGCTGTCGGAACACGATGTTCGTATCTTTCACCCGCAGGGCATCCGACTCGATCGCCACCTCGTTGAGCACCAGATCGGCGAGGCCCGGACGCCCGGGCGTCAGGTCGATCCCGTCAACCCGAACGCTCCACAGCGTGTTGGGCCCGTTGACGCCCCGAACCCCGAAGCGCCCCGAGACGATCTCCAGCTCTCGCCATGGAAATTCGGTGACAGGATCCGCGGGCGCGTCGGACGCGAACAGCGTGGTGGGGTCGCGAAACTCTCGGAGCCCATCCGGGTCGAGGTGGAGGCTGACATCGGGTCCGAGCAGGATCAACCTGCGCAGCACTGGACGCCCGAGGCCCGGGAGCGGCCCGCTGTCGTTGTCCCATCCAAAGAGCATCGTGACGGCGTCGACGTGTACGATTCCCTCGTTCGTGGCGGGGTGGACGATGTCGATGCCCACGAGCGAGACGCTACGGAGCCCCAGCTCGAGGTGCGCGATGGTCGCCCGCTCTCCGGTCAAGCCTTCGATCGTGGCTTCGACGAGGCGGCACACCGTGTCCGAAGCGGCGTCGGACCTCACGATCCCCACGACCCCGGCGACGCCGATCATCGGCCAGAGCAACCAGCGGAGGCGGGAACGACGGGCCACGGATGGGGGTGTAACCGCGCTTGCGGGGTGGCGGACTGCGAGGGTATCCGTTATCGGGTCGAAGATGCGGGCGTAGCTCAGTTGGTAGAGCACGAGCTTCCCAAGCTCGGGGTCACGGGTTCGAATCCCGCCGCCCGCTCCAGTTTCGAAGCCACCGGAAACCCCGGTGGCTTCTTTGCTTTTGACCCTGCGTAGGAATAGTTCGCAGCGTGGATTTTTCCTCTCTTCGCGCTCAAGTACGCCTCGATGACCGTCCCTCCGAGCGTAGGGCGCACGCGCGGGATTTGTGGCCTCGAAGCACCCTTGGGCTCGCGGTGTCGCAGGATGACGGGTCTGCTCCGCTCGCCGTCGCGTTCCCTGAGAGCGCGGAGCAGGTCGGTTTGTGCCTGCAATTCGCTGCGGCGGAGGGCCTACCCGTGGTGCCTTGGGGCGCGGGCAGCGGGGTTTGCGGGGCAGCGGCCGGGCGCGCGGATGGGCTTGCGTTGGATTTGAAGCTGCTGCGCGGCGTGGGCGCGGTGCAGGACCGCGGCGATCACGGCGCGGTGGATGTAGGAGCTGGCGTGCTCGGTCAGCACTTCGAAGACGCGCTGGAGACTCAGGGCTGGGCCAGCCGTCACAGCCCCAGCTCCATTGGATGCAGCACGGTCGGCGGCTGGGCAGCGGGCCGCTCGGCCGGTCAGTTCTCGTCCCGCTACGGTAAGTTCGAGGACATGGCGTTGGCGCTCGACGTCGCCGCACCGACCGGCGCCTATGGAACCGGGGAGTGGGCATCGGGAGGGCGCGATCTGCACGAATGGGTGCTCGGGAGCGAAGGTGCGCTCGGCGTGATCACCCGGGTGCGGGTGCGGGTGGAGCGCGTTGCGCGGGCCCGCTGGCTGCGGGGATACCGATTCCACGACGTAGCCGCCGCGTGGGAAGTGATGCGGATGCTGTTGCAAACCGAGCTTCGTCCCTGCGCAGTTCGCCTGTACGACGCCGCAGACACGATGATCGCGGGCAAAGGGACCGCGACCAAGCCTGCATCCTCCGGAGCCGGCTGGTTGGGATCCTTGCGCGCTCTGGTCGATGCGACGCCCGCGCTGCGGCGGCACGCACTTTCGCTGCCGCTCGCCTTGCCGCGCTTGGTGAACGGCATCGTGCAGGGGCTGTCGGGCGCCTGCGTGCTCATCGTCGGCTTTGAAGGCGACGAGTCCGAGGTTCAGGCATCTTCTGCGATCGCGGCGCCGCTCCTGCTCGCGGGCGGCGGAGTCGATCTGGGCGCTGAGCCCGGAGAGCACTGGTACGCGCACCGGCACGAGGTGTCCTACAAGGTTGCGCCGATCTACAGCCACGGCGGTTTTGCCGACACGATGGAGGTCGCCGCGCTGTGGTCTCGGTTGCCGGCGCTTTACGCCGGCGTACGGGCGGCGCTCGGGCGATACGGGCTGGTGATGGCGCATTTTTCCCATGTCTACCGGGAAGGGTGCAGCATCTACTTCACTTTTGCGGGGCGAGGCTCGTTGGATGTCTACGACGCCGCGTGGCAGGACGCGCTCGCCGCTGCCGCCGCTGCGGGCGGGACCGTCGCGCATCACCACGGCGTCGGTCAGCTCAAGATGCACGCGGCGGCTCGGGAGCTCGCGGGGATCGCGCCGCTGTTTCACGCGCTCAAGTCCGAGCTGGATCCGGCTGGGGTGATGAACCCGGGGCGTCTTTTCCCCGCGTTGGATGAGAAAGGTCCCCGCGCGGCAGACGTCCCCGCGGTCGTTTATGGCGTCGACGCAGTGAGCCGGGTCGCTACGCTGCCCGCGCAGGAGGCCGCTGCGGATCGCGATGCGCGGCTCGCTGCGCAGGGGTGGCGACTGCGGCATCCGGTGGCGGGGCCGCTGGTCTCGGACCTCTCGCGCGTCGCGCCCGACGATTGTCGGGTCGTCGGTGCGTGGGCGACGATCGACGGCCGCCGTGCTGCATTTTTGCCTGTGCCGCGCAGCTCGGCGGGCCCCGATCCCCGCCGCATTCTGCCACAGTCATCGTACGAGGCGCTGACCGTGCCGGTCGTTCCGCTTGGAGCGGCGCCGGTTCCCCAGGGAGGCCGCTGATGGACTCGTTTCCCTATTCCATGTGCACATTTTGCCCCAAGCTGTGCCGCTCGGTGTGCCCGGTCGCGGTGGCGACGGCGCTGGAGTCTGCGACGGCCACGGCGATGATGTCCGCGGCGTGGCTCGCCGCTGAGACCGGCGTCGCCGCGGATCCCGAGGCGCTGGCGCTGTGCCTCGGCTGCGGGGCGTGTACCCGTCACTGCAAGCATCACGTCCCGGTCGCGGATCTGCTGGATCGTGCATCCGGTCGCGAAGCTCCGGATCGTCCCGACGCCGCGTTGAAGCCGGTCGGCGGTCCGGGGGCCGACGTCGGACGGTTCACGACCTGCCGGGAGGGTGCGGTGGCAGCGCCGCATCAGCTCGCCTGCTGCGGTCGGCGCGATGGCTTTGAGGGGAGGCAGCCGGATGCGGCGCGGGCGGTCGCGTTGGAGAATGTGCGGCTGCTCGACGGTCGCGCGGTCGCCTGCTCTGACGGCGATTGCGCTGCCTGGCTCGTTCAACATGGCGCGAATGTGGAGGTTCGATGAGTAAGGATCAGGGCGGTGCGCGGAACGAAGGTGAATCCATCCTCGTCATCGCGAACCCCAGAGCCGGCGGGGGCCGGGCAGGCGCGCGTCGTGGGGAGATTGAAGCCGGAGTAAGCCGTGCATTTGCGCGCAGCCGCGTTGTCTGGACCGAGTACGCGGGGCACGGAACGGTGCTGGCGCGGCAGGCCGCAGAAGACGCCGCTCGCAACGGGGACGCCCCGATCATCGCGGCGTTGGGCGGCGACGGCACCTGCCACGAGGTCGTCAACGGGCTGTTCGTAGACGGCGAGCCCGTACATCGGCGGGTGGTGTTCGCGGTGCTGCCCTTTGGGACGGGCGGCGATCTGGTGCGCACCCTGCACGTAAAGAAGAACCTGCAGGACGCACTATGGGTGGCGAGCACCGGCATGACCTTGCCGCTGGACGTGATCAAGCTGACGTTTCCCCACCGCCAAGGCGACAGTCCGCGTCGATCCGAGATCTGCATCAACGTCGTCGGCTTCGGCATCAACGCGCGGGTGTGCGAGCTCGCCAACAAGTCCGCCAAGCGCTTTGGCGGCACCGCGACGTTCCTCGGCAGCATCCTGCGGGCGCTGCGCACCTTCGAGCCGATGCCGGTGTCGTGGAGCTGGGACGGCCCAGATGGTCCTGGCGCGGTGACGATGGAGACGCACGCTGCGTTTTGCGCAAACGGGCAGTATTGTGGCGCCGGGCTTTTTGTCGGCAAGCGCGGTTCGATGGCGGACGGCGTGCTCGACTTGTCGATCGTGCCGAAGATGCCGGCGCTCCAGGCGGTGCGGCACTTGCCGAAGCTCTACTCGGGGGACTTTCACACCGTGCCCGGCGTTGTGCAGGCGCGAGTCACCCGCGTGGAGGTCGCGAGCGCGATCCCGATCGAGACCGACGGCGAATCCATCGGTGACGCTCCCGTCGTGATCGAGGTGTTGCCCCGCGCGCTGATGGTCCGGGGTGGTTGGCTGAAGCCGCCTTTCGGCGCGGCAGATCGAGCCGAGACACCCTAGGATCGTGCGCTGGTGTGCACCTTAGGGGTGTCGTGTTCGGCTTTGAGTATTTTGGTTTTTTTGCTTTCTGTGAAGAAACAACAAAAACCGACGTTTTGCCGTTGGCAGCAGAAAACGCTTCTGTTAGGGTGCCAGCGTCCTAAATGAAGGTGTTTCTAAACTTTCGCATCACGGTCTCGCTAAATGTGACTACTGATGATGAAGGGATAGGACATCCCGAGTTTGGATTATTTGTAGAATATTAATATTGCCCTCAACAGGAGTCTCCCATGAACAAAGCCGACCTCACCGAGCAGCTCGCCCAGAAAGCCCAGATCGCCAAGATCAAGGCCGCCCAGCACGTGAACATCATCATGGACACGATCCAGGAAGCCCTCACCAAGGGTGAGAAGGTCACCATCTCCGACTTCGGCACCTTCACCGTGTCGCAGCGCCGCCAGTTCAAGGGCCACAACCCCAAGAACGGCAAAGAGATCCAGGTCCCCTCGCGCCGCATCCCCGTGTTCCGCGCTGGCAAGGGCCTGAAAGAGTCCCTCAACGCCTGATTACCCTGGGGGTTTCCCCACGGTTTTCTCGTGACCAAGCCCCTCTTCGGCAACGTGCCGAAGGGGGGCTTCTACGTTGGCTCCCCGTTTTGGGGCTACGTTGTCGTCATGCTTCTCTTTCTGCTCGCCTGCAAGCCAAACCCGGACTCCGCTCCGGTGGGCGCGAATGTCTCTGAGCGCCTCACCCCCGGACAGGTGCGCGCCGGGCGCGTCGAGAGCACCGACGCGTTGTTCGGTGGCGTCTCTGCAGAAGGTGCCGTCGGCGACTGGAAGATCTACAATTCCAACGTGCAGTTCATCGTTCAAGACATCGGCGACTCGAGCTACTACATCGAGTACGGCGGTGGATTGATCGACGCCGACGTGGTGCGCCCTGCCGGCGAACCCGGTCGCGACATGCTCGACGAGATGGGCGCGATGGTGGGGTTCGCGCGCGTGATGGACGCGCAGACCGTCGAGGTCTGCGGGGATGGCAGCGGCGACACGGACGCGCCGATCGCGTGCCTGCGCGTCGAGGGTCCGGGCGCGCCCTTGCGCCTCGCGACTGGGGCGTTGGAGTCCCCCGAGATCGTGCCAGACCTGGACCTGTGGATCCAGACCGACTTTGAGCTCGCGCCCGACGCGTGGTCGATGAAGATGACGACGACCGTCACCAGTCACGAGGCTGCGGATCAGTCCCTCGCGATTGGCGAGATCGCGATGGTGTCGTTGGACGTCGCCGAGCCCTGGCGACCGGGTGTTGGACTTGACGCCGCCGGCGATGGCCCGGTGGAGTGGGTGAGCGCGATCGGGCAGCGCAACGAGGGCGCGCTCGCGATCCTCGCCGGGCCGGATGCGACGCTGGAGCAAGGCACCATCGGCAAGCTGTTAGGCGCGCTCGGGCAGGTGATCGCGGGCTTTGGTCCTACGGACACGCTTTCGTCCGAGGAGTCCATGACGTGGACCCGCTGGGTCGGCGTCGCGCCGGATCCTGCGACGCTCTCAGGAGAGCGGCTTGAGCGCGGTGGCGCCGACGTAGCTGTGCTGTCGGGCACGACGACGTCAGGCGCGCGCGTTCATGTGCTAGACGCCGCAGACGCACCGGTCACCGTCGCGTTTGCCGACGCGGCGGGGGGCTGGTCCGCGACCGTACCGCGCGGCGATCATCGCACGGTGGAGACGGGGCGCGGCACCGGCATCGTCTATGACCTGCCCGAAGGCCATGGCTGGCCCGCCCCCTACGAGGGCGAGCCCGCATCCACGTTGGCCACGCTGACGAGCGGCTCGGTTTCGGCGCCGTTCGCGGAAGGCTGGGGTGTCGCCCCGCTGGTCGCGCCGGGCAACGTGCACGTCCACGTCGCCGACGGCGGGCCGGCGGTCGCGAGGCTGTGTTTTGCGTCGGCCGACCCGGTGGTCGCGGATGTGCGGCTCACCGACGGGCGCCCCGAGGGCTGCGCGGCGATCGGCTTTGTGCGCGATGGAGACCTCGACATCCCCGCTGAGCCCGGCGACTACGTGCTCGTCGTGCACCGCGGCGTCCGGGACGAGCTCGATGTCCAAGACCTGACCGTCGTCAGCGGCGAGACCGTCAACGTCGTCGCAGATGTGCACGCTGCCTACACCATCGCGGGGGTGTTGACCGGTGATCCACACACCCACGCGTCCCCGAGCGGCGACGCGGCGATCACCATGGAGCAGCGCTTGCTCTCGATGGCGGCGTACGGCGTGGACGTGCACTTCGGCACCGATCACGATCACATCGCCGACTATCGCCCGCTCCTCGCGCCGCTCGGGCTCGCCGATCGGCTGCAGAGCGTCGTCTGCGACGAGGTCAGCCCGGTGCTGCGCGGCCACTTCAACATGTACCCGGCGGTCGCCACGATGGGCGCCAATCACGGCGCCCCGCGCTGGTGGCTCGGGTACACGGACACCGCCGAGATCTTCGGTTGGATGCGCGACAACGTAGGAGAGTCTGGCATCATTCAAGCGAACCATCCTGTCGGGGACTCGGGGATGTTCTCCTTTGCCGGCTTGGACCCCGTGGCAGGGACCATCGCGGACGCGGAGCGTTGGTCGGACGACTTCAACGCGATGGAGGTCAACAACAGTGGGGAGATCGCCGACTATCTGCCGTACTACCTTGCGCTCGTGAATCGCGGTCGCGTGGTTACGCCCGTCGGTGTCAGCGATTCCCACAGCGCGACCGGCGGGGGTTTGGGGCTCAACCAGACCTACCTGTTGACCGGGACCCCGCTCGCGGACTTCGACGCCGACGTGCTTGTAGACACGCTGCATCGCCGCGCCACGGTCGTCAGCCGCGGCCCCTACATCGACGCGCGGGTGAGCGGGGACTTCGCAGCGGGGGCGACGGTGACCGCCGGCTCGACTTTGCAGGTAGAGGTCTACGCGCCCTCGTGGATGCCGGTGGAGACGGTGTCGCTGCTGCAGGACGGCGTGGTGATCGACACCCTGCCGTGCGATGGCGCCACGCCGACGCCGTGCTCGGCCTCGTGGACGCTCGACCCGATGCGGGACGCGTCCTACGTGGTGATCGCGGAGAGCACCGCCGCGCCGATGCAGTGGGCGCACGCGGGCAACCTCGCGTGGGCGATGACCTCGGCCACTTTTGTGGATGTCGCCGGGGACGGCTGGGAGTCGCCGCTGCCCGCGCTCGTGTTCCGGTGAGCCCGGTCACCGGTCCGTGAACGCCGTCTGCGGGCGCTTGACTCGCCCCGCTCCGTGCCCAATCTTTTGCGGGCGGCACACCTCGTGGCCGTCGACATGGCCTCGGCATGTCGAAAAGGGCCTGATCCCACGAAACCTACGCCACCCCTTCGGGTTGGCGGTTCGGAGTCTCCATGCACCCCCCGGTCGACGATCTTAGCCCTTCTTCGGTGGTCCGCTTCGCGGCCGAGGCCCGACTCCCTTCTCGGTACGGCGATTTCCGGGTCATCGCGTTTGAGTGCGCGTCGGACGGACTGGACTACGGCGTGATGGCCCGAGGAGACCTCGTCGGCGCCGAAAACGTCCCGGTGCGCTTGCACTCGGAGTGCTTCACCGGAGATGTGATGGGCAGCCTGAAGTGCGACTGCCGCGACCAGCTCGAAGGCGCGCTCACCTACGTCGGTAAGGCTGAGCGCGGCGCGGTGTTGTACCTGCCGCAAGAAGGCCGAGGCATCGGCCTCGCCAACAAGATCCGCGCCTATGCGCTTCAGGACGAAGGCCTCGACACGGTCGAAGCCAACCTCGCGCTGGGCTTTCCCGATGATCTGCGCCGGTACGACGTCGCCGCCGAGATCATCCGCAAGCTCGGCATCCGGTCGGTGGCGTTGCTGACCAACAACCCGTCGAAGGTCGCGGGGCTCACGCGCGCAGGAATCCCGGTGGCGTCCTACATCCCGCTGCGGGCGACGCCGAACGCCCACAACGCGTTCTACCTCGACACCAAGAAGGCCAAGAGCGGCCATCGCTTATAGCCGGGTGCGCTGGCCGAGGGCTTGACCGGGGCCGCTGGCCTTCATAGTCGCCGGTGTCCGAGGTACTCATGGCCAAGCCTTCCGCCTTTTCCCTCTGGTTTGCCGGCGCCGCTGGCGGATTGATCGGCGGCTCCGCCGTCGGTGTGGCCGAAGCGGGCTGGGTGCTCACGAGCACCACCCCGTCCGAGTACCAGGCGGTGCTCTACGGTGCGGTGATCTACGGCGTCATCGGTAGCATCCTCGGCGCTGGCATCGGCTTCGCGAACGTGGTGCTTGGTGCGTTGGGCCGCGAGCGTGGGCCGGGCCCTGCGCTGGGCTGGTGCTTTGGATTCTTCGGAACGATGAGCGCGCTGGGCTTGGTGATCATAAGGTACATCCTCAATAAGCAGTGGTACATGGAAGCGGGTGTGCCGATGACCACCACCTTAGGGGTCGCCGGAGCGTTAGGCGCGTTCTCGTTGGTCGGGATCTGGCTGGGACGAAACCTGCTGACCAAGACGCCCCTTCGGGTTTTGCCTGCGCCGAAAGGGACTTTTGCGGTATGGGGTGCGGGGACTGCGTTGACGTGGATGTTGTCGCTCGCGCCGGCGCCCGGAGCGGTCGGCGCCGAGGTCCCTCATCACCCGCAGGAGGGCGTGGGGCCGCGCCCGAACGTGATCCTGTTCCACATGGACGCGCTGCGCGTGGACGCGCTCGGGGTGTACAGCGGGGACGCAGCGGCGTCGCCGAACCTCGACGCCTTCGCCAAAGACGCGGTGGTCTTTGAGCAGAACATCACCGCCGCGTCGTGGACGCGTGCGTCCACAGCGTCGCTGTTCACCTCGCTCTCGCCGTCCTCGCACGCGTGCGAGACCAAGGATTCGGCGCTCAGCCCGGACGTAGTCACGCTCGCCGAGGCCCTCGCCGGCGCAAACTACGCGACCAGCGGCTTTCCCAACAACGCGAACGTGACGGGCGCGCTCGGCTTCGGACAAGGCTTCGATTGGTATCCCTACCTGCCCGAGTACCCCCTTGGCGCGAAAGAGTCGTCGTACTCCCTCTCGATGTACAGCCTCGCCCGGAAGGTCTACGCCAAGATCAGCACCAAAAAGCGGGTGGAAGACTACTACATGCCGGCAGAGACCCAACTCGCGCGGGCGTCCTCCTGGATCGACGCTCAAGGCGCGGATCGCTGGTTCACGTACATCCACATCATGGAGGCCCACGACCCGTACTTTTCGCATCCCATCACCGGAGAAGCGTATGGACGTGCCGAGTTTCCGAACCCCGACCCGGCGCTCAAGGAGCACCTGCATGATCTCTACCGCGGTGAGGTCAAGCACGCGGATGAGGAGATGGGTAGGTTCTTCGCGCAGTTGAAGGCCGACGGCCTCTACGACAACGCGCTGATCATCGTCACCGCCGATCACGGCGAGGAGTTCTTTGAGCACGGCGGCTGGTGGCACGGAACCACCTTGTACGATGAGCAAGTTCACGTGCCGCTGCTCGTCAAGCTCCCCAACAACGCTCGCGCCGGCACCCGCGTGCCTTGGCAGGTCCGCGAGATCGACATCGCCGCCACCATCGCCGACGTGGCCGGTGTGCCAAAGCCGGAGACCTGGGACGGAGAGACGCTGTTCGCGGATGACTTCGATCAGCAGCTCGCGGTCACGCTCCCGCCGCCCCCGGCGGACGCCGAGGGTGCTGCGGGCGCCGAAGTCGTAGCCGCGGCTCCCCCGTGGACCGCGCCTTCGTGGTGGCAGCTGCCTTCGAGCCGCGCCGCGCTGTCCGAGCAGGATTTTGAAGGCTACGACCTGCAAAGTCTGCGTGCTGACGGCAAGAAGCTGATCCAGGCCAACCGCGTTCCAGCGGCGAATGACCGGAAGCAGCCTCCTGAGGCCTTTTACGATCTCACCGTAGATGCCGGCGAGCAGGCTCCGCTGACCGGCGACGCCAGCGTCGAAGGCATGCGCGCGCGCTTGCAGGAGTCGGTGGACATCGCCCGCGCCAAGGGCGTCGGCGCGGTGATCGCGAACATGTCGGACGCTGATCGCGCGCGGCTGATCCAGCTTGGATACCTGCAGGGCGAGGACGCCGAGAAGAAGTGAAGCCCAAAGCACGTTCACTGACGATCGGCCTCGACGGGGCGACCTGGGATGTGATCGAGCCGAACCGGGCGATGTTGCCGAACTTGTGGCGGCTGCGGCAAACCGGCGCGTGGGCGAGGCTGAACAGCACGACCCCGCCGATGACGCTGCCATCGTGGTCCTCGGTGTTGACCGGCTGCAGGCCCGGTACCCACGGCATTCTCGACTTTACCCGTCGCGATCCCGGGACCTACGCGCTGTCGTTCTTGAACGCGACGCATCGGCGGGTGCCGACGCTGCATCGCATCCTCTCCGATCGCGGTGGCCGGGTCGCTAGCATCGCGGTGCCGACGACCTTCCCGCCGGAAAGCGTGAACGGCTTGGTCGTCGCTGGTTTTGACAGCCCGGTCGCGACGACCGCCGAGGTGCGCCACGTGCAGCCCTCGTCGGCCTGGCCGGAGCTGGAGCGCCGCTTTGGAGGCTTGCATTTTGCAGATTTTCAGGAGGGCGACATCGGGCCGGGCTGGCACGCGCACGCGCGGTCGAGCTTGCTGCGCGAGATCGGAAGAAAAGAGGCGTTGTGTGCGCATCTCCTCGACACCGAGCCCTGGGACCACTTCATGGTGGTGTTTGGGGAGTCGGACACCGCGGCCCATCACTTTTGGATGTTCTACGACACGGACTCCCCGCGACACGCCGCGGCCTGCGCGCTCCCCGGCGCTGAGCGCGTCAAAGACACGCTTTTGGAGGTCTACGCCCGCTTGGATGCCGCGGTCGGTCGCCTCGCCGCGCGGGCCGAGGTGGTCGCGGTGTGCAGCGACCACGGCTTTGGGGGCGCGAACGACATCGCGCTGTACCTCAACCGCTTCCTCGAAGATCGCGGCTGGTTGAAATTTCACGGGGCGCGCGGATCCGGGATCGGCGACCGCTTTCGTCGGGCAGCGCTGGCCGTGCCCAGCCGCAGCTTGGAGCGCGTCATTCGTCGTGTACCCTCTGCGTGGTTGGGCCACACCGAGACCCGCGCCCGCTACGGCGCCATCGACTTTTCCGGCACGCGCGCGTGGTCCGACGAGATGAACTACGCGGCGACTGTGCACCTGAACGTGCGCGGGCGGGACCCGGACGGCCAGCTGGAAAATGTGCCGTTGGCGATCGCGGATCTGACGCGGGATCTGATGGCCTGGGAGGTGGACGGCCGCCGTGTGGTGGAAGCGGTGCACGCTGACGCGTACGACGGTGCGGCGGGGGCTCCGGACCTCGTGCTGACGCTCGCGCTCAGCCCGGGTGGGTCCTATACGCTGCTCCCCAGCACGCGGGTGCCGCGCGGCACGCTGTGGCGTAGGCTGGAGCCCCGCGAGCACGCAGGCGGCAAGGGGCTCGGTATGAACGGCGCGCACCGCCAACACGGCGTGCTCCTGCTCAACGGGCCGATGTTTCGCCCGGGCGAGGTGGACGCTGCGGTCTGGGACATCGCGCCTACGCTGCTGCACGCGCTCGGCGAGGCGATCCCCGCGCACATGGAGGGCGCGGTTCTGGACGTCTTTCGCGAGGCCATGGCTCCGCGCCGATCGGGCGCCGAAGCGGTCCCCCAGCCGGAGGTCGCCGCTCGACCCGGCGATGACGACGCGATCCGACAGCGTTTGGCGAAGCTCGGCTACCTGTAGCCCCGCGGCGCTGGGGCGCCGGCGATCGGTCAGCGATCGGCCTTCTTCTCTCCTAACGCGCCATCCTCAGCGAGCTTGTCGTAGACGTCCCGCATGGGCTTGGAGAAGTTGTTGGGGGCGTCGGCCGACGTGTCGGCGAGGTTCGAGACGATCTTCTCGCCGTACTTGGACATGAACTTGTCTTTCAGGCCCTTCAGGGTCTTGCTTGCGATTCCCAATGCAGCTCCTTTGGCGATGGGGGATTCTACCCCGCGGGTGCGAGGAATCGCGACCGTCTTGCGGCAGATTCGCGGTACCGGTATAGAATCCGTCCACCTGATGTCCTCTGACGCTACCACCAGCCCGCGGTTCCGTGTGTGGATTCGTCGAGAGACCGAGTCGGAAGGCCCGTTCTCTATACGCTTCGAGGTGGAAGAGGGCAAAGGTCTGCTGCGCGTGTCGCGCCCAGGGGTGCTGATCGACCCGCCGGCCCGTCCCACGGGCGCAGAATCCCGGCTGACCGGCCAGCAGCTGCGGGCCAGTCGGTTCCTGCATGTTTGGGACTCCGGGCGCAGTCGTCAGGGGTACTCGCTCACGCGCGTCGACGAGGCTTCGTTGGAGCGCGCGCCGGGCGACCGGTGGGTGGAGCTGCTGGTGAGTGAGGGCGGCGTGCTCTGCTACCTGTCGCTCCCCGAGGTCTTTCCAGAGTCTGAGGAGGAGGTCGAGGATGAGCCGACGTCCCCCCGGGAATTGGAGGACACGGCCTCGGAGGAGGTCGCGGTGGAGGCGGGGCTGGCTCCAGCGCCCGAAGGCGCGCGCGAGCCGTTGCGCGTCAACGTGTACTCGTTGCCGCCGATCGCTGCTGCGCCGCTGCTGCCCGCCGCCGAGCGGGCGATCCCCGGCGCGCTGGAGGACCCGCCGATGATGGACTTCGCGGCGGTCGACGCCACGCCCAGCGGGCCGCTCGTTCGTCATCTGCGTCGACAGCTCGCCCGCCAGAGCGCGCGGATCCTGGAGCTCGAAGAAGAGATTCGGCGCCTGACCCCTCGCTGAAACAAACGGCGTTCAACCGGTGATCAGGGGCGGTGCGTCCAACCCTTCTTGCGAAAATACCAGTACAACCCTGCGCCGGTCGCCAGCATCGAGAGCAGCGCGACGTAGAACCCGAATTGCTGATGGGTGATGGGGATGACCTCGAAGTTCATCCCGAAGATGCCCGAGATCACCGTCCACGGCAGCATCACGACGCTGGCGATGGTGAGGAACTTCATGACTTCGTTGAGGCGTTCGTTCACGACGTTCGCGTGGAGCTGGAGGGTGCCGTTTACGATTTCGAGTAGCAGCGCGTCGGTGTCGTTCACGATCATCGCGTGGTCCAGCACGTCCCGGAAGTACAGGCGGATCTCGGAGGAGATGTCGGTGGTCTCCGGGTCGGTCAACCTGCGCACGACTTCGAGGTGCGGCAGGATGATGCGGCGCACGACCAGCAGCTCGCGGCGGATGGTCACGAGACGGTCGGGGACGGTCGTTCCTGCCTCGCCGACGCGCGCTTGCAGCTCGCTCAGCTCCTCTTCGTAGTCGTCGAGCAGCGGGAGGAACTCGTCCACGACGGCGTCGATGATCGCGTGCAGCAGACGTTCTGTGGTGTGCACGCCCGCGTCAGGGTCGAGGTGCACATGGTCGAGCACCCGATCGACCGCCTGCACCGACTTCGGCCGCACCGTGACAAGCAACTTGGGGCGTACGAACATGCAGATCGCCACCAGATCCAGCGGGTCGTGCTGGGTGGTTCGATCCAGCGCGTTGATCACCAGAAAGTTGTGGGTGGCGTAGCGTTCGTACTTGGAGCGCCGTTGGGGGTTGTGGCTGTCTTCGATCGCGAGGTGGTGAAAGCGGAATTGGTCGCGAAGTACGAGGAGGTCGGCCTCCTGAGGATCTTCGATGTCTACCCACAGGTTGCTGCCCTCGGGCGCAGCTAAGCCCTCTTCGAGGGTGACGTCGCTTTGGATGGGGTTTGTGCCCATGAACAGGTGGCATCGCATCATGGGTTGAATCCGGGAGTTAGCTGATTCCGCATGTACATCACCGCAAGCATCGCAAGCATCTGGCTCGTGTCCGCCGCAGCTGCGGGTACTGCACCATCGGCCGCATACTACCACCCCGACGACATCGCCGCGAAGAGCGCGCGTTTTGCCGCGGCATCCGAGTCGATGGGGCCGAAGTTTTCGGCGGGGGAGAAGGAGATCGCGCAGCTCGGCAAAGCCGCGGATCGACTGGAGATCGGCACCGCGCTGCTCGGCCCCGCGGCGTCCCCGGAGCTGCACGCGTGGTCGAGCGCCACGCGCCGGCAGCTCAGCGGGCAGTACCTTCGCCTGCAGAAGCACGTGGGGCTGCTCCAGGATGACTTCTCTACGGTGTTTGGCGCCGCGTTGACGCGCGCGTTGCCCGCAGCCTCCGCAGGCAAGACCGTCAAATCCTGCTCGGCCAGCAAGGTCGCCGCGATGATGGGGCGGAGCGACTGCGAAGGCGAGAGCTTGAACGCTGCGCTTGCGGCGGCGATCGACAAAGACGCGCAGCTCCAGAGAGAGCTCACCGACATCCTCGCCGTGGAGTGGCCGGTCGTGGAGCTGGTGCCGGCGACCCAAGCGGTGGTCCCGGTGACCGGCGCCGATCACTGGGTCTCGATCTGGGCCGTGGCTGAGAAGTTCCAGTCTGCCAAGCTCGCCGAGCGCGAGAACACCTTGCAAGCCGCCCTTGAAGGGCTCGCGGACGGGATCGAAGCCAAGGATGCGGCGGCGCTGGCGTCCGCTCAGGCCGCGAAAAAGTCCTGGGAGGGCGCGCTGTCCGCCGATGGAGAGGCGCTGCGTGCGGCCGTGGTGGCCACCATGGCGCGGCAGAAGGGCGCGCCGACCTGGGGCTGGTGCGCAAACCCCAAGTCCCTCGGCGGATGTCCCGGCGACGACGTGACGACCTCGGTGATCGAGCAGCTCGCCGCCGATAAAAAGTTTCAGAAGGCGCTCGAGTAGCGAGCGAGGCGCTGCTCCGCGACTGCGTGCCCGCCGGCGCTATCGCAGCGTGGTCGCTGCCTCGGTGTCGATGGACAGCAGGTAGTCGTCCCAGTGGGTGTCCTGCGCCCACGTCGCGCCCGCGCCGTTCGTGTACAGGTCGGTCCAGTAGGGCCGGCGCGGATCGAAGAAGACCGTCAGGCCGCCGAGCCCGGCGTAGGGCTCGATCGCGTAGTTGCCGATCAACGCGCCCGTGAGCGCGTCGGCTACGTCGTTCGCGGCGGCGATCACCTCGGGAGAGGCCTCCGGCGCGGCGGCGATCACGTGCGCGAGGCTGTTGAGGTCCGTGAAGTACCAGACCCACTCCGTATCGGCGCTCTGCATCGAATCGCGGAGGTCCCACGCCCATTGTCCGCCGTCATCCTGCGCCATCAGCGCCAAGGCCAGCGTGTCGATGCGCGCAGCGAGGTCGCCCACCTTGTCGAGATCGGTCGCCGAGTGGGACCACTCGCCGCCTTCGACGGTGGTGCGCGCCATGGCATCGGCGAGCTCGGTCGCGGTCATCGCGGGGTTGGCGGCGAGCGCGTCCAGCACCAGCTCGTAGCGGTAGCCTTCCCATCCGACTGTGGTCTCCGCTGCGGTCATCGTACGCGCGAACGGCGCGAACGCGTACGCGACCTCCCAGGTCGCCATATTACAGGCATCAAAGCTGATCATGTCGAGGCGGCCGTGCTCGGTGACCCACGGTGTCAGCGCTGCTGCGACGTCGCCTTCGGCGATGGACAGCGTCACGCCGGTCGACGTGTCGTCCTGAGCGATCGACGGCGGTGCCGGCTCCGCCGGCGCGTCACCCGCGAAGTCCCAGCCGCTGCCGTGGTCCCAGAGCACCAGCGCGGTGTGGTCCGCAGGGTAGTTGGTGCTGGCCCACTCGAGGAAGTTCGCCAGCACGTCGGGGTTCGCCATGTTGACCTCGCCGAGGTCCTCGGCCACCGGCGAACTGACGACGGTGTCGTCGTCGTCGTGCGCGATGCGGTAGTAGCGGGAGCCCGTCCAGTCGCCGTCGTCGTCGGCGTAGCCCTCGATGCGGTCGGCGAGCACGAGGATGTTCACCTGGTCGCTGGCGTCCCCGGCTTCGAGCTCGTTCAGGTCGTGGGTGACGTAGCTCTCGAGGTCGTTGTCCCCGTCCATATAGACGAGGTAGTTCCACGCGGCCGGTCTCGGCGCGGCGGTGTCGTCCGGTGGCTCGTAGTCGGTGTCATCGACGGGGTCGGAGTCTACGGGCGAGTCGGAGTACTCGGGCGGACGGCAACCCGTCACCAGAGCCAGAGCGAGCGCCGTCGCGATGGACGGTGCGAGGAGCGGGAGCCGGGAACGGATGCGCATGGGCGAGTTTATGTCGCGATTCTCTTCGGATTGCAAGCGCTTGTGCGGCTTTAGCTGCGGTCCAGCACCGCGAGCGTCTCGACGTGGTCGGTGCCGGGGAACATGTCGTAGGGCTGAAGATAGCGGATGCGGTAGCCACGGCCGTGCAGCGCGCCGATGTCCTTGGCGAGGGTGCCGGGATCGCAGGACAGGTACACGATGGCGCGCGGGCGCGTGACGATCAGCTTGTCGAGGATGCCTGGGGCGCCAGCGCGCGGAGGATCGAGCAGCGCGATGTCGAAGAACGTCTGGCCAGGCTTCCAACGAGCGACGTCCATCGCGAGGATCTCGGCTCCTTTCAGGTTCTTTCGGGCGTCGTCCGCAGCTTGTCCTTCGCTCTCCACGAGCGTGACCGCCGTGCCGCGACGGTGCGCGCGCGCCGACAAGTTTCCGATGCCGCCGTATAGGTCCAGCAGGTGGATGGGCGCAAGCTCCTGCAACAGGGCGTCGACGTCGTCGACGATGCGCCGGTTGACCTCGAGGTTGACCTGCAGGAAGGAGTTCGGGCTCACGCGGAGCCCGTCGACCTGCAGCGTGGGGTTGCCGGCGCGCCGCTTGCCTCCGACCGCAAAGGACGCGCCTTCGGGTAGGCTCGCGGGCTGATCCAGCACGTAGACCACGCGCTCGCCGTCCGAGCGCACCTCGACCGCGCCGCGTAGCTTCAGGTCGGCGATGGCCTTTACGCCCTCGACGACCTCGGGCCGGGCGATGCGCGCGAGCTCTTCGCCGACCACGAGGTGTTCGTGACTTCCGGGCAGGTGAAAACCGAGTCCCCCCGGCCCGCCGCGCAGCTTGACCCGGGCGCGACTTCCTTCCTGCAGCGGCGAGGGGACGATCGGACGAACGTCGACGTCCAACCGGTTGAACATGCGCGCGACCTTGGCGTGGCGCAGCACAAGCTGCTCGGCGTAGGGGAGGTCGATCAGCGGGGCGATGCCGGTCTCGGCGAGGGTGGACATCCCGGGGCTCTATCTCTACCGGTGCGTGCGGGTTAGTAGCGAACCATGCGGTTGTGGACCCGAGCTTGGATTTTCCTGCGACATCCGGCGGAATGGTCGGCGCTGCGGTACCGGGAGCGCTCGGCGATGCACTACACCGCGTTGCATCCGGAGCGGTGGCCCGACGCCCAGACCCCGGACGCGACGCCTGCAGATCGCGTCGCGGCGGCTGCGCCGCTTGCTGAAACGGATCGCACCCGTTAGTCGTGGCAGCTTACGAGGTTTACCATGGCTCGCATCACGGTTGAGGATTGCCTCGACAACGTTCCGAACCGCTTTTCGTTGTGTCTGCTCACCGCCGAGCGCACCAAACAGCTGATGAAGGGCGCACAGCGCCTGATCAGCGACGAGCGCGACAACAAAGAGATCGTCACCGCGCTCCGCGAGATCGCAGCCGGATCCGTCGCCGCCGACACCAGCGCGTTCGATGAGAACGAGCAGGTTGCGCGTGAGGCGCGTGAAGCTGAGGGCCTCCCCCCCAGCGTAGACGACATCCTCGGGGTCGCGGCCAGCGATCTCCCCGACGAAGCCTGATATTTCGGGTCTTTTACCCCTATTTTCCTGATCCGGAGCTCTTATGTCCCAGGTTGACGAGACCCTTTTCGACGTGCGCCATGTTGAACGCTTCATCGCGGAAGGGCGCATCACCCAGCAGCAGTACAACGACTACCTCGAGAGTCTTGAAGATTGCTCCAAGAACGCCGATGAGTCCGCAGTTCGTATGCAAGCGACGTACTTCCGCGCTTCCCCGGCTCAGGACGAATAGGTCGACGCATGTCGCGTGTACTCCGAGCCCCACGCGGCAGTGACCTCTCCTGTCGCGGTTGGGTGCAGGAGGCCGCGCTGCGGATGTTGCACAACAACCTCGACCCCGAGGTTGCTGAGCGCCCCGAAGATCTGGTGGTGTACGGCGGTACCGGCAAAGCTGCCCGGGACTGGCCGAGCTTCGATCGAATCGTCGCGTCGTTGCGGGATCTGCGCGACGACGAGACCCTGCTGGTGCAATCCGGTAAGCCCGTCGGCATCGCGCGAACGCATCCGGACGCGCCTCGTGTGCTGATCGCGAACTCCAACCTCGTCGGAAAGTGGGCCACTTGGGAGCACTTCCGGGATTTGGAGCGTCGCGGCTTGATGATGTACGGTCAGATGACCGCGGGAAGCTGGATCTACATCGGCTCGCAGGGCATCGTGCAAGGCACGTACGAGACCTTCGCGGAAGCCGGGCGGCAGCACTTTGGCGGCTCGCTGCGGGGTCGGTTGGTGCTGTCGGGCGGCCTCGGCGGGATGGGCGGCGCGCAGCCGCTCGCGGCGGTGTTCGCCGGCGCGACGTACCTTGGCGTCGAGGTGGATCGCACCCGCGCCCAGAAGCGCTTGGACTCCGGCTACCTCGACGAGATCGCCGCGGATCTCGACGACGCGCTGATTCGCGTCGAGCGCTACCGCGCTGCGGGTGAGGCGCGCTCGGTCGGGGTGATCGGCAACGCCGCGGATGTCTACGAGGCGATCGCCGCGCGCGGCATCGTGCCGGATCTGGTCACCGATCAAACCAGCGCGCATGACCCGCTGAGCTACATCCCCGCTGGGTTTACGTTGGACGAGGCTGCTGAGCTTCGCGCGCGTGACCCTGCGGCGTACACCATCCAAAGCCACGCAACGATGGCGCGGCATGTTCGCGCGATGTTGGCGATGAAGCGCGCTGGCAGCCACGTCTTTGACTACGGCAACAACCTGCGCGCCGGCGCGATCGAGGGCGGAGAGCCCGACGCGTTCGACTTCCCCGGCTTTGTCCCCGCCTACATTCGCCCGCAGTTCTGCGAGGGGCGCGGACCGTTCCGCTGGGTCGCGCTCTCGGGTGATCCCGAGGACATCCGGGTCACCGATGAGACGGTGCTGCGCTTGTTCCCGAACGACGCCGGTCTGCACCGTTGGATCCGCATGGCGCAGGATCGCATCCAGTTTCAGGGGCTCCCGGCGCGCATCTGTTGGCTCGGCTACGGCGAGCGGCATCTCGCCGGTTTGGCGTTCAACGAGCTTGTGGCGTCTGGCAAGGTCAAAGCCCCGATCGTGATCGGGCGTGATCACCTTGACTGCGGGTCGGTCGCGAGCCCGAATCGTGAAACCGAAGGGATGTTGGACGGCACCGACGCGGTCGCGGATTGGCCGATCCTGAACGCGCTGCTCAACACCGCAAACGGTGCTTCGTGGGTCAGCTTCCATCACGGCGGCGGCGTAGGCATGGGCTATTCGCTCCACGCCGGTCAGGTGATCGTCGCGGATGGCACACCGGAGGCGGCGCGGCGCTTGGAGCGCGTGCTGCTGGGCGACCCCGCGATGGGCGTGTTCCGGCACGCCGATGCCGGGTATCCTCGGGCGATCGAGGTGGCGCAGCAGCGCGGGGTGCGGATTCCTGGCCTGACGGACTGAGCCTTTGTACGATCGCCAACGGACGGCGGCGGTGGTCGGCAGCGGCCTCGCCGGGTTGACGGCTGCGGTGACGCTGCAGCGCGCCGGGGTGCGGGTGACGCTGTTCGACGGGGGCGCGGGTCGTGTGGGTTCGATGTTTCCAAGCCCGGAGTTTCCCGCTTGGCGCGTCGAGACCGGGGCGCCCAGCGTCACGCATCGGGCGGAGGCGGTGTTTCGGCTCGCCGAGCAGATCGGGTTGGGGATCCCCGGCGGCGGCGCGTGGCGGCAGCTTTCGCCCGCGGCGCGGGATCGCTTCGTCGCGGACGGAGAGCGTCTCCGGCCCGTAGGCTTGAGCTCGCTCGGGCTGCGTCAGGCAGCAGAGTTCAGCCGGGGCATGCTGCGGCATCGGCCGCCGCAACCGGATGAAACCGTGGCCGATTGGGCGCGGTTGCAGTTTGGCGCTTCGCTGGCGAACGGCTTTGCGCGCGCGTTGACCGTGGGGATCTGGGGCTGCGCGCCCGAGCATGTGGGCTTCGCCGACGCCTGGCCGGAGCTCCACGCGGCGTTGCAGACGGTGTCGCCGCTCTCCTTGCAGAAGCGGCTTCCCGGGCGGGCGCAGGGCTCGGCCGCGCCGCGGGGGGGCACATGGACGCTGTCTGGCGGCATGGGGCGGCTCGCTACGGCGGCGCGCCGGGCGCTGGAGGACGCAGGCGGCATCGTCATCTCCGAGCCGGTAGGGAGGTTGGACGACCTTGACGTGGACCGCGTCGTGGTCGCGACCGATGCGCACGACGCGGCGCGCTTGTTACCGTTCGTTGCGGTCGAGCTTTCGCAGGTGCGCCACGCGCCGATGGCCGTGGTCCATTGGCTTGCGGCGCCCCAAGAGCGTCCCCGTGGCTTTGGGTTGCTCGTCCCGCCGGGCGATCCGGTGCTCGGCACGTTGTTCGTGTCGGATGTCCTCGACGACGCCGCGCCCCCCGAGCTGTCTGCCTACACGACGACCTTCGGAGGCTACGCCTCTCCAGACCAGCTGCTGCGCTCAGATTCGGCGCTGGTCGCCGACGTCTCCGCCCGTCACGCCCGCTGGTTTGGGGCCGAGCCGCGGATGGTCGCCGCGCATGTGGTGCGTTGGCCGCGCGCGGTCTCGATCCCGTCGGTAGGGCACCGGGCGCGCATCGCGCAGGTTCAGCGGGCGCTCGCGGAGCGGGACGGCGGGCGCGTGGTGCTCGCCGGGGCTTACCTCAGCGGCGGCACCCTCGACGACGCCGTCGTTAGTGGCTTCTCCGCGGCGGAGCGCGCGGCGCAGGCCGCGAGCGGCTGACGCTGCGGTGCCGCGCTTTAGAACCCGCCTGCGGCGCACACCGTGTCGAGGTTCTTGTAGTACGTCTCCAAGCCGTCGATCAGCAGGTTTTGCACGCCCGTGTCTTCGTCTTCGAGGCCTGCGGACTTCAGATCGCGCCAGTTGGCGTAGCCGTGTTTGGCGCCGTCGGTCGCCGGTAGCACCACGTCAAGCTGGTAGTCCTGCTCGAAAAAGTCTTCGGTGTCGCCTTCGAAGGTCGCGATGTCCGGCAGGTACGAGCGCTGGATCACCATCGGACCCACGCCGTCCTGCTCGGGGACGTAGCGCATGCTCCCGGAGATCACCGCGGTGTAGGTCGAGAACACCGGCTGCACCGTGTACGTCGTCGTCCAGGTGACGAACGCGGTCTCGCGGGCCACGTAGGCGTCGATGTCGCTGGTGTAGACGCGATCGTAGGCCTCGTAGGAGTCCTTGCCGAGGGCGTCCTCAAACAGGCCTTCTTGGTCGAGCGCGTAGAGTAGGCGCTCGGTGTCGTCAAACGCGCAGGCCAGCGGCCCCGCCACAAACCAGCCGGTGGCTTCGGCCGGGTCTTGACCGGAGCGCACGTCGACCGTCGCTTGCTCCTCCTCGGTGATCCCGGTCAGCAGCCCGTTCCCGGCTTCGGTGATCAGCGGATCGAGGTTGGCGGCGGCGGCGAGCAGATCTTCGTCGGTCCCGGAATCGTAGTTGAGCCATAGGTAGTGGTAGAGGGCGTCGAGGTCTTCCGGCGCGTCGGAGTGCGGCTTGCAGCCCGACAGCAGCAGGACGCCTGTCGTGAGGAGCAGGGTCGGGCGCATCAAATCACTTCTCCCATCCCATCTTTTTGCGCGGCAAGTTCCGCGGCAGCTCTTGCATGGTGCTCGCGTCCCATAGCCTGCCGTCGCGCATCACGTAGACCACATTGCGCGCGGCCTTCAGGTCTTGCAGCGGATCGCCGTCCACGATGAACAGGTCAGCGACCTTGCCCACCGTGATGCTGCCGAGGTCCTGAGCGAGCCCCAGGTGCGACGCGCCGTTGATCGTCGCCGCGTGCAGCGCTTCATCGGGGGTCATCGCGCCGGGACCGCCGAGGGCTTCGAGCTCCCAGTGGGGCCCGAGCCCTTGGAGCTGTCCGTGGCCGCCGAGGGCGATGCGCACGCCTTGACGCCCGAGCTTCGCGGCGTCGATCGCGGTCAGATGGTGATGGAACTCTCCGGGGTCGGTGACTACGAGCGGCAGGCGGAAGGCGCGCCCGATCAACACCCACGGCGGCGTCCACTTGGACAGGCGCGCGTCGTCGTAGACGCGCTCGTTCGCGAACGGCTCGACCTCGCCGGAGGGGCCGCCGTACGCGACCAACAGGGTCGGAACCCACGTCGTGTCGCTGCGCTTCCACAGCTGCACGATGTCGTCGTAGATCGGCGCGACGGGGATTGCGTGCTCGATGGAGGAGTGGCCGTCGAGGATCATGCCGAGGTTCTGGAAGAGATCGCCGCCGCCTTCGGGCACGTCCAGCAAGCCGAGCTTCCGGCAGGCCTCGACGATCCACTGGCGATGGCTGCGATGGCTCTGCTGGTACGACTTGACGCCCCACGCGCCCACCAGCTTCTGCTTTTGGACCGCGTCTTCCGCATCTTCGTATTTCTCGGCGTGGAGCGCCTGATTGTCGAGCGCGCCGTAGAGGATGTTGCCGGTCGACAACACGCGCGGGCCCGCCATGCGCCCCGAGGCGATCTCCTCGCCTTGACCAAACACGAGATCATTGGCGGCGGAAGGGTCAAACACCGTGGTCACGCCGTAGGCGAGGTTGACGAGGTGGCGCCACTCTTGGTTGGGGTGGATGTCGCCGCTGGCGTAGTGCAGGTGGGCGTGTACGTCGACGATGCCGGGCAGCAGCGTCTTTCCGGCGAGGTCGATCACCTCCGCTCCCTCGGGGACCTCGACGTTGGCGCCGACCGCGATGATGCGGCGCTCTTGAACCACGACGGTGCCGTCGGCGATCGGGGGGCCGTCCATCGGCAGGATGCGCGCGTGGGTGAACGCAAAGGTGTGGTTGCCGTAGAAGGGCACGACCGGGATGTGCATGTGCAGGACGGTGCGATCGAGCAGATCGGCGCTGGGGGCGTCGGCGTCGGCGTGGTCTGACAGCGTGACATGGTCCGCGCCGAAGAACGCGCCTTGGTGGACGTCGAGGCTGTAGAAGTCCTTGCCGGTGGTCCACGTCACGGTGTGGTCGTCCGCCCAGTCCAGCCAGCTCGCGCCGGTGTCAGTGAGCTTGCGTTGCGGAAGATCGGCGAAGCTCGGCGGGTTCAGCGAGCCGTGCAGCAGCGGCGGCATCGGCGCGACCACCGCGTCCCAGCCGATCTTGGCGGCGATCATCGAAAAATCCGGCGAGAGGCGCAGCTCGCCGGCGCCCTTAGGGAAGGTCATCGCCGTCTGTTTGTCGGTGCCGAGGCGGTTGACGCTCACCAGCGCGGCGGTCTCGGGCGTGCGACCCGCAGGGGCGACGTCCTCCAGCCAGTAAATGCGGCTCCCGTCGGGGGACCACTGGGGGCGAGCGCTGGGGCCGCCAGAGCCTCGGAAGGGGATGGTCAACAGCGCGGTGCCGTCTACCGGGTCCTTCGCGTCGAGGGGCGCTACCACCAGCTCCATCGAGGGTTCTTCACCGAGCTCGTGACCGCTCTGGGTGATGGTGCCGCGCAGATACAGGATCGAGCGGCCGTCGGGGGAGATCGCCGGCGCTTGATAGTCCGCCGGGGTCTTGGTGATCTGGCGGGGAGGTTTGCCCTTGCCGGTGCCGCGCACCCAGACCTGACCTTGGGCGCGATCGTCCCAGGTCACGTACGTCAGCCACTTTCCGTCGGGGCTGCCTTGGGGGAAAAACGCGCGCGTGCCCATCGGGGTCAGCGGCAGCGCCGCGCCGGTGGAGTCGGGCACGCTCCACAACGTGCCCATCGCGCTGGAGACCACGCCCATGCCGGGCACATTGGCCGCCCAGCGGACGACGCGGGCGTCCACCGCCTCATTGTCGCCAGACAGGCGCCGCACCGGGCGCACCGCCTGCGTGACGCGCGTCTTGACGTCCGCCGCGAAGGTCACCACCCGCCGCGCCCGCGTCTTGACGTCGAGCTCGTTGATGTGCCCTTTCGCCCAGTAGTACAGCTTGGTCCCGTCCGGGCTCCAGTCCATGCGCGGGTACGCAGAGCGCAGCTCAAACGCCTCCATCGCGTCGGGATCGAGGTCGTCGGCGAGCGACTCCAAGTGACCGTCGGCGTGGCGCAGCATCAACACCGTGTTGAGGCGATCGCGGGTGATGAACGCGAGCGGCCCGCCGGCGATCGGCGAAGGCGTGGGGCGGATGGCGCCGCCGGGGATCTGCGTCGCGTTCGTGCGCTCGCCGGTGCGCAGGTCGATCGTGGCCAGCTCCCACAGGCTCTGATGCGGGTTGTGGTTGTACTCGAAGCGACCGCTGCGCGTGGAGAACCACAGCGTGTGTCCATCTGCATCAAACGCGGCCTCGCCGGCGTGCGGATCGGCGTCGAGCGTCGTCAGCTTCGTGCCTGCGCCGCCCATGGTGTTGAGCATCCACAGCTCTTGCACGCCGATGGAGCGCGTGTCGATGCTCCGCCGCCGTCCGACCAGCCACTCGCCAGACTTGCCGCTGCCTGGGGTGTTGGCCGGGGCCCACACGCCGTCGCTCCAGCGGTCGCCTTGCTCCTGCGTGATCGCCCGCGCGCCGCTGCCGTCGGGGCTCATCGTCCACAGGTTTTCGTTCCCGTCGGCGTCGGAGGTGTAGACGATGCGCTTGCCATCGGGGGACCAGTGGGCGTCGGTCTCCCAGCTCACGCTGGTGGTCAGGCGGGTGGCGGGCCCGCCGGCCACCGGTACGGTGTACAGATCGCCCAAGAGGTCAAACAGGACCTTGGTGCCGTCCGGGGAGACGTCGAGACCCAGCCAAGTGCCTTCGCTCACGGTGAAGTTGGCGTCCTTCGACGGTCCGTGCGCTGCGTTCACGTCCCAGTCGGTGGGCGTCGGGGCCGGTGCGGGCGCGCCTGCGCCGCCGTCTGGGGTCACGAACCGGCCATGCCCGTCATGCGCGTCCGCGCTGGGGAGCAGCGCGAGCAGGGTGACCACCCCGACGAGTGAGGAGGCGAGCGACGGGACGAGCAGCGGGCGACGGAATTTCATGGCGCGGAGTGTAGCAGATCAGCGCGCTACGGGGACTCCTTGTCCACGCTGTGATCGCGGGCGTCGACGACGCGTCCGTATCGGTCATAAATCGTGGCGCGATCCAGCTTGTTGTTCCAGATTGGGTCCGCGCTTTGCAGGTGGACGGTGATCTGGGCCTGCGTGTCGACGGCGTTTTCACCCTTGCCGGAGTGCAGCTTGAAGGTGAAGCCTGCGGGGACGACGACCTGTGGAAAGGTAAACTTGTTCCCTGATATGTCGGTGATGTAGTACCCCGATAGGTCGATCGCATCCGGGCTGACGTTGCAGACGCGCAGGTATTCGCCGTTGACGTTTTCCCGATCGTCCCCGTCGGCGTTGGCGTGAAAGCTGGTGATGTGCAGCGCTCCTTGGTACCGCGACGTGCTCCAGATCCCGCGCCGCGCGACGCGGGCCGCTTCTTGCGCGGCGATGAAGGGCTTGAGGTCGGTGGCGTCCGGCGGGATGACGAACATGTGGGCGAAGCCCTGCCGGAGCAGTTCGATGGACAGGTTTTTGCCGTCCACGATCACGCCGGCGACGAGGCGCCCGTAGCCGTCCCGAAGCGTCTTGCCGTACAACAGCTCCACTTGCTTCCCTTGCAGCAACGACGCGGAGAAGTCTCGGGCCTCCGGCCCATAGTCCTCGTGCGGCTTCATCTCCGGGGTGTTCACCCAACGCAGGCGAACGCGGTCGCCCGTGTCGAGCGTGAAGGTGTCTCCGTCATACACGCTGGTGACGGTGGCGGTGGCCGGACCGGGCTTTACCGGCGCCGATGTCGCGGTGACCGGGATGGGCTCGTCTCCGTCTTCCGCGTGCGCGACGCCGGGGATCGCGAGGGCAAGGGTCGCTAGCGCAAGGGTCGCGAGCGCGAGCATCGCAGCGTGGGGGAGCGTCGATAAGGGCGAGAGGGGAGCGCGCATGGTCACCTTGGGTAATGCGGAAAACGCGCCGGCGGCGGTTTGATTCCTAGCTACATCGCGGCGAGTCTGCTGACTTGCCAGAGCAGGTAGGGGTCGGAGGGGTTCAAACGCGCGGCGCGCAGGGCACGCTCCCGCGCCACGGCGAGGTCGCCGCGGGCCATCGCGACCACCGCGCCGGTGTCGGCGTAGGCAGAGTTTCCAGGCAGCGCCTTCATCGCGGCGAGCGACTTCTGCTCGGCTTCGTCGAGGCGCTCTTTGCCGAGCGCCCAGTACCAGGCGTCGCAGTTGTCGCGGTCGGGGCCGACAAGCTCGGCGCAGTCTCGATCGTAGCCGGTCTTCAACACGGCTTTGGCGCGCTCGATCTCGCCCAACGCCATATAGCCGGCGCCGAGAAAATCGAAGGGCTGTTGGTCAGGATGTAAGCGCGCCATCGCTTGGCTCACGTCCTGCGTGAACGTGGAGAGATCGCTCGCGTCGGCGCTGAGCGCGTACAGCCAGATCGGCAGACCTTGCAGCGGGATGATGCGCAGCAGATCGCGCATCGCGACGATCACACCGTAGCGATCTTTGGCGGTGGCGGCGATGCGGGCGACGCGGATCAGGTGGGCGGAGCCGCCGCGCGGCGACGCCTTGTTCGCGGCGCTGATCGTGGAGGCCGCTGCTTCGATCTGGCCGTTCGCCAGCTGCGCGTCGGATAAAGCGACGAGGTAGTCCTCGGTCGCGTCCGGCACGGGTTGTGCGTTATCGACCGCCTGTTGCGCGAGCGCGAGCGCTTCTTCCGCGCGGCCGGCGAGCACCAAGCCGTCGATGTAGTCGATCCAGCTGTCCTCTTCGGCGAGGTCAGCGGGCTCGAGGGTCGCGAGCGTCTTGAGCTCCGCCGTGAAGTCACCCGAGATGCCTTGGGCACGCGCGACCATGACGGTGAGCTCGGGGTCGTTCGGCTTCTTTTCGAGCGCGGCGGCCAGCGTGGCCAGCGCGCCCGCAGCGTCGCCCTTGGCCCACTGCAACCCGGCGAGGATCGAGGCCCGCTCGGGATCGTTGGCGTGCAGCGTCAGCTCGCGGTTCAGGCCTGCGGCGAGGGCGTCAAAGTCTCGCGGCTTGGCGGTCGAACGTGTCATCCAAAAGCGGTTGTGCGGGAAGTCGAACACGACCTTGTGGTTGCGCAGCACCTCGTAGCCGGCGAGCCCGGCGAGCCCCGGGTGTTGTTCGCAGGGGCCGTCGGCGCACAGCCACCGGGCTGAGACGTCGATGTCGAGCGTGCGTCCTCCAAGCTGGGTGCGCTGCACCGGCACGCGGTGGGTGACGGACAGAAGCTTGGCGTCGGGGATCTTGTCGAGTTCGGCTCCGAGCCCGTTGACCGGCTCCTCGCCCACGGTAGAGAAGCCCCGGAAGGGCTCTCCGCGCGGTCCGATGAGCAGCAAGCCGCCGGCGCCGGTGTCGACGTCCAGATCGACGTCCGCTTCGGTGTGGATGCGCTTGCCGTTGACGTCGGCTTCGGTGCGCAAGTGGAGCGTGGTCCGCGCGCTGTTCTGGGACCAGTCCATCGCCGGCGCGGAGCGCGGCGCGTGGCCGTCGCCGGGCCCTGCGAGCGCGAGGGTGAGCGTGTCCGCGGGGTAGTCGACGGTCATCACGAAGTTCGACCACACGTTGTTGCCGAGGATGCCGGCGAGGGGCAGCGCGCCGATGGACTCGGGCAGCCCCGGGAGCCCGACCGCGACGTCTACGCCACGCAGCGTCAGCGCTCCGAGGTGGATCTCCGGCAAGATCCCGCGCACCCACGGCGCTTGTCCCGACAAGCCCTGAATGTAGCCGGCGTCGACCGCGCTCTCGCTGACGCCCAGCTTGTCGGCGATGTCCTTCTGAAGCACCGAGGTCGCTGCGCCTGTGTCCACAAGGAACAACGCGTCGGAGCCGTCCGGAAAGCCGACCAGCACCATGATCTTGTCGCCGTCGGGCCAGCCGCGCCAGAGGTCCAGCTGGGTGCTTCGCGCCGGTCCCAGCACGACTTGTGCTTGGGGAGACGCGGCGGCCTCGGTGGACGCCGCCCAAGCGGGCAGGGGCAACATGCTCGCCGTCAGCAGGCTTGCAGTGACCAAGCGTGCAGTGAGCCAGCGTGCAGTGTGCCAGCGTGCAGTGTGCCTGCGAGCAGTCACCAGACGTGCGTTCAGCGAAGACTTCAACGGGAGCTTTCGGATCGTACACCTCGCAGGAGCGCTGCTTCACATTCAAGGGTCAGGCGCGCCGCTTCCAACAGCAGGGTGGGCTGCGCGTTGCTGTCGGCGTTGGCGCCAACGGTCTGGATGACATCGTACAGCGCATCGCTGCGGTCCGGGGGCGGGATCTGGGCGTCGCCAAGATCCTCGTCGGCGGCGATCGCCAGCAGGTCCTTGCCGACCTCGATCAGCAGCAGCGCGGGGACCGGTCGCGCGACGCTCCCCCACGCCCCCAGCTGCGCGAGGTCAATCACCGCCACGACGCGGCCCAAGTAGGCCCACGCGCCCAGCATCCAACCCGGGGCGTCCGGGATCACCGAGAGCGGCCCCGGCACGTGCACGCCCCTGCATACCGCCCGGTCAAAGCAGATCGTGCGTTGGGCGATAGACAACCGGGCCACGTGCATCTGCAGTAGTTAGCCCGATCGGCCGAGGATCGACGTCCGAAGGTCGGTCACGGTTTGCATGAGATCGTAGCGGCGTGTCCAGCCCAACGCCTCGGCCTTGCTGGGGTCGCCCCACAGGATCGCGACTTCGCTCTTTCGGGTGCGCTGCGCTTCGGTCAGCGGTGTTGCGCCTGGGCACGCCAACTGAAACAGCGTGCGCAGCGGGACGGCCGCGCCAGAGCAGAGGTTGTAGCTCGCGCCCCGCTGGCCGCGCTCGGCGAGCAGCGCGTACCCGGCGACGACGTCGCGCACGTCCGCGTAGTCCCTGCGCACGTCGAGGTTGCCGACGCGCACCGGCTGATCGGGGGCCGCTACGTGCTGGCTGATCCAGTCAGGGACGGCGAAGCGGCGGTCTTGGCCGGGGCCGGTGTGGTGAAACGCCCGTGCGGTGACGATGTCCAGCCCCATCGCGATGTAGCTCTTTACGATGTGCTCTACGGCTGCGCGCGCCGCGCCGTAGAGGTCGATCGGCGCCATCGCGTGGTCTTCGGCGATCGGCAGGCGCTGCGGACGCCCATACACGTGGCAGGTGCTCACGATCACCAGCCGGGTGCTGCGATGTCGGTTCAGCAGCTCGTCCAACAGGTTCATCGCCGGTTTGACGATGTTGAGGTTCCCGCCCGTGGGATCGCGCTTCATGTCGGCGAGCGAGCTGGTCCCGGCGAGGTGGAAGATGACGTCGGCTCTGGCTTGTTCGCAGATCCACTCGACCTCTTCGGTCTCGCGAAAATCGATCTCCTCTTCGGCGCCGTGCCCGGCAGCGACGACGTGGTGCCCCGCATCCCGAAGCTGTACTACGAGGTGGCGTCCGGCAAAGCCGTTCGCGCCGGTGACGAGCGCCCTCATGTTCCTTCCCTGCGGATCTCGGCCTCGACCATCCGCTCGACCAGCTGGGTGAACGACACCGAAGGCGCCCAGCCCAACAGCGTTTTTGCGCGCGTAGGGTCGCCTAGCAGGTCAGGAACCTCGCAGGGGCGCACGCGCGCGGCGTCGAGCACTACGTGGCTTCTCCAGTCTTTGCCGACCACCGCGAACGCCGCGGCCGCGAAGTCCGCGACGGTGTGGCTCACTCCGGTCGCGACGACGAGATCGATAGGTTCATCCAACATCAGAAGGCCGGACATGGCGCGGGTGTAGTCGGGCGCCCAGCCCCAGTCGCGCCGCGCTTCGAGGTTGCCTAACGGCAGCGTGGTCTCGCGGCCGGCGTGAATGCGCGCGACGCCGCGAGCGATGTGGCGGGTGACGAAGTCCGGACCGCGGCGATCGGACTCGTGGTTGAACAGGATGCCGCACGCGATAAACATGCCGTAGGTACGCCGGTAGTGCACCGCGAGGTGGTGCGCATAGACCTTGGCGGCGGCGTAGGGCGAGCAGGGCTGAAACCGAGTGTGCTCCGACTGCGGCGCGGGCGACGCGCCGAACATTTCGCTGGAGCTGGCTTGATAGATGCGCGCCTCGGGACACGCGATGCGGGCCGCTTCAAACAGGTTGGCGGCGCCGATCCCAACCACCTGCGCGGTGTAGATCGGCTGCACGAAGCTGTCCGCGACGCTCGACTGCGCGGCGAGGTTGTAAATATGCGTAGGTTGAACGTTTGATAGCGCGGTGATCAGCGACGGCAGGTCGGTGACGTCCCCGCGCACGTGCACGAGCTTGGGCAAGTGCGCGACCCGCCCGTGTTCGGCGCTGCTGCTGCGCCGCACGAGGCCCCACACCTCCCAGTCGGCCGCGAGCAATTGCTCGGCCAAATAGCTTCCGTCTTGGCCGGTGACTCCGGTGATAAATGCGCGACCGGGCATCAGGGGTCGACGGTGATCTGTCGCCAAGGAACGTCCAGATCCTCCTCGGTGAACCAGAGCACGTCCAACTTCCCACGGATTCCGGTGAGCGTGAGCTCGGGCTGGTAGCAGAAGGTGTCGTCGCTGGCCGGGTCGGTCCAGTGCTCAATGACCGACAGGGCGCCGTGGTCGATGGCGAACTCGGGCGCAAAGGTCGCGCCGGCCTGATCGAGCAGCACGTTGGCGCGCCAGACCATCGCGTCGTGGTCCCCGGTCGCTTCCCACTCCAGCTCCGGTTCCGCGGGGTCGGTGTAGTTGAAGTCGGTGCAGCCCGTCTGGGACGGCGTCACCTCCAGCTGGCTGGAGCAGCCTGCTAACAGCGCGAAGGTCAGCGCCGTGGCGGCTTGGTGTAGCGGGGCGTAGGTCTTGGGCATCCGGACTCCGGTGAGCAGCGTGGCTCTGGTAACGACAAGGCGGGATCTGCTCCACCGAATCTTGGATCAGTCGTGCTTGCCCGGCCAGCTGCGATCGACCTGCTCGAGGATGTCTTTGACTTGTTGGCCCGCGGCCTTGCGCGTGACCAGCAGCACGTCGGGCGTGTCGACGACCACGAGGTCATCCACCCCGAGCAACGCGACGAGCTTGTGCGGCGCGTACACGATGTTTCCGGTGGCGCGGAGGGCGCTGACTTCGCCGACGCCGCAGCCCCACGCCTGAGCGGGGAGCACCTCGGCCAGCGCGGGCCAACTGCCGACGTCCGACCAGCCAAAGTCTCCCGGGATGACGCGGATGTCCGTCGAGCGCTCGAGGATGCCATAGTCCACGCTGGTGGCGTCGGTGTCAGCCCAGGCCGTGGCGAGCGGCTCACCGGCGATGAGCCGATCCATCGCGCCCGCCGTGCGCGGCAGGAACGCGCGCACTGCGGCTTGGACCGTGTCGGAGCGCCAACAGAACATGCCCGCGTTCCAGAAACACCCGGCGAGGATCAGCTCTTCGGCTCGCGCCCGGTTTGGCTTCTCGACGAAGCGCTGGACGGCGCGTACCGGACCGTCTCCCGGTGCAGGTTCAATGTAGCCAAAGCCGGTCTCGGGGTGGGTCGGGCGGATGCCGAGGGTGACCAGACTTCCGGCCCGGGTAGAGGCTTCCTGCATCGCTGCGGTGAGCACCGTCCGAAATGCGGCTTCATCCTGAATCATGTGGTCGCTGGGAAGCACGCAGATCGTGCCTCCGCCGCGTCGCGCGACCTCCCACGCCGTCCACGCCGCGACCGGCGCGGTGTTGCGGGATGAAGGCTCGATCAGCAGGTTCTCGGCAGGAAGATCGGGGAGCTGTTCCCGAATGGCGTCCGCCATCTCCGTGCCGGTGACGACGAGCACGCGCTCGCCGGGGATGATCGGCAGCACGCGCGCGTAGGTGCGTTGGATGAGCGTTGGACCGCCGTCTAGCGACAAGCACTGCTTGGGGAGCGCGCGTCGAGAGAGCGGCCAGAATCGGGTGCCACGGCCACCAGCGAGGATCACGGCGTAGAGCATGGGCTTGCCTATTTGACCTGGCATCGGCCGAAGGTGGCGCTGCACTTCACCGATGTGGTCTCGCCTTCGCGCACGGCGATGCCGCCGACTTGGACGACGGTGCCGGACGTCAGCGTGACCTCGGCGCTGTAGGTGCCGACCGGCACGACGCCGGCGCGGGGGGCTGGGCCGGAGAGCGCGTAGGACGCGACGTCCCCGGACATCGTGAGCGTGCCGCTGCCCTTGGGTACGGCGGCTGCAACCGGCGCCGTGGCAGGCGGCTTTTCGGGGTTGGGCTTGGGCGTTGCGGGTGCAGCCGCAGGCGCGGGACGCGGCGTGGTCACCGCAGCGGGCTGGGTCGGCGCCGCTTTCGGCGCCGCTTTGGGCGCGGGCGCAGGGGCTGGCTCCGCTGCGGCTACCGGCGCCGCCGTGATGTTTGGGGCGGGCTCCGTGGAGACCGGCTCGGCGGGGGGCGGGACGTTGGGCGCCGCCGCGACGCTCGGGGCCGCGGGTGGGGGCGGGACGTTGGGCGCCGCCCCGACGCTCGGGGCCGCGGGTGGCGGCGGGACGTTGGGCGCCGCCGCTGCCGGCGCTTCCGACGGCGCGTCGGTAGCGTACAACGCGGTGCCCGCTGCGGCGATGGCCGCGCCCACCACGACGATCAGCAGGACCGCGGCGCCTCCGGCCAGCCACCAGCTGGGTCCGCGCCGCGAGGTCGATGCGCTGGAGCTCCGTTCAATGCGCAAGCTGCCGGAGGCCGGCGGCGTGGCGCTGCGGCTGGCTCGATCGCTGATCACGCGCTCCGCCCAGTCTTCGGGAGTTTCTCCGCCGATGACTGCCCGCAGCTCGCCAAGCAAGCGCGCCGCATCGCGCGCGGAGGGCCGCGCTTCGGGATCGGTGGCGAGGAGGCGCGCGACCAGCGCTCGCAGCGGCGGGCTCACCGTGCCCAGCCACGTCCATTGTTCGGCCCAACGACGACCGGGTGGCTGACGATCGGCGTCCATCGCCGACTTGCCAGGGGGTACGCCGGTTAGCATCTCAAAGAGCGTTACGCCGAGCGCGTAGACGTCGCCGGCCGGGGAGTCTTGCCCGTGGAAGCGTTCGGGCGACAAATAGGTAGGCGTGCCGAACACGTTCTGCGTGGCTTCGGCCTCGCGAGCGTCAAACTCGGCACGTGCAACGCCGAAGTCCAGAAGTTTGACCTCGCCGGACGGGGTCACGCGGATGTTCGAGGGTTTGATGTCGCGGTGCAGGAGGTGCAGCGGCCGGCCCTCCGGCCCCGTCTGATTCCACGCGACATGCAGGGCGTTGGCGATCTCCTCGGCGATGGCCAACGCGGGTCGCACCGGGATGGGGCCATCGGCGAGCAGCGTGGCGACGTCGGCGCCATCGACGAATTCCATGACGATGGACCACACGCCATCGAGCTCAACGAGGTCGTCTAAGCGCACGATGGCGCGGTGACGGACCATGGCCAGCATCCGGGCTTCGTCCCGCAGGCGACTGACCAGCTCGGGGTTCCCGGCACGATCCCCATGCGGCACTTTGATCGCCACGGATCGGGAGATCCCGCCACCTACCGACTCGGCAAGGTAGACGGCGCCGAACGCGCCCTCGCCGAGCCGTTCAACCACGCGGTATGTGCGGGTGTTTTCCACAAGCCCAAGATAGCCGGTCTGGGACCCGGGTGACCATCTGGTGACCGATCGGCGTAGGATCGCCGTTCCGATCGCGTCAGCCGGATACGTTGTGGACGTGCCACAACAACCGTTCATGAACCGCGAGCTCTCCTGGCTGGAATTCAACGCGCGCGTGCTCGAAGAGGCCGTGGACCCGACGGTCCCGCTGCTCGAACGCGTGAAGTTTCTCGCCATCTTCAGCTCGAACCTCGATGAATTCTTTATGGTGCGCTACGCCGGTATCTGGCGTCAGATCGACGCGGGCGTGACGTTGAGCGGCCCGGATGGAATGCCGCCCCGGAAGGTGCTGAACGCTGTCAGCAAGCGGGTGCACGCGCTGGTCGCGGAGCAACATCGTGCGTTTTTGGGCTCCATCGTGCCGGAGCTGCGCAAACACGGGGTTCGTATTTTCCGCCCGAACGAGCTGGACGACACCCACTGCGTTGCGCTGGATGAGATCTTCGAGTCGCAGATCCTGCCTTTGTTGACGCCGATGGCGATCGATCCCGGGCATCCGTTCCCGTACCTCGCCAACCGGGCGATTTGCTTGATCGCCGAGCTCGAATCCGAGGACCGCCGCCCGACGTCTACCGACCTGCCGCAAGCCAAGGTGTGCGTGATCCACATCCCGGCCGGGGTGGTGCCTCGCTTCATCCGCTTGCCTTCCCCCGCGGGCGATCACCACTTCGTCCTCTTGGAAGACGCCATTCGCAGCCATGCGGCTCGTTTGTTCAGCGGCTACCGGGTGGTCTCGTGCACGGCGATTCGTGTGACGCGTGACGCAGAGCTCGACCTCGCCGGGGATCCCGCTGAGGATCTGCTCTCGACCATCGAAGACGCGGTTCGCAACCGTCGCATGGGCGCGGCCGTGCGCCTTCAGTACGAGCGGCAGTTGCCGCCGGCAATTCTCCAATCGCTGGTCCGTGAAATGGAGTTGGATACCTTCGACTTGTATCCCAGCGACGGCCCCACGGGGCTCACCGACGTCATCCAGCTCTATGGCGCCGTAGACCTGCCGGCGCTGCGGGATGCCGCGTGGCAGCCCGCCGCCGAGCCCGCGTTGGAGACGCCCGACATCTTCGCGGCGATACGCGCGGGGGATGTGCTGGTGCACCATCCCTATCAGGACTTCGCGTATGTACAGCGATTCTTGCAGGCCGCGGCCGAAGATCCGGACGTGCTCGCGATCAAGATGACCTTGTACCGAGTCAGCGGCGACAGCCCGATCGGGCAGGCCTTGGAGCTCGCGGTGCGGATGGGCAAGCAGGTCGCGGTGTTGGTGGAGCTTCGAGCTCGGTTTTCAGAAGAGGCCAACATCGGCTGGGCGCGTCGGCTTGAGGCGCAGGGCGCGCACGTGGTCTACGGCATTGGCGGCTACAAAACCCACTGCAAAGCCGCGATGGTGGTGCGCAGGGAAAAAGCCGGCGGCGGGCGCACGGTGCTCCGTCGGTACTGTCATCTTGGAACGGGCAACTACAACCACCAGTCTGCGAGGTTGTACACAGATTTTTCGCTGTTCACGTGCCGCTCCGGGTTTGGCGACGACCTCACCCACCTGTTCAATTTGCTGACCGGCTACGTCAAGCCGCCGCCCTTCCAGCATTTGGTCATCGCTCCGACCCAGCTGTGCGACTGGATCATCGCGGCTATCGGCCGGGAAGCGCAAGCGGCCTCGGAGGGCCGTCCGAGCGGGATCGTCGCGAAGCTCAACGCCTTGGCGGACCCGCGGGTCATTCAGGAGCTTTACCGGGCGAGCGCAGCGGGCGTGAAGATTCAGCTGATCATCCGGGGTATTTGTTGTCTGCGTCCGGGCGTCCCCGGCCTGTCGGACAACATCGAGGTGATCCGCATTGTAGACCGCTATTTGGAGCACGCCCGCGTGTTCCGTTTCGCGTGTGGGGGGCGGCCGGAGTATTACTTGTCCAGCGCCGATTGGATGCCGCGCAACCTGAACGGAAGGATCGAGGTCATGTTTCCTGTGCTGGAGCCCGAGCTGTGTGAGCGGGTGCAGGAGATGCTTGACATTCAGCTCGCGGACACGGCGAAAGCTCGCGTCCTGCTGCCCGATGGGACCACGGCGCGCATCCCGTGCACCGTCGGCGAGTCGGTGCGCTCGCAGGAGCGGCTGATGCTCGTCACCCGGGCTCGCGCCAAAAGTGGGGCGCCGGATGTACAGGATCGCGGCCCGTTGTGGGAGCGGTGATGTGGGAGCTTTGGCTGGGGCCGACGCACCGCGGGCGCTCGCTGGGGTCCTTGCTCGCGGCGGGGTGGCCGGAGTGGGTGGGCACCGACGGGCACACGCTGGGATGGGTGGTGCGGGACCGCCTGTTTTTGTACCGTCCCGGCGCGGCTCGGTGCTGGATGGTCGAGCTGCCGGACATCGCGGAGGGCGTATGCGCCTCACCGAGTGGCTGGGTTGTGGCCTTGGGGCAGGGGTTTGTGGTCGTCGACCCCGATCGGGCGGAGATCGTCGCTGCGGTGCTCGACGACGACTCCGACCCGGTGGGTACGCGCGCGGGCCGCGAGGTCGGCGTGCTGCTGGAGGCGCCGTCCAGTCGGGCGTTGCGGTTGTCCGATGGCGCGGCGCTCGCGCTGCCGGACGGCGCCAACCGCTCGCGCTGGCTCACGCCTTTTGCCTCGGGAGAAGGGGTTATTTGGGTAGACGGAGACGTCGTGTATCGCCTGCACGGCTCCCCCGGCGCCGCGCCGCGCATCGCCGCGGTCGGTCGTCTACGCGGCGTCCTCGAGGTGTGCGCTGGGCCGGAGGGCGCCGCGGTCATCCGCGGCCGAAGCGGCAGTCTCTTGCTGGCTCCCCGGGGCTTCGGGGTCGACGGGCCGAAGCTCGATGCGGTGCGATTTTCGAGCGACGGAGCGCGGGTGCTCGCTACCGACGAGGACGGCGCGGTGGAGCTCTCCTTGCGCGATGGCGCGGCGGTGCGCCGTTGGGCGGGCCGTTTGGACCCGCTGGGATGGATCGATGACGTGCCTTGGGTGCACGACCGGCGCGCTGGTGTGCTCCGAGCGCTGTCGGCGCCTGAACATTCCGCGAGTGAGTACGTTGGTTTTTGCGGTGCGAAGCCGGTGCTCACGTCCGAAGGGCTGCTGCTTGGCCCCGGCGGTGCGCGTTGGACGCTCGGATCCTGCGAGCCGGCGGCGCGTGGCTTCGTGGATGGCGTGATCGCTGTGGGAAAGGTAGGAGGCATCGAAACAATCGTCTACATCGACGATTCGGTGCAGCTGCTCGCCGACGGAAAGCCGCCGGTCCGTCTGGAGGTGGACGAGCCTGTGGGGGCGGCCGTCGTCGACGGGCGCGTTTGGATTGACACGACGGCGGGCGCGGTCGCCTTCGGAGCGGACGGCGTTGCGCTGCACGGGATCACCGAGCCGCCGCTGCTCTTTGAAGCCGACGATATCCCCGACGATGTCCCCGAGGACGCCTCCGATGACGCGGTGCAGCTCGGAGAGCCAGGCGAAGACAGCTTCGTTGGCCTCGACGACGGCCGCGCTTGGCCGGTGCCCGCCGACGATGCGCGCTGTGTCGGCGCCGCGGTGTGGGCGTGGACCGACGACGGTGCGCTCTATGTGCTTGTCGATCCCGCCGGCGCGTGAGTACGGGTTGACCGTCAAATGGCGGTGGTGTACGATACCTCACGTATGAAGCCGCTCCGATCATCGCTGCTGCACGTCGCCGCCACGGGCGCCTGGCTCGCTGCGCTGTCTGGCCTCGCCGCCGGATGTGGCTCGATGGGCCTGGAACAAAACGCGCTGTACGAAGGCAATGGGCGGGCCGAGGTCGCGCCGGACGGCATGGTGGAGTTTCCCGATCGTCCCGTGGGGCGCGGCTCCTCCGAGGAGTTTGTCGTCGAGTCGATTGGAGACATCCCGATCACCGTCGAGGACGCTTGGGTCGATGTCGAGGATCCTGGGGTGTTTTTCGTCGGGGACCTGCCTTTTCCGATGCGCCTCTCGCCGGGCGATTCGGTGACTTTTCAGGTCAATTTTGAGCCTCCGAGCACCGGGGTGTTCCACGGGACGTTGGTCATCACGATGGATGATGGCACGACCTTGGAGCGCAACGTCGTTGGGTCTGGATGTGGAGACAACGACGGTGACGGCGTTTGCGGATAGCGGTCTGCAGATGCAGGTTCGTGTCCGATTTGGCTCCCGCTCCCCGACCTTCGCGGATCCCGGCGAGGGCACCGAGGGCGATGATGCGCTCGGGCTCAGCGTAGCCCGCCTGCTGACGCAGGCGCTGACGCGCGGCACGCCGCCGCCGGCGGTGTTGCTGCTCACCGGCGAGAACGTCTACATTGTCGATGTTGTGCCTCTGCTTCAGGGCGGCGAGCGCCTTGATGGGCGCGCGATCGCCGCGTTCGCGAGTCTGGCGGACGTGCAGGTGATGGCGGTGGTGGGCGTGTTGACGCGCACCGTTCGGGGTGCAGAACCTGCGCGGTGCGCGGTCGCTTTTCTGGAGTGGCCCGACGGTCGATGGTGGTTGGGACGTCGCGCGGTCGTTCAACAGGAAGGGGGCTTTGCCTTGGATCCGCTCGCCGAGCTGGACGTGGAGCGAGCCGTAGACGGTCTGTCCAAGCCTCGGGGCCTTGGAGGCTGGTTTCGTCGCGTTCGGGTCGAAGGCCTGCAGGCGCATCTGGGGTTGCGCTCAGATTCGACCGTGCACTGATCGGTGTCCGTAGGCGATCAGAACTCGGAGCCGGGATCCTGCTCCAAGAGCTCGCGGAGCACGTGTTCCGCGCTGCCCTCTCCGCTGGCCACCTCGCGCACCGCGCGAGTGATGGGCAGCTCGCGCTCCCGACGAAGCAGCGCGTCGCAGAGGGACACCAGCGCGGGATCGCGCTCCCCCCGCGCCAGCGCCAAGCCTCGCCGCAGCCCCGGGTGGTCCTGCACGCTCGCGGCGGCTACCAGCTCACCGACGCCCGCAAGCCCGGCGAAGGTCCTCGGATTCCCGCCTACCCGTTGAAAAAGTGCGCCGCCCTCGGCGATCCCACGGGAGACCGCCAACGCCTGTAGACCGACTCCGGCTCCGAGCCCCCGCGCCGCCCCCAGCGCGGCGCAGAGCACCTCCACGAGCGCGCCGGATAGCTCGGCGCCGGTGAGGTCGTTCGAGCGATACACCTGACACGCCGGAGAGCGCAGCGCGGTGTGCACAGCGCGGCTGACCGCGTCGTAGGGCGAGGCGATCAGCACCGCCGACGGCGCCTGCCGTTGAATCTCGGTGTACAGCAGCGGACCCGCGAGCGCGCCGACGCGCAGGCAAGCGCTGTGCTCTTCGACGAGCTCAGAGAGGCGGCGTCCGGTTGTGTCGTCCAACCCCCGGGAGCTGAGCACCACGGTGTCCCGAGGCCCCGGCTGCAGCGCGTTCAACAGGCCGCGCAAGGCGCTGGGGGCGACGTCGACGAAGAGCAGGTCCGCCGCGATCTGGTCGGCGCTGTCCTCGGCCGTCGGTCGTAGGACCATCGTGCCCGCGGCCTGCAATAGCAGATCCAGCGCGCGCAGGCGCTCTCCGGTCCCAAGCAGCGCGGCGCGCATCATGCGGACGCCGCGCCCAACCGGAAGCCGTCGAGACGATTCCGGTAGTACAAGGTGAGCTCCCCTGCGAGGCGCACCTGATTGTTCTGCGGGCCGGTGATCTCCAGCGCCCGCACCCGGTGGAAGTTCGCAAACAGCGTGACCGCCTCATCGAGGATGCGTCCGGGCGTCGCCGGCCCGGTGCGGGGGTGGTCACCCAGCTGCTCCAGCGCGCGCGCGATGAGCGCCTCCACTTCGGCGCGCGGCACCTCCTTCTGGTCGGGGGCGAGGCGCACCAAGCGGTACACATCGAGACCCGGGTGGTGTGCGCGCAGCGCCTCCCAAGCAGCCCAGGCGGCGAGGTGCGTGGACTGCACGACAAAGTCGCGTCGGTACGCGTCGCACAGCTTCCGTGCGAGGCGCTCGGTGTACAAGTGGTCGCGCTGCGCGTCCTCCACCACGGCGCCGCTCCGGTCGGTCACGTACCCGATGCGATCGATCGGCCTGCCGTGCGGGTCGAGCGAGCGCATTTGGGCGTCGACCGGGTTGCCCGTGACGTCCAGCGGCTGTCCGAAGGTGACGTGCACGCGCGCGTCGAGCCGGAGCAGCTGGTGTACGAACGCGACCACCGTGCGCGCCTCGCTGAACTCATCGTCCATGATGATGTACCGCTGCTTTCCTTCATCGGCGAGGGCGTCCGCGATCAGGCTCTCGGCCTCCAACACCACGCCGATCGAGAGCGTGCACGGGACGATGAACACCTCGCCGCTCACGCCCGCCGCGCCGTTGGGACGATCGCGTAGGTTTTCTTGCCACGCGGCCAGCCCGGTGCCCAACAGCCCCTTCTTCAGCCGCGCCTCCAAGCGTCCGCTGCGAGAGCGCGTACCACCTGGAAAGAACAGCGAGTGGCACTTTCGGCGTAGCAGCTCGATCGAATAGTCCTTCAACGTCTCTTTGTAGAGCGCGTTGCGCTTGCGGCGGTCGACGGTGTACGCGCCAAGGCGACGCATGAAGAACGACATGCCCGGCGTAGAAAACAGGTTCAAACCTGCACCGTACGCGAACGGCGGGAGCCCCGCCGCGTAGAGCGCGTACCCAAGCAGCGGCGAATCGAGGTTCGACACGTGCGTAGGGGCCAGGATGACCGTCGCGGTTTGGGTCAGCGCGCGGATCTGCTCGACGGGACCGGCGATCGCGATTCGGGAAGCGGCGTCGGTCTCTACCTGCAGCGGCCGGAGCGCGAGATCCCGGGCTCGGGAGGCCGACAGCAGCCGAGTCAGCGCGCCGGGGAGGATGCGCGTCGCAAAGCGATAGGTGCGGGTCGAGAAGGGGTTGTGCACCTCGCGCGCGTAGGCGTCGACGATGTGCAGCAGCGCCGTCTCCATCTGGTCCCGGACCAACGCGCGCAAGGTCAGCGCGGCCGCGTCGATGCGCTCTGCATAGTCGAGGTCCTTCGCAGACAAGGTGCGACTCTCGTCGAGGCGCTTCCGCTCGTGGAACACCGTGTCCGCGAGCATGTCGGCCACGGCGGCGTCGCTCAGCTGCGAAAGGCGCCGCCGAGCGCGGGTGACCAGCGCCCCAGCGATCACCTCTGACGACGGCGCGTCAAACAGCGAAGTCACAACGCCTGCCGCACCGCCCTGAGGAGTCGCGGCGGCCAAGGCTGCTACTACTTGCTCGTGTGTCGGACGGTGAGACGATAGCTCGTAAACTGCGCGATACCGGCCTGCGCGAGCACGTCGGTCAGCAGTCCGTAGGACGTGTTCTCATCGGCCACGATCATCAGGATGCCATCGAAGCCCGGACCACCGGTACGCTGCGAGATGGCTTTGATGTCGTCACGGCGCTTGTAGAGCGCGTTCGCCAGGGGCTTGTACTTCTGCGCCTTGTCCTCGTAGACCACGACGCCATCTTTGACCTGCAGCACCGTGCGGTCATCGACGATGATCGCGTTGGAGGAGATCATCACCTTGACGGCCGGGACGACGTTGTCCGGCGCAGTCGACGCAGGAGGCCGCAAGTCGTCGTTCAACGTGATGTTTTCCGGCGAGCTGGCGTAGACCTTGATCAGGTACACCAACAAGATGGTCATGACGTCCATCATCGCGGTGAGGTTCAGGCCGGTGATGCCACCATCAACGTGCTTCCTGCGCTTGGCGAAGAAGTATTCGTCATCCGCGTTGCTGTCGTTCTCTGCGATGGGTGCTGTGCTCATCGTGCCGCCAACGCCAGCTGGATGCCGGGAAACAAGGAGCCCGAAGCATCGCTTCGCGCTGCGTCCATGACGGAGATGACGTCGGAGTAGGGGATGCTGGAGTCAGCGGTCAGCTGGATAGCCTCAGTCAACTTGATGGTCGGGCTATCCTTGTACTGCCGCAGCACCGCGCTGAGCTTTGCGAAGGGGTAGGTCTTGCCTTCCTTCAGGATCTCGGCGGCAGGGATTTGGTCATTGCTGCCAAGAATGGAGATGGCCCGGTTCGAGATGGCGATCGTCAAGAAGCCTTTCTGCTCCTCGGGCGGCGCGCTGCTCTGCCCAGGGTCGTTCACCAGCGTAGGGACGAGCACGGGCGCTTCTCGAATATCGACGATGTACGCCGTTACGGTAAGCATGAACATGATCAGGTTGATCATGATGTCCAGATAAGGGACGAGGTTGATCTCGCCCTCTCCGCCTCCTCCAGCCATGGGCTAAGCCTTCGGTGCGGCGGCGTCGGCCGCGCGCGGGCCCTTGCGCCATTGGGCGTGAACGTTCATGAAGTGGAACAGGGCGTGCTCCGACTTCTCGGTGATGCTGGCGGCCTTGCTGCTGACGATCAGATGGCCGATGATGCAGAGCACGGCGATGGACAGACCGAAGGCCGTGTTGTTCATGGCCTCGGAGATGCCCTTAGAGAGGGCGGCGGCGCGCTGGTCGGCCGCGACTGCGCTGATGGCCTGGAAGGCGTTGATCAGGCCGGTGACCGTTCCGATCAGTCCGACGAGGGTGGCGATGTTGGCGATTGCCCACAGCCACGACACGCGGGTCATGATCAAGCCGCGTACGTCCATCATGGCTTCTTCGACGGCCATCATCGGGCTCTCGTAGCCGTTGCGGAGCAGGCCGAGGAGCGTCCGAGTGGCCCGCGAGAGCGCGGGACGGGGAGCGGCTTGGCAGGCCTTGGCGGCGGCGTCGATGTTGCCGGCCTTCAGGTACTTCTCAACAGAAGAGGTGAAGGTCTTCTCGTTGATGGGAAGAATGAAGAAAATCACGATGACTCGTTCAAGGACGACTCCCATTCCCAGCACGAGGAACGAGATGTTGACGAGCATGAACGGCCCGCCGTCTTTGAAGAACGCAACAATATGATCCATTTTTCCTCTCCGGAGACCGCTTCGAGTTCGTCGCAGGGCTCAATGTCACCCGATTTCAGCGCAGTGACAACGTATGCAGGTGCAGTTTGTGTGATGGGATGCGACCATCGCGTAGTCAATTTACCCGCGTACCGTAGCATAGTCTGAGCCCCTGCGGGGAGCCTCCGTACGGAGGTTTTTGCAGCGTCTTGGTTTGCAAGCGGAATATTCGGGTTGTGAAGGAGTCGTCACGGGTGTTTTTGACGAATCAGACCGTGCCCCACTTGCCGAGGCCTACGCTTGGGATGCTCTTCAGGACGGTGCTCTTGACGATCTCGGTGAGCACCGTGGCCCCGCCGACCATCTCCATCAGCTCCGCGCGTCCCTCAGACTTCGAGAACTTGCGCCGGATCAGGTCGGGGCGCATGTAGAAGTTGAGGTAGGCCTTTGTGCGATACTGCCGAAGCCGCTCAGCCGTGAACGTCTCCGTTTCGAGCTGGGGAATCGGGCCGCCACCGTTGATGGTGTACCGCCGCCAAAAGTCGCCGTCGACGTAGCCACGCTCCTGTGCGATTCGGTAGAGGTCGGTGGCCGGAAGCGCTGTCGCCACCGAGTAGCTTGCCCAGTCCAGACCGAGGCCTGCGGAGAACTTGATCATCTCTTCTACGTCGGACGGCGTGGTGTCGTAGTAGCCGACCATGAAGTAGCCGCGCGTCTCCAGACCGACTTCCCGGGCGATGCGGAACGCCTCTTCTGTCTGCTCGCGGGTGATCTGCTTGTTCATGATCTTGAGCACGCGGTCGGTCCCAGCCTCCACGCCCATGTGGATGGACCGCAACCCGGCCTTCTTGAGCCAGGTCAAAACCTCGCGGTCGACGGTATCGACCCGCGCCCGGATGTTGAAATTCACCTTGAGGTTTCGGCGGAGGATCTCTTCCGAGAGGTTGCGCATCCGCTTCTTGCCGATGGTGAACGTCTCGTCGAACATGACGATCTCTTTCACGCCGAAGCTCTTGACCAGGTACTCCATCTCGTCCACGACGAGGCCGGGGGAGCGAAACTTCAGCTTGTCGGAGTACACTTGCGAGCAGTACCCGCAGTGCCACGGGCAGCCGCGGGTGGTCACCATCGTCGCGAACGGCTTGAGCAGCGTCAGGCAGTGATACCGATCCACGGGCAGCAGATCCCACGCGGGGATGGGGTACTTGTCGATGTCCTTGCTGGCGGGGCGCGCGGGGTTCTGGTCGATCTCGCCGGAGGGGTGCCGGAAGAGCGTGCCGGGGATGTCGTTCAGCGCGGAGCCTTGCTCGACGTGGTCGCAGATGTCGAGGAAGGTGTCTTCACCGTCGCCCACGACCGCGAGATCGAAGCAGTCCCAGGTCAGCGACTCACGGGGATAGATCGCCATTTGCGGCCCACCGCAGACGATGACGGCCTTGGGGACGGACTGGCGGACCATCTGCGCGATCTCGATGACCGCAGGCCATCCGAGCGTCTTGGCAGTGAGCGCGACGATGTCCGGCTTCCAATCGGCCACGCGGTTGGCGGCGTCCTTGGGAAGCAGATTTTCCGCGTGCAGGTCGATGATGTCGACGATGTAGCCGTGCATCCGTACCCACGCGGCCAGCTGCGCGAGCGCGAGGGACGGAAAGATCCCGAGCTTTTCGGCGGCTTTCTGGGAGAGCGGCTGTTGATCGGCCGCCTCGTGGTACTTGATGAAGAGAATGCGCGTCTTCTTCATGACTGCCTCGGAGTGATGTGGGATAGTAGCGCGAGTTGGGGTCGTATGGCTCCATTGTCTGGCCCGGGTGCACCGGGGTTGGGCTACAGATTCTGTGATTGATTGGAGATCCCCATGACCGTTTCCGCTTTTCTACCCCTCCTCGCGCTGTTCGCTTGCTCCAGTAAGGGCGATGACACCGCCGCTGCCGATGACTCGCAGCCCAAGGCGACCGCGCCCGATGCCCCGCCGCTGGTGGTGAACGAGCTGCTCGCGCGCAACGACACCGCGAACGCCGACGAGGCCGGCGAGTTTGACGACTGGGTGGAGATCTACAACGCGGGCGATCGCCTCGTGAACTTTGACGGGTTGTACCTCACCGATGACTTAGCGACCCCCACCAAGTGGCCGCTTCCCGCCGGCGCAGGGTTGGACACCGGGAAGTTCCTGTTGGTGTGGTGTGATGGCGCCCCGGAACAAGGCGACAACCACGCATCCTTCAAGCTCTCCGCCGCCAGCGAGGACCTCGCGATCTTCATGGTTGCCGACGGCTTCGACCCGATCCGCGTCGACGGCATCCACTACGAGCAACAACAGGCGGACCTCTCCGCAGCGCGCGTGCCGGACGGCTCCGACAATTGGCAGCCGGGGCAGGTTCCGACCCCGGGCGTGTCCAACGGCTCCTGAGGGGTGCTCGCGTGACATGGCCTTACCCTTGACCTGTCAAGGATTAGGTTAGCGGGATCCGTCTGACGGGTTCATCCGACATGCGCGCATTTTTTCAGCACAGTCGCTCTCCTGTTGCAACGGGGATCGCCCTCTCCCTCCTCACCATCGGCGTCGCGTACCTGGTGCGCGGCACGGTGGGGCAGGCCGCGGAGCCTGCCGTCGCGACGCCCGTTGGGGGGGAGACCGCGTGGGCTACTGTCGCGCCCACGGCGTTTACGCCTACGCTTCCGCTCGCGCCGGACGTGCTGAAGGTGTTGGCGCAGCGTGACCATGCCGCCGCCGTCACTGCGCTCAACGCCGTGGACGCCAAGCAACTACCGGGTACCCAGGCTGCAAACCTGAGCTTTTTGCGCGCATGGGAGCTGCAGCGCGCTGGGCGAGGCAGCGAGGCGGTCACGCTGCTGGACGTGATCCCCAAAGCCACCGACGTCCCCGCACCTTACGCGGACCTCGTCACCGGCGAGATCCTGCTCGCTGCGGGTCGGGCGACCGACGCCATCGCGCCCCTGGAGCGTGTCATCGGCGCCGGTCCCATCGAAGTCCGCGCGCGACTCGCGCTGGCCGACGCCTATCAGCAGACGTCGCGGACCGCGGATGCTCGGAAAGTGTGGTCGGAGCTGGTTGCGCGTCCGGACCCCGCGCCGGGCTCCTCGGAAGCGCTGTGGGCGCTCGCTCAAAAAGACGGCATATCAAGTGCCCAGTCCAAAGTTTGGATGGAGCGAATCTATCGATATTACCCGGGCAGCGCCGAAGACCGCAAGGTGGTTTGGCCGACGCCGACCCTCGAGGACCTCGCGGTGCGGGGCGACACCTTGCAAGAGCGCGGCGCCTACGCCGGAGCGAAGGATCTGCTCGACGATCGGCTCGCTGAGGTGCCGAACAACACCGTGACCGGGTGTATGTACCGCTTTGCGTATGGCCGGGCGCAGCACAAGCTGAGCAACGTGACGGACGCCGCAGAGGTGCTCACGCCGCTCGGGGCGTCCTGCAAGGGCATCGACGATGATCGAGGCGCCAAAGCGCTTTACATCGCGGGGAAGTCGCTGGAGCGGAAGAAGGAATGGGGAGGCGCGGCCGCCGCGTATGCGCTCATCCCCAAGAACTACCCTTCCCACAGCATGGCCGATGATGGCTACGCCCTCGGTGGGATTGGGCGTCAGCAAGCCGGGGACCTCCCCGGGGCGCGCAAGCTCTGGAGTGCAGGGTTCGAAGCCTACCCGGAAGGTGATCTTGCGGGCGAGACCGCGTGGCGGCTCGCGTGGGGCGCGTGGCTGGCCGGAGATGTGCCCGAGGCGCTGCGCTGGGCCGACGCGTGCGCCGCCAAGGTGCCGCTCGCATCCAACCCCACCGATGTGCTTGGATGTCGCTATTGGGCTGCGCGCTGGCGGGCTTTCCCGAATCCTAAGGATCCTTCTGCGAAGAACCCCGATGCGACGGTGCTGGCAGCGGCGATCGCGGGGTTTGACGCGCTCGCGCGTCAGGAGGGGTGGCACTACTACGCCATCCTCGCTGCGGCGCGGCTGAATCAGCTGGTCCCGGATCACGCGGTGATCCCTCGACCCCCGATGGATCCCGCGGACGCGCCCTGGCAGGTGCGCGACTCTTGGCTGCACTCGACGGCGATTCAGAACGCGATGGGCCTCGTGCGGGTCGGGCTGATCGGGGATGCGATGGTCGAGTTCGCCCAATGGGACGACAACGATCTCACCGGGTCGGAGATGGCCATCGTCACCGGCGCCCAGACGGCTGGCGGTGACTTTCTGATGGCGCACGATCGCCTGCGCTCCTACCTAAAGACGCACCCGCCGAGCGCGTTGGGTCCAAACGCGTGGAAGGTGATGCGTCAGGCGTATCCAGAGATCTGGTGGCCAGAGGTGAAGGTCGCGACCGCGGGGTACAGCTGGGATGGGCGCTTGTTTCACGGTCTTGTGCGAGAAGAGTCCAACTTCAACCAAGCGATCAAGTCCCACGCCGGTGCTTGTGGCTTGTCGCAGCTGATGCCGACGACGGCCTCCGGCGTCGCCAAGCGTATGGGCATGTCCTATTCGTCCGCCGACATTTGGAAGCCCGAGGTCAACCTGAAGATCGGGGCGTACTACTTGAATGGCCTCCACGATCGGTATCACAACGACAGCGCCCTCACGCTCGCGGCGTACAACGCCGGAGAAGGCAACGTCGACAAGTGGCTGGCGCTGACGCCGGATGCGCCGCTGGACGAGGTGGTCGAGGCCATTCCCTTCCGGGAGACGCGGATGTACGTCAAGCGCGTGAGTTCCTCGTGGCAGACCTACCGCACGCTGTACGGCTCGGGCGCGTTGTTCGTCGACTGGTCGGACTTCATGACCGACGCGGTGCCGGAGTAGGGTTCGGGGTGGACTCGCTCCCGGTGGGACTATACCCGGTCGGACGATGAACGTACGCGCTTGTTTCGTAGATGCCGCGGGGACGCTCTTGAAGCCGCGCGAGCCGGTCGGCATCACCTACGCTCGTGCCGCGCGGCACCGGGGTATCGCGGCCGATCCGGTGGTCGTCGAGCACCGCTTTCAAGCTGCTTTTCGCGCCCACGTCCGCGCTGGGCACGTGCAGTCGGGGGACGGGCGCGCGTTTTGGACACCTATCGTAAAAGCCGCTGTGGACGCGGACGATGACGTGCTCGCGGAGCAACTCTGGGCGCACTACCTCGAACCTCGCGCGTGGTGGGTGGACATTCAGGCGCTGCAGGTGCTCGGTGAGATCGCGCGGTCGGGGATCAAGCTCGGCATCATCTCCAACTGGGACACGCGACTGCGAGGCTTGTACGCCCGTTTCGCGCTGGATCGGATGTTCCCGGTGCTCATCTGCTCCGCCGAGGTGGAGCTAGAAAAGCCAGACTCGGCCATCTTCTCGGCGGCCTGTCTCGCCGCAGGGGTGCGCCCGAGCGAGGCGATCCACGTGGGCAACGACCCGGTGAATGACGTAGACGGCGCGAACCGCGCAGGGCTCGTGGGCCTGCTGTATGACGAGGAGGCCGGGTGGGCCGAGCTGCCGGCGACCGTTCGTCGTCTGCAGCGCTTTCGGTAGCGCAGCTCTCGGTCGCGTTGGCGGACGCGCTCTACAGGAAACGAACGGCGGTGCGCTTTTCGGACGCTTCCCACAGCTTCTTCCACGCGTCCTTGTCCTGCGCACGCGCGGCGGTGGACTGCGGCACCGGCGCGCCCCACGCCTGAAAGATGCGGGGTCCGACGTACTCCGCGCCGCGAAGGCCGGCAGCGACGGTCGCATACGCGGTGGGGAGCGCGCCCGAGCGGGCGGATTGCGCGAAGATCGCGTTGCCGAGGGACATCGCCGTGGATTCGAGCGAGCTGTTGCGCTGCTGCGGGCCCACATGCTGTAGGTTGGTCGCGGCATAGCCGGGGTGGCACGCAACGCTGATGAGGGGCGAGCCCGCGGCCTTCAACCGGCGGTCCAGCTCGAAGGTGAAGTACAGGTTCGCGAGCTTGGAGCGCGCATAGGCGCCCCAAGCGCTGTAGCTGCGCTCCCAGTTCAGGTCGGTCCAGTCGAAGGTCCCGATGCGATGCACGGCCGACGAGACATTGACGATGCGGGCCGAGGGCGCGAGCGACTCCAACAGCAAGCCGGTGAGCGCGAAATGGCCGAAGTGGTTGGTTCCAAGCTGCATCTCGAAGCCCTGCGCCGTCCGAGCGTGCGGCAGCGCCATGACGCCTGCGTTGTTGACCAGCGCGTGCAGCTCCCCGTGGAGGCTGCGCAGCCCAGCCGCGAAGGAGCGAACGCTGTCCAGATCGGCGAGGTCAAGCCCCATCACTTCAAGTCGCGCGCTGGGCGCGGTCTTGCGGATGTACGCAGCGGCGGCTTCGCCTTTGGACACCGTCCTGCAGGCCATCACGACCCTGGCGCCGTGCTCGGCGAACATGCGGGCGGCTTCGAGGCCAATGCCGCTGTTCGCGCCGGTCACGACGATGGTGCGGTCGGTAAGATCGGGGATGTCGGTTTCAGTCCAAGGCATCCGTCTGGCTAACAAGAAATCGGTGTGCGGATGTGCGCTCGGGGCTCTGGGCAAACCGGTCATGTCGCCGCGATTTGCGTTACCTTCGTGCCAACTTCGAGGACAGGAATGGAAAAGTCGCAGCCCTTCGTAATCCCTGCTGGCGTCACGTTTCAAGTCGGCGATGCCGGGCTGATCATTGAAAACGCGGGGGACGTTGTTTTGCACACCACATTTGGCCGTCCGCTCGCCCGTGTGGTCTCGCTCGAAGGCGATGTCGTACTTCACGGTGCGGTCACGGCGGGCGCGTTGTCCGCGGGTGGCTCGGTGCGGGTGAACGGGGCGTTGACTGCGGATTCGGTGCAGGCTGTGGGCGCGATCGCGGTGAGCGGCGACGCCACGGTAGGTACGGCGCGCAGCGGCGGCGACATGGTCGTCGGCGGCGCGTTGGCCGCGGAGTCGCTGGATCTGGGAGGCGGCCTGACGGCTGGCGGCGATGTGAAGGCTGCAGACTTCAAGGCTGGAAACGACGTCTCGGTCCGAGGCTCGCTGTCGGCGCGTCGCGGTACCTTCACGGGGAGCGCCTCGGTTACCGGCGGTTTGAGCTCGGATATGTTGAGCGTCGTGGGGCTGGTGTCGGTGGGCGGCGCGGTCACCGTGGGAACCGTGCGCGCCGGGGACATCGCCTTCACGGGCGAGACGATCACCGCCCGTGGCTTGCAGGCTCGGAACTCCATCCACATCGGCCCGGGGCGCGTCCAGATTGACGCGATGATCGCCAGCGAGGTGCGGGTGGATGCGCGCACCTCCGGGCGGTCGACGATCATCGAGAGCCAGAACGACCTCGGCACCAACGCTGTCAAAGGTGGCTTCCGACTGGCGGATTATGCGGAGATGTTTGGAGACCCCGCGCCCTACCTCGCCGACCGTGGCCTGACGGCGCCTGGGGACGCATGGCCGGTGCAAGCCGCCGCGAGCGCGCCCCCTGCGGCCCCGCAGCCCTCGGCCGCGCCGCAGCCCGCCGCCGCGCCGCAGCCCTCGCTCCCCCCGGTGCCGCAGTTCTCGCCGGTGGTCGCCGCGGCGGTCGTGCGTGTAGAAGCGGCTGCAGCGGCCCCTGCGACGCCGGTCCCCATCGATGAGCCGGTGACGGTTGAGGCGGTCGCGGCCGAGTCCGATGAGGACGAGCCCGCCGAGCTCGAAGGAGAACCCGAGCTGATCGAGGTCGAGCCTACCCCCGTGCCCACGGTGCACCCGCTGCATGACGAGCTCGTGGAGTCGGTGGAAAAGATCGTCGAGCGGTACGCCGACGCGGAGCTGCCTCCCGCGGTCGAGCACCTGCGCGCGCTGATCGCGCGTCAGGGCTACGATGAGGTGCGCTCCGAGATCACCACGATCTGGTCGGACCTCGTCAAGTTCCACCAGAAGCGCGGCCTGCGCATCCAGCATCAGGTCACGACCACCTTCAACGCAATCAACGCGCTGGTAAAGAAGATGTGAGCCACACTGGGCTTCACATTGCCGCCTACCTCCTTCTACCGGTACACTCCCTCCCATGCCTAATCTGACCCCACGTTTGGTTCCGGGCGCCCTTCGGGCTTCCGTCGTAGCGCTCCTTTGGAGCGCGGTGCTTCCTCTCGCGGGCTGCAATGGCTACGAGATGTTCCGGGTGACCGGCTTTGAGCAAGCCACGTTCAGCAACGACGCGGACATCTTGTTCGTGATCGACAACTCGGACTCGATGCAGGCCGAAGCGAGCGCGCTGGCGCTCAACTTCAACGCGTTCATCGACAAGTTGACCTCGTCTGAGGGCTCCGAAGTCCCGCACGCCACGTTGGGGGACGCGGTCGCGAACTACCTCCGCGAGACGTCCGGCGACTCGCTGTTCATCGACTACCAGATCGGCCTGACGACGACCTCGGTGCAGCCGAACAACCCCGACTCGCTGAGCCCCGGCGATGAAGGCACGCTCGCGGGCGACCCCTACGTCATCAAGCGGGGCGACCCGAACGCCCGCCTCGAGTTCCAGCGCAACCTGCTCTGTGAAGTCACGTGCTTCTCCGAAAACGACGTCCCCTCCAACCCCGATTTTGTGTGTGACGCTGAGGCTCCGGACGCCGAAGGCGAGGTGACTTCGGAGTACCTCGACTGCTTGTGCGGGCCTGGCGAGTGGACCGGTCACTGTGGCTCGGGCAACGAGATGGGCCTTGAAGGCGCATTGTTGGCGATGTGCCGTGCTTCCGAGTCGCCCCCCGAGGTGTGCTACGGCTACGACACGGTCAACGGCTCCGGCACCAGCCCGACGATCTTTGACGACTCGCAGATCGGCACCGGCGCCGGGTTCCTCCGGGAGAACGCCAACACTATCGTCGTCATCGTGACCGATGAAGGCGACGGCTCCTACCGTCAAGCCACCGGCGACTCCGATCCCGAGCTGTATACCGAGGCGTTCGGGTCCTTCCTCAACCCAGTGCGCGTCGCGGTCATCGGTCCTTGGTACGAGGATCAGAGCAGCGGGGATTGCCTCGCGGGTGCGCAGCCTTGGGCCGTCGAGCGCTACCAGAACATCGTCACCTCCACGCTCGGCGCGTACATCACCATCACCGAGGGGCCGGACGGCGACTGCGCCGCGTCGGACTTCGGGGAAAACCTCCAGCAGCTTGGGGATCTTCTGCAGAATTTGCAGACCTTGTTCCCGTTGCAGGCCGTCCCGGACGTCGCGACCATCGACGTCTACGTAGACGACGTGCCGGTGAGCCCCGCAGTGGTGCTCTCGGGCGCGGTTGAGACCGGGGATGCCGAGTACGGCGATGGCTGGAGCTATGAGGCTTCGTCCAACGCAGTCGCGTTCCACGGTACGGCTATCCCTGGCTACAACGCCGACGTTCGCATCTACTACCGGCCCCTCGGAGGGTTCCCTCGGGAGCTCCCCACCGGCTTCTGATTCTCTCTGGGGCGGCTGGGCCCTCGTCCATGCGCCTCATCTCCTTTTCCGGACATCGCTCTCCCACCGGCCTCCAGCCGGCGCACTTTGGAGTCCCCCGTCATGCTGCTGCTCGCTGCCCTCCTTCCCCGCGTGATGAGCGCCTTTGTCACACCTGCTCTGGCTGCGGACGCTCCGGCGCCGGTCGAGACCGTTGACATCGGCGTCATCAAGAACTCCGACATCAGCGTCGTTCAGCGCCGGCTGTACTCCAAGAACGGCAAGATCGAGCTCGGCGTCGCGCTCGGGGCCTTGCCCTTCGATGGCTTCACCTTCGCTCCCAAGGCTCAGGTCACCGGCACGATGTTCTTGTCGGAGAAGTTCGGCCTCGAGGCCCATGTGGGCGGCGGCTACGGCCTGAAGACGGCGCGCTACACCTACCTCGAGAGCCCTGCGTACGGCGTCGCGGTCGAAGCCTATCGCTACCTCGCCGATGTGCAGGTAGACGCTCACTTTTCCCCGATCTATGCCAAGATGAACTTCGGCAAGAAGATCGTCCACAACGATTGGTACGGTTTGGTGGGCGTGGGCGCTACGCTGGAGCAGTCGGTGCTCCCGGCGGCCAACATCGCGGTCGCGCCGGGTCTGGGCGTCGGCATTGGCACGCAGGTGTGGGTCGGCAAGAATGTGGCGGTCCGCGCCGAGCTGCGGGATGACGTGATGCTCGAGGCGCGCAAGCAGTCCGGCACCGCGGCCATCAAGCAGAACGCCGGCCTGATGCTGGGCCTTGGCTTCTTCTCGGGTGGAAAGAAGTGATGCGCGTCCCCTCCAGCGTCCGCGCGGGGTGGCTGATGCCCGCGTTGCTGTCCGGCGTGCTCCTCACCGCCGGGGCTGCGCACGCCAAGCCCAAAGAGTCCAAGCCCGCGCCGGCTGCTGAGTCGGCGCCGGCTGCGGTCGTGGTGCCGGGCGCCCCGGATCCGAAGCTTCGTACGCAGACCTTCGCCGATTATGAGAGCCAATTGGCCTCCGGTCAGAAGGCGCGCGCGGCCGACGCGTTGGTGGCGATCGTCAGCGACCCCGCGCAGTCCCCGTTTCATCCCGAGGCCTACGCCAAGCTCGGTGACCTGCTGCTCGGTTTGGACCTGCCGTATGCGGCGACGCTCGCGTGGCGTCAGGGCTTCGTGCTCGCCCAGGACTGGGATGCCGAGACCGTGGGCCGCGAGGTCCCCAAGGCGATCGAGACCGCTCAGAAGGTCGGCGACATCGCGGTGTTGCAAGGCCCGTTCTCCAAGAACGTCGGCATCGCTCGAACCGAGGATGTACGCGGCCAGATGGGCTACTTGGCGGCGCGCGAGGCGTTCCGCCAGGGCAGCTACGGCTTGTCCTTGGGGTTGTTGAAGCTCGTGAAGCAGGGAGACCCGCAGTTCGCGCAGGCCAAGATGCTCGAAGGCATCGTGCTCAACCAGCAGAGCAAGCCCGACACCGCGTTGACCAGCTTCGAGGCGGCCGGAAAAGCTGCGGACAAGGGCTCCTCGGCCGAGAGCAAGCGCTTCCTCGAGATGTTGAAGCTGAACACCGGGCGTAGCTACTACGCGTCCGGGAACTATCCCCGTGCAATCCAAGCTTTCGCCTCGGTTGACCGAGGGAGCGAGTTCTGGCCCGAGGCGCAGTTTGAGCGTGCGTGGGCGCACTTCCGGATCGACGACGTCAACGGCACGCTCGGCCTGCTCTTGAGCCTCGATACTCCGTTTTTCAAGACCTACTACTACCCGGAAGCCGATCTCCTGCGCATCTACTCGATGTTCATGATCTGCAAGTTCCCCCAGGCGAACACCGAGATTGACAGCTTCCGCGCGAAGTATGCCAAGATCAATGACGCGTTGAAGGGATGGAATGGGCGTTCGGCCGAGGAGAACTTTGAAGCGGCTCGCAAGTACCGTCAGGACGGGGACGCGGGCGCGTTGCCGGCGATGTTCTGGCGCTCCTACGCCAGCGAAGAGCGCTTTGGGAGCAGCGTGAAGGCGGTGGAGAGCGCGGATGCGGAGCTCAAGCGCCTCAAGAACGTCGCCGCCAATCCGTTCTCGGAGTGGGCGCGCACGGCGGTCAAGGCACGGCGCAGCGAGCTCGTGGAGCTCGAGGGAGCGCGCATTCGGGACCGCATCGCCGCCCAGCAGGTGGAGGTCGATACCATGCTGAACGACTCCCAGATCTTCACCTTGGACATCATGGCGATGAAGACCAAGCTCTACGAGCAGGCGGCCGCGTCGGGCAAGATGCCGGACGTCGCACGCACCGCCAAGCGCGATGAGCGCGTCAAGCGCACCTTCGTGGAGTGGCCGTACGAGGGCGAGGTCTGGGCAGACGAGGTGGGCTACTACAAGGTCAACACTGCGCCCGAGTGTCCCGCCAGCTTGCGGACCAGCGTAAAAGGAAAGTAGTCCGTTCGAAGCTTCCGGCGGGCGGTACGTGGTGACCGCCCGGCTCCGGATGTAGGACTTAGGAACGAAAGAAAGCCGGTGTTCTCGCGAACACCGGCTCTCCTTTTATCCGCCCGGGTAGGGCGGGTCCGCTACTCGCGGTTGACGTACGGCAGGAGCGAGAGATGACGCGCGCGCTTGATCGCGAGCGACACCGAGCGCTGCTGCTTGGCCGAAAGGCCAGTGATGCGGCGGGGAAGAACCTTGCCGCGCTCGGTCAGAAACCGCTTCAAACGGCTCGGATCCTTGTAGTCGGCAACTTCTTCAATCTTGGGCTTGGGATCGGACATGCATTCTCCAAAAACGGGCCTCGCTGTCTATGCAGCAACGGCCAGATAAGCAAGGGAACATTCGCAGGTGGTCAAACACCCTCGACGTTTTCACGTTGGTTGGTCAAAATCACACAGTCAGAGAGCGGGGTTGCGGCGCAGAGACAGGTAAAGCCGCGCGCGAGATCTTCTTCGCCGAGGATGAACTGCTCTTCGAGGTGGACCTCGCCCGACAGCACCTTGCCTACGCACGCGCCGCAGGCCGCGCTCCGGCAGGAGTAGGGCATCGCGATGCCCTTGGATTCGGCGGCTTCGAGGATGGGTTGGTCAGCCCGGCACGGGACCTCGACGTCGAGGCCCTCATCGGGGTTGTGCAGGCGGATTCGATACACGGTGCTCATTTTGACTCCTCTTCCTTCCGGAACTCCACATCTACATCGACAGCGTAGGCTTTGCCCATGCGCGCAAAGCGGGCGCCCTTGAGCGCGGCCTCGCACGCATCGATGAGCACCTCATAGCCTTTGTAGGCGCGCACGGCGGTCACCGAACCATCTTCTGCGACCTCAAGCCGCGCGCTCACCACCGTGGTCGGGAGCCCAAGCTGCTTGCCGGCGAGGGGCATCGCCGGGATGAACAGGGGCTCCATGCCCAGCGTCGCGAACGGGACCAAGGCGATGCCGCTGGACAGCTCGGCTGGCGGGATGTCGCGCTTCGGCGCGCGGCTGGCCATCAGCGACAGCGGGCTGCCACCGTTGGGCAGGAAGGAGTCGACCTTTTGGACGGCGCTCGCCTGATAGAACTCCACGTCGGTGCCCGCGAGGCTGCTGCCCGCGGTGAGGCGACCGTCGAGGCTCAGGCCGCGCCACACCATCAGGCCCTGCGCGAGGTCGAACACCGCCTGGCTGTTGAGGCTGGTGTTCACGATGCGGCTACCGGACGATGCGTCGGCGGCGGTCCCGTACTCCAACATGCCGCGCCCGCTCGTCGAGATCGGCAAGAGGCCGTCGGCGATCGGCGCGGTCGTGTACTGCAGCGTGTAGGCTCCCGCCGTCCCGCTTGTCGTCGGCAGCTGCATCACGGTGGTGGTCACGCCGCTGGACCAGCCGCGCTTGTAGTCGTCGAGCTTGGTCGAGAGGGGCAGGTCCCACAGGCACATCGCCCGCTGCAGCAGGATGCGCTGCAGCTCGATGATCTCGCCGGCGCGGGCGTTCTCGCGCTTCATGCCACGCAGGTCGAAGCCCTTGATGCGCCCATCGGGCGATTGGATGATCTCTACCGAACCCGCGGAGATCGCGGCGTTCCACTCGGTGAAGATGTCCTTGATGTCTTGTGCGTCCTTCTCGGTAGGATGCTCCGCGAGCGGCGTGCCCGACAGGCCGACGTAGGCGAAGGTGCAATCGATGACGCTGCTCTTTCCGTCGGGGGCGGCGGTCGTGCAGTCCGCGTCGACCACGATGTGCATGCTTCCGACTTGACCCGACTTGTTGTTCACCGCCGCTACGCCGAAGCCGCGGGGCGTGTACAGGTCCGTCTCGTAGTGCCAGCGCGTCGTGGCCCCTTTGGTCCAGGTCCATTTGGGCGCGGTCTGCACCTCGGCGTAGCTCGCGGGGTGCGCGACGCTGCTGACGAGGAGCGTGGCGAGCGCGAACGTGCCCGGAACTGCGCGGGAGAGGAGAGTAGACATGAGGACTCCGGGTCGAGAACGAGGATCAATAGGGTGGCTCGGCGCCGCCTTTGGGGGCTACAGCAGCCGGCCGAAGCCAATGCGGAACGCCCCAGCATAGTTGGTGCTTCCTTCTTCCGGCCAGCCTTTCGTCTGCACGGTGCGGAAGCCGTCCAGCGACAGCCGCAGCCAGGTCTTGCCGTCCGAGATGGGCACGCCGAAGGTCAACGCGCCCCCGAAGCCCTCGGACCCTGGAAAGAACATGCCGTAGTTCACGCCAAGGCTGAACAGCGGCTTTCCGGCTGACGGGCGCGGCAAGTACACACCGACGCCGCCCCACACGCGCACGCCGGCAGGGACCAGCGTGGGGTTGTCGAGCGAGCCCCCAAAAGCGAAGCGCTCGGTGGGCGTCAGCGACATCGTCCCCCCCACGTTGAGCATGAGGTTGTAGATGCCCAGCTGTCCGGACAGCTGCGGTCCGAACTGAGGAACGGTCTTCACCGCGCCGCCTCGCCCCGCGAACGCTGCGCTGTTGTAGAAGCCGCCGCCGACGTCGCCGGCGAGGACGAACGTAGCCACCTTGGGGCGCAGCAGGACCGCGCCTTCGGACCAGGGGACGAGGTGTGCGTGCTCGCGGGTGTCCAACGCCGCGAGGTAGATGCGCGGGGCTTTGCCATTGACCGGCGGGATCGCGCCAAGCGCGCTCACCAGATCGGCGGGCAGGCCTTCGATCGTACCGTCCAGCACGAGGGCCTTGCTCGCGGCGAGCTCGGTCGCGTCGACGTTCACCGGCACGGGCACGGTCGCGCCGCTGGCGATGTCGAACTCCACGCGGCCGTAGACGGTGTCGCCGACTTGAACGTGCGCGTAGTGATGACCCGGCCAGGCCTGCATGTCCGTGGTGTCCGGGGCGAGCGCGCGGCCGTCCAGGACCAGCGTCGCTCCGGGGGGCGCGGCTTCGAAGTGCACGATCCCGGGGGGCATCGCGCGCACGGCGGTACGATATTGTTCGATGCGCGCCAGAATCTGGGCGTCGCCGACCTCCTCGCGGGTCCAAACCCTGTCCGGGTCCAACGCCACGAGATCGACCATCGGCTTCGAGGTCACCATGTCGCCGACCACCACGCGAAACAGCGCGGCGTCCTCAGCGGTCACAAACTTACTTTCGGGGAACGCCCGCATCACCGCAGTGCTCTCGAACATCAGCGCCTGAACGAGCGCGTTGCGGTCGCTGTCGTCCTTGGTGAGTGACACGCTGTCGAGGGTGGTGCGCAGCGCCTGCGCGATCCCCAGCTCGACGTCGAACTCGTCCCAGTGCTTGCGGGCAGCCTCCACCGCGCTCTGCACGGCGTCGATGCGCATGCGGTCTTCTTGGGTGCGGTCGCCGGGGGCGTACGCGATGTCGGCCCACGACAAGGGAGCGCCCCCGCCGGTGAGGCGGTTGGCTTTGGCCCGCGCCTCGGGTGCAGGCAGGCCTGGCTCAACCCAGACGACCACCGCCGGCGGCAGCGGCGCAGCTTCAGAGCCGGCGTGCGCTGCGCGGGAGAGCACGGATGCGAACAAACAAAGAGTCAGCATGCCGCCTCAGAACGTGGTGCCAACGCCTGCCGTGATGCCGAACAACGGCAAGACGTTCACAGGGGCGCTGTGCCAGATGGAGTATTTGAGCGGCCACATCACGCCGCCCTGAAGGTCGATGTCGAGGATCGGGTGCACCCGGGTCGTGGTCTTTTGGGGCTTCAAGATCGGCGACTCGATGGTCAGGCCGATGTTGGCGGTGGTCTGGAGCGCGTGGGGCAAGTTGTCCCACCCGATCCGCGCGCCGAGGTGCGGCCCGAAGCCCATGCCGGCGTCGCGTCCGAGCACGGCGGAGGCCCCGAAATACACGTTGCGGTTCACGGTCTTTTCGTTGAGCACCAGCGGTCCGGTGAGCCGCTTGTCCGCATCGCTGTCTACGGTTTTTGCGGGGTTGATCGCGCTGCCTTCTTGGTTTCCGGCCATCCAGTAGCGCTCCGTGAACTTCCCGCCGGTGTTGAAGCCGCCTTCGACGCCGACGTTCACCATCAAGCGGTTGTAGTGCCCGCGCAGCTCGAGGTTCATCGGCACGTACGCGCTGCCCAGCGAGACGCCGGTGCGGTTCTGGGCTTCGGCGGCCATGTCGATGTTGGTGGGATCCTCCGGAGCGAGGGTCGGATCGAAGCTTGGGGTCGCGGTGTTGTACATCACACCTGCGGATCCGAGGATCGCAAATCGAACAGGGAAGCCGTCTTTTCCGCCGCCGACCAGCTGGAGCGTGGCGGTCGGGCGGTCGTAGCGCCAGACCCGGGTCTTGTTCGGGTTGCCGTCTTCGGGCACCGCGATGTAGACTTCCGCCTTCTCGTGGATCTTCGCGTAAATCGCCAAATAGGTGAGGATGTAGCCCTCGAGCACCGGCGTGCACTCGTTGGGGTGCAAGAAGAGCTGGTCGATGAAGTCGATGCCCATCTTCTTGCGCGCGGTGTTGCGCACGAAGTACACCGAGTCTTCCAGCTTGGTGACCTCAAGCCGCTCGGACAGGCCGTGGCCGGAGTCCTTGCGCTTGAGGTAGATGTCGGTGCGACCTAGGAAGATCTCCATCTGGCCTGCGTCGGACGGCTCGGTGAGGATGCCGTTCATGTAGACTTCGTAGGTCTTGTTGAAGTCCTCCGGGTCGAACACGTTGTCGAGCTCAAAGTCCACTTTCAACGAAGGATAAGCGCCTTGCTGCAGCTGCTGCAAGATGAACCCGACGTTCCCGTTCACTTCTTGATCCGTCAGCTTGTTCATCAACGCGGGGTCCTGAAAGGCCAGCGTTGCGGCGAGGTAGTAATAGTAGTTTACGGCGTTTGCGCCGATTTGTTCGTAGAACGGCGGCACGTTCGCGTTCTGGTTTTCGGCGGCGCGGCCGATCTGGGCGTACAGCAAGAACAGCGGCTCGCGCAGGTCGACGCGGTCCACGAACCACAGTTGTTCGATCAGATCGCGCATCTCACCGGCCTTCAAGCCCCACTGGTCGGGTTGCATCGCGTTCCACGGGATCCCCGACACTTCGTCGACCACCTGACGCACGCGCCCGATGTTCTGCACCGGCACCGAAGCCGGTTGCATCGCCGGAACTACGGTCTTGTCCTTTACCATACGTCCATTCTGGTAAAGATCGACCTCGGGATAGAATTGGGCGTCGGGACGGGCGATCACCGAGCGTACCGTACGCTGCAGGGTCGAGTCTTGAAAGTCGGTGTCCTTGACGCCGTTCCATTTGAGCACGACGACGCGGGCGGTCTTCTCTTTCTTCTTCTTCTCCGCCTCTTTTTCGGCCTCAGTCATCTCTTTGGCTTGCGCTTCGGCCTTTTTGTCCTTCAGCCCCTCTTCGGCGGCCTTGGTATCTACGGCGTGTGCGGGACCAAATAGGCCAATCAGACTCAACCAAAGCGCGAAAAACCAGCTCATTCGACGTCTCCACCGGAGGGCGCCCGGGACGAGCGACAGGTATCAACAATCCGCCGGTCGGGCGAATACCGGTGAGCCGGGGTATGCTTCGCGCGATGGCCGGAGGCCTCATGACCCGTCCGATGTCCCCCTTGTTCGTGATCCTGACGCCCGCGGTATCGCTGCTTGCGTTGTCGGGATGCCATTCCTCGTGGGAGACGGTGGACACGGAGCCCTTGGGCTCCGACCCGCCGGTTGTCACCCTGTCGTCGCCGGCGTTCGGCAGCACGTGGACCAGCGGTGAGCCCATCGTCGTGTTGGGCGCTGTGTCCGACGATCTCGACGCGGCCGAGAACCTCACCGTTTCGATCAGCAGCGACCTCGAAGGCGAGGTCGCCGCGCCGTCGCCGGCCTCCGACGGAAGCATTGAGAGCACGTTGATCCTCGACGCGGGCACGCATGTGCTGACGGTGTCGGCCACCGATGGCCTCGGTAATGTCGGCAGCAGCACCGCGACGATCCGCGTCCTCGAAGGCTCCTACCCCAGCCAGCCGGCGATCCGCTTCTCTCCGGTCGCTCCGGTCACCGGTCAGGATTTGACCGCCGAGATCATCGTCGAGTCCGTCGATCCGGAAGGCGACGCGCTGACCTACAATTGGTCGTGGCGCTTGGACGGCGAGGACGCTGGGATCTCCGATGCTTTTGTCCCCGCCGATCAGGTGTATCGAGATGGTGTCTGGGAGGTCACGGTGTACGCGACCGATGGCATCACCCAGTCGCCGCGCGCGGTGCGTGAGGTCACCGTCGGAGACGCCGTCGCCGACCCTTCGCCGGTCGAGATTACGCCGGCCGACGCCTTGCCTGGAACGGACTTGACGTGTTCCCACGTCGACCCCGTGGACCCCGAAGGGGACGCGTTCACGGTCTCGTACGCTTGGACGGTGAACGGGATCGAAGCGGGCGTGTTCGAGGACACGCTCGTGGGCGGCGCCGAGCGTGGCGATGTCGTGATCTGCTCCGTGATCGTGCTCGACGACCGGGTGACGGCCTTCCCGTCGCCGGCGCTGCGGATTGGAAATGGGGCGCCTTCGGTGGCGTCGGTCTCGGTTTCGCCGACCAGTGGCGACCGTTCGACGATCTTTACGTGCGGCGCGAGCGGCGCCAGCGATCCGGACGGGGACACCGTGAGCCTCGACTATGCGTGGACGGTGAACGGCGAGGTCGCCGGCTCCGGCCGCACCTTCTCCAATGCCTTCAGCCGCGATGACTCCCTCGCGTGCGTAGTCACGCCCACCGACGGGTACCTCGACGGTACGCCAGTTTCTTCGGTCACCGTCACCATCGGCGACGCCGCGCCCGGGGCGCCGGGCGTCGAGTTTACCCGCACTGAGATCGTGCCGGGCGTTGCTGCGACCTGCGCGGTCACTACCGAATCGGTGGATCCGGACGGTGACGCGGTGTCGTACACGTGGTCTTGGACCGTGGATGGGGTTGCGGTGTCCTCGACCAGCGACACCTTTTCCACCAGCGCGCTCTCCGTGGGTCAGGAGCTCACCTGCATCGCGACGCCCACGGACGGCACGCGGCTGGGGAGCAGCGGGCGCGCCTCTTTGGTGCTCGGTGGCCTCGTGACCGGAGATGTACAGGCCGGGGACGCTTGGGCGACCATCACCGGCAGCGCCGCCAACGGCCAGTTCGGAAAAGCCGTCGACACCGTCCCGGACCTCGACGGCGACGGCCTGATGGAGCTCGTCATCGCCGCGCCGCGCGGAGACGGCGGCAGCAAGGGCGCGGCCTACTTGTACACATCCAGCCAGCTGTCGGTCGGCGGTACGTTCACCGATGCGGACGCGACGGCGGCGTTCTACGGCCACACGAGCGGAGACTACCTCGGATCTTCCCGAGGCGCGGCTGGCGCCGGGGATCTGGACGGCGACGGCATCGGTGACTTCATCCTCTCCACGCCCTACGAGGACACGGCGGGCAAGGATTCGGGCCAGGCGTACTTGTTCTACGGTGACGGTTCGTGGTCCTTTGGAGATGACGTATTGAGCGCCTCCGATGCCCGTTTCCGGGGCGAGACCAACGACTGGCTCGGCGTGCGTATGGCCGCGGGAGACCTCAACGCGGACGGGATCGATGACCTCTGCGTGTCTGCCCCGTACAACGACCTCGGGGTCGAGAAGGGCGGCGTCGTCGCTGTGTACTACGGCGGGACCGCGCGGTTCAACGGTAGCTACAACCTCGAAGATGCCGACGCTCGTGTGTATGGCACCGAGACGGATGAAGAGCTCGGCTGGTCGCTCGCGACGATGGGGGACGGCGATGGCGACGGCTACAACGACATGGGCGTAGGCATCTTCTACGCCGACGCCGGGGGGACGGACGCCGGACAGGCGGCGATCATCTCGGGGGACTCGCTCGGCGGCGACGAGAGCTTCAGCTCCGCAGCGTGGCTGGTCGTCACCGGCACGCACGCTGGAGACCGCTTCGGCTATGACGTGGCTGGCGCGGGTGACGTCGATGGGGACGGCCTCGAAGACGTGCTGCTCGGCGGGTACTTGAACGACGATGCCGGCGCCGATGCGGGCGAGGCGGTGTTGTTCTACGGACGGCGCGGCCTGAACGCCGAGCGCGACGCGACCGACGCGGACGCGATGTTCTTCGGCGAGACGGCGGGCGATTATTTCGGCGGCCTGTTGGCGCCGGCCGGCGACTGGGACGGCGATGGCTTGAGCGATCTGCTGTTGGGCGCTCCGCGCGGGTCGGGCGGCGGCCTCGCGAGCGCGGGCGCCGGGTACTTGTTCCTCGGTTCGGATGCGTCTTCGTGGACCAGCTCCACCAGCGCCGCGGACGCCTCGGTGCGCTTCCTCGGCGATGCCGCGAGCGACCTGCTCGCGGATGAGGCGGTCGGTGACTTCGACGTAGACGGCGACGGCTACAGCGACGTCGCGCTCGGTGCGCAAGGCGCCGATCTGGGTGCATCCGGCGGCGGTGCCGTCTACTTGTTCAGGGGGCCGTAGAATATGTCCATGGAAATGACACTGGCTACCGCAGTCGTGCTGCTTCGCCGCGCGGGTCTCGTCGTGGTGGATCCCGCGCTGGAGTCGACCTCGGCCTCGGTGGAGCGGGCCTCCGATCGGACTTCGGCCCTTGGCGCGGCGGGTGTGCTCGCTGCGGCGCTCGGCGAGGACCTCGGCCCTGCCTCCCCGCTCGCGCGCGCCTTTCCCTCGCTTCGCCATGTGCCGGTCTCGGGCGGGCACGACGAGCACATCACCGCGCTCCGTCGCGCGCGCTTTGGCAATGCGCTGCCCATGTTGGCGTGCATCGCGGACCGTGTGAACGGCCAGCTCGTAGCCCGCTGGGCGCTCGTGCTGGATGTCGGGGAGCAGGTGCACCTGTTGGACCCGAACCCGTGGGACGACGTCGCCGAAGATCGGTCGCTGGGGCTCCCAGAGTTCGTGGTCCGGTGGTCACTGGCCGGCTCGCAGCTCATCACCTTCTGAGCGAAACGCGGTCGGGACTACCGGGGCCCGCCGCGGGGCTTTACGGCCGCGCCCTTTCGAAGCTATGAAGGCTCATGCGCGTCCTTTTGGTTCAGGCCTTCACCGCTCTCGACATGGAGCTCGTTTATCCGTTGGGGCTGGCTTACCTCGCTGCGCATCTCGACAACCATGACGTCGAGATCTTCGATGTGAACCTGCACCGCGAGGCGCCCTACGTGGCGCTGGAGGCCAAGGTGCGCGCGTTCGCCCCCGAGGTGGTCGGCATCTCCTTGCGCAACATGAAGGTGGGGATGCCGCATCTCCACACCGACGACTTCGAGCCGCAGCAGAAGGCTGTGGAACTGATCAAGCGCTTGGCGCCGTCGGCCAAGGTGGTTGCGGGCGGCACGGCGTTCTCGCTGTACAGCGAGACCTTCATGCGGCGCATTCCCCAGATCGATATTGGGCTCTGGGGCGAGGGAGAGCACCGGTTTCGTGCGTTGCTCGACGCGCTCGACCACCCCGAGCGCGTCAAAGGCGTGTACTACCGGGACGCTCGCGGCGAGGTCCTCTACACCGGGCAGGCTCCCGGAGAAGACTGGAAGAACCTTCGACATCCCCGGCGGGACCTCGTGCCCCACGAGCCCTACCTGAAGTCCAGCTTTGTCAGCGTCGGCGTGCAGGCCAAGCGCGGCTGCTCCCTGCATTGCATCCATTGTTCGGACACCTTCTTGCTCGGTCATCGGGTGCGGCAGCGCGATCCGAACGACGTCGTCGACGAGATTGAGTCGCTGGTCAAAGATTACGGCGTTCGCCAGATGTTCATGTGCGATCAGATCTTCAACATCCCACCTGGACACGCGATCGCGATCTGTCAGGAGATCGTTCGTCGGAAGCTGGATGTACGCTGGTCCGCGTGGTTCAACGAGCACCGCAACACCTTGCCGGACGAGCTGATGATTTGGCTGAAGCGCGCCGGTTGCGGCTTGCTGTCGTTCAGCCCCGACCACGTCGACGACCGCATGTTGAAGAACCTCGACAAGAACTTCCGCCACGAGGACATGCTCTACACCGTACAGATCGCCAAGAAGCATGGCATGGACGTCGAGTACAGCTTCTTCTTGAACAGCCCGGGCGAGGACCTTCGTAGCCTCTGGGCGGTGGTGAAGTTCCTCGCGTACGCGCGCTCCGAGCTGGGGCCCAGCCTGCGCTTGTTCACGCTGCTGATGATGCAGCCCATCCGCATCTACCCACACACGCGGCTCCACGAGCTGGCACGCGAGACCGGTCTCGTGGACAAGGACCACGAGCTGGTCGAGGGGCAGTTCTGGAACCCCGGCGCACTGCAGTACGCGGTAGCCGGCATTCAGGCCGGAGCTTCTACCGTCTACGACGCCCGGAAGAAGCTCCGCGAGCTGCGCGGCACCACCTTCTCTTCGGTGGTCCGCACCTAAACCGCTCCCGTAGGGTGCGAAGGCAGACCCTCACACCTTCGGTGGCCGCGACGGTATTAGTACTGGATGCCGATCGACGCGGTGCCGCCGAACAGGCTGTCGGAGACCTCGCCGAGCTTCACGCCTTCGCTGGTCAGGACGTCGATCTTGCGAATCGCCATGTCGAACGCGAGCCCGACGTAGACGTGGTCGATGATCGTGTAGCCACCGGAGAGGTTGAACGTAGAGTCGAACGGCGCGCTGCCGCCGGCGAGGTACTCGGTGAAGTCGGTGTGCAGGTACACCTTCGGGCCGATGTTGGCGCCAAGCTCCGCACCGACGGCCAGCGAGTTCACGCCGATCTGCGTGAGGTCGACGGAGCTCTTCTTGGACTGGATCGCCTGAACGTCGGTGGAGTCGTAGCCTACGCGGCCACCTACCCAGAACTGATTGGCGCCGGCCTCGAAGGGATAACGACCGACCACTACGGCGTTGAAGTCGGTGACCCAGTCGCTCACGGTGGAAGAGTCCGCGCAGGGCTTGCCGAGCGCGGTGCACAGGCTGGAGGGATCGAGCCCGTACCGGTTGGAGCTCAGGGCTACGTCGGCGCCGAGGTACTTCACCATCGGCAACCAGACCTGACCGTTTACGCTAAAGCCGTGGGTGACCGACGCGAGCTCGATCGGCTGGGCCTTGCCGCGGCTGTTCACGAACGGGCCAGTCGAGGTGTCGACGGGCTGCTGGCTGTAAGAGTAGGAGGAGAACGCGTAGCCACCGCTCGCACGGAGCCAAGGGAAGTCGCCCGCAGGCGCCTTCGGCTTGGGCTCTTTCACCGGCTTGACGACCGGGGCCGGAGCGGGCGCTGCGGCCACGGGCGCAGGCTGCGCGGGAGCGGCCGCCGCGGGCTGCTGCGCGTAGGGGTTAGCGCCGGCCGCGAAGGGATTGGCGCCGCTCCACGCTGCGTCAGCGCCGCCGACCGGGATGCGCATGAACTGCGAGAGCAGGCCGTCCTTGGTGGCGACGGAGACCTTGACCTCACCGGTGGTGTTGGTGGGGACGGACAGGGTGGCCTGGTAGTTGCCGTTTCCGAGGTCGTTGATCGGACCGACGGTCCCTGCCGAGGTCAGGAACTCGATCGGCGCGCCTCCCACCCCGCGGCCTTCGCCGTTGAGCAGCTGGATCTTCAACACCACGGTGCCGCCCGGCGAGACGGTCGCGGGGTCCGAGCTGAGCGCGAGCTTTGTGGGCTTGTCGCCCGCAGCGGCAGGCAAGGAGGTGGCGGTCAGGACCGCGCCGGTCATGCCTTCGCGCTCCAGACGCAGCGGGGAGATCGTTGCGCTCCATTCTTCGAGCATCGACGCGACGGCCTTGGGGCCGATCGCCGGGATGTCAGGAAGCACCAGGGTCGCCGGGGCCTGCACCACGGTGACCGCGGCGGTCGCGTCGTTTGCGGTCGCTTCGAGCGACACGGTCTGAGCCTTGCGGCCGGCGGTGTAGTAGATCTGGGCGGTGCCGTCGGCCGCGGTGGTCGCGGTTTGCGGGAGCGCGCCGTCGCCGCTGAGGACCTTCAGGTTCACCGCGACGTTTCCGACGGGGTAGCCATACTCGTCCACCGTCGCGATGGTGAAGAGCAGCGGGGTCATGCCGTCGTTGGGGAGGCGATCCCGGGCGGGGATGAGCAGCACCCGGGCGAGGGGATTGCCGGTCGCGGCGGTCCCGACGGCGGCGGTGAGCTCTACCGGGCCGGTTCCAGTCGTCTGGAAGTTGGCTTGGTAATCGCCGTTTTTGAGGTCCTTGACCTCTTTGAGCTTGCCGCCGTTCACGTTGAACGCCACGGCGCGATTGCCGAGGCCCTGGCCGTCCGCTGCGGTCACTTTGGCGAAGACCTTGAACCCATCCGCGGTGCTCGACAGGATGCTGGGCTCAGCGCTCAGGGTCACCTTCGCGGGACGCACGGGCACGAGGTTGAGCGTGGTGGAGTCGGACTGCACCGACGACCCGTTGGACAAGCCCACCGTCAGCGTCACCTGCGTGTTCGCGTTGCTGGTCGGGGGCGTGAAGGTCGCCATGTAGACGCCGCCACCCTCATGCTTGGCGGGGCTCATCGTGCCGGCGGTCGCCTGGATCACGACGAGCGCGTTCTCGTCGGGCTTGCCGTCGGGGGTGACGACGAGGGTGCGGATGGGCACGGACACGCGGCTGTCCGAGGGAACGGCTGCGGCGGTGGGGAACAGCGCGAGGCGACGAGACTCGGGGATCTTCAGATCCAGAGGCTCTTCGGTGACCTTGCCGTCTGCGGCGATCTGGGTCTTGGTCGCGCCAGAAGCGCCGGGGGGAACGACGATAGGCACTTTGGCGCGGCCCTGAGCGTCGGTCTGGATCGGGCCGAACTCGCGACCGGCAACCTTGATGATGACGCGGCTGTTCGGGAGCGCCTGCACCGGGAACTCGGCCTTTCCAACCAAGGGCACCGCTGCGGACCCGAAGGTGCGGCCTGGGTCGCGCTTGTCCACTGCGGTCAGCAGCAGCATGTGGGGGTAGCCGACCGTCGGGGTGTTGTAGAGCGCGCTGAACTGGCCTGCGCCGAGGTTGGTCACGTTTTCGAGCGTGCCTGCGGTCAGGTTGGTGCGAAGGTCAACGCCCGAGAGCGCCTGACGGTCTCCGCCGGCGAGGTTGAACGACACGCTCGCGGTTTTGTCCTGACCGAGGGTGATCGCCGCCGGGTTGACGGCGACGCTCAGCTGGTGGCTGACCGGGGGCGCGACGCTGACGTTCCAGGTGCGCGCTACGGCCTCTTTGGAGGGAAGCTTGGACTTGAAGCTCAGGGTGACGACCTGACGAGCGTCCGTGCGGGCGGGAGAGAACGTAAATTTATAGAGTCCGCCTGCCAGCTCGGTCAGCTCGGTCGTGGTGCCGCTGGACGCCGAGGGCTTGCCTTTCAAGCCCGTGATGGGCAAGCCGTCGGGCGTGAGGGCGAGCACGTACATGTCGACCGTGCTGCTGCCGTCACCGACGATGCCGGTGGGCTGGAGCAGGTCCAACACGCCTTGCCCATCGAAGGTCGGCTCAGCCCAGGCTACGCCGGGGGCAGCCTCGGGAGCGGCGACGAAAGCCAAGCCAAGAGCGAGCTGGATGACGAGAGAACTGGCAACAACGCGGCGCAACATGGGGGGCTCCGAAGGGTCCGGTATGGTAAGGACGGCCCTCTATCGCTGTCAACGAATCCATGCGCCCTGAGGCTGCCATCTTCCAGACTTTACACGCCTTTGACCGGCACGCCGCCGAGTACGGAAGATGGGAGGATCATCCCAGCGCCCAGCATTGGCGGGCGCGGGTAATCGCCTGTTGTGTACGCTATTTTTCGCCGAACGGGCGGGTGTTGGACGTCGGCGGCGGCACCGGCGTAGACGCGTTGATGTTGATGGGCCTCGGTTTTACCGTGACCGTGGTGGAGCCCTCCGAGGGAATGGGCAATATCGCACGTTCGCACGGTGTATCTGTGGTAACTGGGGGCGCGGAAGACCTCGAGACCTCGCTGGTCGGTGAATTTGACGGGGTGTTGTCAAACTTTGGAGCGTTGAATTGCGTACACGACCTCGATCGCCTCCGGCGCGGACTCCAGGCGCGCCTCGCAGTAGGCGGCGTTGCCGTTCTCGTTTTCATGGGGCCCTTCGCGTTGGCTGAGGCGCTCTGGCTCGCAGGCACCGGGCGCTTTCGGGCGCTGGCGCGCCGCCGGCGAACCGCGCAGGTGCAACTTGGCGACGCTTCGGTGCCGATCACGTGGTGGACTGAGGGTGCGGTGCGCAGGGCGCTGCCGGGCTTTGAGGTGCTCCGCGTTGAGTCTCTCGGCGCGCTCCTCCCACCTCCCGATCTTCACGCCGGGAGCACGCTACTCCGCAGGTTGGACGCAGCCGTAGCGCCGCTGCCAGGCTTTCGACATGTCGGCGACCACACGATGGTCGTCTTCCGGAGGGTCGCATGAACGTCGTGCTGTACAACCCACGCGCGCAGCGCTCCCATCGACGCTTGCCGCTCTCGGTGCTTGCGTTGGCGCGGGTCATCCCTGCGCCGCACACCTGGGAGCTCGTCGATGACAACGTAGACCCCGACGCCGCCGCAGCGCTCCGGCGAGCGTGTGCCAAGCCGAACACGGCGCTGTTTGTCACGGTGATGCCCGGGCCGCAGCTGCGGGTCGCCGTTCCGGTGTGCAGGGCGCTGAAACGGGAGTTTCCGAACCTGTCCATTTGGTGGGGCGGCTATTTTCCTGGCATTCACACCGATGCGTGTATGAACGAGCCCTGGCTGGACGGCGTGGTGGTCGGACCGGGAGAGGCCGCAGTTCCTGCCCTGCTGTCCGCGTTGACCGCCGGGGATTTTGCTGCGGTGCCGGGCCTCGTGTGGCGGGAGCAAGGGCAGGTGCGACGCTCCACCGGCGCACCACTTCGCGCCTCGGCTGCGTTCCCGGACTTCCCGTACGAACGGCTGGACATGGATCGGTACGCCGCGCGGACCTTTCTGGGAGAGCGAACGTTCAATCATCACTCTAGCGTCGGTTGTCCCTACGTTTGCAACTTCTGTGCGGTCGTGAACGTGTATCAGGGGCGCTGGCTCCCGGACCCTGCTGAGCACGTCGTGCGGGTGGTACGGCGCCTCGCGCGGGAGCATGGCGCGGACGCCATCGAGTTTCACGACAACAATTTCTTTGCTTGGGAAAAGCGGACGTTGGAGGTGGCGGAGGGGATCGCAGATCGGGGCGTGTCGTGGTGGGGCGAGGGCCGCATCGACACGATGCTCGGCTTCTCCGACGCGACCTGGCGTGCGATGGCGCGGTCCGGGCTGCGGATGGTGTTTTTCGGGGCCGAGAGCGGGGACGACGAGGTGCTGGCACGCATGGACAAAGGCGGTCTGCGGGTCGCCGATATCGGCAGCCTGAACCGCTTGGCGCGCAGCCACGGCGTTCGTCCCGAGTTCAGCTTTGTGTTGGGGACGCCGGGGGATCCCGAGAAGGAGGCCGCGCGTACGTTCGAGCTGATTCGAACCTTGAAGCGGGATAATCCGGACTGTGAGATCATCCTCTACGTGTACACCCCGGTTCCGCTGCCGGGCATGTACGACACGGCCACCGCGGGCGGGTTTCGCTTCCCGACGACGCTTGACGACTGGCTCTCGCCGCAGTGGTCGGGCTTCGACCATCGTCGCAATCCGCTGACACCGTGGATTACGCCAAGGTTGATCCGTCAGATCTCGGATTTTGAGACGGTGCTCAACGCGCGCTACCCCACCCACACCGACGTGCGGCTTGGGCGTTGGGGACGACGGGCGCTACGCCTCGCGGGCCGCGCCCGTTGGGAGCTGGGGCTTACCCGCGCGCCGGTAGAGCTCCGCGCGATGCAGAAGCTCCTTTCCTATCGTCAGCCCGAGGAGATGGGCTTTTAGGCAGGTTGTATCAGCGTGCGCGGCTGGAGCTGGGAGGCACGCCGGGCGCGAGGGGATCCATCGCGTTGCGGAAGTGCGTCGGGAAGCAGCCTAACTGGTATTCTCCAGGCCCAACCCGCGAGATCGTCCACCGACGCCATGCGCCACCGTGGGGGTCGGCGCCGGACAGCATCCACGCGACCGTGCTGGTCGGCGGGCCGTCGGTCCAGCCAGCGACCGTGTCCGTCAAGTAGGGCACGCACCGCGCCTCGACCGTGACGTTGAGCGGTTTCCCGCTCTCCTGCACGCGCCCGAGGGTGGTTGCGAGATCCCGGATGGTCTGACCTTTGGTCAGGGAAGCTCCAATTACTGCGCTCATCGTGTGATCACCTTGAGACCGTCGTTGTGTTCGCCGCCGCGCATTGTAGTGCCCGGTGTCAGCATCGGACCGACCTGAATGAATCCGTCCTGGACGCGAACTTTGTAGGTTTCGAGCCGGGAGTCGGGTTGTGTGAGGCACTTGCCTGTCGTGAAGTCATACTCCCACTCGTGGTAGGGGCACTTCACCGTGCAGCCGCGGATCTCGCCTTCGCCTACCGGGCCGTCTTCATGCCTGCATTCGTTGTCAATCGCGTAGTAGGCGCCGTCCTTGAGGAACACCGCCACCACGCGATTGTTGTTGTGCCCGTAGGTGCCTGCTCCGCCTTCGGCGATCGCACCTTCCGCAGCGACCACGCGGTAGCCGTCGGGCGTATCTTTGCCGACGCCTACGATGGCGCGCGTCGGGGCTTTCGGGGCTTCAGCGGCACCGATCACCTTCTTGACGGCGCCCTTCAGGCGGTCGCGGAGTCCCATCTCAGGCCTGCTCCCACACCGGGGTCTTCGGGGAGCGCCAGCAGCTGTCGAGGGCTTCCGTGGCGGCCCACAGCATCAAGAACACCAGAGCCGACTGCTCCGGGTCCATCTCGATCTCCTGCTCTTTGCGCTCTTCGCGCTCGAACAACGCGTGCAGCGCTTCGTCGAGGATGTGCGGCTGGGCGCGGTCGGCGATCGTGCGGACCTTGGCGGGGAAGTCTGCGGTGACCGGGAACAAGCCAGCGGACTTCGCTGCAGCGTGTACCTTGGCCGTGGCTTTCTCGATCTCCGCGGCGCCGGCTCGGTCAAGCTTGCCTCCGCATTGTTCGAAGATGCGCACGACGACCGCGAGGAGGTACAAAGAGACCTCGCCGGGCTGATCGGCCATCTCCGGGAGGTTGCCTTTGAAGAAGCGTACGACGCGGGATTGGTTTTCCAGCGCACGCTTTGCGGCGGACTGGAAAGACATACCCGCATCCGCGCAGGCTTCGGAGAGGCGGTGCACGTGGTCGCGGGGGATTGCCGGATTGCTCAATGGACTCTCTTGGACGTCGCGGGTCTATCGTGGAAGAGCGGGATGTTCAAACCCTTCGGTCAGGAACGCGCCGCGGTGATTCGATGAGCGGCAGCGCGGGCGGCCGCTTCGCAGGCGGCGCGGTGCGCGCGCCATTGCGCGTGGGCGTCGGGTCCAACCGCGTTGGTGATCGCCAACACGCAGGCCCAAGGCACGTTCGCACGGGTGCACGCCATCGCAAAGCCGTAGGCCTCCATGTGCTCCACCTTCGACACCGCGGCGTAGCGCTGGGCCAGCTCGGGGTCGGTGGTGATCGCGAGGTTGGCGACGACGTCGACGGCGGGCAGATCGGGGAGCGTGTTCGCGCGCAGGGGTTCGGGATGGCGCGGGCTGTAGCCCAGCCCGAGGGCGAGCGCGGCGTCTCCGAGCCGTACGGTGTCGACTTGAATGACGCCGCCGATCGCGAGACCGCTGCCCGGCAACGCACCCGCGGTGCCGACAAAAACGAGGAACTCTGGTCGTTGCGACTGGATCAGCGCGGAGGTGCCGAGCAGAGCGTCACACAGCCCGATGCCGACGGGCGCTCCCGGGAGGTCTCCCAGCTCGGACGCGACCGCGGACGCGTAGGTCCACGCGTACGTCCGGGGAGGCTTCATCCGAGCACCTCTTCGAGGAGCACCGTCGCGTAGCTTCCGGCAGGAAGCGAGAAGCGAATCCAGAAGTCGCCGGGGAGGGTGTCCGGCGTGACGTCGGGATCCACGTTGACCCACAGCGCCCGCCTCGCGCCCTGGGTGAGCTTGGGGAAGCGGTGCCACACGTCTTTGGGCAGGCCGGCTTCGTCGAGCACGGCTTGCTCTAGCGCCGCCGCTTCGCCAGTAGGCATCGGCATGGTCGGGCCGTACATCGGCCCGGTGGGCACGCCGCCGATGTCGATGTCGCCGTCGAGCCGCGCCCGGCCCCTGCGCGCGAGGACGCGGTTGAAAAGCACGCTCTGAAACGCAGACAGCGTGAATTTCAGCTGGTTGTAGTTCAGCCTCGGCCCGCCCCCGCGCAGGATCGCCTCGCCTTGCAGCGGCGCCTCCCCGCCCACGCGCTGTACGCCGTAGTAGTTCGGCAGACCCGACGCCTTCAACCGCGCGCAGCGCTCGCGGGCCACGTCGATGTCACCGCCGCGAATGCGCAGCGCAAAGCGGTTTCCAGCGAGCTGACCGACGCGGAGCCGCTTGCGGGTGCGGGAGATCGCGAGGATGGTGTAGCCGGGCAACTCGGTGATCGGCGTGCCCAACTGTACGGTGAATTCCTGGGTTGTTTTGGCATAGCGGTCCTTCATGCCCGCGTAGCCGACCGCGTCGGGGGAGACTCCCGCGGCGCGCGCGAGCGCGTCGACGACGTCCAAGGTCGTTCTCCCTACCTTTTCGATGCGAAACCACTGGTGTTCGCCCTCGCCGGTAGGCTCGGCGAGGGGGATCTCCTCGACGATGAAGTCCTCGGGGGCTTCTTTCCACATGCCGCCTGCGCCTGGTCCCTCGGTCCAGCGGGGGAGGGCGCCTTCAGCGCGATATCCAGGTTGCCACGGTATCATTCGTCCATCTCCATCACGACTTTGCCAAATGCGGCACGGTTTTCAAGCAGCGCGTGGCCTTCCGCGAGCCGCTGGATCGGCAACACCGTGTGCACCACCGGGCGGATCCGGCCGGCGCGCACCTCGGCCCAAGCCGATAGCAGGTCGGGCGTTGTGCCCATCGTAGATCCAAGCAGGTCAAGCTGCTTGAAGAACAGGGCACGTAAGTTGATTTTTGCCTCTGCGCCGCTGGTCGCGCCGCAGATCACCAAGCGCCCGCCCCACTTCAGCGCGCGAACGCTCGACTCCCAGGTGTCGGCACCCACGCTCTCGCAGACGACGTCCACGTCGCGGAGCCCGCCGCGGGAGCCGATCTGGGCGTAGTCCCAGGGGATCGCTCCCAATGTTCGCAGCCGCTCCCGACGTTCGGGCGTACTCGCGGTTGCGTGCACTTCGCAGCCGAACAACGCCGCGATCTGGATCGCCATCACGCCGACGCCGCTGGCACCGGCCTGAATGAGCACGCGCTCGTTTCGTTGAAGCTTGGCGCGTTGCACCAGCATGTGCCACGCGGTCAGCAGGGTGAGCGGCATCGCAGCCCCGGCTGCGGGCGTGAGCCCGGCCGGAAGGTCGAGGCATTGCCACGCGGGCACGATCACCTCGCTGCGCAAGCCGCCGTCGCAGTTTTCACCGCGGAGCTTGAAGTCGGGGCACCGGTTCTGGCGCCCGCCCAAGCAGGCGGGGCAGATGCCGCAGCCCCAAGAGGGGTGGAGCACGACGTGGCGCGGGCCGTCGGGGGTGTCGACGACGCCGGCCACGTCACTGCCGGGGATGCGCGGCAGACCGAAGTCATGACCGGGTACGCCGCGACGCACCCAGGTGTCCAAGTGATTGAGCGCGACGTGCGTCACCCGGACGCGAACCTCGCCGGCGCGCGCGACTCCCGCGGCGGTTTCGCGTCGCTCGAGGACCTCGGAGCCCCCGTGGCGAGCGATGACGATGGCGTAAGGCATGGCCATCTCGCTAATTCGTCTGCCGCTTTCGGAATCGTCGAACCCCGAAGAATGCGGCGCCGAGCACGAGCAGCGCGCCTACAACCGGTCGTTGATGGGCTAGGCCCTGCTGAATCAGCGCGACCGCACCTTCCCCCCATCGCATCCCGACCCACAAGCACAGCGGCGTGGTGAACGCCAGGCCGAAGGCGTCGAGAGCGACAAATCGCTTGGGGGAAACCCCAAGAAATCCAGCGACAAAGTACAGCGGGCCGCGTACGCCCGCGGCGAAGCGGGTCAGGAACACCAAGCCGTCCTGGCCGCGCGGGCTGCTGGTCTCGAACCTGCCGATCGCACGGTCGAGGCGCTGCCCAAACCTGCGTCGCGCGAAGGCTTCGATGCGCGGGCCAGCGAACCTTCCTAACGAGAAGGCGAGGCTGTCTCGCATCAATGTGCCGCCGGCGCCGGCGACGAGCGCCGTCGAGAAGGCGATCTCCCCCCGCGCGACGCCCAACCCTGCGAGGATGATGGGAACATCCTCCGGAACCGGCACCACGACGCCGCTCATCAAGCACGCCAGAAACAGCGCCGCGGCGGTGTTCACGGTCCGGACAGCACGGCTACGACGCGGTCGACGCGGCGTTTGACGCCCTTGCGGGTCTCGGTTGCAGCGGCGGCTTGCACTGCGGGCAGCGCGGCGCGGTGGTTCAACATCCCGAGCATCTCCGCGGACAGCGCGACCACGTTTTTGAACTGCAGCGCTGCTGAGCACTGGTCGGGGAGGCGCTGCTCCAGCTCATCGAGCGTAGCGAGGCCGTCGTCGCGGGCGAGGGAGCCCTCGGGCGCGTGGGTGACCGCGTGTTGCGCATGGGCGAGCATGCTGCGCAGCGCGCGGGCGGCGTAGAGGCGATCGGAGGCGTTGTCACCGGACAGGTCGGAGAGCAGCTCGGCGGTCGTCTTTTGCGCCTGAGCAGGGGCCGCGTCGTTCATCTCAGGCTCGGCCGCTAACGCCCATCCCGCGCTGAATGGGGCAGCGCAGACCAGCAAGCCCAGCAGGCTTGCCGCGCGGAGCGCGGAGGTCCACATCGAAGGACGGCGCTGCGGGTGCGTGGACGATCGGGATCGGATGTGCAACTGCGCTCCTTGGTCGAGCGGGTGGATAACCGCTCGCTGACGCGACGGGTCGGCTACTGCCGCTGCTCGGATGCGAACACCGTGTTGGCCATGAGCATGGCGATGGTCATCGGCCCCACGCCTCCAGGCACCGGGGTGATCCAGCTCGCGCGCTCGGCGGCGGCGGCGTATTCGACGTCCCCGCAGAGCTTGCCGTCCGCGCGGCGGTTCATGCCCACGTCGATGACGATGGCGCCGGGCTTGATCCAGGCTCCTTTGACCATCTCGACGACGCCTACGGCAGCGACCACGATGTCCGCGCGTCCGACCACCTGATCGAGGTTTCGGGTTCGGCTGTGCGCGAGCGTCACGGTGCAATCCTCGCGCTCCAAAAGCGCCACCATCGGCTTCCCAACGATGTTGGACCGGCCGATCACGACGGCGTCCTTGCCGCGCAGATCGACGCCGGTGCGCCGCAGCAGCTCGATCACGCCCGCCGGCGTGCAGGGCACGAGCGCCGCGCGTCGCTGCCAGAGCTTCCCGGTGTTGATCGGGTGGAATCCGTCGACGTCCTTCTCGGGCAACACCCGGTCCAACACGCGGTCCTTATCCACGCCCTTCGGGAGCGGAAGTTGGACGAGGATCCCGTCGATGGCGTCATCCGCGTTGAGCGCGTCGACCAGCGTGAGCAGCTCGGCCTCTGAGGTGTGCGCCGGCAGCGTGATCTGGCGCTGCACCATGCCAAGCTCGGCGGCCCGCTGGCTCTTGTTTCGGACGTAGACCGCGCTGGCGGGATCGTCGCCGACAAGCACCACCGCGAGGCCCGGCGCGCGACGCAGAGCTCCGATGCGCGGTCGCAGCGCCTCGGTGGTCTCGCGCGCGAGGGCTTTTCCGTCGAGGATGTGTGCGCTCACGAGGTGCTGGACCCAGTCGACGGGGTGCTGGAGCTGCTCGCGGGTGCGGCCGCTGGCGTGCTGGCGGTGGGGGCGGAGGATGGGACGGCGACGCTGGTGCTGGACGAGCTGCTGTCCGAAGCCGATGCGCTGCTGTCACCGCCGGACTTCAGCCCGTAGTGGTCTTTGTACCAGCCGCCGCCCTTCAAGACAAAGGAGGTGGCGCTGATCAGCTTCTTGACGTTCGTCGCCGCGCACTTGGGACAGACCGAGATCGGGTCGTCGGTGAACTTCTGGATTTCGTCAAACTTGTGGCCACAATCCGGACAGGCATACTCGTAGATCGGCATTCGGGACTCCGCGTTCGCCGGAGGGCTATGCACCGAGGGCGCGGGTGTCCACGGGTCAGCGTCCAGAGCATGTGTTTCTGCTTCGGACATTCCCGCGGGATGGACTTGACGCACCTCGTTCCTTGCGCTAACGGCCGCCGGCCTTTTTGCGCCCGGAGTTCTCGCTCCGACGCGTGTCTCCCAATGCTCGATTTTTGGTGGTTCACCTTGGCTTTGCCCCTTGTTCAGACGGATGCGGTCCCGACTTCGGGGTTAGACGTCGTCGTCGGCGCGTGGGCGAAAGAAGCGGTGACCGCTGCGTTTGGGGAGTCTTCCTACGCGGGCAACCTGCGGGTGATGCGCAAAGGACCGCACTTGGTCGTCACGGGAGACCTCACGCTGTCCTGTACCGTGGCGTGCGACCGGTGCACCGCGGCGATCCCGCTGAGTTTGGCCCCTCAGGTCGCGTGCGTGTACTCGCCGATCTCCAAGGTGCCCGAGCGCACCGAGGATGATGGCGCCGCCGGTCCCGCTTTTCCGCAGGACCTCCCGGTAGCGGTCGAGGATGCAGGGGAGTACGACGGTGTCGCGCTCGACCTCGCGGATGTGGTTGTTGAATCCTTCGAAGTCGAGCGGCCAGCCCGCTGGCTTTGCGGGGATGCCTTTCCGGATGACGCTCAGGCGGATAGTGCTTGTGCAGCGCGTTGGCGGGCCCTCTCAGGAGCGTCCGAAGTTGCCGCGCCATCCCCTTTTGCTGCGCTCGCCGGGTGGAAACCCGCTGAAAGTTGAATCCTCGTCGAGCTTTTTACGCGTCCTTTGGACGACCTTCCTTTTCTGCCCTCCGGAGTTGACTCATGCCTGTCCCCAAAAAGCGTTCTTCCCGTAGCGTCATCGGCATGCGCCGTTCGCACGACCACCTGAACGCCACTCTCGCTACCGAGACCTGCCCGAGCTGCGGCACCACCAAGCTTCGTCACCACGTGTGCGCGGCTTGCGGCACCTACCGCGGCAAGAAGGTTTTCCAGGACAATCTGGAAGCGCCGACCGTCGAGTAACGGTGGTTGCACGCGGTGGGCGTGTGCGTCTCCGGGCTGACGCGTCCACCTTTCGGCTCTCTCGGGCCGTGCCTCTTATGGTTTTTTCCAGGGGGTCGGTTTGATCGCTCTCGACGCGTTTGGCGGAGACCGTGCTCCAGATGAAATCCTTGCGGGTGCGCTGCTTGCGCACCGGCAGGGAGTTCCTGTTTTATTGGTAGGAAATGCTGACACGCTGCGCGGGAAGGTTCCCCACGGCTTGACGGTCGTGCATTCCCCCGACGTCGTGGGCATGGATGAGGCGGCGACGACGCCGCTCCGAAAGAAGCCCGACAGCTCGATACGCCGGATTTTTGAGCTGGTGCGGGACGGTCAGGCTTCTGCGGCCGTCACCTGCGGACACTCCGGCGCCGCGATGGCGAGCGCGCTGCACGTTTTGGGTTCGGTCCCTGGGGTCACGCGCCCCCCGCTCGCGACCGTCGTGCCTCGCAAGGACGGCGGGCAGCTGGTGTTGCTGGATCTGGGCGCGAACGTCGACTGCAAGGCCGAGGTGCTGGTGCAATTTGCGGTGTTGGGAGACGCGTACGCTCGCGCCGTGCTTGGCGTGGCGCGGCCCCGCGTAGGACTGCTCGCGAACGGCGAGGAGAAAGGCAAGGGGAACGAGCAGGTTCGCCAAGCGTGGCAGCTGCTCGAACAGATGGGAAACCGCGAGGCGAGCCTCCCGGGCGGGTCGAGCGCGGGTCTGAACTTTGTGGGCAACATCGAACCCCTTTCGGCGCTGCGCGGGGAGTGCGATGTGCTGGTGTGCGACGGGTTTGTAGGCAACGTGATGTTGAAGACCGTCGAAGGCACCGTTGAGGTCGTGGCGCGGATCCTCAAAGAGGAGATCCTTCGGCGAGGCAGCGACCGCTTCGCGGCGTGGCTGTTGAGCGGCGCATGGCGGCGGTTCCGGCAACGCACCACCTACGACAACGTCGGCGGCGCCTTGCTGCTGGGCGTAAATGGCATCGCGGTGGTCGGGCACGGCCGTGCGGACGCGCGGGCGGTCGCGAGCGCGTTGCGCTTTGCGCATGGCTGCGTGCAAGCGAGCCTGCTCGCACAAGTAAAGGCGCAGGTCGGGCAGCGGCTGGTCAACCGCGGATGAACACCTCGTCGAAAGAGTGGCGAACCCTGAGCGTCCCGGATACCCGGCGAGCGTTGTAAAGGAGTTTCTGATGGCTACCGAAGAGACCGTCCGTCGTGTGAAGGACCTGATCGCTGATTCCCTTGGTGTCAACGCCACTGAGGTCGTGCCCGCCGCATCGTTCATCGATGACCTCGGCGCCGACTCGCTCGACATCGTGGAGCTCGTCATGCAGATTGAGAAGGAATTCGCGATCCAGATCCCCGATGAGGACGCCGAGAAGATCTCCACCGTCCAGGACGCGATCGACTACATCTCGAACAAAGTCGGGTAGTGCGTCGGGTTGTCATCACCGGGGTTGGTGCCGTCACTCCATGCGGCAACAACGCAGCATCTACGTGGGATGCCATGGTGTCCGGTCGGTCGGGCATCGGTCCCATCACGCGTTTTGATGCGACGGGCTTCCCGGTACAAATCGCCGCTGAGGTGAAGGACTTCCACGTAGAAGACCTCATCGACCGCAAGATGGTCAAACGCCTCGATCTATTCGCGCAGTACGCGATGGTCGCGGCGCGGGAGGCCTTTACGCACGCGGGGTTGAGCCCGTATGCGGACGGAAATCCGCGCTTTGGCATGTTTATCGGCACCGGAATCGGTGGTCTAAATGAGATCGTCGCGGGCGCGGAGGCTTTTCGGGAGCGCGGGTTCAAGGGCTTGTCGCCCTTCTTCATCCCCCGGGCGCTGTCCAACCTCGCGGGCGGTCACCTCGCGATCGAGATGGGCGCGCAAGGGCCCAGCTTGTGCGTCGCGACGGCCTGCGCCACAGGCAATCACTCCATCGGCGAGGCTTTTCGCGCGATTCGCTACGATGACGCCGATGTGTGCCTCGCGGGCGGTGCCGAAGGCGCGATCACCGGTCTTGGCCTCGGCGGCTTCATGGTGATGAAGGCCTTGTCCAAGCGGAACGATTCCACGGCGTCTCGGCCCTTCGATGAGCAGCGCGATGGCTTCGTGATGGGCGAAGGCGCAGGCATCGTGGTGGTTGAGGAGCTCGAGCACGCGCGCAGGCGCGGCGCGACGATCTACGCTGAAGTCGTGGGGTACGCGCACTCGAACGACGCGCACCACGAGACAGCGCCCCCTCCGGGCGGTGCTGGCGCTGCACGTGCGATGCGCGCGGCGCTCAAGAGCGCTTCGATGGACCCGGAAGACGTCGATTACATCAACGCGCACGGCACCAGCACGCCGATGAACGACGCGACAGAGACGCAGGCGATCAAGGGCGTGTTCGGCGAGCACGCGTACAAGCTCGCGGTCTCCAGCACCAAGAGCGTGACCGGCCACATGCTGGGCGCTGCGGGCGGCGTCGAGGCGATCGCTTCGGCGCTGGCGCTCTACCACGGCGTGTTGCCACCCACCGCGCATCTGGAAAACCCGGATCCGGCCTGTGATCTGGACTATGTCCCCAGGGTCGCTCGGCAGGTGCAGGCGCGAGCGGCCGTCTCGAATGCCTTTGGGTTCGGCGGCACCAACGCGACGCTGGTCTTCCGCCGCTTCACCGACTGAACCATCGCTGAACCCCGTTCCCCTGCGAGAGCCCGATGCCCAGATTCTTCGTTGGAAATGACCACGCCGGGCTCTCCTTGAAGGCCGCGGTGGTCGCCCATTTGGTGCAGGCCGGTCACGAGGTCGTCGATCTGGGTGCCCAGGAAAACGTCTCCTGTGACTACCCCGACTTTGCCCAAGCGGTCGCGGCTCGCGTGGTCGCGGGCGAGGGCATGGGCATCCTCGTTTGCGGCACCGGCCAGGGCATGGCGATGGCCGCCAATCGCATCCACGGCGTACGCGCTGCGGTTTGCGCCGACGCGTTCTCTGCGCGGGCCACGCGCCTGCACAACGACGCCAACGTGCTCTGCCTCGGCGAGCGCGTGATCGGCGTCGGCGTCGCGTTGGGCATCGTCGATGCGTTCGTCGCAGCGGAATTTGAAGGCGGGCGGCACTCCCGTCGCATCGCAAAGTTTGATCTACGCTGATTCCTGCGCGGTATGCGCACCTTCTGGAGACGCCCATGAACCCGATCGCTCAACAGGACCCCTCCATCTGGAGCCTCATTCAGGCCGAAGAGGCTCGTCAACGGGATGACCTCGAGCTGATCGCTTCAGAAAACTACGCTTCGGCTGCGGTGATGGCTGCGGCGGGCTCGGTGCTGACCAACAAATACGCCGAGGGTTTGCCCGGCAAGCGCTACTACGGCGGCTGCGCGGTGGTCGATCAGGTCGAGGACATCGCGCGGGATCGTGCGTTGCAGCTCTTCGGGGCCGACGGCGTCAACGTGCAGCCGCACTCGGGTGCGCAGGCGAACGCCGCGGTCTACCTTTCGTGCTTGAAGCCTGGGGATTCGCTGCTGGGATTGGACCTCTCGAACGGGGGGCATCTGACCCACGGATCGCCGGCGAACAGCTCCGGCAAGCTGTACCGCGCCTCGCACTACAAGGTCGACGCCTCCGGGCGCATCGACATGAACGAGGTCCGCGAGATCGCGCTGCGGGAGCGCCCGCGGATGATCGTCACCGGCGCCAGCGCTTACCCGCGCCTGTGGGACTTTGCCGCGTTCCGCGCCATCGCGGACGAGGTCGGCGCGCTTTTGTTGGCCGACATCGCGCACGTGGCGGGGCTGGTCGTCACCGGCCTGCATCCTTCGCCGGTGCCGCACTGTGATTTTGTCACCACGACCACGCACAAGACGCTGCGCGGACCCCGCGGCGGCATCGCGATGGCGCGCGCCGAGCACATGAAGGGTTTGAACAGCGCGGTGTTCCCGGGCAGCCAGGGCGGCCCGCTGATGCACATCATCGCCGCGAAGGCCGTGGCGTTCGGCGAGGCGCTGCAGCCCGAGTTCAAGGTCTACCAGCAGAACGTGCTCGACAACGCACAGGCGATGGCGGGCCGGTTGATGGAGCGCGGCTTTGCGCTCGTCAGCGGCGGTACCGACAACCACTTGATGTTGCTCGATCTCTCGGACAAGCCGTACTCCGGTAAGGAAGCCGAAGAGGTGCTGGGGCGCGCGGGCATCACCGTGAACAAGAACACGGTGCCCAACGAGAAGCGCAGCCCGTTCGTGACCAGCGGCATCCGCATCGGCACCCCGGCGATGACGACGCGGGGCTGCGGAGCTGCAGACGCCCGTCAGGTCGCCGATTTTATCGCCGACGCGCTGGAGCACCGCGAGAGCCCCGAGCGCATTGAGCGTATCCGCGGCGATGTGTACGCCCTCTGCGGCACACGGCCTGTCCCGGGTTTGGGCGCGTAGCCTCGGTTTAGGCGCGTAGCGACCAAAAGTTGGGGGCCGGCTACGGCTCCCAGCCCTGCTCAATCAGAAAGTTGAACGCCTGGATCAGCGATCCGGTCTCGGCGTCCACCTTGCGGGTATCGCGCTTGGCGATGTTACCAAAGCCACGCGCGGTGAGCGCCGCGTCGAGCGCTGGGCTCTCTTTTACCGAACGTTGCAGGCATCGAAGCTGGTTTACCTCGACCTCGGCGTCGGCGCGCAGCTCCATCAAGCGCCGGAGCAGGACGCCGCGCTCGAGCGCGGTCCACGCGCTGGCCTCGCCGAAGGCGACCTCAAGCCGCCCTGCGAGATCGCTCGTGGACTCGAGGCTGTGCGTCATCGCGCGCTCGGGGCCGCGTCGGCGACGAGCGTAAAGCCGAAGCACATCTCGTCGGTGGTCCCCTCGCCAAAAGCGACGTCGACGGGCGGTGAGCTCACTTGAGCGGGGTTGTTGGCGCTGTTGTCATACGTGCACGCGACGCGGATGCGGTCGCCGGGTTGAAGCGCGGCGGGCTGTAGGAAGTTGGCGGTGACCTGATTGTGGAAGTCCCAGCCGTCCATCCGCATCAAGCACTCCTCCGAGCCGTCTGCGTGAGTGACGGTCTCTTCAAAGCCGCTTCCGAGCAGGTGCATGTGGGGCCACACCGCGAGCACCTCGGAGTTGGTGTCCCAGCGATACTGCTCCTTTACCGTGTAGTTTTCGTCTCCGGCGGGGATGGTGAAGCGGGTTGGACCGGCGGGGATGTTCACGGCGTTGCGCTCCACGGAGTCCGAGAGCAGGAGCCCGTAGCCGCTCTGGTCCTGCTCCTGATCCGCACCGTCAAAGCTGTTGAAATAGTGCATCTGGAGCACCACTTGGGCGTTTGCCGGGAGCGGCATGCCCACGCCCTCCGGGAGCACCGTGGGGTTGGCGCCGGGACCCCACGCGCCCAGCGTGCTCCAGTTGGACTGGCCTACGCCGCTGCAGGAAAACCCGGCGTAGGGGTCTCCATTCGCGTACAGATCGTCGACGGTCGAGGGCTGGAAGAGCACGACGTGGTGCACGATTCGGGGGTTGTCGATCTCGGCCTGGAGGGCGGTGATCCAGACCGGAGCGCTGTTGCCGACATCGATGAGGAAGCAGCGGTAATCGTTGCCGTCGGTGCTCGTGAACGTCGGCGTGTAGGGCTGGGACGCCCAGAGCTCTACGTCGTAGGGGGCGATGGTCTCCAAGGTCGTGTCGCGCGCGGCCGGTGCGTCTGCGGGATCGCCTAGCGCAGCGCCGGTGTCCGCCCACGCGGCGATCGTCGCCTTTTGGGCATCGGTGAGCGTGAAGCGCTCCGACGACGCGTACTCCCGGCAATCGGGCGCGGGCGCTGGCGGGGGCATGTATCCGCTGGCCGTGTAGGCCTTCAACGTGGCGGCCAGACCCTGCACGACCGCGGGATCGTCAAAAGAGCTGGCGATCCCTTCGTCGTTGTGGCACCGCGCGCACGACATGTCCAGCACCGGCCGCACGTCCCGGTAGTAGGTGATCGCTGAGCCGTCAGGCTCAGGCGCGTCGGTCTTGCAGGCGAGGAAGGAGAGGAGCAGAACCATGGAGCCTCGGGGCGCGCGAGTTGGACTAAAATCGACCGGCGATAGCGATGCCGTCGGGGTGTAGCTCCAACGAGGTGACCGTGACGGGCCGTCGCGCGGCGCTCCAGGACGCCGTCTCGATCGCGATGGGGACGCCCCAGGCCAGCCAGGCGCCCACGCCGCCGACCTCGCCGATGGTGCGGATCACGCGGTACCGCGCTGCGCCCACTTCGTCGCCCTTCGGGACTCCGACCTTCCGAATCGACGACAGCTCGGCTTCGGCCACGAAGCTGGTGACGATCCCCGCGACCTGAAGGCCGCCGGACACGAAGCCGGCTCGCGGGCGACCGTCGAGAAAATATCCGATCCCGAGGGGCAGGCCGACCTGCCAGGGGTAAGGGACCTTGGTGGCGAGGGGCTCGGAGGACCGTAGGTCGGCGCGTAGCCGCTCAAAAGCTTCGCAGAACTCCGGAGGATGGACCATCGGATCCATCGAGTAATCGGGATTTTCTGCGAGCAGCGTGGCCAGCACAGATTGAGCGGCGCTGATGCCTTGTTCGGCGAACTGGATGTCGCCCAGCCAGGCCATCGCCACTTGGCGTTCCTCTGCGGCGAGCGTGCCGCCATCGACCAGTACGCCCTGCAGGATGCGGCGGGCCTGCGTGGTCTCTCCGGCAAGGTACAGCGAAACAGCAGCATCAATGCGGTGACTTGCTGACGTTGCAGCTGCCTGAGGGGTGGCCGCGGGCGGGGGAGCCTCGCCCGGAGCTGGCTCTGCGGAAAATGCGAGTTGTACCAGCCACCACATCGTGGGGCACATGTATCGTGACTCGCGACCGGAGGCGCTGCGGAAACGTCGTCCCGCGGGTGCCTTGTCGGATATGCTCTTTCTTGTGATCGGCTCCCTTATCGACAAGTACGAGGTCCTCCAGAAGCTAGGCGAGGGGGCGACTGCGACCGTGTATCGGGGGCGCCACCTCGCGATCGGGAATGACGTCGCGATAAAGGTTCTACATCCTCACTTATCGGCGTCGAAACGCTATCGGGAGCGCTTCAATCGGGAGGCGCGGGCGGTAGGCCGGTTGTCGCATCCGAACATTGTGTCGATCCTCGATTATTCAGGGCAGTCGGCGGACGATTGCTACATCGTCACCGAGCTGGTCGACGGCGTCACCCTGCTGGGCTTGCTGCAAGAGCACGGCACGCTGCCGTCTGAGGTGGCCGCGGTGATCGGCATGGAGCTCTGCGGCGCGCTGGGCTTTGCGCACACGGCGCAGGTCATCCATCGGGACATCAAGCCTGAAAATGTGATGATTCGCCGGGATGGCAAGATAAAGCTGATGGATTTTGGCGTCGCGCGGGTGTTGGACGAGGGCTCGATCACCCTCGATGGCTCCTTGCTGGGCTCCCCCGCCTACATGAGCCCGCAGCAGGCCCAAGATCAGCCGCTGGACGGACGCAGCGACCTTTTTAGCCTTGGCACGGTGCTCTTTCACGCGGTCACCGGTCACGTCCCGTTTAGCGGTGGAAACACCAGCGTCATCCTGAAGAACATCATTGATGGAAACCGACCGGACGTGCTGGAGCTGGCGCCTGGCGCCTCTCCGGCCTTTGCCGCGGTGGTGGACACGCTGCTGCAGGGTCGGCCGGATGACCGATACGCCAACGCGGACGCGGCGCGGGCGGCGTTGTTGGCCACGCTGACCGAGGTGGAGCTGACGCTGGATCACCCCGCGCTTCAAGTGGCCCAGTACCTGCTGAACCCCGAAGGCTGCGCCGCTGCGATCCGCGCGCACCTCGAACCGGTGTTGCTGCGAAAGGGCAAGGAGCGCTTGGCTGCGGGCGATCACCTCGGCGCGCTGCAGCTGTTCAATCGACTGTTGGCGTTGGATGAAAATAATGCCGAGGTCCTCTCGCTGATTCAGGCGTTGCATCAACCGGCGTCGAGCGCAGAGCCGCCGCGCCGCTGGGTCGCGTTGGGGGCGTGCGCGTTGGCGCTGATCGGCGCGCTGGGGGTGTGGGGGCTGAGCGCGCTGGATGCGTCTCCCGCGTCCTCACCGGCTGTGGAGGCGGCGGCTTTGGACGAGTCGCCGATGCCGACCGCGCCCACGGTTGTTGCCGATGCGAGCGGTGCAACGTCCCCCTCCGCGCAGCCTGTGACCGCGGCGGTCTCGGTCGCCGGCCCCGCGTCTGTGCCTCGGCCGCGTGCGGTGAACCTGCCCCTCGCGCCTTCGTCGGTCACCGCGGCGGTCGCGCCCCCGGTGAGCGTCCCGGCGGCTCCCTCTGCGGGCGTCGCCCCTTCGGCGGGAGCGCTGATCATCCGGCAAGATGCGCCAGTCGACGTGTACATCGACGGGAAGATGGTCGGAAGTCAACACAACCGCACGCCATCGACGGACTGGGTGGCCATCGCCCGTTCGCCGCTGTCGGTCCCCGCTGGCCGCCACACCGTCACGCTCAAGAACCCCTACGCCGAGGACTGGCAGCAGGAATTCGAGATATCTGCGGGGCAGACCCTCGAAATCCCCGCTCGGCTGGAACGTAAGAAGGTGACCGTCGTGATTCATCCGGACATGCCGGGAGACTGCACCTACAGCGTCGGCACCATCCCCTATGGTCCGGTCGCGAAGCTGGGCCAGTTTGAGCTCCCCGATCCTCCGCCCGGTACGCAGATGGTGTTCCTGTGTGGCTCCCGAAAGATCGTCGCGACCTTGCCGCCTACCCACGGCGGCGAGACCATCATCGTGCCCGTTTCGGTGGCGCCATGACATGGATGTCGCAGAGGGGCGAATCGCGCTTCGCCGCAGGGCGCGCCGGGGGCACGAAGATCATGACCAGCACAGCGTGTTCGCGTAGATGGCCCGGACCTTGCTTATTGGCTGGCATGTCTGTTTCCCTCCTCACCACCCTCTCTGGATGTCTGGACTTCCGGCCCGTGCCTTGGCAGGAGCCCAACGCCTCCCCCGAAATGCGCACCGTGTACCCGGACGCGGACACCACGGTCTCGATCACGGCGCAGGGGGCGCAGGCCGTTGGGGTGATCGTCGAGGATGAGGACACGGTCACGTTCATCTGGTCGCTGTCCCGCGATGGCTACGTCGGAACCGCAACCCCGATCCCCGCGAGCGAGCACGCGCAAGGAAGCCAGATCAAGCTGGCGTATGACCCGGGGCTCGATGGGCAGACGTTGACCTGCGTGGTGTCGGACGGCCTGTCCGAGGATCTGACCTTTCGTTGGCAGTTGGAGGTGCTGTAATGCGTACCATTTCAGGACTTTTGGCCTTCGGCTTTGTGTTCGGCCTTGCCGGTTGCTCGGCGGGGCTCGATATGGCCTTGGAGACGGGCGCCACCACGTTCGAGCCCGGCACGCTCATCGCGCATGTGTACCCGACGTCCGACTCCGGTCTGCTGCCTCAGACCTTCGTGGTCGTTCCGCAGGTGGACGGCTACGGCTTCATCGACCTCGATCTGGCCCAAACGGTCAACTTGACTGGAACGCTGACCGCGCTGCTCTCGCACCCGTGGAACGCGGTCAACGCGCCCACCACGGCGGAGCCGTTCGCTGGCAGCATCCAGGTGGTCAAGCCCGGCACGGTGCAGAGCGCGGCGGTGCGCCCCGACAGCGAGGGCCTGTTCTCGTTGCAGGTCCCTGCGGGGCCCGGCTACCAGCTGTACTTGACCCCCGATGACCCCACGATCTCTCCCGCCTCCGGAGAGGCGGGCTTGAACTTCGGCGGGGACCAAGACCTCAGCCGCGAGATCGCAGCGGGCGTGCCGATCTTTGGCCGGATCACCGCAGCAGGCGTTGGGGTGGGCTCGGCGCCGCTGGCGCTGACCCGCTTGGAGCCGGGCCCGCAAGCCACCTCGGCGGCGTTCTACACCGACGACGACGGCTGGTTCGTGGCGCGGGCACCTGGGCCGGGCTCCTACGTGATTACGGTTCAATCTGGACTCTCTGTGGCAGGTGCGGTCCTGCCCAGCGCGCAAGGGTTTGTCACCGTCGCCGAGGACGGCGGATCGGTGAACATCGATCTCGGCAAGCTGGCCGCTGCGGTGCTCACCGGCACGATCGTGGACGAAGCGGGGGACCCGGTGCGGGACGCGCAGGTCAAGCTGCGGTCGTCGACGCTCGATGACGTGTCGGGCTCGGTCGAGGTCACCGCAACTACGGACGCCAACGGCAGCTACGTCGCTCGCTTGATCCCCGGGCAGTTTACGGCCGAGGTGTTGCCGGCCTACGAGTCGACCTGGAGCCCGACGTCGGTGCCGATGCGGGTGGAAGCCGGATCCAACGACATGGGCATCATCGCGCTCTCCGGATGGCAGACCGTCAACGGGGTGGTGAACCTCCCCGGTGGCGGACAGGCAGCGAACGTCTCAGTCACCGCGACTCAGGTGGGCTGGTCGAACTACGCGTACTCCACGACGACCGACGCCCTCGGAGCGTACACCTTGAACCTCCCTGCGACCGACTTCGCGGTGGAGTGCTCTCCCGCGAGCGACAGCGGAGCGGCGGTCACCCGCGTGGATCTGCCGCTCGGGGGTGACCCCTCGATCATGCTCGTGGCCGGCGCGCTGGTTCAAGGCGTCGTGAAGAGCGAGGCCGGGGTGACCGCCTACGCCGTCATCGAGATCCGCGACGCGGCGACCGACAGCGTCCTGGGCACCGCGATGTCCGGGGACGACGGCACGTTCAGCCTGTCGGTCGACCTGCCGACGGAGCCCATCGAGGGAGCGGGCGACACTGGCGATACCGGGGACACCGGCGGCGATACTGGGGACACCGGCGGCGATACTGGAACCGACACCGGAGCGGCCGACACCGGTGCGTGACTGCGCTCGCGGCTGTAGGCGGGCTACACTGTGGCGGTGTCAAAGTTGACGGTGCCCAAGACTGCCCTCCGCGTGCTTGTGGTGGACGACGAAGAGAGCCTGCGCCACGTGCTCGGGCTCATGTTGGGGCGCGTTGGCTACGAGGTGTCGAGCGCGCGCAACGGCAAGGAGGCGCTCGGGCGGCTGGGCGGCGTAGACGTCGTGCTCTGCGACATCCGGATGCCGGACATGGACGGGCTGCAGTTCCTCGACGCGTTGCCCGACGGCGCGCCGCCGGTGGTGATGATGAGCGCCTATGGCACGGTGGACACCGCGCTGGAGGCGATGCGCCGGGGGGCGTACGACTACGTCTCCAAGCCGTTCAAGCAGGACGAGATCGTGCTCACCCTGCGAAAAGTAGAGGAGCGGGAGCGCCTGCTCACCGAGCGGGGTGCCCTCGCGGTTGAAAATGTGCGTTTGGCCGAGCGCGCCGGCCAGCCCATCGATGGTTTTGTCTCGCAGGCGCCGGCGATGCAGGAGGTGCTGCGCATCGCCAGTCGGGTCGCGCCGCACGACACCACGGTGCTGATCACCGGGGAGAGCGGCACTGGAAAAGAGGTGCTGGCGCGCGCGGTGCATCGCCTGTCCGCCCGTTCGCAGCGCCCTTGGGTGGCGGTGAACTGCGCGGCGATCCCAGACAACCTGCTGGAGAGCGAGCTCTTCGGCTATGTGCGCGGCGCGTTCACCGGCGCCGATCGAAATCACCCGGGCCTGTTTGAGCAGGCCGATGGCGGCACGCTGTTCCTCGACGAGATCGGCGACCTCCCGCTCGCGCTTCAGGGCAAGCTGCTTCGGGTGTTGCAGGAAGGCGTCGTCCGTCGCCTCGGCGCGCGCTCCGATGACAAGGTGGACGTGCGGGTGCTGGCGGCATCGGCTCAGCCGCTGCTTCCGCCACGGTTTCGCGAGGATCTCTACTACCGCCTCGCGGTCGTACATCTCCACCTCCCGCCGCTCCGGGAGCGCTCGGAGGACATCCCGCTGCTGATCGACCATCTGTTGGACAGCCTCGCGGCGCGTCTGCGGCTGCCGCGGCCGGCGTTGGATGAGGCGGCGCGACGTTCGTTGATGCAGTCCGCTTGGCCGGGGAACGTGCGGCAGCTGGAGAACGCGTTGGAACGCGCGATGGTGCTCTGCGACGGGCGCGTGTTGACGTCCGAGGATCTTCCTCGTGAGGTCGTTCGTCCCGCGCAGGTGGCTTCGGAGGCCCCGCTCGCCGCCGGAGACTTGTCCATCCCGCGTCAAACGGTGGCGCTGGAGCGTCGCCTCATCGAGCAGGCCCTACGCGAGAGCAACGGCAACAAAGCCGCGGCCGCACGCGTGCTGGAGATCTCCTACAAGGCGCTGCTGTACAAGGTGCGCGAATTCGGGTTGGAACCATGACCCCGCGGGTCCGTGTAGTCGCTGCGGCGGCGCTGCTGATCGGCGCGCTCGTGCTCAGCTATGGTCTCGTCTTCCGAACCGGGGTCGCCGGCGATCTCGACGCGGGCGAGCGGGCGGTCGCCAGTGGGCGTCCCGATCTGGCCGAGGCTGCGTTCCGCCGGGTGCTCTCTGCGGAGCCTGAAAACGAGCAGGCGATGTACGGCATCGGCTGGGCGTGGCACATGGGCGGACAAGACGATCAGGCCCGCGAGGCCTTCAACCTGCTGCAAGAGATACACCCCGACAGTCCGCTCGGCTACAAGGGCCTCGGCAGCGTCTGGATGGGCGAGGGCAACACCAAAGAGGCACGACGCTCGTTCGAGCGCGCGCTGGAGCTGGCGGTAAACCGGCAGGACTACGACACGGTGCCGATCGAGAACAGCCTCGCGCTGGTCGATCTCTCGAGTCGCAACGGGGAGGCCGCGCTCGCGGCATACGACGCGCTCACCACCAAGCACCCCGAGCGCGCCGAGTTTCAGCTCGGGCGCGCGGAGGCCTTGCTGATGCTGGGCCGCAACGACGATGCGCGCACGGCCGCCGATGCCGCGGTCAGCCATGCTCCCGATGACGGCGTGGTGCGCGCGAACAGCCTAGTGACGCGGGCCCGGGCGCTGCTGGCCGCGAGCGGCGGACGCGTGAACGCCGCTGACTGCAAAGGCACGGCCACGCCGGTCTATGCGTGGCTGGACGCCGCGGATCATGACCTCGACCTCGCCGAGTCGCTGGGCGTCGCGGTGCCCTCCATCCCCAACGTGCGGCGCAGCATCCGGGAGCGCCGCGGCGGAGTGGATGACACCTGCCCTGGACTACGCGCCATCGCGGTGCCGGCGGGAACAGGCAATTAGTTCCCAAGTGGGCAAAATTTTCCCACGATCAACTGCAGGAATGGGCAAGAGTCTGGGTTCAGACGCCTCTGCTTTGGGGTATGCTTCTTGCATGTTTGGTGGCCGTGGCCCACGCGTTCTTCGTACCTGTCGTCTGCTCTCCGACCGTCGTCCCGGTCGGCGGGGTGGGCACACGCTCGTCGAGATCGTCATGGCCCTCGCGGTCCTCGCGATCCTCGTCGCGCTTGGGGTCTCCAGTGCTCGGGATCAAATCGGGCAGTTTCGTCTCATGAGCGCCGCCCGCCTCTTTCAGTCGGACGTGCAGAGCCTTCGTGCGCTCGCCGTCGCCGAGAATCGCGAAGCGCGCGTCGTCATCGCTGAATCGGACGCCAGCTTGAACCCCGCCGAAGCCCAGGTAGGGATGTGGCTGCTTCAGATCGGGGACAAGTCGCGCGGCAGCACCGTTTGGGACACGCTCCCGATCGATGAAGACGGCGTAGCGGACGGCAGTCAGGGCGAGCGCAGCCTCGACGTGGATGGTTCAGAGGAGCGGCCCGGCATCAGCCTCGCTACGCCGCCGCCGCTCTCCGGACCGGGGCTGGGGAATCAGGACACCATCGTCTTTTCGCCGCGCGGTTTCATCGCAAACCCGATCGGCGACTTCGTAGACGGCTTTATCAGCGTCGAATTCGTGAACAAGCGTGGCCGCACCTCGGACGGCAGCGCGCCGCGGGTGCGGTTGCGCATCGCGCGCGGCGGACTCGCACACATGGAAACTTCAGAAGCCACCGGGCTCGCAGATGGCAGCGTCGGTGCTGGGGGGACAACGGTTCAATGAAGGTTGATCGCCAAATCACGCGTCGTTCGCGTTTGGGCTTCACGCTCATTGAGGTCATGATCGCGTCCGCGATCCTCGGTCTTTCTCTGGTGGTGATGTTCGGTTTCCACAGCCAGGCCGTGCGCTCGAACATGAACGCCCATCGCATGACCGACTGCACCTACCTCGCGCAGTCGCGGCTGGAGGGGCTGCTCGCAGAGGATTGGACCAGCAGCACCTCGCCGACCGACCTGCAGGATCTGGGCGCCGACGCGTCTACGGTCGGAGAGCTGGATGACTTCGAGCACCCCGGCACGGTCTCGTTGGTGAACGCCGCCAATGATACGGACGTCACGCACGGCGCGTTGATGTACCAGGTCAGCTGGGATGTCGAAGGCATGGGCGGCACCACGGCGACGACCGACGACTGGCTGCGCATTCGCGTTCGTTGCACCTACCCCGACTCGCAGTTCAACACCGAGCACGCCGCTACGATATCCAGCTATCGGTTCAGGGATTCGATATGACCCGCACGCCGCTCAAACGCCGGTTTCTGGCTCGCGCCGCGCGCTCCGTGCGTCGCGGCTTTACGCTGGTGGAGCTGATGATCGCGCTCGCGATCGGCGCCTTCGTCGTGGCCGCGCTCTACTCGCTGTTCATCGGGCAAATGCGGCAGTTCATGTACCAGGACGCGCAGATGGAGATGCACCAGAACATGCGTCTGGGCATGGACATCTTGTCGCGTTCGGCGCGGATGGCAGGCTACGGCACCGGCACGTTGACCCGCGGTCCATTCGGGGACGGCGGCGATTCAAACGCCACCTTGTCCGCGGTTATTTCCTATGATGGCGCGGGTCCGAACGGCTCGGATGCGATCACGCTGGTCTCGATGGATCCGGCGTTGGTGTTCAACACCTATGAGACCGCTCCTCCGGCGTGCTCCTCCACCGAGCTGCACTTTGTACCCGGCGTGAACGACAACGCCACGAAGCTAGCGCAGCTGGAGAGTCAGGAGATGCTCCTCTGCGTGGACTACGCTGGAATTGGCCAGTTCACCAGCTACATGTGGAGCCTGACCGCGGCGCCGGACGTCACGAACGGCATCGTGTCCATCGCCGATGGCACCTCGTTCTCGGACTTCGTCGCGAATTGCAGCGGAACAGCGAACCTGCCGATGATCATGACCTGCTCGCGCGCCGAGGTCGCGACCTTCTACATCGACGCCAACGACTCAGATGGCATTGGCTCGGGGAGCGCAGACCACCCCGTGCTCATGATGGATCTCGACTTTGAATCTCCCGATGCCGACGACATCCCAGTGGTCGACAACGTCGAAGACTTCCAGCTCGCGTATTGCGTCCGTCCTTCCGGCTCGACGACAGAGTGTCAGGATGGCGGATCCGATTGGCAGGACTCGATCACCTCCGCCGATGTGCAGAACTTGTACATGATCCGCATGACGCTGGTGGTGCGGTCCTCGCGGCCCGAGCTGACGCGCATTCACGAAGATGCGCCGTTCGCGGTAGAGAACAACACGCCGTCCGCCACGACGGATCACTACTACCGCCAGATCCTGACCACGCGCGTCGCGGTGCGTAACCTTCGTATCCAGGCGAACCTATGAACACCTTGCAGCTCGATTCTGGTCACCGCTCGCGCAGCTTGCGTAGGCGGGGCGCTCGTGACGGATACGTCATGTTGATCGCGATGATCTTGATGGCGGTGCTCGCTGTCATCGGCGCGACGTCGCTGTCGATCGCCGGCGTCGATCAGCGCATCGCGGTGCACAACATGCGCCACATGACCATCACCGACACGGCGGACGCTGGCACCGCTCACGCTCGTTACACCTTGATGTTTGACGACCCGGTTAACGAAGGCTGGGACACCGCGACCGAAGTCACCTTCGTCACCCGCGAGGACGCCGACCCGATGTTCGAGGGCATCAGCTTCCCGGTCACTCAGGGCAACTATTGGGTGGATGCAGACTACTTGAAGTGCTCGAACCCGCCTCCCGGTTACAGCACAGAGGCTGGAAACACCGCGTTCCGATCCGATTTCTGGAACATGACCGCGCAGGCCGAATTCATGGATAGCTCCTGGACCGACATGAACCCCACCCGCTCCACCGTGATGGCGACCCTGCGCAAGGTCGTCCCTGGTGGTTGCAAGATTCGCTGAGGTGACCGTGCGTCCTTCGTCGCTGCTCTCTCTCTCCCCGCTCTCCATGGTCGTGTCCTTGGCGTTGCTTTCGCCGCTCGCGATGCTCGGTGCGCCGGCCTACGCGGCGGACGGCACCGACGAGCTGCTGTCCGACCAGATGCGTGTGCCGCCGGTCGTCATCTTCGTGGTCGACATGTCGAGCGACATGAACAACTCCTGCGATGGCGTCAGCGCAACCTCGTGCTGGAGCGACGCCGTTCAGGCGATCGGCAACCTCTCGCGTCACTTTGACTTTGCGCGCTTCGGCGTGGTGGGCACCTCCGAGCTGGCGGGCACCGACACGTACACGCCTATCGCCAAGGTCGGTAGCTCCTACGCGGACATCGCTGCTGCGCTCGCGGCCGTCTCGCCCTACTCGACCTCCACGCGCAACATCGCCGAGACCGTCGAGTCGGTGGATTTGGATCTGCTCTCGCTCTCCACCGTAGACGGGGACGGCGAGTCGGATTGGACCTCCTCGCCGATCGCGTATTCGTGTGCGGAGACCCACATCATCGTCCTGACCCGCGACAAGCCGGTGGACGACGACCAGATCGAGTTCGGCGCCGCCTCGGCGTCGTTCTCTCCCGACGTGATGTGTGACGCCGCGGGCTCGCCGGTCTCCCCCGACGAGCAGTGCCTCTACGACTCGGTGGTGACCGACTCCTACTACGAGGATTGGTCTACGTTGACGGGCTTGCAGCGGGCGGTGGTGCACACCATCGGCTTGGGCTTCGCCTCGGGCTCGCTCGCCGACCAGCTCTATGAGAACGCCGCGTTGCAGACCGGCGGCGCAGGCACGTACTCGCTGGTCAGCTCCGGCAGCGAGATCCTGAACGGCATCTTGTCGATCTTCACCGAGATCCAAGCCGGCACCTACACGCGCTCCTCGCCGGTCATCACCGTCGACGGCGCGTACATGATCTACGACTACTACGAGCTGACCGGGTCCAACCCGCTCGCACAAGGTCACGTGCGCGCCTACTCGCTGGTCTCCGATCCCTCCGATCCGTACTACGGGCAGGTGGACTACTCGGTGGGCGACCCCGCCTACGGCGGCGCGGTGTGGGACGGCGGAAACCTGCTGGTCAGCCGTATCGTGGAGCACGCCGACCACAACGAATTCGACAATGACGGTATCCGTCATCGTGACATCTACTTCTGGGATGACACGGTCGCGGCCAGCTACATGTCGGCGTCCGCTGTTGCCGACCGGCGGCTCTCCTTTGACCGTGACTTCGTCACGTCGATCGGCGTCAATCCAGTTCTGGACAACTTCATCGACACCACGCGCTCGGATTGGTCTGGCTGCGTGGCTGGCACGACGTCGCCGGAGCAGTACGACTTCGATCTGGACTGCGACGTCGACGACGACGACATGCAGGCGCTGGTCGACTTTGGTCGTGGTTTGCCGACCGCCACCTTCCGCTATCTCGACATTGAGCACGGCTCCTGGAAGCTTCAGGACTCGCCCTACGCCATCCCCGTGGTGGTCTCGGCGCGTGACGGCATGTACTCGATGGACACGTCCTACCAGGCGTTCCTCGCGACGCTCGAGGCCGACACCGAGTCGGCTCCCGAGATCGTGCTGGTGCCGGCGAACGACGGCATGCTCCACGCCTTCCGCCTCGAAGACGACCCTGCCACCGTAAACGACGAGAAGGGTCAAGAGCTGTGGGGTTGGATCCCCGGTTATTTGCTGCAGCGTGAGCATGACACCGAGTGGGCCAACCACCTCGCTGATCAGATGCTCTACGGCCGTACCTTTATGTTTGACGCGAGCCCGGTCGTCGAAGACGTCTGGATCGATCAGCCGGGCGCAGGCTACGGGACGAAAGCGGCCGACGGCAGCGAATGGCACCGCATCGTCGTGGTTTCGCAGGGCCTCGGCGGCCCGGTCACCATGGCGTTGGACATCACCAGCACGCGGTATCCGCAGTTCCTTTGGGAACAAACCAACACGACCGACCACACAGCGATGGGCTACACCACCAGTCGCCCGGTGGTGTTTGACGTCTACGACGGCGCGCGCTCGCACGATCAGTGGGTCGCGATGTGGGGCGGCGGCCGCGCGGCCGGGTACACCGGGAGCAGCGGCAACGCGTACTACCAGTCGGCGGAAGCCAACCTCTACATGTGGAACACCGGTGACACGCCGCACTCCGACACCGAGAGCGTGGGCTACTCTTCGGCCGGTGACAACATCGACACCGAACATCCGGACATCCCGCCGGAGACCGCCTCGACGTTGAACTACGACAGCGACTCCAACCTCGAAAATTCGTACATCTCCGCCGCCCTCGCGGTTGTAGACGTCGACGGCGACGGCGACGGCGACGTCATGTACTTCCCCGTCACCACGTCCTACACGCCCACCGACGGCACCAACGAAGACGGCAGCGCAGGCACCGGCCCCGGCGATCCGACCATCCCGGGATCGTCGTGGATGTACAAGGCGATCGTCAACACCTCGACGCCGGACGATCTGACCTGGTGCAAGTGGTACGATCCGATGAGCGGCACCGACGGCAGCAATGGCGTTGGCGCCCGCCCCGAGGTCTACTACGGCGCCACGACGTCTTGGCTCGACGGCAGCTACGCCGGCTCTTTGGGCGTGTACTGGGGCACCGGCACGCCCTTCGACCGGGAAGGTACGGCACAAGGCTACTTCTTCGCGATGTACGACAGCGAGCCGCTGAGCTGCGCCTCTACCGCGCAGCCGATCACCTGCAACGGCGCCGATGGCTACCTTAGCTTGGACTCCGGCGAGGGCCTGACCTCCGATCCGATCGTCTACGCCGGCGTGGTCTACTTCACGACCTACACCCCGGACGTGGACCGCTGCGTCAACGGCACCGGTCGGGTGTACGGCATCCGCTTCGACGACTGTTCGCCGGGTATGGACACCAACGGTGACTCGGTCGCCGATGGCTCCGATGACGTCAGCGTGGCGTCGGATGGCTACACCTCGGGCGTCACCGTTGGAAATGGCACCGTCTACTACGGCACCGCCAGCCCCGACCCCGATGGCGGCGACGCTGTGGTCGAGACGATCACCGCGACCAACGCCATGTTCATGAACACGGCGACGGTCGCGTGGATGGAGATGTTCTAAAGCGAGGCCGCGCTGGGCTTACAGCGCGACTCGCTTTAGGCCCTGCGGGTGGTCCTCGTTCCTCCGAGCTCGTCGCCTGCGTGCAGCCCGCGCGGCGCGATTCCTACAGCGCGACGCGCTTTAGGAACTCGGGGTTCTCCATGATCATCCCCGCACCGAGCGCGACGCAGCGGAGCGGCTCCTCAGCGAGCATGACCGGCAGCCCCGTGGCGTCGCTCAGCACCTGATCGAGCGCGGTCAGCATCGCGCCGCCGCCGCACATCACGATCCCTTGGTCGACGATGTCGGCCGCGAGCTCGGGCGGCGTGGTCGCCAGCGTGACGCGCACGGCTTCAATGATCTGCGCGACGCAGTCCGACAAGGCTTCCGCCACGTCGTCGCTGGTGAGCTCCACCTGACGGGGCACGCCGGTGGTGAGATCGCGCCCCTTGACGGGCATGGTCCGGATCGGGCTGATCGGCGCCGCGCAGCCGATGGCGAGCTTGATGTCTTCCGCGGTGCGCTCGCCGATCAGGCAGTTGAACCGGCGGCGCATGTACGCGGTGATCGCGTCGTCCATCGCGTCTCCCGCGACGCGCAGCGACTGGCTCTGGGCGATGCCGCCCAGCGTGGTCACCGCGACCTCGGTGGTGCCGCCGCCAATGTCGACGATCAGGCTCCCGACCGCCTCATGCACCGGCAGCATCGCGCCCATGGCGGCGGCGATGGGCTCGGGGACGAGGAACACCTCGCGCGCGCCCGCAGAACGCGCAGACTCCTGCACGGCGCGCTTCTCGACCTCGGTGACGCCGAAGGGGATGCACACCACCATGCGCGGATGCAGCAGCGTGCGCCGGCCCAGCGCGGTCTGGATGAACCACCGAAGCATCTGCTCAGCGATCGCGAAGTCGGCGATCACGCCGTCCTTCAGCGGTCGCACCGCGACGATGTTCCCGGGGGTGCGCCCGACCATCCGCTTGGCCTCGGCGCCTACCGCAAGCACCTTTCCGAGGTGCCCGCCGGGGCCGCGGGAGACCGCAACTACGCTGGGCTCTTCGACCACGATGCCCCGCCCGGTGGCGTACACCAGCGTGTTGGCCGTGCCAAGATCGATCGCGAGGTCGTTGGAAAGGAAACCGAGGGCCTGCTCAAACATCGCAGTACTCCTCCACCCTTCCGGGCGCTGCTTCGTTCACCGTTAGCTAATTCTTCTGGTGGACTTCCGCTTCCGTACCGGACGCATCTCTCTCCACAAACGGACGGCCGGTCAGCTCAGCGAGCTGCTTGGCTTCGAAGTCGAGCGGCTCGTCGCCTTGCTTGTACACGTAGCGATCGCCTTTGGTGGTCAGGATGGCGACTTCGAACGGACGCGGGCGGGTGTTCCGCACGTATTCGATCGACGCGACGTCCTTGAACAGCACGCGATCGGCCTCGGTGCGCGTGGCGTAGCGCGTGGTGAAGACGATCGACTGGGTCTCTTTGTCGACGGAGATCTTGAACGTCTTGCTTTGCTCCTGCATATACCCGAACGCGATCGCGCTTACGATCGCGCAGCCGAGCGCGAGGAGGAGGATCGAGAACAGCGGCGACTTGCGCTTCGCGACCACAGCTTTGAAGTCGTGAAAGCAATGCTTGCAGAGGTTCGCGACCTGAGGGACTTCAGCTCCGCAGTTCGGACAGACCTTTGTAGACACGTACACTCCTTCAACGAGGGCTTTCTACCGGGATCGGGGCCCTTTGGTCAAGCGGTGGCGTGCAAAGGAGTGGCGAATTCTATGATCTGAGCGCGATCGGGGCGGGTGGAGTCGTATTCGACGTAGGTGTGGTGGCTGACGCCATCCCCAATATTGACCAGCGTTTTGGGCTGGTTTTCTACCACGGTGTGGGTGATGCCGGGGGCGTGCGTGTGACCGAAGATCACCGTGTCCCCCGCCTGTTGCTGCGCCCATGTCTGTTGGGCGGTGATCAGCGTGGGGTTGGGGCGCACGTCGCCGTTTCCGCTGATGCGCCCAAACACCTGCCACGCGCGCTCCGCCGAGAGCGCGTTCATCGCGTGGCGAAACGCAGCGCCGCGCAGCATCGCCGAGGCGAGGCGATAGCCTTGGCTGCGGTCCGCCTGATCGCCGTGGGCCAGCACGACGCGCTCTCCAGCCCAGCTGGCGTGCAGGACGCCGCTGCGGTCGGGGATCTCCGCGCCGACGTGTTCGGCGAAGAAGGCCGGCGCGGCCCAATCGTGGTTGCCGGGGAGCACCACGAGGCGAAAGCGGCGCAGCGCGTCTACGACCTCGACGTACTGGGGAAAGGGACGCGGTGCTGGGCCCGGCCAGTGCCACCAATGTTCGAATACGTCCCCGCACAGACACAGCAGGTCGCAGCGACCGGCCTCTGCGGCGAGCAACCGCAGAAAGGCCTGCTGTCGTGGGCAATCCGGTCCGGCGATGTGCAGGTCGGAGACGCAGATCGCGCGCATGATCGGGGACTACACCGCGGGGTCGGGCAGGAAGTCTTGGTTGCGCCCGGACAGGTGCACGTAGACCAGCGCCTGGCAAACCAGGGCGAGGGGTTGAAACAGGAGCAAGCCCAGACCGCAGGTGCCGCACAGCGCGATGAGTCCGCCGAAGCCGAGGAGCAGCCAGAGCACAGTCAGGTTGACGAGGTGCGCTTGCGCCAGCTTCCAGGAGTACTGAATCGCGTCGATGGGGCCGAGGTCGGTGTCCATCAGGATGAACACAAAGAACTGCAGCACCATCGCGATGACCAGGCCGGGGATGATCAGGAAGATGAATCCGATCCCGCTCGCCATTCCGACGAGGATGCTGGCAAACAATACAGGGAGCAAGCGCGACAACCCGTGGCGGAACGCGCCGAGGTCGGGCGTCTGGCCGCGCGCCGCGGACAAGGCCATGCGGGCCAGCGCCCCGGTCGTCAGCATCGTCAGCGGCAGTGTGATGAGGATGCGTCCGGTCGTGACGATGAGGCGGATCCCCATCGCGACCGCCATCGCGGCGTCGCCGCCTTGCTCGTCGGCCAAGGCTTGCGCGATCCCGCTGATGATGCCCTCGATGAGCCCGAACACCATGCTGATGCCAAAATTCGCGACCGTTACGGCCAACGTCACGCCGACGAGGATCACGAGGTGAGGCTGGAGCGCGGTCCACGCGCGCTGGAGCATGTCTGTAGGGGACCAGTCTGATGCAAAATAGGTGTCGTCCGCCATGGAACCTCCGGGGCGCTACGCTATCACAGTCCCACCCGGGCGATGCGGCGCTCCGCTCGATCCTTGAACGCCGCGAGCGCGAGCGGCAGGTTGGAGCCGGTCAGCGACGACAACAGCGGGCGCGGGAGGAACACGTCCAGCTCCACGTCGATCTGGTACGCGGCGGTCGTCCAAATCGCGCCGTCGGGTGCGAGCATCGGCGTCAGCGTCCACGAGCCTTCGTTGGCCTTGAACAACGCGCCTTCGACCAGCGACCACCGAATGACGATGCTGCCGTCGTTGGTGGTGCGTGCATCCTCCCAGAGTCTCAGCGTGTACGCGACGCGCCGGATCAGGTTCAGCGAGAACGCGACCGTCCATTCGGATGGCGAGTCCGGAAGGCTGCGCAACACCGTCGCTTCCTCCATCGCAGGAAGAAACTCGGGGTAGCGCCCAAACTCCACGATGACCGAGCGCAGCTCCGTCGGTGTGGCGTGCACCACGAACGACTGGCGCGCGCTTGGCATCAGCGACGCCGGCGCCTCTTGCGGCGCGCATTTTGTGCGGCGGCGTTCGCAGTTCCGGCGGCCGTGAGCGTCGTCGCCTTCTCTTCGCCGTCCAGCGACACGTCCTCTCCAAGCCGAGACCGCACCTGTGCGAGCAGCGCGCGATGGCTGCGGCGCTTGAGCCCGGGGTCCAGCGCGAGCAGGCGGACGGCGTCCTGCCGGGTCTTGATGAGCAGCTCGCGGTCCCGGGCAGGTTCGGCCCAGACAAACCCTTGGGCGTCCTCGCCGTCTTCCGCCGTGGCCCAGCCTGCTTGCAGCTCCGCCACCTGCCAGCCGTCGGTCTCTTTGCAGAACGCGTCGATGCGCGCGCGCGCTTCGGATGCCACCGCGGCGTCTGGCTCGTGTCCGAGGATCAACAAACACCGGCCGGGACGCGCGCCTTGACCCACCAACGCGCGGAGCTGGTGCAGCCGCACGATGTCAAACTCTTGGGCTTGTTCGACGATCAGCACGGTCGCGTTGGGGATCACCGGGCCGTTTTCGACGTGGGTCGTCGCCAACAGCACGTCGGCTCGCCGATGGAGGAAGTCGTCGAAGGCCCGGAAGCGCTCCTCTTTGGAGAGCGCGCCGTGGAAGATGCTGATTCGCGCGCCAGGGAACGCCGTCTCTTGCAGGGTCTCTGCCATGCGCCTGGCTTCGGACGACGCCAACAAGTCGGTGCCGCGCAGCAAGGGGAACGCCAGCAATACCTGCTGCTTCTGCTCGATGGCCTCGCGCGCGATCGCGTAGGCATCCGCACGGTCGTCGCCGGCGTAGACCGCGGTGTCCACGTGC
>CAIUMM010000027.1 GCA_903900265.1 uncultured Pseudomonadota bacterium
CACCACCCAGGGAAGCGGACTCAGGCGCTGCTCGCCCACCGGATCGGGCACGTCACCTGCGTCGCTGACCAGCTCGCGGGGGTCGGGGAGCGCTTGGCGGAGCACCGCCTCGCGGCCTGGTCCCTCCGCGGCGTCGAGGAACGCCCTCGGCACGCTGATCGGAAATCGACCTTCGAGCGCCTCCCAATCCAGGCCCGAGAGCTGCTCAAACCGGGCGAGTAGCTCGGGGCGGCCGACCATCGACGAGCCTGTGCCTGCAGGCGGCACGGGAGCGGGATCGGAGCTCGGGGGAGGTTTCACGGGTCGGTGGCTATCGTATGGGGCTCGAATGTGTAGCGCCTCGGGGCGTCAATTCCGCGCGTTGCTTGGCGCGCCCGCGTCGCGCGCTCCGGCACGCACGGAAGGGATTCCGGCTGTGAAAGCCGGCGGGCGTCTGGCGCGCTGTCGGTATCGTGATAGTCGCCGCAACTTTCTGCAACTTCGCGCCCCTGTTCCTGATTCCTGGAGACTGCACCATGCCGTATGAAACCTCAGACTTCCGCAATGGCCTTAAGGTTGAGACGGAAGGGCAGCCCTTTGCGATCGTCTACTTCCAGTTCGTCAAGCCCGGCAAAGGCACCGCCTTTACCCGTACCAAGCTGAAGAACCTCCTCACCGGCGCCGTCATCGAGCGCACCTACCGCTCGGGTGAAGTCCTCGCCGAGGCGGACGTCGAGGAGCAGCCCATGCAGTTCCTCTACAACAACGGGGACACCTACACCTTCATGAACACCGAGACCTTCGATCAGGTCGAGCTCCAGGGCAAGATGATCGGGGACGACGTCGCGTTCCTCATGGAGAACCTTGAAGTGTCGGTGCTCTTCTACAAGGGCCGCGCCGTCAACCTCTCGCTCCCCAACTTCATCGAGAGCAAGGTCGCTTCGACCGAGCCCGCGGTCAAGGGCAACACCTCGCAGGGCGCGCTCAAGTCCGCCAAGCTCGAGTGCGGCGCCGAGATCATGGTGCCCCTGTTCGTAGACGAAGGCGATATGATCAAGGTAGACACTCGCGAAGGCGGGTCCTACGTCAGCCGTATCGGCAAGTAGTCTGCGGCTCAGCGAGCCATGGTTCGCGACCGCTGGTATGTGATCCTTGAGGCCTCCGAGGTCCCGAGGATCGTCCCCGTAGGCGTTTTACGCCTCGGGCGTCGTCCAATGTGTCGACGAGGCGTGCCGCCATCGTGGCGCGTCGTTGGCGCTGGGTCGCATCGTCGACAACTGCGTCGAATGCCCGTTTCATGGCTTTCAGTTCTCGGGGGACGGCACATGCACGGCCATCCCCGCCAACGGTCCCAGCAAACCCATCCCGGCCGCGATGAACGCGCGGTCGTGGCGCGTGCGCGAGAAGTCCGGCTTTGTCTGGCTCTGGAACGGCGACGGGGAACCTGGGCCGATCCCATGGTTTGACGAGCTGGATCAGGGGATGGTGTACGCCGGGTTCACCGACGACTGGCCGATCCATTACACCCGCGCGGTCGAGAACCAGCTGGACTTCACGCATCTGCCGTTCGCTCACCGCACCAGCATCGGGCGCGGGCTGCCCGGGGCGCTGGACGTGATCACCACCATCGACGGCGACCGCATGCACATGACCTACGACCCGGCCACGTGGGACGGGCGCGGGTTCTACGTCGAGTTCATCGCCCCCGGGATCTGGCGCAATCGGCTCGCGCCCAACGTGTTCGCGTTCATCGCCTTCGTGCCGGTCGATGAGGCGAACACCCGCTTGTATCTGCGGTTCTATCAGGGCTACCTGACGGTGCCGGTGCTTGGACAGCTGATGTGTCAGGCGTCGAACCTGTTCAATCGGTACATCTTGAACCAGGACAAGCGCATCGTGCTCACGCAGGAGCCGAGGAGCACGGCCTTGCACATGGAAGAAGTCCTGCTTCGCTCGGATCAGCCGATCATCGCGTTTCGGCGTTGGCGCGATCGGCTGCTCGCGGTGCCGTGACCCATCGGTGACACCCACGGAGAGCGGGCAAATTACCTCGCCCGCCCCATGCCCTTCGCTCCCGTCGCCATCATCGGTCAGGCCGCGCTCCTCCCGGGTGCTCGTGACCTCGGTCAGTTCTCGGAAAACGTCCTCTCCGGGCGGGATCTCGTCACGGCGGCCCCGGCGGGTCGGTGGCGCGTGGCCGATCGGCATGTGCTGGGCACCGCGGCCGATTGGCGGGACAAAGCGTGGTCCAACGCGGGAGGCTACGTCACCGATGACCCCCAGCTGGATCTTGAGGCGCTTGCCCGTCGCGGCATTGAGGATGCGGCCTCGTTGGATCCGTTGGTGCGCTGGCTGCTGCATGTAGGCGACGAGAGCCTGCGTTCGGCGCGCGTAGACGCCGGCAGCGCCGTACTGGCGCGCACCGGGGCGATCTTCGGGAACCTCTCCTTCCCTTCGGAGGGCATGGCGCGCTACGGCGAGGCGGTGATGCTCGGGCGCTGGGGCCAGCCGGTGCCAGCTGGGCCTCCGGTGGACGCACGCAACCACTTTATGTCTGGGCTACCTGCCGATTTGCTGGCACGCGGTCTGGGGTTGGGCGCGGGCGCGTTCGCCTTGGACGCCGCGTGTGCCAGCGCGCTCTACGCGATCAAGCTGGCATGTGACACGTTGAACGCCGGACGCGCCGATCTGATGCTGGCCGGCGCCGTCAACCGCGCCGACAGCTTGTTCCTCCACATCGGCTTCTGCGCCCTTGGCGCGATGTCCAAGACCGGCCAGTCCCGCCCTTTCCACCGCGGCGCCGACGGCCTGATCCCCGCCGAAGGGTGCGCGCTGCTCACCCTCAAGCGCCTCGCCGACGCGGAGCGCGATGGTGACACGATCCTCGGCGTGATCCGTGGCGTTGGGCTCGCGAACGATGCGCGCGGCCGGTCGTTGCTCGCGCCCTCGGAAGAAGGTCAGGCGCGGGCGATGCGCCTCGCGTACGCCGCTGCCGGCCTGACCCCGCGGGACATTCAGCTCGTGGAGTGCCACGCGACGGGCACGCCCACGGGCGATCGCGCCGAGGTAGGCAGCATGGCGCAGGTGTTCTCCGACGTCGCGCGCGGATCGGTGCCGATCGGCTCGTTGAAGTCCAACCTCGGCCACTTGATCACCGTAGCGGGGGTCGCGGGGATCCAGAAGGTGCTGGCGGGCATGGCCGCGGGGGTGATGCCGCCTACGCTGCACGTCGAAGATGCGATCTCCGAGGTGGATGCCAGCCCGTTCCGCCTTTTGCGCGCCGCGGAGCCGTGGGCCCTTGGCGCGGATGGCGTTCGGCGGGCGGCGGTTTCTGCATTCGGATTCGGTGGGAACAACGCTCATTGTATCGTTGAGTCTTATGCGAGGCGCTCGGTGTCGGTGGGCAACATCGGCGGGGTCCCCGCACCGGCCGCGGGCGCTCCCGCTTCCCTTGCCATCGCTGCGGGCGCTGCGGGCGCGGCGGGCGCTGCGGGCGCTGCGGGCGCTGCGGGCGCTGCGGGCGCTCCGATCGCGATCATCGGGCTCGCCGTAGCGGCAGGAGAAGGGGAGGATTGGAACGCTTTTGCGCGGGACCTGTACGCTGGGTCCGACGCTCCCGCGGGCTCGGGGCAGCGCGCGTCGGCGCCGCGCGCTTCGGTGCGGCTCGCGATGGCAGGTCTGCGCTTTCCTCCAAACGATCTGAAGATGAGCCTCGCGCAACAGACGTTGATGTTCCGGGTTGGCGGCGATGCTTTGGCCGATGCGCGCATCGACAGCCGCACGCCGGGCTTGCGCGAGCGCACCGCCGCGCTGGTGGGCATGGGCGCGGACGGCGAGGTCGCGGGCTTCGGGCTGCGTTGGCGTATGCCCGAGCTACTTGCTGGAGTCGGCGCGGCGCACGACGCGCGCGTCGCGCAGCTTCGGGATGCGGCCGCTCCTTCGTTGAAGGCGGAGCATGTCGTCGGCACGATGCCGAACATCCCCGCGAACCGACTCAATTTTCAGCATGACATCGGTGGTCCGAGCTTCACCGTCAGCCATGAAGAGCTCTCCGGCATCGCGGCGCTATCGGTAGGTGCTGGCTTTTTGCGCAACGGCGACGCCGATTTTGCGCTGGTCGGCGCCACCGAGCGTGCGAACGATCCGCGCACCGCCGCCGCGTTGGGCGCCCTCGGCATCTCCGAGCCTCCGGCGACCGCAGCCGTCGCGCTTGTGCTTCGCCGGCTCTCGGACGCGACCCGCGATGGCAACACCATCTACGCGGTCCTCGACGATGTAGAGGTGCTCGGCCCCGGGCAGAGCTTCGAGCCCGCGCCGGATCATCGCGCCGCTCCGGCGCTGCCGGTGTCGTTGGGGCACGCGCACGCCGCGCAAGGCTTGCTGCAGGTCGCGGCCGCCGCGCTGTTTGTCCGCTTTGGCCAGACGCCGGACCGCACCGCCGCGTCGGCTTTGTCGGTAACCGTTCCCAGCATCGGCGGCGCCACCGGGCGTGTGCTGCTCCGCACCGCCGGCCCTACCGGTGATCTACGCGAAGACTTGAGCCAAGAGTCGGCGCTCCCGGCCCCCGTGCTCACCGTGCCGACTCAGGTCATCGCCGGCGCCGATCCTGTGGGGATCGCCCCCAAAGTCGCGCTGACTCCCCAACCTACGCCTCCTCGAACCCCGGAATCTCCCGTGCAACGTATGGCCCCCGCCCCCTCGCTGCCCTCCGTTCGGATGCTCGCGCCTGCGCTTGCAGCTTCCCCCGCTGCGCCTGTTGCGGCTCCGGCCGTTGCCGCGGCTCCCGTTGCTGCTCCGGTCGCGGCTCACGTTGCCGCTCCGGTCGCGGCTCCGCTCCCCGCAGGTACCGCCCCGGTCGGTAGTCCGATCCTCGCGGCGCTGCTTGAACAGCAAGCGTCGATCACCCGCATGCACGGTGATTTTCTGGCGCGTCAGGCGGCGGTGCACGCGGCCTATCAGCAGAGCACGCAAGCCACTCAGCGCGCGTTCCTCGCTTCGGTGGGGTCGTACACCAGCGGGTTCGACATGGACGCGATGGTGCCCGCGGTGAGCGTCGCGCCCGAGCTCGTGCTGACCGACGCCCAGCCGGCGATCGCCGCGCCGGCTGTTTCCGCGCAGCCTGTTTCCGCGCAGGCTGTTTCCGCGCAGCCCGCGCAGGCTGTTCCCGCGCCGCAGGCTGTTCCCGCGCCGGTTGTCGTCGCGAAACCAGTCCCCGCGCCCGCGCCGCAGCCCGCTCCGGTCAAGGCGCTCGCCGCGCCTTCGTCGCCCGCTTCGACGGGGCCGGTGACCGCGGCTTCGCTCCCCGGTCCCAAGCTCTCCCGCCGTGATCTCGAAAACGGAGCGTCCAACTCGATCACCACCATCTTTGGGCCGGCCTTCGCGACCTACGACGCCTACGAGCGCGTCGTGCGTATGCCCGAGCCGCCGTTGCTGCTGGCCGATCGGGTGCTCGGCATCGAAGGCGAGGCCAAAAAGCTTGGCAAAGGTCGGATCGTCACCGAGACCGACGTGCGGGCCGACAGCTGGTACGTACACGACGATCACATCCCCGCGGGCGTGATGATCGAAGCCGGTCAGGCCGATCTGCTGCTGATCTCCTGGCAAGGCATTGACGATCTCAACAAGGGCGAGCGCATCTACCGGCTGCTCGGCTGCGACCTCATCTACCGCAACGGGCTCCCCAAGGTGGGCGACACCTTGCAGTACGACATCCGCTGCGACGGCCACGCCCGTCTCGGCGATATCCGTATGTTCTTCTTCCACTATGCGTGCACCGTCGCGGGTCAGACGCGCCTCGAAGTGCGTGAAGGGCAGGCGGGGTTCTTCTCGGTGAAAGAGCTCGGCGAGTCGGGCGGCGTGCTTTGGGACGCCGCGACCGCCGAGATCGAGCTGCCAGCTTCTCACCTTGCTCCTGTGGTCGTGGCCGACAAGCTCACGCTCACGCGCGAAGACCTGCAGGCGCTCGCGGAGAAGCGCGTCGCGGACTGCTTCGGCGAGAGCCACAAGCTCGCGTGCACCCACACGCTCACGCCGCACATCGCCGGCGCGTCCAACGGGGGTTCCAACATGATCTTCCACGACCGCGTGGTGATCGATCCCACCGGCGGCCCGTGGAAGCGCGGCTACTTCCGCAGCGAGCAGGACATCACGCCCGACTTGTGGTTCTTTGACGGCCACTTCAAGGCCGACCCGTGTATGCCAGGTACGCTGATGTTCGAAGGCTGCTTGCAAGCGATGCAGGTCTACATGACCGCCATCGGCCACACGCTCACCCGCGACGGTTGGCGCTTTGAGCCCAAGGCCGACACGGTGTTCAAGCTGCGCTGCCGCGGTCAGGTGATCCCCACCTCCAAGCTGCTCACCTACGAGCTCTTTGTGATGGAGTGCGGCATCGAGAACGGGCGCCCGTTCCTCAAAGCTCAGGTGATGTGCACCGTCGACGGCTTGAAGTGTTTCCACGCCGATCCGCTGGTCATCGAGATGGTCCCCGATTGGCCGCTCTCGCGCATGCACGAGTGGGACAACTGGAAGGAGGCCAAGCCGGTGGAGTGGGATCAGCGCTCGCTCATCGCTTGCGCGTGGGGCAGGCCCAGCGAGGCCTTCGGCCCGATGTACAAGCCTTTTGACGGTCCGTTGCGGCCCGCGCGCTTGCCCGGTCCGCCGTACCTGTTCATGAGCCGCGTCGCGAAGACCACCGGCAAGATGGGCGGGCTCGAGGTCGGGAGCACCTGCGAGGTCGAATACGACGTGCCGGCCGACGCTTGGTACTTCCGGGAGAACGGCGCTCAAGCTCCGGCGGTGATGCCCTTCGCCGTGCTGCTGGAAGCCGCGCTGCAGCCCTGTGGCTGGCTCGCGAGCTGGTCGGGCTGCGCGCTCACCACCAAAGAAGAGCTGCTGTTCCGCAACCTCGACGGCACCGCCGACGTGCGCTGCGACATCACGCCGGACTTCGGCACGATCATCACCACCGTGAAGCTGAACAAGCTCAACAAGTCGGCGGGCATGATCATCGTCGGGTTTGACGTCGAGATGTTCAAGAGCACCCCGGTGGTCCCGGGCCAGATCGGCGGCGAGCTGGTGCGCGGCGAGCGCTTCTACAAGATGGACACGGTGTTCGGCTTCTTCCCGCCGGCGGCGTTCGAGAATCAGGTAGGCGTGGGCTCGCAGCCCGAAGAGCGCGCGTGGTTGGCGTCGCCTTCGGACTTCCTCGTTGATCTGCGCGGTGAACCTACGCAGTACCACACCGGCACGCTGCGGCTGCCTCCGCCGATGATGTGTATGCTCGACAGGGTCACCGGCTATTGGCCGCAGGGCGGCAAGAAGGGCCTCGGCAAATGGCGCGCCGAAAAGGCGGTCGATCCCCGCGAGTGGATGTTCAAGGCTCACTTCTACCAGGATCCCGTGCAGCCCGGCTCGCTGGGCATCGAAGCGCTGATCCAGCTGGTGCAGGTGCACATGATCCATCGCGGCTACGGCGACCGCGTGCCCAACGCGCAGTTCGAGGGCTTGGGCACCACCGCCAAGGGCACCCCGCCGATGACCTGGAAGTACCGCGGGCAAGTCACCCCGCGCACCTCGCTGGTGCAGAGCGAGGTCGACATCCTCGAAGAGCGCGAGGACTGCGTGATCGCCGACGCCCACCTCTGGGTAGACGGCAAGCGCATCTACTCGGCGAAGAACATCTGCATGCGCGTCGTCTCCGGCAACCCGGAGGCTGGCTTGGTCCAACGCCCTTTTGACGCTGCGGCGCCGGCTGCGCGGGCTTCGGCTCCGTCGCTCGCGCCCGCAGGTTTTGAGGGCTTCGTAGAGATCCCGGTGCCCGCGGGGCACGCGCCCACCTGGGTGCTGCCCAGCTTGCCGATGATGACGATGGCGATGCTCGCGCTGCACGGCGCGAGCCGCGCCGGCGTGGCCGCGACCACCCTGGAGGGGACGGCGCTGCGGTGGTTCACCTTCCCGGACGGGGCGCGCACCGCGCACATCGCTGCGGTGCCGACCGCCGAGGGCGCGCTGCTGACCTTGTCGGGCGCGTCCATCGCGCACGGGCACGCCCTCAAAGCCGAGCCGTTCTTCCGGGCGCGGGTTGGCGTTCCGGTGGATGTCCCTGCGGTCCCCGGGTTGGAGGCTCCGGGTCCCGGCCGGGCAGGCGCAGAACTGTACGCGTCGGGCGAGCTTTTTCACGGCCCTGAGTTCGCGGTGGTCGACCGCGTAGTGGCTACCGGTCGCAACGGCGCCACGTTGATCTTGCGCGCGTCGTCGCCCGACAAGATGCTCGACGGCGCTACGCACGGCGTGCCGCACGACCACTTCGAACGCTGGTTTCCCGAGGTTGCTCCCGGTCAAGTCGGGTATCCTTCGCGCTTGCTCGCCTTAGGGGTGTTTGGCTCTTTCCCGGCCGGCGAGGTGCGTTGCGAGGTGCGGAAGGGCGAGCTGGTCAATGGTCGCCCGAGGGTGCACGCCTGGTTCTTTGACGCGAACGCGCCGGGATCCGCGCCCTGCGCGTACTTCCACCTCGAAGAGGTCCTGTTGCCCACAGGCCGGATCGGCGGCGCGGCTCCTGAAGCCCGTCGCGCGTTCTTGTGCGGCGAGCACGTCCCGGGGCTCTCGCTCGCGGTGCTGGACGTAGACAGCGCGACGCTGGGCTTCGAAGCGGCGCGGGGCTCGGATTGGCTGCCGGGCACGTTGGAGCGGGTGTACGGCACGGCCAACGCCACGGGCATCGCGGCCAAGGAGCTGCTCGCCCGCAAGCTGCAGCTACATCCTCGGTTCATCGTGCTTGAGCCGGTCGCCAATGGGTTTTGGGGCCACGACGCGCACGCGCCGCTGCACACCTACCGGCTGGAGACCACCGGCGACGTCGTGCGCTTTGCACCTGCGCCGACGACGACCGACGATGCGCGCCCCTCCGAGCGTTCGCTGGACCTCGACAACGTGGTCCGGTGGTGGAGGAAGGAGCTTGAATGCGGCGAGTGGCCGGGCGAGGACATCCTCATCGGCTTGACCCGCGGTGCGCTGGCCGGCGTTCGCGTGGAGGACCCGGTGGCGTTCGCTGCGCTGCGGGGTCAGACCTGCTTGTACCTTGGAAACCACCAAAACTACATCGAGAGCGTCATCTTCTGCTGCGTGATGTCGGCGCTGTCGGGCGTCACGCTCGACGCGCTCGCCAAGCAGGAGCACGCCTCAGGGTGGCTGGGTCAGGTGCACGCGCACTTGACCTCGTGGAAGGCGGTGCACTTCCCAGGTTCGATGGTGTTCTTTGACCAGTCCCGACCCGACACGCTCTCGTCGCTCGTCGCCGATCGCTGCAAGACGCACTCGCTGCTCGTGCACGTCGAAGGTACGCGGGTGACCGCGCCGGGCCAAGCGGTCGAGAAGATGAGCTCGCTGTGGGTCGATCTGGCCATCAAACGTAGAATTCCGATCGTGCCGGTGGCCTTCCGCGGCGGCGTGAACGGCACCCGCGTGGACCTGCCGCTCGCGCCGCAGACCCACCACATCGGCGCGCCGATCCTGCCGGAGCGCCTCGCCGGGATGCCCTACGCGGAGCGTCGAAAACACGTCATGCGCGCGATCAACGCGCTGGGCGTGCCCGAAGCGGCGGCGGATACGCAGCGGCAGCTGCCTTCGGGCGCTCCCGCGGATGTCGTGCGTACGCTGGTCGGGTCGATGGAGCGCTGGGGTAGCTTCGACGCGGAGTGGTTGACGCGGTGGCGCGGGTAGGCTGCTGCCTGTAGACTGGAGCGATGCTTTCGCGGTTTTCGATCTTGCTGTCGTTCTTGCTCCCCGGCTGCGCGTTTGTGTCGCAGTCGGCGGAAGATGCCCGCCTCGATCCCGATGGGGACGGCGTCACCCTCGACAACGACTGCGACAGCACCGATCCCACGGTCTCGGCGATCCGGCGTTGGTTCGCGGACGCCGACGGGGACGCCTTCGGGGACCGCACGCACGCGATGGACGCCTGCGGGCAGCCCGATGGCTACGTCGCGGACGCCACCGATTGTGACGATGCTTCCGCGGCGATCTCCCCGGCGGCGGACGAGGTCTGCGCTACGCCGGAGGACGACAACTGTGACGGTTTGACCGACGATGGCGTCGACGCGCCAAGCTGGTACGTGGACGGCGACGACGATGGCTACGGCGACAGCGCGACCGAATGGGTGGGCTGCACCGCGCCGGCCGACAGCGTCGCGTTCGACGGGGATTGCGACGACGACGACGCTGCGGTGAGCCCGGGCGCGGACGAGCGCTGCGGCGGCGGCGATGAAGACTGCGACGGCCTTATCGACGACGACGACGCCAACGTGGTTGGCGCGACCGACTCTTGGGAGGACAACGACGGCGACGGCTACGGCGCAGGCCGCGTGGTCGCGCTGTGCGAGCCGCGCGCCGGGATGGTCGAAAACGACGACGACTGTGACGACAGCCTGTCTACGTCCTCGCCGGTCGGGGTGGAGATCTGCGGCGGCCGGGACGAAGACTGCGACGGTCTGACCGACGACGCCGATCCGAGCGTGACGGCCACGACTGATTGGTACGCCGACGGCGATGCCGATGGCTACGGCGTCGGCGCGGTGGTGGCGAGCTCCTGCGTCGCGCCCGCGGGCAGCGCGGCGCGGCTGCTTGACTGCGACGATGCGGCGCCCGCCGTTCATCCCGGCGCGGTCGAGACCTGCGCGACGCTGGCCGATGATGACTGCAACGGCGACGCCAACGAGCTCGGCGCCGACGCGTGCACGAACTTCTACGTGGACAGCGACGGCGACGGCTACGGCGTGGCCGCCTCGGCCGAGTGCCTGTGCGCCCCGGCTGGAGCCTATACGACGGCCGCGGCCAACGATTGCGACGACGCCGATCGAGCGGTCAACCCCGGTGAGACTGAGTCCTGCGCGACCGCCGTCGACGACGACTGCTCCGGCAGCGTCAATGACCTCGGAGCGGATGGCTGCACGGTCCGCTACCTCGACGCCGATCGCGATGGCTACGGCTCGAGCGCGTCCGAGTGCCGTTGCAGCACCGAAGGTTCGTACGACAGCGCGCTCGCGACCGACTGTGATGATGCCTCTTCCTCGGCTTCTCCTGCTCGGGCCGAGATCTGGTACGACGGCATCGACGAGGACTGCGACGGTGGCTCGGACTACGACCAAGACGGCGATGGCTACGACGCGCTCGCGTGGTCGGGCAGTGACTGCGCGGACACCGACAGCACGATCGCGCCGGACGTCGCTGAGGTGTGTGACGACGGCATCGACAACAACTGCGACGACAGCGCCGGTACCTGCGCGTGGAGCGGCGCGGTGGACGCGTTGAGCGACGTCGACGCCACGCTGTACGGTGCGGAGAGCGGCGACATGGCGTTTGGCGCCGCGTTGTCGATCGGTCCGCTGGACGCCTCCGGTGGGGATGACCTGCTGATCGGCGCGCCGTCCACCGACAGTTCCAGCGGCGCGGTGTATGCGTTCCGCAGCGCACCTTCGGGCACGCACAGCTCCTGGACCGCCGATGAGTCCGTCACCGCGCGGCAGGGCGGGGGCGAGCTGGGCGCGTCGGTCGCGGTGCTGCTCGACGGGTCCGACCGCGTGACCTTCCTGTCAGAGCCGTTCTACGAAGAAGCGTCGAACGGCGGCGGCGTCTGGACGGTGGATGCGCGCTCGAACGGAGACGTGAGCGACGTCGCGTGCCAACTCTACTACCCGCGAACTGGCGCCTCTACCGGCGTGTTGGCGGTGGCCGTCACCGGGGATCAGGACGGCGATGGCGGGCCGGAGGTGGTGTTTGGCGTCCCTGGGTCGCACTACGCCAGCTCCAATGACGGCATGGTCACGGTCGCCAGCTACATGCGTTGCGGCTCGGAGTCGGTGGACTTTGACGAAGGCTGGTACGGCGCCGGCGCCGATGCTGAGCTGGGCGTGGCTGTCGCGACGGGGCAGGACCTGACCGGCGACGGCGTGGATGATGTGCTGGCGGGCGCGCCAGGTGATGCCTCCGGCGCAGGCGGCGTGTACCTGCTTGAGCTCGACACGCGGGGCTACGCCAAGGTGTCGAGCGCCGCGACCGCGGAGTGGCAAGGCGTATACGCGGGGGACGCCGCGGGCTCCTCGGTCGCGATGGTGGGTGACGTGACCGGCGATGGGCTCGCGGACGCGCTCGCCGGCGCGCCGTGGTCCAGTGACGGGGGCGACGGCGCGGGCCAAGCCTACTTGCTCGCTGGCGGAACCAGCGGGGTGGTCTCGCTGTCCGCTGCAGACGCGGTGTTCACCGGCGCGGCGATCTCGATGCACCTTGGATCGGCGCTGACCGCGCTCGACCTCGACAACGACGGGCAGCTGGACCTCGCGCTGGGCGCTTCCGGAGACCCGGACGGCGCGGCCTACGGCACCGACGCGGGGCACACCTACGTGTACTACGGGCCGGTCTCCGGCGCGTTCAGCAGCGCGGCCGCCGATGTCACCGTGACCGGCATGAGCGGAGATGCGCTGGGCACCGCGCTCGCCGCCGGAGACGTCGACGCCGACGGCATCGACGATCTGATGATCGGCGCGCCGGACGACGACGCGCATCGGGGAGCCGGCTCGGTCTACGTGCTGTACGGGCGGGGGTTCTGATGATGGCCGCGTTGTTGGGGCTACAGCTGCTGGTGCCGGTCGCCGCGGCCTGTGAGCCGGTGCACGCGTCCGATCTGGGCGCGATCGCACGCGACGGGGAGGCGGGCGTCGCGGAGCTCGATGTGGACGGGGTCGCGAGCGCGGTGGCGCGGCTGGATGCGGCGCTGCCGTGCGTGGTGGATCGTCTGGAGCCTACGGACGTCGCGGCGGTGCACCGCCTTCGGGCGTTTGGGTACTTTGTAGAAGGGGATATCCCCATGGCTCGGGAGGCGTTCGGGGCCGCGCGCGGCGCCGATCCGGCGTGGGTGTTGGACGACCGGCTTGCGCCCCCGGGCACTCAGCTGCGCGAGGTGTTCAACACCGCCTCGCTGGATGTGGCCACCGAGGCGGTGCCGTTGCCCTCCAGCACGGCGTTGTACGTCGATGGAATCCGCACGGCTGAGCGCTCCATCGACCGGCCCGCGCTGCTGCAGCTGGTGTCCGCCGAGGGCCGGGTGTTGGACTCGGTTTGGCTACCCGACGACCAGCCGATCCCCGATTGGAGCCGCTTCGCCGCGGCCGTTGTGCCGCAAGCGGCGCTTGGACCGGCGCGTGCCGGCGCGCAGGCGCGGGCGGCGACCGCCGGCTCCCGCAGCGCGTTGGGATGGTGGATCGGCGGCGGGGTTGCGGTCGCGGCCGCCGCGGGGATGTACGGTTGGGCGCTCGTCGATCATTCTGCGTATGTCGATCTGGACAGCGGGCTGAACGAAAGTGAGCTTTCAGCCTTACGTTCCCGTACAAACACCAAGGTGCTCGCTTCGGGAGGTTTGGGCGTCATCGGATTGGGGCTCGGCGTCGTCGCGATCCGCTGGTAGACTGTGGTGTGTCTACGTCCGACCGCCGCTACCGCTTTGGCGCGCTCCTTGGGGAGGGCGGCTTTGGCGTGGTGTACCGCGCCGAGATGTTGGGCGCAGACGGCTTTGAAAAGCCGGTAGCGATCAAGCTCTTGCGTCTCGCGGGGTCCGATGGTCGCTTGGCAGAAGAGGCTCAGCAGCGCTTCCGGGATGAAGCGCGGCTGTTGGGGCTGCTGCGGCATCGGGCGATTGTGCAGGTAGATGGTCTGGTGCGCCTCGCGGGTCATCAGGCCGTGGTGATGGAGTATCTCGAGGGCGTGTCGCTGCGCGCGCTGGTAAAGCGCGGTCCGGTGCCGCTCGGACCGGCGCTCGAGATCGTCGCTGAGGTCGCGGCGGCGTTGGAGGCCGCGTGGCAGCGGCCGGGCCCCGCGGGGCGGCCGCTGAACGTCTGTCACCGTGATTTGAAGCCCGCGAACCTTCAGCTATCGGCAGATGGCGAGGTCAAGGTGCTGGACTTCGGCATTGCGCGCGCGGACTTTCAGGCCCGCGAGGCCGCGACCGGCTCGCTCGCGATGGGCAGCGTCGAGTATATGTCCCCGGCGCGCCTGGATTTTGAAGACGACGGCGCCGCGGGCGACATCTACTCGCTCGGGTGCGTGCTGTACGAGCTTGTGGTGGGCGAGGCGTTCGGGCGCAGCAGCGCCAACCCAGTCAGCCACGCGGCGCGCTTTGACGCCAACATCGAGCGGGTACCTGCGGAGCTGCGGAAGCTTGTAGGGCAGATGCTCGCGTTTGACGCCACGGCTCGCCCCGGCGCGAAGGACGTCGAGCGTGCTTGCCTCGATCTGGCCCGCGGGTCGGCTCCGCGGCTGCGGGAGTGGTCCGCCGGCGCTGTGCCTGCGTGCGCAGCGCAGGTTCCGCCTACGAACGGCACATGGACCGGACGGGTTTTTGCGGAGGATCGCGAGCCCGCGCCCGCGCCGCGCGCCGTGGTCCTTGGCGGCAACATGGCAGGCAACATGCCGTCCGGTGTGTCTACGGCGACGGCGGGAGCTGCGTCGCCGAGCGTCGCGATGCGTCCAGCGAGCGCAGGGCTCGTCGCGTCGGGACCGGTCTCCAAGGGCGCGGTGCGGTCGGGCCCGATCACCGCAGCGGGGCGTGGCGGCGCAAACACGGGTCCGGCTGGGTTGTCCGGCCCGGTGTCCGTAGGGCGCAGCCCCGAAGCGACGGTCGCGGTGCGCCGCGCGGGCGCTGCGGCGTTGGGGGTTTTGAGCATCGGAGCGCTCGCGATAGCGGTGATCCTCGGGGTCGTCGCGTATACGCTCGCGGGCTCGAAGCCGGCGAGCGCGCCTGTCTCCTCCGCGCCGCTCGCCGCGCCGCTCGCCGCCCCGCTCGCCGCCCCGATCGCTTCCGCCCCGCTCGCCGCCCCGATCGCGGTCCCGCTCGCCGCCCCGATCGCGGTCCCGCTCGCCGCCCCGATCGCTGCGCCGCCCGTGTTGCCGGGCGCCCAGCCGGCGAAGCCTGCTGCTCCGGTCGCGACTCCCGCCGCGCCAGCGCCCTCCGCCAAGGCCGTAGCCGCAGCGCCCGCTGCACCGGCCGCCGCTCCCAAGCTCCCCCGCGCCGCCACGGAGCCTGTCGCAGAGGTGGTCGCCGCGCCCGCGGCGGAGCCTACGATGTCCACGGTACACGTCTCCGGGGACGCCGACGTCGTGCGACTCCGCAAGGGAGATAGCTACGTCGCGCTGTCCCGCGTGCCGGCCGGCACCTACACGGTGGTCGCCACCTTCGCTGGGGTGGAAGCCGACGCCGGGACCGTGAGCATCGGCGAAGGCGAGCAGGTCAACCTGCGCTGCAGTAAGGCGTTCCTGCGCTGTACACGCAAGTAGCGTGCACGCAAGTAGCGTGCACGCAAGTAGCTGGGTGGATGCAGCGCGCGGATCGCGCGCGGGTCAGCGCGTGAGCGTCTTCCACAGCCACGGCAGCGAGATGTTCATCCGATAGTCGACGTCCGAGTGGTCGTCTTCGAACTCCTGCCACACGTGCGCGATGCCCTGACGGGTCAGCGACTGGTCGATCATGCGCGTGCCCCACTGGATGTTGTACTGGTCGCGGTCGCCGCAGTCCAGGTAAAAGCCCTTCAACTTCCGTAGGTTGTCCCCGTGCTCCTCCACCATGCGCGCCGTGTCCCACTTCAGCCAGTTGGCCCAGCGATCCTCGCGGAGTCGGCCGGTCACCGGCTCCACCGGCAGCTGAAAGCCCAACGGGGCGGTCGGGTCCGGGTCGTAGTGGGCCGCCATGCCAAGGGTCATCAGCACCTCGACGTCGCCGCCGCTCAGCTTCTCCTTCTCGTGCAAGATCTTGAGCAGGCGGGCAGCATCAAAGTCGACTTTCCGGAGACGGTTCAACAGCCGCGGCATCCCCGGCAGGAACAACCACTCCCAGTACGCGTCGCCCGAGTGGGATGCGATCGCGTTCCAGACGTCGGGGCGCAGCATGCCGTGCACCATCGCGCCGTAGCCCCCCGAGGACTTGCCGAACACGCCGCGGGCCCCGGGCAGGATCGAGAACTGTGCTTCGACGAACGGCACGATCTCCTCGCACAGGTAGGTCATGTACGGACCGACGGCGCTGGAGTCGATGTACTGGTTGCCGCCGTACGCGGTGAAGCAGTCGGGCAGCGCGACGATCATCGGACCGATGTGCCCGTCGGCGAGGAGCATATCCAGTCGCTCCGGGAGGTTCAGGCCAAAGGGCTTCCAGTTGGTGTGGGAGGCCCCGCTTCCGGTGTAGCCGATCAGGTCGACGAGCAGCGGGTAGCGTGCGCTGGGGTCGTAGCCGGGCGGCGTGTAGACGAGCACGTCGCGGACGTGCGGATCGCCCGGTAGGTTGCCCTTCAACACCACGGACTCGTGGCGAAGCCGATGGACCTGACCGCGTGGGCCGTCGAAGCGCTTGAGCATCGCTACTCCGCGTCGGGGCTTTGGGCCGCGGCCTGAATGCTGCGGAGCAAACGCGCGGCTTCTGGCGGGAAGTCGGGCTCGTCGGTCACCAAAGGCGCGACCTGCTCGAGGATCTCGGCGCCTTCGAGCAGCTCGGGGCTGGGCTCCCGCGTCATCGCCATCGCGTCGTACAGGGCGAGGGTGAACGCTTTGCTCATGCTCACGCGCTCCAGTCGTTGGATCGGAGCGTCCCCGAGCGCCTGCCACGCGTCGAGCAGCATCGCCAGCGCTTCGTCGTTGGCGTTGTCGTCCAACGCGCCCTCTGCGTCGTGGATCGCGTCCAGCACCCACTCGTCCGGATGCGTGTCGGGCTTCCAGCGTCCCCAGAGCGTCTCGGCGGCTTCGGTGACGAAGTCGAGATCATGCACCGAGCGTTCGGCGGCGAGCTTCGGCTCCCACTCGGTGTCGACGAGGCGCAGCGTGCTCCAGTGCCGCTCGGCGAGCGCATCGAAGCTCTCGGCGTCGGCGGTGATGCCGAGCGCTTCGAGTCGATCGAGGATGTCTTCGGTGGACAACGCTTCGACGCGCGAGGGCAGCCACGCGGCCGACGCGTCAGGACGCTCGCCGCTGCCAAAAAGTTGATCGGCCATCGACGCCGCGACGTGGCGATCCACCTGCATGCGCCGGGCAAGGCCGGAGATCCCCTCCTCGAGCGGCTTCCAGCGCATCTCGGGCGCGACGGGGAGCGGGCGCCCGGCGAGCTTCTTCTTCCGCTTCTTTTCTTTCTCGTGTTTTTTCGCGGCGCGTTGGGCGGGGGTCTTCTTGGCCAATGGGGATCTCGGTTGGCGCGCAGTGTAGCGTCGCAGGAGTCCGCTGGCATTGGGGTCGCTTCGCTTCCTGTGCTTGCCCTGCCCCCCCTCCCGCGCTAATCGCCGGCCGATCCGGAGGTGGTCGTGCGTGCGAGGCTCCTGCTAGAAGACGGTCGGTCGTTTGAGGGGGAAGCTTTCGGTGCGATCGCGACCCGCGTAGGCGAGGTTGTGTTCAACACCGCGATGGCTGGGTACCAGGAGATCCTCACCGATCCCTCGTACACCGAGCAGATCGTCGTGATGACCGCCGCGCAGGTCGGTAACTACGGCATGAACACCGCGGACGATGAGTCCGGGAACATTCACGCCGCAGGTTTTGTGGCGCGGGAGTTCAGCCGCGTGACCTCCAACCATCGCTCAGAGCAGAGCTTGCAAGGGGCGTTGACCGCCGCGGGCGTACCGGCCCTGCATGGCATCGACACCCGCGCGCTGGTCCGGCACATCCGGTCGCAGGGCGCGATGCGCGCGGCGATCAGCACCGAGGACACCAGCGAGGAGCAGCTCCGGGAGCGCATCTTCGCGTGGCCGGGCATGGCGGGTCGTGCGCTCGCCACCGAGGTCAGCACCCAAACCCGCTACACCTTCCACGCGGCCGAGCAGCCGCGGGCCCGCATCCACGTGCTCGACGGCGGCGTGAAGCGCAACCAGCTCCGGCTGTTCGTGAAGGCCGGCTGCAGCGTGGAGGTTTTCCCCGCGAACACCCCCGCTGAGGTGCTGGGGGACGGCGCCGACGCGGTGTTCTTGTCGAACGGGCCTGGGGATCCTTCCGCGCTGCCGGGCATGGTGGCGACCGTGCGCGCGTTGCTCGGGAAGAAGCCGTTGTTGGGCGTGTGCCTCGGGCATCAGCTGTTAGGTCTCGCGCTCGGCGCCGACACCTTCAAGCTGCGCTTCGGCCACCGCGGCGGGAACCATCCGGTGCGCGACAACGTCACCGGGCGCATCGAGATCACCAGCCAGAATCACGGTTTCTGTGTGGATCCCAAGGGCGTCGAGCGCGCCGGTGGCACCGTCACCCACGTCAACTTGAACGACGGCACGCTCGAGGGCTTCTCCCACGCGGATCTACGCCTTGCCTGTGTGCAATTCCACCCTGAGGCCATGCCGGGCCCGCGGGACTCTGAACATCTGCTTGTGCAGCGCTTCCTCCAGATCGCCGGAGTCTGACCTATGCCCCAACGCACCGATCTACGCTCGATCATGGTCATCGGCAGCGGCCCGATTGTCATCGGACAAGCCTGCGAGTTTGACTATTCCGGTACGCAGGCATGCAAGGTGCTTCGCTCGCTGGGGTACCGGGTCATCCTGATCAACTCCAACCCCGCGACGATCATGACCGATCCGGACGTGGCGGATGCGACCTACATCGAGCCGCTGACCGTGGACGTCGCGCGCCAGATCATCGCGCGCGAGCGCCCAGACGCGATTCTCCCGACGGTGGGTGGACAAACGGGGTTGAACCTCGCGTTGGCGCTGCATCACGCCGGCGTGCTCACCGAATTCGGCGTAGAGCTCATCGGCGCCAACCCGGCCGCCATCGAAGTGGCCGAAGATCGCGAGCTGTTCAAGGCGGCGATGGAGGAGATCGGCATCGGCGTGCCTCGCGCCGGCATCGCGCGCAGCTTGGACGACGCCGAGCGCATCGTCAAAGACATCGGCTTGCCAGCCGTGATCCGGCCCAGCTTCACGCTCGGTGGCGCCGGCGGCGGCATCGCGTACAACATGGACGAGCTGCGGGACATCGTCGCGCAGGGCCTCGACCTCTCGCCGAACCGTCAGGTCTTGGTCGAAGAGAGCGTGCTCGGCTGGAAGGAATTCGAGCTGGAGGTCATCCGCGACACGGCCGACAACTGTGTGATCATCTGCTCGATCGAGAACGTCGACCCGATGGGCGTACACACTGGCGACAGCATCACCGTCGCGCCCGCGATGACGCTGACCGACCGGGAGTACCAGGACCTGCGGGACATGTCGATCGCCATCATCCGGCGCGTCGGCGTCGATACCGGTGGTTCGAACGTGCAGTTTGCGGTGCATCCCGGCACCGGTGAGATCCGCGTGATCGAGATGAACCCGCGCGTCTCGCGCAGCTCGGCGCTGGCGTCCAAAGCAACGGGTTTCCCGATCGCGAAGATCGCGGCTCAGCTGGCGGTTGGCCTGCGCCTCGACGAGATCCAGAACGACATCACCCGGGTGACGCCTGCCTCATTTGAGCCTACGGTAGATTACGTCATCGTCAAATACCCGCGTTGGAACTTTGAGAAGTTCCCGGGCTCGGCCTCGCAGCTTGGCACGAGCATGAAGAGCGTCGGCGAGGTCATGGGCATCGGCCGCACCTTCGTAGAAGCGATGCAGAAGTCCATCGCGAGCCTCGAAGGCGGGTTTTCGGACATGTCCAAGCTCTCGTCCGACGACGTGCGCGTGCGCTTGTCGACGGCGACGCCCGACCGGATGCCGGCGTTGTTCGAGTCCTTGCGGCGCGGCGTCAGCGTCGAAGACATCCACGCCGCTACGCGCATTGACCCTTGGTTTATCGACCGGATCGCCTCGATCATCGAGGCGGAGAACGTGATCGCGACCCAGCGCGTCGACACCATCGATGCGCAGTCGTTCCGGCGCTACAAGGCGATGGGGTTCACCGATGCGCGGCTCGCGGCGCTGCTTTCGGCGCGCGAGGACAACGTGCGCGCGCGTCGCAAGGCGCTGGGCGTGGTGCAGACCTACAAGCGGGTAGACACCTGCGCTGCTGAATTCGAGAGCTTTACCCCGTATCTCTACTCGACCTATGAGGAAGAAGACGAGGCGGGGGAGCTGACCGCCGAGCGGGTGATCGTACTCGGCAACGGCCCGAACCGCATCGGGCAGGGGTTGGAGTTCGATTATTGCTGTTGCCATGCTGCTTTTGCTGTGCAGGAGATGGGCTACGCCGCGGTGATGGTCAACTGCAACCCCGAGACGGTCTCCACCGATTATGATACCTCGGACAAGCTTTATTTTGAGCCTGTCACCGCAGAGCACGTGCAGGGCGTGGTCGCGCGGGAGAACGCGAAAGGCACGATCCTTCAGTTTGGTGGGCAAACGCCGCTGAAGCTCTCCCACGAGGTCGGCGCGGTGCTGGGCACCTCGCCCGACGCGATTGACCTGTGCGAGGACCGTCGCCGGTTCAACACGCTGATGAACAAACTCGGCGTGCGGCAGCCCGAAGGCGCGATGGTCGACGACCGCGAGGGCGCTTTCGCCGCGGCGGCGCGCTTGGGCTTCCCGTTGCTCGTTCGGCCCAGCTACGTGCTGGGCGGCCGCGGCATGAAGATCTGCTTCGACAGCTACGACTTCAAGATGGCGCTCGACGAGGCCATTCGGGTCAGCGAGAGCCACCCGCTGCTCATTGACCGCTTCTTGGAAGGCGCGGTCGAGTACGACGTCGACACGCTCTGCGACGGCGACAACGTGCACGTCGCCGGCATCATGGAGCACATCGAAGAGGCCGGCGTGCATTCGGGCGACAGCACCACGGTGTTCCCGCCGGTGCAGCTGTCCGAGGCCAACCGCCTCGAGATGACCGACATCGTCACGCGCATCGGCAAAGAGATCCGCGCCATCGGCCTGATGAACGTGCAGTTCGCCATCCAGAACGGCGTGGTCTACGTGATCGAGGTCAATCCCCGCGCGTCCCGCACCGTCCCCTACCTCGCCAAAGCGACCGGCATCCCGTTCGCCAAGCTGGCCACGCGCCTGGCACTCGGCCAGAAGATCGCCGATCTCGGGGATCTCACCCCCTGGGGCGTCGGATACTCGTTCATCAAGGCGCCGGTGTTCCCGTGGCGCAAATTCAGCGGCGTCGACACCGTGCTTGGGCCCGAGATGCGCTCGACCGGTGAGGTCATGGGCGTCGGCCACAGCTTCGGCGAGGCCTACGCGAAAGCGATGATCGCCGCAGGGATGACGCTGCCCACCGAAGGCGGCGTGTTCATGTCGCTGCGGGACGGCGACAAAGCGGCGGGTCTGGAGATCGGGCGGGAGCTCGCCGAGATGGGCTTCACGATCTACGCCACGCAGGGCACGGCGCGCGCGCTCGCGGCGGCGGGTGTGCCGGTGCAGCCGGTGTGGAAGGTGCGCGAGGGGCGGCCGGACGTGGTCGACCGCATCAAGAACGGCGACATCCAGCTGCTGATCAACTCGCCGGTCGGTAAGAAGGCCCAGTACGACGAGCAGGCGATGCGCCTCGCCGGCTTGCGCTTCGGCGTGGCGTGCGTGACCAACCTTCAGGCCGCGAAGGTGCTGCCGTCGGCGTTGCGGGCGCTGCGCAAGGGCGGTTTGGGCATCACCAAGCTTCAGGATCTCGCGCGTTGACGCTGCTCCCCTGGGCGCTCGTGGCGGCAGGGGGCGCGGTTGGAGCCTGTGCCCGGTTTGGTGTGGGCGCCTTCATCGTAGCTCAGGGCTGGCCGAGCATGGTCGCGACCGGATGTGTGAACGTCGTCGGCTGCTTCCTCATCGGGCTGCTCTATGCGCGCACGCAGGATCCGAACGTGCGGTTGGCGCTGGGCGTCGGCGTACTCGGCGGCTTTACGACGTTCTCGAGCTTCGGGCGGGAGACGCTCGAGCTGCTCGCTGCGGGCCGTATGGGCTTCGCGGCCGCGTCCGTCGCGTTCAACGTGATCATCGGGCTGGTCGGCGTGTGGCTCGGGCAGCGGGTGGCGGGGTGAAAACGCTGGTGGTCGGCGATGTCCACGGCTGCGCGGCGTCGCTGCGCGCGCTGCTGCACCGCACCAAGCCTGAGCGGATCTTGTTGCTCGGCGACATCTTCGCCAAGGGGCCCGATCCGGCTGGCGTTTGGGAGGTCATCGCCGATTACAACACTGTCGCTGTGCTTGGAAACCACGATGCTCGCTTGCTCGAGGTGTGGGGACAAGAGGGTGTATCGGCGCATCATCGGTGCTGGCGCGCGCTGCCCGAGCAAGCGCGGGAGTGGACGTCGTCCCTACCGCTGACCTTGACCGGCGACGGCTGGCGCGCGGTCCACGCCGGCGTGCATCCTACGCTCGGCTACGCGGGGACTTCTCGGCGGCAGGCGCTGACCATGCGACGCTGGCCCGACGACGCCAGCCCCGAAAACCCGTTCTGGTTCACGCTGTACCAAGGTCCAGAGCGCGTTTATTACGGACACGACGCCATGCGCGGCGTGCAGATCCACACCCACTCCGTCGGCCTCGACAGCGGGTGCGTGTACGGAGGCTTGCTGTCCGGGATGATCCTGGAGACCGGCGAGCTCGTGCAGGTGGACGGGAACGTCTAACGAAAAAGCCCCCGGTCGCGAGCGACCGGGGGCCTGTAGAGGTAGCGGCCGAGGCCGCTCGGCTGAATCAGCCTGCGAAAGCGCCCTTGATGTCGTTGAAGATCGCGGCTGCTGCATCGCCGAGGGCCTTGATGCGCTCGGGGGTGGAGATGACGGCCTTCATGTCGTTGGTGACGACCTTGGTGGCCTTGATCAGCGCCATCGGGTCGGTGACGAGGTTGGGGACCTGAGCGGGGAAGTCCTTGCAGGCTTCAACGAGCTTGGTGGCCTGGGGGATGAGCTGGGTGACGGTTTCAACGGTCTTCGCGCCGACGTCGACGAGGCCGTTGATGGCGTCTGCGTTCTTCTGCACGGATGCTTCCGCGCCGGAGTCCACCTTGAGGTGGGGCACAGCGCCAGCCATGTCCACCTTGAGCTTGCCGCCCGCTGCAGCAACGGCGCTCTTCATGGCGTCGGAGAGCGGGGCGCCGGCGGCCACGCCGAGCACGGTGTTGACGTTGTCGTGCGCGGTCTTCATCGCGGCGGTCTGGCTGTCGATGGTCTCGTGGATGGTCTTGGCTTCGCCAAAGACACCGTCGAACTCCTTGATGTTGGTCATCTCGATGACGGGGTAGGTCTTGGCGCCGGCTGCAGCGGCGTCTTTCTTGGCGTAGGCGGTGCCGGTCATGGAGAGGCTGGCGACGACGACGAGGGAGAGGCCGAGGGAGAGACGGACGATGCGAGAAAGGGTCATAAAAACTCCAGTTTGGGTTGGCGCGCTGACTAACGTCGGGCTCGCGGGTCAGCAACCCGTCGGCGGTGCGGGTATTCCCGGATGGGCCAACTCGGACTGTGTTGAGGGACGAAGGGCGCAGTTCGGGCTACCCTTCGTCGTGCGTGTGCTTCACCTTTACCGTCCGCGGCTGCCTGAGCTGCGCGCCCAGGCCGTACAAGTGCTGCACACGTGCCACGCTCTGGCTGCGCGGGGGCACGAGGTGACGCTGTTGGCGGACCGTGCGTTGGGCTTCGACGGCGACGCGACCGAGGCGCTGGAGCGCTACGGCCTAAATCACCCGCCAAGTCTGGACCTTCGCCTCGCGCCCACCGCGTGGCCGCCGGGAGCAGGGCTCTGGTTTCGCGCTGCGCTCGCGGGGTGGTGCGCGCGCTCGGGGCGGGACGCGGTGGTGTATGCCCGCGCCAAACGCTATGTCGCGGCGATTCCGGCGCGCATCCCGGTGGTGCTCGAAGCCCATGAGCTCGACTCTGCGTTGGATCGCGAAGCCGGACGGGATCCGGGCGCGAACCTCGCGCTGGAGCGTGCGGTCTACGACCGCGCGGCGGGCTTGGTCACGAACTGTGCAGGTACACTTCATGTGATCCGCGCCGGTCACGCGGTTCCGCCGCACGCGGTGGTGTGGAACGCCACCCGCGCCGATCGCGCGGTGCCGGGCGTGGGCGGCGGTGGGGTCGGTGTGGTGGGATCGGGCGGGGACTACAAAGGGGTGCGCAGCGTGCTCCTCGCGGCGCTGGATGGACCGGCGCCGGTGACGTTTGTGGGTGGTGCGGAGGACATTCCCGGCGTGCGGACGGTCGCTGCGGTCGGGTACGGCGAGGTGCCGTCGGTGCTGGCGGGCTTGGATGTGTTGCTGCTGCCGCTGCAGGACAACCTTTTTGGCCGCGCGCTCACGAACCCGTTGAAGCTGTGGGATTACCTCGCGACCGATCGCCCGATCGTGGCGCCCGATCTGCCGTCGATCCGAGAGGTGACCGAGGATGTGCACTTCTACGACCCGCGCGCGCTCTCCACGGTCGCGCCTGCGATCGCGCGGGCGTTGGCGCAGCGGGTGCGTACGCCGCGCCTGCGGACCTGGGAGGATCGTGCCGCCGAGATCGAGCGATTTCTGGCGGAGACGCTCGGAGGGAGCTCGTGACGCTGCACGTGCTTCGCTACTTTCCGACGTTGACCGAGACCTTCGTTCACGACACGATCGCCGCCCGGGTGCAGGCGGGCGAGTCGGTGGCGATCGCTGCTTTTGACGCGCGTGAGCCTTCGGGGCGCCCGGCCCCCGCGGCGGTCTACTCCCAGCCGCATCGTTGGGGCTGGCTGCGGTGGAGCGCGCCGATCGCGCTTGAATGGGCGCGAGGTGCGGCTCCGGTGCGGGTGCTGTGGTTGGCGGTGCTTTTGCGGCGCTTGCGTCCTGCCCGTGTGCATGTGCACTTTGCCGGCGAGGCCGCGGAGTGGACGATGCAGGCCGCTGCGCGCGTGGGGCTGCCGTTTTCGGTCACCGTGCACGCGGTAGACCTGTTCAAGCCGCGTCCGGGCACCGCCGCGCTGCTGCGGGCCGCGTCTGAGGTGGTGACGATCTCGAACTTCAACCGTTCGCTGCTCGCTTCCCGGTACGGCGTCGACGCGGTGGTCCAACGGTGCACGGTGGCGCCTGCCCCGGCGACGTCGCGGGTGCCCGGCCTGCTGCTTTTTGTGGGGCGCAACGTACCCAAGAAGGGGCTGGACCTGCTGTTCGAAGCCGCGCGTCGCCTGCCTGCAGGCAGCTTTGCGCTCGACGTGGTCAGCGATGTGCCGGATCCCGCGATCCCGGGCGTGACCGTGCTCGGCTTGCTCCCCCACGCGGACGTGCTGGCGCGGATCGGGCGCGCGTCGCTGGTCGTGCTCCCGTGCCGACAGGCTCCGGATGGCGACATGGATGGCATCCCAGTGGTGCTGCTGGAGGCGCTCGCTGCGTCGGTCCCGGTGGTGACGACCGCCGTCTCCGGCATCCCTGAGCTGGTGGACGACGCGGTGGGCTGGCTCGTGGCGCCGGATGACGTCGAGGGCGTGCACCGCGCGCTGGTGGAGGCCTTACTGGACCCTGAAGAGGCGCGGCGACGCGGGCTCTCTGGCCCCGAACGCCTACAGACGCGGGGCTTTACGGCCTAAACGTCCCTATTAGACCAGCCGTTGGAGCAGCGCGGCGGGGTCGGTGTCGACGTCCAAGTAGAGATCGTCCGCGTCCTCCTGCGATGCACCGCGCCGGGCACCTACCCGTAGCCGCTCGGCGATACCGGTGCGCGCTTGCGCCGATAGCCACGCTTCGGCGGGCGCATCGGCATCGTGGCCGAAGGTCAGCACGCCCCGCTCGACGAGGTCGTGCAGCAGCAACTCGAGCAGCTCAGTCTCTAGCGGTAGCTGCGGCGCGCCCTGCGGGTCGATGGGGGCGACGATGCGGATCTGCAAGGCCACGTGTCCCAGCAGCGCCGCCAACCTACGCACCAGCGCGATGAGTCGCCCCAGCACGTGAACGATGCGCTGAAGCCCGCCCGCCGAGATGGGCGTTCGCTCGCGGTCGAGCTCGGGTCGCAGCAGGATCAGCAGCCCGCGGCGCTCGCGGTGCTGCGTGCCTTCGTCCCGGCTGTAATAGAGCAGCTCGCCCTCGGCCCAGCGCAGGTCAAACAGGTCGACCGCTCGCTCGGCGTGGTCCTCCGGCGGGTTCATGTACGCCAGCTCGGAGCTGACGATGTTCTCGATCGCCCCGCTGGTCTGTATCGAC
>CAIUMM010000028.1 GCA_903900265.1 uncultured Pseudomonadota bacterium
CGGCATGGTGGAGTCTACCACGTCGCGCCTACTCCGCGGAGAAGCGCTTTAGCTGCGGATTGTAGTAGACACCGCGCACGTGCAGGCCCGCGCCGTCCAAACCCGCCACACCTTGCTCGGCGACGACGATATGTACCTGTGAAAGCCCATAGTGCTCGCACCAGTCGCGTACCAACGCTACGGTGTCGGCTTCGATGCGGCGGTCATCCACCGCTCGTTGCAATCCTGTCGCCAGCCAAGCGGCGTCGTCGGGCATCGCTAACTGCGCGGTGAGCGTGGTGGTGCGCAGCGCGAGGACCTTCACCGAGGCGCGCCACTGCGCGCCAGCTTGACCCTGACCTGCGCGCGCCGCGACCGCGTTCAGCCGGTGCGTGCCGGAAAACACCGACACCGTCAATGGACCTTCGCCCAAAGGCACGCCGTCCAACAGGTACGACGTCCCCGGCACCGCCTCGAGGGTGAGCCGGCCCAACCCCTCGGTGAGCAGCTCGTACACGGCGTTGTAGTACAGCGATGCGTACGGTTCAGCGTCGACCGGCAGCGTCACCGAGCGGTTCCATGCGACGACCGCCGCCTGCTGGAACGCTTCCGTCGCCTCTTTTTTCACGGCGAGCTGCACGGCGGCGCGCAGGTAGTAGAGGTCGAAGAGCTGCTGATTGGTCGGCGCGCCCGTCCATCCAGCCAGCGCGCGACCCGCATCATCGAGGGCGCGGTTCGCGTCGTTCCAGCGCTCGACGGCAAAAGCCGTTTTGGCTGCATCCAACGACGAGGATAGCGTGTCCTCCCGGGATGTGGCATCTCCGCCTTTCACGAGGTTCAAAGCGAGCAGACTATCCACGCCGACGTAGATCTCGCGGGGGTGCAGATGTTGAACTTCGTCGATCACCGCGCCGCACGTCGGATCGTTCGGACAGACCAGCACCGTCACCGCCTCGGCGCCTTCGGGCGGTGCGTTGTAGAGCCCTGCGCTCGCCAGCGGCACCGTGAGCACGAGGGTCAACATCCGGTCACTCGATAGTGCCACAGTATATAGAGCCGGCGATGGCTTTTCCGTCCTTCGTCGCAATCCGAGCCGCTGTGGTCTTCGTCGCCAGCGTCGGCGCCTTCTGCACACCGGCGCGGGCCGGTGAGGTCAGCGCCGTTCCTCCCGGCGTCAGCACGGTCACCGTGCTGGTCTGCGAGCGGTCGGAGGGCTGTCCCGCGGAGACGCGGGCGATGGTCTCGCATCTGGATTCGCTGGGTTTGCCCTTGCTGTCCTTCGCTACCGTGGTGGACGCGGGGCCGGCCGGTGGATCGGCGCGCGCGCGCTACGACGCTGCGGTCGCGGCCGCCGAAAAAAGCCCGACGCTCGCAAACCTCGAGGCGGCTCGCGCAGCGATGGCGCGGGTTCCGCTTACGCTCCCCGAAGACAGCGTGTTCGCGCTGTGGGTCCGCCTCGGCAGCGCACGTTTGGCGAGCGGCGACGAAGCCGGCGCGGATGCGGCTTTTGAGGCCGCGTCGACCACATCGAACGGGCGCGTCATCAACCTGCCATCGGTCTCCGATGCGGCGCTCGCTCGATACCTGTACCTCGCGAGCGCGCCTACGGGAGCGCGCGGGCGCCTCGAGGTCGCGGCGAACGCGGTGGGCACGCTGTATGTGGACGGCGAGCGCTATGGCGAGACGCCCGCGGCGGTAGAGCTCGCGCCGGGCTGGCATCGCGTGACGGTGGAGCGACCGGGTCGGAGATCGGCGTGGGTGGCCGAGGTGCAGATTGGCGCGACGGCGACCACGTCGGTGCGGGCGGACATCGCCGGAGATGACGGGCAGGGGTTTCTCGGAACCGCGATCGAAGGCGCGATGCGCGGCGTAGAGCCCCCGTCGGACGCGGCCGCTGCGCTCGCCGCGTGGGCGCGCTCGCAGGGCTTGAAGTGGGTGCGTTTTGTCACGCTGCTGCCGCCCGATCAGACCGATGCCCCCGGCGTGCCCGAAGAGCAGGTGGAGGACGCAGAGCACGTGCCTTGGGCGGTCTATGGAACGTGGCTGGATGTGGGCCGGGAGCGCTTTGTCCGTGGGGGACCGGGGCCGGCGTCGCTGCGCATCGGCGGCAGCGCCGATCGGCTGCGCTTGGGTGCCGGGGTCGGCTACCTGCGGCTGGAGCCGTGGGCGTTGGGCGGCGGCGCGCACGATCACGTGACCGTCGAGCTGAACGTGCGGTGGAGGATCACCGGTCCATGGAGCGTCGATGGGCGCGCCGGCCTGATGCGCTCGGCACAGCTGTACTATTTGCGCGAAGGCGTGTTTGAGCATGACGTCTACCCGGTAGCGGTCGGCGTGCGTTTGGGGGACGCGGGCGGCTCGGGGCGCGCAGCGGGCCCCTACGTTGGCGTGCACGCGCTCGTGGTGGTGCCGCTGACCGAGGGCGGTGAGGTGTTCGCGGGTTGGGAGTTCGCGCCGACCTGGCGTTGGCGGGTAGGCGTCGAGGCCCGCGCGGGTGTCACCGCCGGGGGCTTGACCGCCGGGGCTGGAGTGACATTTGCGACCGGAGGTTGAGCGCTTCGAGTCGTTTTTCCGACGGACCAGCGCCTGTGCCCTGATCGCCCTCGGGGCGTGTGGTGCTGCCACGGGCGACAAGGACTGCGAGGCGCTGGTCGCGATCGAGCACGACGGTTGCGTACACGCGCGGGTTCAGCGCGCGTCTACCGCGACGGAGGTGCTCGAGCTCGCGCCGACCATCCACGACGCGCTGGTGCGGGACGCGGCGCTCCTCCAGTGGGTGAACGCCCATCGAAAATCCCTGCCGCAGCGCGAGGGACAGGCGATCTGCGCGCTGCTGAGCCCCCGCGAGCAGAGCGCGTGCAACCGGCGCCTCAACGCGCCGCACCTGTCGCGATGACGCGCGTGCCCGAAGTCCTACTCTTGCTGCTCGCGCTCGCATGCGCGGCGCCCGTAGCTCCAGCGGGGCCGGCACCCGCGGCTGCCGCTGTTGCCGCCGCGCTTGCACGCTGCGCGCCCTACCGCACGGCCGCGCCCGACGCCTACGGCTTCTGCTTGCGCAGCGAGGTGGCGACGCTCGCGGATGCTGGTGCGATGGCCGAGGTCTGTGCGGCGGCGGGCATCTGGCAGGCCGATTGCCACGCGGAGTGGGTGTTGCAGCAGTCTCGGCTCCACCTGCTCACGCCGGCCGCGCTGTTGGACGCCTGCGGTCCTTCCGCGGACTGCGCGCTGCAGCAGGTCGATGCGCACCCCGATGTGGACGTGCTGGTACAGATCGGGCGGTGCGAGGCGCGGACTGGCGCGTTTGTCGACGACTGCGTGGCGCACGCCGTACAACGCTGGGCGGCATCGTACCCGGCGGGGCCCGAGGTGGAGCGCGTGGCGGCGGGGACGGAACGCTATGCCGTACAGGTCGGCACCTTCGTGGGGATGATCGTCGCCTGTGCCCCGCCGGACGCGCCGGACACCCCCGCGCGCTGCCCCGATGGCGGCGCGCTCTACGGGGAGGCCTGTCGCCGCGCCGTTGGGTCCTACGCGCAGGACCGATCGCGGTGCGGCGGTTTGTTGCCAAGCCCGAACTGAGCCCGCCCACGCGCAACCGGCTATCTTGCAGGGGATGCGCTGCTTCTCGTTGTGGACTCCGACGCTGACTCCAAAGCTCACGCCGATGCTTGCGCTGACCGTGGCGCTAACGCTGACGCTGGCGGGGTCCGGTCAGGCCTTCGCGGCGGACGACGCCGATGGCGACGGCTACACCACCGCCGACGGCGACTGCGACGACACCGCGCCGGGCATACATCCCGGTGCGGTCGAGATCGCCGACGGCGTCGATCAGGACTGCGACTACCGCGTGGATGACGGCACGGCAGCCTACGACGATGACACCGACGGATGGACCGAAGACGCCGGCGACTGCGACGACGCAAACCCGCTCGCCTACCCGGGCGCGTTTGAGTGGAGCGACGCCGCCGACAATGACTGCGACGGCCTGACGGACGAAGGCACCGACGCCTACGACGACGACGGCGACGGCTACTCCGACGCGAGCGGCGACTGCGACGACGCGCGCACCGACGTCTACCCGGGCGCTCCAGAGACCGCGGACGGCCGGGACAACGACTGCGACCGCGTCACCGACGAGCAGACCGAGGCCTACGACGATGACGGCGACGGCTGGACCGAGGCCGACGGCGACTGCGACGACCGCACGGTCTTCGTCTACCCTGCCGCTCCCGAGCTCGAGGACGGCGCGGACAACGACTGCGATGGCGTCGTAGACGAAGGCACCGACGCCTCCGACGATGACGGGGACGGCTACGTCGAAAACGGCGCGCCCGACTCCGGCGGCGGGGACTGCAACGACGCCGATGACGCCGTGTTCCCCGGCGCTCTTGAGATCGGCGACGGACTGGACAACGACTGCGACGGTCGCGTCGATGAAGGCACCGATCGGGCCGATGACGACGGGGACGGCTGGTCCGAGGACGACGGCGACTGCGATGACGCCGACCGTTCCAGCTACCCTGGCGCGCCCGAGGTGGTCGACGGCGTCGATCAGAGCTGTGACGGCGTGCTGGACGAAGGAACCCCCGTCTACGACGACGACGGCGACGGCTGGTCCGAGGCCGGCGAGGCCGACGGCGGCGACTGCAACGACGCCCTCGCGACGATCCACCCGGGCGCAACGGAGCAGGCGAACTGGCTCGATGACGACTGCGACGGCATCGTCGACGAAGGCACCGACAACTACGACGACGACGGCGACGGCAAGTCCGAGGCGGACGGCGACTGCGACGACTCCGATCGGGATGTCTCTCCGACCGCGGAAGAGCTCAACGATGGCCTCGACAACAACTGCGATGGCGTGCCCGAGGCCTACGTAGGCTGGTCGTGCAGCGCGACCGGTCCAGACGTGGCGGGAGGTGCGATAGGCGCCGGGTTTGCCGCGGTAGTGGGCTTGGGCGCCGTGGTCAGTCGGCGGCGGCGGCGGTCAAGCGCGCGGCGTCTGGACTCGACACCGCAAACTGAATCGCTGCGCCCGCGGCGCTGACGTTCACGACGTCGCCCGTACCCCGGATGGGCGCGCCGGTCGGGAGGCGCAGCACCACGAGGATGGTGGTCTGTGCTTGCAGGGAGCCGCTGTCGGCGACGAACAGGCCGCGGTAGCGCAGCGTGGACTTGTAGTCCTGACGGTAACGGTCCAGGTTTCGCCAGTGAAACTCGACCTCTCCGGGTCGCACCTCGATCTTCGGGTCGGGGGTTGGGTCTGGTGGTCGCGTCGGGATGGGGCTTCGCGTTGGGAGGAGGGGAGAGGCAACCGGGGGAAGCGTCGTGCGGCCGGGGGGAAGGCTAACGCCCGGTCGTTCGGGGGTCAGTCCAGGCCGTAGGCCGGTGATCGCGGTGATCGTGTGATCGTCGGTGTCGTCCTCGAGGGGGTCGGGCCAC
>CAIUMM010000029.1 GCA_903900265.1 uncultured Pseudomonadota bacterium
GACAACCTCGGGTGGGTGGCGCAGCTCCACCGGTTCAAGCCCATCCCCGGCTCCACCAAGGCGGCGCTCGCGGAGCCCGAGCCGTTGGAGCACGTCGAGGTGACGGCCTTGCTGAACGCGGCGCCGTCCGCCATGCACCGCGCGTTGTTCGGCACGCAAATCGGTCAGGGGCTTCGTCCCAAAGAAGTGATTCGGCTGAAGTGGGAGCACGTCAACTGGAGGGCGCGAACCTTGTATGTGGAGGGGACCAAGAACCAGCTCGCGGCAGCGACGGTAGCGATGACGCCGCGCACGCTGCAGGCTCTGCGACCTTGGTGGGAGGAGCGCGGGCGCCCGCTGGACGGCCCGATGTTTGTCAGCGGCGAGACCCTCAAGCCGCTCGAGGAGTTCCCGAAGGCGGTGCTGCGACGCGCGGCCGAGCGGGCTGGGCTGAACGACGATCGGAAGCGCAAGGTGTTTCCGTACCTTGCGCGTCACACCTTCGCGACGCTCGCCGCCGCCGATGGGATTCAGCCGGCGCACACCCGTCGGATGATGCGCCACTCCTCGGCCTCTTCGGTGATGGAGCGAGCGTATGAGAAAGCCACGCTGAAGCAGGTGAGCGGGGCGTTCGCGACGTTTGGGCGGGAGGGCGACGGGGCCTGGGACTGGTAGGCGGAGGGGTCTGACGCGCCAGCGCTGAAGGGCAGCGGGCGAGGGGGTGCTGAAGTGCGGGCCGCCCAGACTTCACAGGGTGTAGGTGCCAAACATTGGAGGATGTAGTGTGTCGAAAAGTGCCTCTAAACGTTTTCACGCGTGAACATGGCCTCGAAAGCGCATGACTGTAGGGGGGGCTGTGGAGCGTGAGCGGGAGGACGCGGAACGGAGGGAGCGGGATGGCGCGGGTGCGAGGGGCTTTGGGGGTGGAAAATGTAGTTTTTTGGTGGGAAAAACGTGCAATTCAGAGGGTGGTCGCTGAGTTTTGGCCGTGCTGGCGACGGGGAGGGGGCTGGCGGTGGCGTCCCCACGGTCGCCAAATACATTCTCAATCCCTGATTTAGTTTTGTATCCAGCAGGACAGGCTGTTCTTGACGGTTAGTATCATATAGTGTACGATAAAGTTCATGAACCGGAATCGCGTTCCAAGCAATGATCCTAAATCCAAAACGCAGGTTCATTGCCCTGCTCCATCTTGGGATGGCCTCTTTGTGATCGCAGAATCCCAAGAGGGATGCTTCACCTCGGCTCAGGCCCACGAAGCTGGATTTTCGGACCAGCTGCTTCAAGTTCACCTTCGGGGCGCGAAGATCGAGCGGCTGCGCAGGGGCATCTACCGCTTGACCCGGTTCCCTTCCGTCGGCCGCGAGCAAGAAGATCTGATGGTAGTTTGGCTCTGGTCCAACAGTGCGGGAGTTTTCTCGCACGAAACTGCGCTGCGGTTGCACGGGCTGTCCGACGTCTTGCCGTCCCGGATCCACCTGACGCTCCCAGCCTCTTGGGCGGCGCGAAGCCTCACTCCACCCGAGGGGGTTCGGCTGTACTTTTCCGATTTCATCCCACAGGAATGCTCCTTCGTTGGCGCGGTCCCGGCGACCAAGCCGAGCCGAACCATCAACGATGTCGCTGCGGTCGACGGCGACGCGAACGTCATCGAGGACGCGGTGCGACAGGCTTTGCACCGCGGCATCACCAGCGTCGGTGATCTGTTAGCCGCCGTCCAGTACCTCGCTGCAGCGAACGGTCCCGGCGCATCGCGCGTCCGTCCCCAAACGGTCGCCGACCTCAACGGCCGCTGGTTGATGCAGGTCGTCTCGGGCACCTGCCGGCAGCGTCCTTCGCTCGACTGGCGAGTCGCCGCCGAGGAGTTCGCGCGGGTGCATGGTGCCCGCATCCATGCCGCCGAGTACTTCGGGACTACAGGCACGATGTCCTTGGAGCTTGTGTGGCCGATCGACAGCCGGGAGATGAAGCCCGATTCGACGGCGATCCGCGAAGATGCGCGGCAGAGGTTTGGATGGCTGAGCTGAAGGTGTACGGGAGTCCTGGCGCGTTCAAAGCCGCTTTGGCAGAACGCATCCGCGCTCGGGCGAAGTCCGAGGGTGTGCCTACCGACCGGGCTCGGTCCGTTGCGCTGATGGAGCGGTTTCTTGCTAGGGTCGTGGCCGTGTTCCCTGGCACGACGGTGCTGAAGGGTGGGCTGGCGCTTGAACTTCGCCTGGAGCGGGCCCGATCGACCAAAGACATCGACCTCCGCCTGCTCGGCGAGCCCGCTGCCGCCGACGCCCTGATGCACCGCGCTGCCGCTCATCCGGTGGACCCGGACGACTACCTGACCTTCTCGGCTGTGGTTGACCCGGAACACCCAGCGATCCATGGTAAAAGTGCGGTATACGAGGGCGTGCGGTACCGGGTCACTGCGTTTCTCGCGTCGGTACAGTTCGGCCCGCCCTTCGGGGTGGATGTCTCTTTTGCCGACGCCCTGCACGGCGAGCCTGTCGAATTGATCGGCGGCGATGCCTTTGCATTCATCGGCGTTCCTCCTTTGAAGATCCGCGCCTATCCAGCAGGATCGCACATCGCTGAGAAGCTGCACGCATACACCTTGCCACGCGACTCTGGGAATGAGAACACGCGGGTGAAGGATCTCCCTGACATCGCGCTGCTGGCGGGCATCGATGGCATGGAAGCAGCCGAGTTGCTCGCTGCCATCCACGCGACGTTCGCCTTCAGGAATACCCATGATGTACCCGGCAAGCTCCCCGAACCGCCGGTGAGTTGGAGCGCTCGGTACGCTCAAATGGCCGCGGAGGACGGCCTCGTATGGCGCGCCCTGCCCGAGCTGCTGGGCGCTGTCCGGGCCTTCATCGACCCGGTGCTCGCGGGTGAAACCGGTGTCTGGGACGCGGCAGCGCAGACGTGGCGCGTTTCGATGTGACGTTTGGCGTCGCCGCTGGCTTGTGGTCCGGTGAGGGGGCCAGTCCCCGCGGTTGGGCCCGTGGAAGACGTTGATGCTGGCCCCCGACGGCGGTCCGGCGTTGTTCGGGGTCTGACGCGCCAGCGGTGGAGGGCGGCGGCGCTCTCGGGCAGCGCGGGTCGCCCAAACTTCACAGGGTGTAGGTTCCAAACTTTGGAGGATGTAGTGTGTCGAAAAGGGCCTCCAAACGTTGAACGATGTCGTCGCGAAAATTTTGAGGAACGTCTCCACCCCATGGGCTAAAAAGTTCATGTTCACGTTCACGCGTGAACATGGCCTCGAAAGCGGATGACTGTAGGGGGGGGGGCTGAGCGTGAATAGGAGGACGCGAAACGGAGGGATCGGGATGGCGCGGGTGCGAGGTGCTTTGGGGGGTGGAAAAATGTAGGTTTTTGGCGGGAAAACGTGCAACTCGGAGGACGGCGAGCGTTTTCAAGCGACGATCAGCGTCGCTGAGGCGGGCCGTGCGGGAACTGGTAGCGCATGGCCGGCGGCTGGAGTCGTTTACGGTCCGCCGCTGGCCGACTACATGGCCATTGAACATGGCCAAAAACTCGGCCATTTCGGAGCACCATGCGCACCTTCCACCTGCCCCTCCCCGACGACGTCCACGAGGCGCTGCGCCGAGAGGCGACAGCAGACCAACGCCCGGCGACCGAGCTGGCCCGTGACGCCCTCACCGGATGGCTTCAGGCAAGGCAGCGCGAGCGGGTGGCTAAGGAGATCCGCGGATTCGCGTTGGACTTTGCGGGGACAGAACTCGACATCGACCCGGAGTTCGAGCAGGCGGGCGTGGAGCACCTGCTCGCCGGGGCGTCGATATAGGCTGACCGCCCGACGGCGGTTCCGATCCCGGACGGCGCCGGGGGGCTTCGAGGGGACGGCATCGCCGTGTGCCATCAACTCACTACGCTCGATCGCGCCAAACTCACACGGCGACTCGGGGCGCTGCCGGCCGACGTTCTGGCGGCGGTCGAGGCCGGCATCAAGGCGGCGCTCGACCTTTCGTAGTCCGGGGACCAATCCGAGCCGCACCATCAACGATGTCGC
>CAIUMM010000030.1 GCA_903900265.1 uncultured Pseudomonadota bacterium
CACCTTTCCGCGACCCAAGGCGAGCTCGAGCCCACGCACCGCATGGCCAGAGTCTCCGATGATGTCGAGGTACATCTGTTCATCTTTCACACGAAGCGCGGGAAGATGGTCGAACGCTCCTTGTTTTTGCAAGCTGTCCACAGTCAGCACGAGGTTTTGGGCTGCGCCTTCGATCTGAGTGAGTTGGTTGGCGTCCGGCACGAACAAGCCCATCGCGTGCATCTTGCTCACGGTCTCCAGCCAGTGGCCGAGGAACTTCATGCGTTGTACCTGCAACTTCATGCGGAAGTTTGCATGTTCTCGCAGCGCGACGTCGTAGATGCCCAGCTCGATCGGCAGCCGGTAGAACAGCAGCGGAACCTGACCTTCGACGACCTTGCGGTCTTTGGGCGTGCCGTAGCCGCGCGCCACGGCGTAAGAGACGCCTTGCACGAGGTGGGAGCCGCCGCAGGGATAAGAGAACAGCGGCTGCCCGGCGCGCTGAAAGTCCTGCCCGCGCTGCATGTCTTGCAGCATGAACGCGCTCTCTTGCAGGAGCACCGCGACGTCGAAGGAGACGAGGTCGTCTAAGTCCATCGGCGTGCCGTCGTTGGCGATCCACTGCAGCTCACCCGGCGCCCAGTTGGCCAAGGCCTGCACGTTCCAGGAGATGTCGCCCGGATCGGTGAACGAGCTGTGGTTGGTCTTGGGGACGAGGAAGGTCTTGAGCAGCGTCCATCGGTACAGATCGGCCACCGCCACCGTCCCGGTGCGCGTGGTGAACGTCGCGGCAGGGTCGACGCCCACTTCGGCGAGGTTCTTCAGCAACAGGTCGGTGTGCGGCTCGACGCGCACCTTTCCAAGCGCGGTGGGGAACCCGACGAGGGTGTAGTCCCCCGCGGTGCGGGGCTCTGCGAAGGCGCCGAACAGGTGCGGGATGGCTTCCCGGCCGTCCGACAGCCGGAAGTCTTGGCCCCGAGCGAGGATGCCGTGGGCCACCGCCCACGGGTTTTCGGGATCGCCGTCGTAGGTGTCGATCACCTCGCCGAGCGTCGCGAGGGCCGTGTCGTAGGCGGGAAGCGTTGGGATTGGCTTCGGAACAGCGTTGTTGTGCGCTGGCGCTACCGGCACGAGGTCCCGGATGTTCTTCGCGGTCCAGATGGTGGTCGGGACGTGCGGGGCAGCCTCGGCGGGCGGCGGCGCCTCTGCCACCGTGTGCTCCACCGCAGGCGGCGTCGGCGCATCCGGCGTGCACCCAAGCAGCGCGAGGACGATCACTCCGACGACCCTTCCGTCTCCGCGTCGCCGGTCTCAGGCTTGTCCGCTTTGTCGGACCCGTTGGCTTTCGCGTCGGCCTTGGCGTCGACCTCGTCCATGTGGCGCTGCAGCGCGTCGACGTGGATGATCCGGTCCCGATCGGTGACGTAGACCATCCCCTGCGTGACCGCGAAGCGCGGGCGCTCGAGCGGCACCTCGTTGACCAGCACCTTCCAATCGAGCTTGCCGGGCTTCTTGAAGTTGAACACGTAGCCGGTGTCGGTGAGCGCCCACAGGCGCCCTGCTTCGTCCACGGTCAAGTCGACGTCTTCAAAGCCTTCGCCGAGGATCGCCTTGTCGATGACGACACCGTAGCGGAATCCGTCGGGGTTGTACGCGACGATCTTGTTGCCGAACGCCATGTAGAGCTTGCCGTCCGAGCCGGCTTGCACCGCGTTGGGCGTGTCGTCTTCAATCTTCCAGCGTGCGACCTCTTCGGAGTCGAGGGTGTAGACCACCGCGGTGTCGCCGATCACCGCGACCAGCTGCTTCTTCTTGGCGAGCCACGCGAGGTAGCCTTCGCCGCCGACCTTGGGCTCCAGCGCGTGATCGCAGCGCACGGTCCAGCCGATCTGCACCCGGCCGTCGGCGTCGAAGATCTGCACGCGGCCCTTGCTGTCGATCACCGCGTAGGTGTCCGCGTCTTTGCCGGGGATGATCTCGATGTCGACGGGGTTTACGAAGGTGGCCGACTCGGTGCTCGCGCCGGAGCCGCCGACGTACCACTTGCGGGTGCGCGCGAACCAATCGTGGGTGACGTCGGCAGGCGCGCCCCACTGCTTGGTGCTCACGCCTTCGGTGCTGAAGCGCTGAACGCGGTTGTTGCCGGTGTCCGCGATGTAGATGTCGCCATAGCGATCGACCTCTACGCCGATGGGCTCGTTGAAGCTTTGGATCGCGCCGACCTCCCAGCCGTTCTCTCCCCAGGCCTTGATGTTGCGACGGCCGCCGCCCTTCAAGATCGCGTAGGCGTTGAAAATATCAATGAGCTCCAGCATGTCTTTTTGCTGCTTGCCCAGCGCCCGCAGCGCGGCCATCTGGATGCCGGGGATCCCGTTCGGGTCTTTCAACTTCCGGATGGCGTCGATGGACTTCTGGTCGGGGACGATGGCCTGGGCACGGTAGCCCATCGGCACTAGGGTGCTGATGCGCTTCTGCAGGTAGTCCGGCCCGTTTCCGGCAGCCGCGATCAGGAATTTCAGCGAGTCGGCGTCGTCCGGGTTGTCTTTGTGAGCCTGATAGGCGTTGAGCACCTGGGTCTCAAAGTCGGCGGCCAGCTTCGTGCCTTCTTTGCCAGCGCGCCACGCGTCGACCTTCTCCACGGCCCGGGCGCGTTCGCCTTCGGTGAAGTTGACCGCGACTTCGGAGATGAACAGGTCGGGGAACACGCCGCCGTCGTAGGCGTCGACGACGTCGATGCGCAGGACCTTCCCGATGACATCGACGGGCAGATCGAAGCGCTGCACCTCGTCTTGCAGGCGGACGTCCTCTTTGACGACCTTTCCGTCGACCGAGACCTTGATGGTGCGCGGGCGCGCGTATTCTTTGAAGGAGTCTGCTCCGGCGACGAGGTTGCCCGGCCAGATCGAGATCGCCTCGATCTTGGTGGCGGCGCCCAGATCCATCTGGAACCATGACCCAGTGCCTACTCCGACCTCTCCTTCTGCCCAGCCGGTGGACAGCAATCCGTCTACAGCGAGATCCGCGGTATGTTTGCCTTGGCTGTCCTCTTTCATCGAGGAAGCAGTCGCCTTGTCGGCCGCGTGGGCTTCGGGCATCGCGAGGTTCAACAAAGAAAGGACGATCAGGGAAACCATGGGCAAACTCCGACAGGTGTTTCTACCGGAACACGCGGGGGGTGTCCATCCCATCCCCGCCATTCGTACAGGGCTTTACCGGGGGTTGACGCGATCCGGCTGCCGCCGCGGCGCGCTACGTGGCGTTTTCGATGATGCTGTGGTGGTTGATCGCTTGTGGTGGCGCGGAGCCTTCTGACCCGACCCGCTCGGAAGGGCTGCCCGTGCCCGCTGTGGCGCGGGTTTCCGAGGTTGGGGGAGCCGCACCTTCGCCGCCAGCGGAGACCGTAGCCGCGCACGTGGATCTGCACGTCGATACGCCGACCCAAATGGTCCGGCGCAACGTAGGTTTGGATGACCCGGCGCTGGAGTCGGGGCTCGATGACATGCGGGCGGGCGGCACCAACGTCGTGGTGGAGGTGCTCTGGCCGCCGCGTGAGCCGGCGACCCCTGCCGCATGGGCGGCGCAGGTGGAGCGGCTTTTTGCCAAGGTGGAGGCGGAAGACAAGCGTCTGGACAGCGTCGCGATCGCGCGAACGCCGACCGAGGCGCGCGCGATCCTCGCTGCGCACCAGACCGCGATGCTGGTGTCCATCGAAGGTGCGCACGGCATCGAAGCCGGAGGCGTCGCGAGCTTGGCGGGGCTGCACGCACGAGGTCTGTCGCTGATCGGCTTGACGTGGACGTTTTCCAATCATTTTGCCGGTAGCTCTGGCGACGCGCCTGCAGGAGCTTCGGCAGGGACCGGGCTCACCGCCGACGGTCGCGCGCTCGTGGCTGCGGCGAACGCGCTGGGCGTGGTGATCGACGTCTCCCACGCGTCGGACGCGACGACGATGGAGGCGTGCGCCTTGTCATCCGCGCCGGTGATCGCGTCCCACTCCGACGCAGACGGCGTTCACGCGCACGCGCGCAACCTCTCGGACGACGCGATTCGTTGCATCGCTCAAAAAGGCGGCGTCATCGGTCTCAACTTTCACGCGACGTTCGTCGGTCAGCCGGCCAACGTCGCGAAGGTCGCCGACCACGCCGATTACCTCAAGAAGCTCGGCGGCGCCGGAGTCGTCGCGCTGGGCAGCGACTACGATGGGCTCATCACGACACCCGCCGGCTTGACGGACGCCGGGGATCTGCCGTCGCTATGGGACGAACTACGACGCCGCGGATGGTCTGAGTCAGACGTCCGCGGCGCGCAGGGGGAGAACTTCATGCGTGCGTGGCAGGCGGTCATTGACCGCGCCACGCACTGAAGCACACTACGAAGCCGACAGGATCGGCTTAGGAGAGCTCGATGCTGCGGAAGAAGTACGCGATCTCGCGCGCTGCTGCTGCGGGGCTGTCGGAGCCGTGCACCGCGTTCTCGCCGACCGAAGCGGCGTAGAGCTTGCGGAGGGTGTTGGGCTCGGCGTTGGCGGGGTTGGTCGCGCCCATGATCGCGCGGTTGCGGGCGATCGCGTCGTCGCCTTCAAGCGCCATGACGACCACAGGGCCGCTGGTCATGAAGTCGCACAGCTCGCCGAAGAAGCCGCGCGCGGAGTGCTCGGCGTAGAAGCCTTCGGCTTCGCGACGGGAAAGCTGGCAAAGGCGAGCGCCGGCGATGCGAAGCCCTTCGGCCTCGAAGCGCGCGATGATCTGACCGATGTGCTGGCCCTTGACTGCGTCGGGCTTGATGATGGAAAGGGTGCGTTCGATGGCCATGGGGGTCTCCTGAAAGGGGGCGCGAGCTAACGCAAGGTGTCGAACCCTGCCACCATGCCGCGAAAGGCGGTCCGCGGCTGCGGGGCGCCGCTGGTAAAGTTGAGCAACTCCCGGTATCGTACACGGATGCGCTCCACTTCTCCTCTTCTTCGCGGGCTTCTACGCCTCCCGGTGCTCTCGCTCCCGTTGCTGCTCTCCGCGTGCATCGGACTCGACACCGTAAAGAAAGACGCCGATCCTGGCCGTAATCTCGACTCCGCGGAGACGGGACTGGACAGCGGGGAGCCGCTAGAGACCGCTGTAGACGGCAACACCGCGCCTATCGCGGATGCCGGGGATGACACGACCGGCACGGTCGGGCGCGTCACCGATCTGGATGGGAGCGGCAGCGAAGATCCGGAAAGAGATAGTTTGACGTACCTTTGGGAGTTGACCGAGGCGCCGGCTTCGTCCGCAGCGGGGCTCATCAACGAGACCCGCGTCAACGCCGAGCTGGTGCCGGACGTCGCGGGTCGGTACGTCGCGACGCTCACCGTGAGTGACGGCGCGCTCGAAGACACCGACGAGGTCGAGATCACCGTGACCTCCGAGAACAGCGGCCCGGTGGCGAACGCGGGCGGCGATCAGTCGGTGACCACCGGGGACACAGTCGCGGTCGATGGCTCCGGGTCGTCGGATCCAGAAGGGGATACGCTGGCTTTTGTGTGGACGCTGTCGTCGCGGCCGGGCGGCTCCGTCGCAGCGCTGAGCGCCCCGAACACCCCCAACCCGACCTTCGTCGCAGATGTGGCGGGGAATTACGAACTTTCGCTCACGGTTTCGGACGGTACGGGGTATTCGGCTCCCGACACG
>CAIUMM010000031.1 GCA_903900265.1 uncultured Pseudomonadota bacterium
GTCCAGGCGCCGGCGGCATAGTGCAGAATGTGCCCTTCTTGACCGACGGCGACGAGCGAGAGCGTCTGGGACGACCCGCTGCCCCAGAGGTCGCGAAGGTCTACATCCACCGGGGCGACGAGATCGGTGAAGCCGACCGCCGCCGTACCCGCAAACGCCTTGCCTTCGGTGCCGACGATGTACGTGCCTTCGCCCGAGGCATAAACCCCGTGGAAGGTCGACGAAGTCTCGATGTGGCTGTCGTTCCACACCGGGACGACCTCCGGAGCCGTGTCTGCGGAGTCGACCGAGTCCGAAGGCGAGTCCACCGGAACCGACGTGTCCGCAGTACTGCCTGTGCAGCCCGCAAGCGACCAAAAAGCGACGAAAGCAGGCGCAATAACGATCTGGCGAACGGAGCGGCTCATGAAGACCTCGTAGTACATTAGATACCTATCTCTGCATACTAACCGCACGGCAGCCGATTTTAGCGCACGACCGCAGCGGCCTGTTGGATGATGTCGTCCCGTTCCGGGTATTCCGCCTTCAACCTTTGCAGCGTCGTGCTCGCAGCGGCGGAATTTCCCGACTCCGCTTGCACCCTCAGGGTTCCGAACAGCGCGGCCGCTTGGTAGTACCTGTCGGTGGTGCCGGTGAACGCCGCGTCGAAGTAGCCTGCTGCGCCCGCGCTATCATCGGCCGACAACGCACATTCACCGAGCCCCAGCGCCCCCACCGTGCGCTCCTCCGCACCTCCGGTCAAAGCGGAGTACACCTTTCGGGCCTCGCCGACGCGACGCAGCGCGAGGTAGGCATCCCCGTACATCTGGGCGATGGACAGCGCGTAGCCAGGGTCAGCCACTTTCTGGCGGTCCAACGCCGCGAGCGCGGCCGTTGGATCGTTCTTTTCCATCGCGACGCGCGCCAGACCGAGGGCCGCGGCGGTGCGGGTCTCCAGATCTTCGCTCTGCGCGAGGCGCCCCCACGCTGCGGTCGCGTCATCCCAGCGTCCGAGGCCCTCGAGCACCTCGCTCCGGATGATCGGAGCGCGAGGGTCTTCACAATTCGCGAGGAGCGTCTCCGCTTTCTCCCACTCCTCACGCTCCCGCGCGACGCGCGCAAGACCGTAGCAGGCGGCGCCTTCGCCGGACGCCCCGAGGCCGGTCAGCACGGACTCAGCGCCAGCGTAGTCGCCCGCCTCGAGCCGCGCGTCGGCTTCGGTCTCGGCGACCCAGGCGCGATCCAACGCATCCAACGGGCGCAACGTCGACAACAGCGCCGCTGCATCGGCGGGCCGGCCGGCGTCGCGCAACGCGCCAGCATGCTCCATCCCCAGCTCAAAACCGCCGTCCGCGGAGTACTGCTCGCTGATCGTGATCGCCTCGGCCGTCAAGCCTTCTTCGCGCAGCGCACGCACGGCCACGACTGAGAGCTCGCCGCGCAGCGCCTGATCGTCCTCATCCCCCAGCCATGCACGAATCTGACCTAACCCATCGCGCACCTGCCCGAGCGCCACCGAGGCGCGCAGCCAACCCGCCCGCGCGGCCGCACGATCCGCACCCGGCGTAGCCTCGGCCATGGCATCGGCGTACAACTTCTGGGCGGAAGCCGGATCGGTGCCCAGCTTCTGTTCGCCGACCGCGAGCCGCGCCTTCACCCGAACCGCTGCGCTCGGCGCTTCCAAAAGCGTGTTGTAGACCTCCGCGGCCGTAGGATCTTCGGCTTCGACCAACACCCCAGCGAGCGCGATCTGCAGCTCCACCTTTCGGCCCGCGTCGGATCCACCGAGGCCCGGTGACGCGATCGCACGCCGGAAAGCCTCTGCAGATCCCCGATAATCACCACTTCTTTCTCGAAGCTGCCCCAGCGCGAACAGCGCCTCTACCGCCCACGGTCCTGTGCCCGCACCGACCTCGAGGTACTGACGCTGCGCCGCGTCTGTCTTGCCAACGAGCTCAGCGATCCGCGCCAGCCCCAGCTGACACTGCGCGACCACGCTCTGATCCGCTGCGGGCCCGGATAGCGCAGTTCCCAACAAAGCTTCGTACCGCGATCCTGCCTCTTTGACGCGGTTGGCCTTCACCATCGCGTTGGCGGCGCCGAGGGCGATTCGGTTCTTGGCCGACACCGACGACGTCGTCGCCAAAAGCTGGTCGTAGCGAACGATCGCGCCGTCCGCATCATCGTCCTCGACCATCATCTCCGCGAGCGACAGACGTGCCTCGAGCACCGCGTCGGGGCTCGTGGTCGCTGCATCGGCGAGCGCCACCCAAACGGCCCGCGCTTCGTCGCGCTTGCCCGCATCGCGCAAGGAGCGCGCGGTGCCCAGCTGCACCGACTCCTGCAGATCGGGATGATCGGCGACGAGCTTCGCGGCGGCTTCGGGATCGGTCTTGCTCAACAAGCGGGCGAGGTTCAGGCGGGCCTCATCCGCGATCCGCGGCTCCAAGCCATCGAGCTCCAGCAGCCGTTGCAACGAAGCCACCGCTGCGGCGGAGTCCCCTTTGCGTTCGGCCATTCCAGTCAGCACCAGCTCGGCGCGCGCCCGGAGCCCAACATCGGTCGCAGCGCGCAGCGGCTCAAGCAGCGCGACCGCGCCAGCGTCGTCGCCGGCTCGGGAAAGCAGCTCGGCCGCGCCAATCGCCGCTTCCTGACCGCCGGGACGCGCGAGCACCCGCCGGTAGAGCGCCAACGCGGCGGCGTCCTCGCCCGCGTCGGAGAGCAGATGGGCGAGCTGGAGCTGGAGCGGGATGCGCTCCTTCTCTCCTGCAGTCATCGCCAACGCAGCGTCGATGGTGGCACGAGCCTGCGCAGGATCTCCGGCGCCAGCCCAAGCGTCCGCGAGGGCCAAGGCCAAGGTCGAGCGCTGAACGTCCGTCTTGGCTGCCGCGAGCAGCTCTTTTTCTTTCTCCAGCAGCGCGTCGTGCTCGGAGGGATCGAGGATCTGCGAGAGTCCGATGAGCGCCGTCGCGCGGTCTGTCGGACTGACGTCGCCGCGATCGAGTACAAACCGATAGTTCTCCGCGGCGACGCTGGCGAGATCGTGGCGGGCTTGAACGCCCGCGAGCCGAAGTACGACGTGCGGCAAGCTGGTGAGCGGCTCTGCGAGGGTGCGCGCCGACTCCAAGCGCTCCAACGCCTGCGCGGCATCTCCCGCCTCCTCAAAGGCTTTCGCCGCTTCGAGTAAGAATTCGATGCGCTGATCGTCGTCCCGGGCACCCGCCGCGAGCTCCGTGAACCGAAGCGCGGCCTCCGCGGGATCCCCGGCTTGTTGCGCCGCGGTCGCAGCCTGCTCGAGCGCCGCGCTGTCTTCGGCAGCGTTGAAGCGCGCGGCCGCGTAGACGCCCATCGCGCCAAACAGCGCCAACGCCGCCGCAGCGCCTACGAGGCGCGTCCATCCCGACTCCCCGCCCTCGCCCATGTCTGCGCCGCGCTCGGCCAGATCGGCGCGGGTAGACGCAGACAAGCCCAGCGCACCGGCGACGCGCGCACCCCGAACCAGCGCGGTCGAAAGGTCGACGTCGCGCAGGTCCGCTTGGTCGAGCAGCGCATTCTCCAAGCTCGCCCGAGCGAGTATCGCCCCCCGCAGCGTCGCCGCGGTGAGATCGGCCGAAGAGAGATCCGCGCCGGACAAGTCCGCGTCACGCAGATCGGTGCCCACCATGCTGACGCCCTGCAGATTGACGCCACGCAGGTCCAAACCGCGAAGGTCTCGCTCATCCAAGCTACGCCCGCGCCAATCTGAGCCAGGCAGGGGTACCTGCTGCCCCCGGCTGACCGAGGAGGCGAGGATGCGCATGCTCCCCGCGACCCGGGCGGCGACGGTTTGGGGCTCTCCTTGCGTCGGATCTGGCTCGGGAGCGAGCAAGATGCCGGTACGCGCAAGCACGACCCGGCGACGCCGCGACAGGTCCAGCTCCAGCGCGTCGGTGAACCGCTCCCGATCCCGCAACAAGGCGTCGTAGCGGAAGTCGGCGATCTGATCGGGCGTCGGGGAGTCGCCGTCGGCGCTGCTCCGCCCCGTAAACATGTCCAAGGCCCCGCGGGCGAGCCGGCCCGTGAAGGTGACCGACCCATCAACGGCGCTCCCCACGCCGCCCAGCGCACGGGAGACCGCGGCATCGCGAGCGGCGCGGCGCCGCGCCTCGCGCTCTCGAGCCGGCGCGGCTTCGGGGCCGGCAAGGCGGATTCGCGCGCGCTCTTCTTGAACCCTGCGCTCGCCAGCGCGCGCGGCAGGGCGGGCCGATCGCAGGAAGCGCTGCCAATCCGCAGCTTCTTCATCGCGCTGGCGATCGGCAACCTCGACGAGGAAGGCCTTGAACTCCCGTCGTTGCGCAGCGTCGAGCGCAGCCATCAGGCGCTGCTGGTTGACCGCAGCGAGCCGCCTGTCGCGCGCAGCGCGGCGCGCACCGACCTTACGGCGCGCCTCTCCATCGAGCGCCGCATCCGCATCGGCCGCCTCGGCGGATAGGGCGCTCTGGAGCGCGAGCGCCTCCGATGCTTGACGACGGCGCTCGCTCGCGGCTTGGGCTGCCGTTTGAAGCTCGGCTTCACGCCGTGCGCGCGCAGCCTCGGCGCGCTCCACCGAGGCGCGCAGCGCCGCCGCGCGGGTGGCTTGGGCACGGGTCCGCGCCGCAGCCAAACGGGCGCGGAGCACGATGTCACTGCCTTCTTCGTCGTCGCGATCCTCTTCAATGGTACGCGCGAGCTCTTCAAGCTCTTGCCGCAGCCGCGCACGCTCGGCATCGACCCGCAGTCGCTCCATCGCGGCTTCTTTCGCTTCGCGCTCGGCTGCGGCGGCACGGGCTGCTGCGAGCACCTGCGCGCGCATCGCGTCGGCGCGCACATGGGCCGCCGCCTCGCGCTCCGCACGGAGCCGTTCGCTCTCGGCCTGCTCCTCCTTTCTCCGCGAGGCTTCGACGAGCAACGCCGCTTCGGCAGCTTCTGCTGCGGCGACACGCGCGGCGGCTTCCGCGACCGCGGCATCGGCGAGCGCCACCTGCTCAGCAGCGCGCAGGCTCGCGGCCTCGGCGGCGGCGTTCGCGGCGTCGATCTCCGCGGCGCGCGCGCGTCGCGCGGCGGCGGTCTGCTGGGCACGCGCCAGCGTCTGCTGCCGCTCCGCCTCACTGCGGGCGCGGAGCGCAGCCGACCGACGCGAGGCCAGAACGCGCTCCGCCAGCATCGCAGCAGCCGCCGCTGCGGCCGCGGCGGCGGCTTCGGCTGCGGCGAGCTCGTCGATCGGAGCGGCGTCCTCTGCACCGTCGGCACCCGCGATCGGATCTTCGGACGCGATCCCCAAGGCTTGGATCGCCGCCTGCTCCGCTTCGACCCGCAAAGCGGCAGCCTGAGCCTCCACGCGCGCGGCGTCGTCAGCGACCTGACGGGCGCGCAGCGTAGCCGCCGCGAGGCGGGCCGACGCAGCCGTCTCTGCCCGCTGAGCGTCCGCGCGCGCGCGCACCGCCGCGACCAAACGACTCGACGCGGCCCCACCCGCCTCGATCTCTGCGGCTTCCGCCACCGCCGCCGACGTCGACAACGCCTCAGCGGCAACGCTCAGCTCTTCCGCAGCGCGCAGACGCTCCTGCTCCGCCAGCGCCGCTTCCGCGACCACCTGTTGCCGTGCGGCCGCGGCGTTGGCGGACTCGACCGCGACAGCGCGTGCGCGAAGCACAGCCGCGGTCTCTTGGGCCTGCGCCAGCGCTTGACGCCGCTCCGCGTCCCGGTTTGCACGGACCGCGACCGAGCGACGCACAACCAGAACCCGCGCCGCAGCTTCGGCCGCCGCTTCAGCCGCGGCCTCAGCCGCAGCGGTGTCCTCAGAAGGCTCGAGCGCCTCAAGGCCATCCTCCGCAGACTCCCCGAGCGCCTCGGTGGCCGCTTGATCCGCCTCAGCCCGCAGCGCAGCCGCTTCGGCTTCGACCCGCGCAGCAGCCTCGGCGAACTGCCGCGCGCGCAGCGTCGTAGAAGCCAGACGCGCCGCAGCCGCAGCCTCGGACCGCTGCGCGTCCGCGCGCGCTTGCATCGCGGCGACCCGTCGCAGCGACGGCACCGCGCGAACGTCCGCTTCCAACTCCACGGACTCAACGGGCACCTCGGCCAAAGACGCGCGCAGCGCGTCCGCAGCTTCCTGAAGCTCGGCCGCGGCCCGCGCCCGCTCGGCCTCCGCCTGCGCCGCTTCAACGAGCGCGCGCTCACTCGCCGCCGCCGCGCGCGCAGACTCCAGCGCGACGGCGCGCGCACGAAGCACCCCGGCGGTCTCTTGGGCCTGCGCCAACGCCTGCTGGCGCCGAGCAGCGCTTTGAGCGCGCAGCGCCGCGACCCAACGGAGGGTGCGAGCCGTCAAATCGGCGTCGACCTCCACAAGCTCGGACGGTTCGATGTCGTCCGCTACGGGCTCCCCGAGCGCCTCCGTCGCCGCCTGTTCCGCCTGCGTGCGCAGCGCAGCGGCCTCGGCTTCGACCCGCGCAGCGGCCTCGGCGACCTGCCGCGCCCGCAAGGTCGCTGCAGCGAGCCGCGCCGCAGCAGCAGCTTCGGCGCGCTGAGCCTGAGCGCGCGCCTGCATCGCCGCAACCCGTCGCAGCGACGGTACCGCGCTGACGTCGGCCTCCGACTCCACCTCAGCGGCCCCAGCGGACGCCTCCGCCGAAGACACCCGCAGCGCCTCTGCGGCTTCTTGAAGCGCAGCCGCGGCCAGCGTCCTCTCCGCCTCCGCCTGCGCCGCCTCAACGAGCGCACGCTCACTGGCCGCGGCGGCGTTCGCGAACTCCATCGCGACCGCGCGCGCGCGCAACACCGCCGCAGTTTCCTGGGCTTGCGCCAACGCTTGCTGGCGCCGGGCAGCGCTCCGCGCCTGAAGCGCTACGCCCCGTCGACCGGCCCGAACCGCCTCGGCGCGCGTCGTGGCAGGAGCGCTCGCCTCGGCGTCCGCCACATCCGCGCCATCCGCTGCAGGCTCGTCGCGCAGGACAGGCGTGATCGCCGCCAGATCCCGTGTGGCTTGCGCGAAGGCCTCGTCCAGACCTTCGGCGGCGAGCGCGGCGGCCTGCTCGGCTTCGAGGTGCAGGCGAGCACGGTGTTCTTCTTCGGCGCGCAGCCGCTCCATCGCCACGCGCTCCAGACGAACCCGCTCCGCTTCGGCCAACGCGCGCTCTTCAACGGCACGCGCCTCGGCCGCGGCGAGCGAGCGCGCCTCAAGTTCGGCAGCAGCGAGCGCGGCTGCGGCTGCGGCTTCTTCCGCCGCAATCCTACGCTCTTCTAAGACCGCCGCGACGCGTGCAGCCTCTACCCGCTCTTCGGTGATGCGACGCAGCTCTTCGGCCTGTGCTCGAAGCTCTTGCCAGCGCTGCTTGCGCACCAAGGCCCTTCGGGATGCCTCGCGGGACTCGGAGACACCCGAAAGCTCGCGATCGCGGCGCGTGGCATCGAGCGGAAAGTCACGCTCGCGCTCGATCACATCCCCATTGGCAGGCTCTACATCCGAGCCCAAGATCGCACGCGCCCAGCTTCTCCCCGACTGCGCGACCGTCTGGGCAGAGAGCCGCAGGCGTTCTAAGCGATCCGCCTGCTGAAACCGTGCCTCTTTGGCACGTTTCAGCGCGCGCTCACGGAGCGCTGCCCGAGCGGCGACGCGCATCTCCACCGCCGGGTCCGGCGCGGGCGCAGGCGCTTCGACGCGAGGAGGAGAGCTCAGCTTCGCGCGACGGAAGACCCGCAGCGACGCGTCTACCGGCAGCTGAACCACAAAAGCGAACGCGCGCTGGGCGGCGCCCGGCGTCCAGCCGAAGCTCCGGAGCGCGTTGCCGTGCGCCCGAGCAGCGCGTCGGCTCACCTGCGCACGTCCGAGGCGGTTTCCCGGCGATAGGAACCCCTCGATGTCCACGCCCCGCAGGTCCGCCGCCTGGAAGCTGGCGTCCCGCGAGGTCACGCGGCCGACCGCCCCGAACCAATTCGACCGGGTCAGCACCGCGCGCTCGAGCAGCAGTCCGTCTACGGCTGCGTGGTCCAAGCAGGCGCGCTCCAGCACCGCATCGGTCAGGTTCGCCGCGTTCAGATCCGCCGAGTCCAGCCGCCACGATCGCCCACGCACCCCCACCAAACTGGCGTTCGTCAGGCTCGCTCGACGCCATTCGGCGCCGTGCATCCGCGCACCGTCCATCCGAACGCCATTCGCGACCACCCCGAACGCCTGCGACCTTCGGAAATCTACATTTTGCGCATCGGCATCTACCAGAAGCGCACCGTCCAGGTCGGTGTCGGAGAGGTCCGCGTCCCGGAGCTTCGCGCGCTGCAGCCGAACCCCGGAGAGGATCGCCCCGGCGAGATTGGCGCCTGAGAGGTCCGCGTCCTGCAAGTCTGCCCCGGTGAGGTCTGCCGCCCGAAGGTCAACCCCCCGAAGATCGAGGCCACAAAGCGTCACTCCCCGCAGATCGCACCCGCGTAGATCCTGACCCACCAGCCCGCCTCGGGAAAAGTCCTCCCCGCGCAGGTCGCGGCCGCGCATCGGGGAGCCTGGGGCGGAGTTCTTCACGCCGTTGCTCTATCGCAAATCCACGACAATGGCCCCGCGAGCGCCCAACAACCCTCCAACTGTCTGAGTTGGCATCCTCCTTGCTAAACATCCGCAGCGACGGGTGCCGCTTTCGCTGGTACATACCCGACCTTGGAGATAGTCTACCCGCCCCGGTTTCGACCCACGGCGCACCTGCTTCAAGGCCCAGCGCGGCTGGCAGATCGCATCCCCTTCCCGCTCGCATCCCCACTTCGCTCCCCTCGTTTCCCCCGGATTCTTTCCATGGACAAGCTCGTCATCGACGGCGGTGTACCGCTCAAGGGTACGGTTCCCGTATCCGGCGCAAAAAATGCCGCCCTGCCGCTCCTCATGGCGACCATCGTCGCTCCCGGCGAGCACCGCATCGCCAACCTGCCCGAGCTGGCCGACGTAGAGTCGATGCTCTCGTTGCTGGGCCGCATCGGCTGCCCCTCGTTGATGGGGCCGATCGTCCGCATCGACACCTCACGGGTCGCTTGGTGCGAGGCCCCCTACGATCTGGTGCGCAAGATGCGCGCCTCCGTGCTCGCGCTCGGCCCGCTGCTCGCGCGCTGCGGCGAGGCGCACGTGTCGCTTCCGGGCGGATGCGCGATCGGCGTGCGGCCCATCGACCAGCACCTTCGGGGACTTGAAGCGCTCGGGTGCGAGTTTCAGATGGACAACGGCTACGTACACGGCAAGGTGAAGGCGCTCAAAGGCGCGCACATGCGCCTCGACATGCCGACCGTCACCGGGACAGAGAACATTCTGATGGCCGCGGTGCTCGCGCACGGCGACACGACCATCGAAAACGCCGCAGCGGAGCCTGAAGTCGAAGAGCTGGGCGCATTCTTGAACTCGCTCGGAGCCAAGGTCGAAGGCGCCGGCACCGCGACGATCCACGTGCAGGGCGTGACCTCGCTGGTCCCGGCTACGCGCCCCTGGCACATCCTCCCCGACCGCATCGAAGCGGGCACCTATCTGGTCGCGGCCGCGATCACCGGCGGGGACATCCGCTGCGAGAACGCGCGCGCGGACCACCTCGCGCCGGTGCTCGACGTGCTGCGCGCCGCAGGCTGCGGGGTAGAGACCGGCGACGACTTCGTGCGCGTGTGGCGCAACGGTCCGGTCACACCCGTGGACATCACCACCGCACCCCACCCCGGATTCCCGACCGACATGCAGGCCCAGCTGATGGCGCTGCTGTCCCTCGCGAACGGCTCGTCCCAGATCCGCGAGACCATCTTTGAAAACCGGTTCATGCACGTCGCCGAGCTGCTGCGCCTCGGCGCGCGCATCGACATCAACGGCAACCTCGCGACCGTACACGGCGTGCCCGAGCTCAGCGGCGCGACGGTGATGGCCACCGACCTGCGCGCCTCGGCGTCCCTCGTGCTCGCCGGTCTCGCCGCCCGCGGGCGCACCGAGATCCTTCGCATCTACCACTTAGACCGCGGCTACGAGCACCTCGCCGAGAAGCTGCGCGGCGTAGGCGCGAACGTGCAGCGCGGACAAGAGGGACGCCCGGTCACGCACATCGTCAGCGCCTGACGCACTCGGGGACGCGGGACCCTCAGAGTGGCCCGCTTCGACTACCCCGATAGAAACCCCCTGCGCAGTCTTGGCCGCGCAGGGGGCTTTACGATCCGGCACCGGCCGCTCGCCGCTCAGCTAAGGAACAGCATCTCGCGGTAGCGCGGCAACGGCCAACGGTTGTCGTTGACCATCGCTTCCGTCGCGTCGCACGCTTCACGCAGGGCGAGCAGCGCCGGCACGACGTGCGCGCAGAACGCCGCCGCCCGCTCGGCCTCGCTGCCCTCGCCTACGCCCCGGAGCGCGACGTCGAGCGCTTGCCGTGCCGCGTCTACCGCCTCGACGCGCAGCCCAAGCTCGTGGAAGCGCCGCGCCGCGGCAGGACCGACATCGGCGTGCGCGCGCGCTTCGGCCAGCTCGGCGATGGTGATCGGCAACACCGACACGTCGACGATGTCTTTCAACACGTCCGCTTCAATCTCGACCTTCTTGTTGTACTGCTCGACGCGCACTTCGAAGCGGCTGTGCAGCTCCTCGTGCGAGAAGACGCCGTGGCGCTTGAAGAGGTCGGACGCAGCGTCGGTAGCGAGGGCTGCGAGCGCCGCGGGGGTGTTGCGCGCGTGGGGCAAGCCGCGACGCTCGGCCTCGATCACCCACTCGGCGCCGTAGCCGTTGCCGTCAAAGCGCACCGGCGTCGACTCCTGCAACGCGCGACGCACGGCCGCCATCACCGCGGCCGTTCCGCCGCCGGCCTCGCTGACCCATGCGTGGATCTGATCGATGCCGTCCGCGACGGCCGCGTTCAAGCACGTGGTCGGAAAGCTGATGGACGCCGAGGAGCCCACGGCGCGGAACTCAAACTTGTTCCCCGTGAAGGCGAACGGCGAGGTGCGGTTGCGGTCGGTGTTGTCCTTGGCGATCGCGGGCAGCCGGTTGATGCCCAGCTCGATCATCGCCTGGCCGGCGTCGAGGGTGCTGACGTCGCCCGAGGCGATGCCGTCACAGATACGCGACAGGAAATCCCCGAGGAACACCGACATGATCGCCGGAGGAGCTTCGTTGGCACCAAGGCGGAAGTCGTTGCCGTGGGAGGCGATGCTCGCGCGCAAGACCGCCGCGTGACGGTACACACCCAGCAAGGTAGCCGCAAGGAACGTCAGGAAGCGAAGGTTCTCTTGCGGATTCTTGCCCGGATCGAGCAGGTTTTCCCCGCGGCTGTCCTGCAACGACCAGTTGATGTGCTTGCCCGAACCGTTGACGAACGCGAAGGGCTTTTCGTGCAGCAGCAGCATGAAGTCGTGGCGCATCGCCACCTTGCGCATGGTCTGCATCACGAGCTGGTTGTGATCGGCGGCGAGGTTGGCTTCGGCGTAGATCGGGGCCAACTCGAACTGGCAGGGAGCGACCTCGTTGTGGCGGGTCTTGGCGCTCACGCCCAGCAGGTGCAGCTCCAGCTCCACCTCTTCCATGAAGGCCTGCACCCGCACCGGGATCGAGCCGAAGTAGTGATCTTCGAGCATCTGCCCCTTGGGAGGACGCGCACCCAACAGCGAGCGCCCGGCGATGACCAGATCCGGCCGCAAACCCGCATAAGCGCGGTCTACGAGGAAGTACTCCTGCTCCGGTCCGACGGTGACCGTCACGCGATGGGTGCTCTCGCCGAGCGCCGTGAGCAGCCGGGTCGCGGAGCGGGAGAGCGCCTCCATCGAGCGCAACAACGGCGCTTTTTCATCGAGCGCCTGACCGTGATATCCGAGGAACGCCGAGGGGATGCACAACGTGCGGCCCGTCGGGCTCTCCATGATGAACATCGGCGAGGTCGGGTCCCACGCGGTGTAGCCGCGCGCCTCGAAGGTGGAGCGCATGCCGCCGCTGGGGAAGCTGGAGGCATCGGGCTCGCTCTGAAGGAGCATCGAGCCGGTGAACTTCTCGATCGGGCGACCGTCTTTGTCAAACCAAAGGAAGGAGTCGTGCTTCTCGGCGGTGGACCCCGTCATCGGATGGAACCAGTGACAGAAATGGGAGACACCCTGCTCCAACGCCCACTCTTTCACGGCGTGGGCGATGGCGTCCGCGACAGGGCGATCGAGCTTGCGACCGTGCTCTACGGTCTCTACCCACTTGGCAAAAACCTCGGGAGGCACGCGATCGCGCATGCGCTCGGAGTTGAAGGTCCGCGAGCCAAACAGCGAAGACACACGGAGCGGCCGACCCTGCGCGTCCTGCGGGCGGGAGAACGTACGGATGGAGCGGGATGCGGCCTTCTGGACAGCGTCGATGCGGGCACGATTGGACAAGGGTCACCTCGAAGCGCCGCGTGTACCCCGCCCCTATCCGCAGTTCAAGCCGAATCTGCTACGGTTCAGCGAACAGCGCAGTCGGTCTCCCACGCCGCGTATGCGGCGCGCATCGTGTCGGGCGTGCCGTACTGAACTTGGCCGGATGAAACAAGCGGGTCCACGACCGTTGCCAGCGCCGCGTCGATCTCCGCCATGTCCACCGCGAGCCCGGCTTCAAGGTAAGCATCGAAGTCGGGATCCGACACCTCGGGGCCAAAGCCGTCCACGTGCTCCATGAAGTACCAGGTGTTCACGAAGCCCGCGACCGCGTGAGCGCGCACCTGCGCGAGGTGGCGCTCCGCGTAGGCGCCGAAGCGCGTGTGGTCGGCCTCCCGGACCCCGCTGCCGGGCAGATAAACCACCGGCCCATCGGGATCGTGGAGCGCAAAGGCCGCTTCATCCGATGCGCCGGAGCCTTCGGCTGGGCGCCATGGCTGTACCCGCGGCACCGCGAGATCCAGCTGCGTGTCGGGGTTCTTGAAGGCGGTGACGCTCTGGATCCCCGCGGCGGCCATTCGGTTCCAGATCCCCAGCGAGAAGCCTCCGTTCAGGTCGCGCACGTCCAGACCCGCGTCTGAAAAATCATGCCGGGCGGTTCGAACCGCTTTTTCAAGCGCCTCCGCGCCGTCCGACTCATTGTGCACGTGCACCGACCACGACATGCCCCCAGCGGCACGGGCGGAGAACCAACTCGGATCCCAGACGGCCGCGCCTTCGACGAAGGTCTGCCCGGGCTGCAACGTCAACGCAGCCCCGTGCGCGGCGAGCGTTCGGGACAGCGCCTCGACCACAGAAGCACGCCGACGCCAGTTGTCGGCGTCGGTGACCAGCTCCGGCGCCTCTTCGATGTGCATCAAAAAGCCGAGGAGCACCGGGGCTGCGCCGACCACATCGGCCATATCCGCCCATTGCTGACCGGTGATCTGCAGCTCGACTGCTCCCGCACCGCTCATGGGCTGATCGAGCTCGAGGGTGAAGCGGTTGCCGTTCTCGCTGATGATCACGTCCTGTTCCATCTCGAGCGGGACGCCGGGAGCGCAGGTCCAGGATGCCAAATCGGTAGAGCGACCGGACTCTAAGCGTTGCACCAACGTGAGCTCCGCTGGAGTCGCGCAGGTCATGGACCCGACAATACCATAGCTCATCCCTCGGTTTAGGTAGAGCTCGCTGCGGGCTGCACCCTGCCCGTCCCACGCCACGCCCGAGCCGGCGCTCTGCACGACGAGGTCTCCGTCCCACAGCGCGGTGGCGACATCGAGGCGCAGCTCGGGCTCAGTCACCGGGGTGAACCCATCCGGAGGCGACAGCAAACAACGCGGATCGCTCGCGCTGTCGTCCCCGGACTTCCGGGAGATGCACCCACAGCACGCCAACGCGAAGACTGCGCCGTGCGCCCATGCAGCGAGCTCCCGGCGCCGCACGCTCACGCCGGTCCGCGACGGAACAGATCCTCCGAGGGACGATCCGCCTCTTCGCAGCAAACTCCGCGTTCATTCGTCGCGAGGCGACGCAGGATGTGCCACGCCTCGCCCGCGTCCACGCCCCCGACCCGCGCAGCGAGCGCACCCGCTGTCTCCCCTTCCGGCCCCAACGCAGCGACGAGCGCGCTCGACACTCCAAGGATCGCAGCGGCCGCCCGTTTTCCAGCTTCCACCCCGGGCTGATGGTAGGCGTTCACCCCTACAAAGCTCGCGTAGTACCCGACCGCGCGCTCGTACAACGCGACGAGCGCCCCCACCCGAAGCGCATCCACGACCGGCAAGCTCACGGTGATCGAGCCATGGCCGGCTTCGGAGAGCGCGCGACGCGTCCCGAGCCAAAAACCCTGTAGGAAATCACCGGATTGCACACCGGGAGCGACGTCTTCTTGCCCGGAGTAGCCGTCGTCTTCTACGGCAACGAAGGTCACGAAGTGGTCGTCGGGACCGTCGCGCAGCTGTTGTACGTAGGCGTGCTGGTCGGTGGATCCCTTGTTTCCGTACACCGTCAGGCCCTGGTGGACGACGCGTCCATTCACATCGAGGGTTTTTCCAATGGACTCCATGATGAGCTGCTGGAGGTAGCGCGAGAACAGCACGAGGCGATCGCGGTACGGCAGCACGACCATCGCGCGTTTGGCCTTGCCCTCGGTGAACGCCAACCACGCGAGGGCCAGCATCGCCGCCGGGTTCTGCTCGACCGTCGCTCTCCGCGTGTGGGCGTCCATCAACGCCGCCCCCTCTAAAAACGCGTCCGCGTCCACGCCCTGAAGGAGCATCGGCAACACACCCACCGCGCTCGCGAGGCTGGTCCGGCCGCCGACCCAATCCCACATCGGCACCCGCGCCCGCCAACCCGCAGCGCTGTTCCACAGCTGGCTGCCCTCGCCGCTCACCGCGATCGCCCGGGACTCAAAATCCACCTCGGCGCGCGCAAAAGCGGCTTGAGTCTCGATCAGCGCGTTGCGCGTCTCCGCGGTCCCTCCGCTCTTCGAGATGCACACCACCAGGGTTTCTTCGAGGATCAACGGTCCGAGTACCCGGGCGATGCCTTCGGGATCGGTGTTGTCGAGGAAGCGCACCGCGAGCCGGTCGTCGGGCTCACCGAGCGCGTCGGCGACGAGCTGGGGACCCAGCGCCGAACCGCCGATCCCCAGCACCAAGACGGTGCGAAAGCGGAGATCGCTGTCGTTGTCGCCTTCGGCGTCGTCAGGCTCTACGCGCTCTCGGTGCACCGTACGGGTGAGCGCGTGGCACTGCGCCAAGGCCTCGCGGATCGCGCCCTGCAAGGAGGCCGGCGCTCGATCGGCATCCCGCAGCCAGTAATGCCCGACTTGGCGCGCTTCATCCGGATTCGCGACCGCGCCCGCTTCAAGGGCCGTCATCGCCGCATGGGCGGCAGCAAAGTCGTGGGCTGCGAGCGGACGCCCCATGTGCGAGAAGTCGAGCACGATCCCCAGATCAGGGGCACGCCAGAGCGCGGGAGTGGAGAGCGCAGGCGCGGAGAGCGCAGGAGCGGAGAGCGAGGGATCGAAAGAGGCGTCAGACATGGCCCCAAGGTAGCCCGCGATGTGCGCTCTGGATACGAGCAACCATGCTTCGTCCTCTTTGCGCCACGCTCCTCCTGCTGTGCTCCCTGGTCACGCTCCCCGGATGTCCGCATTCGAACGGAACTCCTACGCTTCCCACCGACGTGCACGCGATCGAGCCCGTGACGCTGCCGGACGGGCTGGTGTACTACCTGATCAAGCCCGGCACCGGCGTGCAGCCCAAGGCCGGGGACACCGTGAAGGTGCACTACACCGGCTGGCTCACCGACGGGACCAAGTTTGACTCGTCCATCGATCGCGGCGAGCCCATCGAATTCAGCGTGGGCGTCGGTGAGGTGATCAAGGGCTGGGACGAAGCGGTCCTGGGCATGAAGGTAGGCGAAAAGCGGCAGCTTCGCATCCCATCGGCGCTCGGCTACGGCGCAAGCGGCGCCGGCGGGATGATCCCCCCCAACGCGATCCTCGTGTTTGACGTCGAGCTGATCGCCGTCGCGCCGTCGTAGCGAGGGACTTCGCGGGAAACTTCGCGAAGTACACGCTAGCCTACACGCGAGAGAGCAGACCTCAAAGGATGCGGATGCGCGTCAACGCCTTGACGTTGGCGCAGGTTCCGCCCGCGGGGACCAGCACCCGAAACGGTCCGCCTTGTCCCTTGGGAAGCGGCTGTCCGTCCAACGCATAGACCAGCAGCGCATCGCCCAGCGCATCCACGCGGATGGGCTCGGTGATCATGCCGTCGGCCGCCGAAAGCACGACCCGCGCATCCGAAGGCGCGGACAACAAACCGACGACGTCTCGGAGCAGCACCGCTGTGCCGACCCGGCCAGGCACAGACGCCGCGACGTCCAGCGCGCCCAATCGCGCTAAGCCACCTCGAGTCAGCTCCATGCGATTGGCGTCGGCATCGACCAGCTCTACGCCATCCGGCTCGCCCACCGCCGGCCGAGACCGCGCGGCCTCTACCTTGGCGAGGATGCCCTCGAGGTCTGTGCTTGTCGCGACGATGAGGTCAAAACGACTGTCACGGCGCCATGGGGTGCCCCGCTGTTCGACCACCCCGCCGGCCCGATCGACGCGGATCCACCCAATGTCGGAGTGAAACATGCCTTTGAAACGAAGAATGGCTGCATCTTGCAGCACGTCGTTCAACGCCCGCCAGTCGTAGACCTCCGACGGGCCCACGATCCGCGACGCGCTGTGGAAGTTCACCGTGGAGTCGGCGTCGTGATCGTGCCCGTGACCGTGCCCGTGCCCGTGATCGTCATCGTGATCGTGCCCGTGATCCTGCGCGGGCTCCGCGCGCGACCAATCGGGAACATCCGCCGGCAGCGCGCCGTGGCTGGTCTCGATCACCCGTAGGAACGGGGGCCACTTGGTGCGCACCGCCTCGCGAATTCGCCCGAGCGCGGCTTCGCTGGCCAGATCGATGCGATTGACCACGAGCACGTCCCCGCCTTCCCACTGCTCGTGCATCAAGGGGTCGCTGGCGTCGAACTTCTCGGGATCGAGGACCACGATCACCGGCCGCAGATCCACCCGGCTGGCCAAGCCCCCGCGCACAAGCATGTCTACGACGTCGCGCGGGCGGCCGAGCCCAGACGGCTCGATGTAGATGCGATCGGGGCGCGTCACGTCCAGCAGCTCGCCAACCACGCGGACCAGCCCCTCGGGCGCGGTGCAGCATACGCAGCCGCCGGGGATGTTCAGCACGCGCTCGGCGCCGTCGGTCTCTCCGCCCAAGCGCGACGCGTCGATCGCCGCCTCCCCAAAGTCATTCACCACCAGCGCCGCTCGCTCAGAACCCGCGCGCGCCGCGACAAGCGCCGTCAGCGTGGTGGTTTTTCCCACCCCAAGAAAGCCGCTTACGATGTGAACCGGGATGCGCACTATCCCTTCGCCTGCTCCAACCAGTCCAACACCCGCCCCATGTCGGCCCAACGGGTCATTTTGCCGTCCGCGCCCAAAAGCGTGACGACGATGCGCCGACCATCTTCGGTCTGGAGCACCGTGGTGAAGCAGTAGCGGGCGGTGTCCGTGTACCCGGTTTTCGCAGCTTCAATGACCAAGTCTTCGCGACCTACAAGGTGGTCCGTCGAGAACAGGCGGCGCGTGCTGTGCCCATCCCGCTCGATGTCCCAAAACGGCGCAGAGGCGACCATCGACAACACGGGATGCGCAGCCACCGCGATGGTCGCGCGCGCGATGTCCCGGGCGGTGGACAGGTTCTCATCTTCGAGCCCGGAAGGATCGGTCCACGACGAATGGTCCATGCCAAGCTCGGCGCTGACGACGTTCATCTGGCTGACAAAGTCCTCCACATCCGCACCCGCCGCTGCAGCGAGCCCCAACGCAGCGCGGTTGTCCGACGCGACGAGCGCGGCACCAAGGACATCCCAGCCATGCAAACAATCGCCGGTGGAGAGCCGGGACCGCGCACCCGAACGGGACGGGTACTGGGCCGCCGTGACACAGATGCCGTCATCGAGGTTCGGCTGCAACGACATGAACGTCAGCGAGCTGACGAGCTTGGTGATCGACGCCACCGGCCGCACGTTGTCGGCATTTTTTTCAAACAGGACCTTCCCGGCGTCCAAATCGTAGATGAACGCGGAGCGCGCGCGCAACGACAGCCCAGAACGCGGGCCTTCCGCCGAAAGCATAGGCAACGCCTCTACATCGGCGCCCGCGGGGTACCACGCCGGGCGAGCCCATTCGACGGCCACTGGCGCGGATTCTGCCTTGCGGGACACCTGGGAAACACCCGCCGCGTACGCCGAAACCGACGCACCGATGCGGGGCGCAGAGGCGCCGGTGATGCTCGAGAGCACAATCGCCGCGAGGCCCAGCGTGCCTACACTCCACAACGTCACGCCTACACGGATCAAAGTCTTCACAGGATCACTCGCGCCAAAACCGCATACTCACCCGGCAGGCCTTGCCATGTCAAGGGGCTTTGGGGGGATAGCGTACATTTCATGTGCACCTGCGCAGCTTAGCATCAAAGGCTTGATCTGCGGCCCCCAGCACGCTAAACCCCCGCGCAGTCTTGGAGCCTCGTTGCCTCGCGGAGACCTCGTTCGTCAGCGGTTGAACGCCCACATTCGTGCGGGTGGCTTGGTTTTGGGTGAAGGTGCCGGTGTACACGGCGCCCTCGCAAAACTTGAAGGTGCGGTGCGGACGCCCCTGTCCGAAGCTGCGACCATCGCGATGGCGACCGGCCTCGCCTTGGCCGGAAAGTCCGTCGTGGTCGAGCTAGTCGACCCGGCTAGCCTCGCGCGAGCGCTCGACGCGGTAGCGGATCTGGCAGACATCGCGGTGCGCACCGAGCGCACGTTCACGCCGAGCGTGGTGATTCGCGTTCCGGGCGGAACCGACCTGCGCGCGTTGAGCCTGCCGGTGTTCATCGCTGGCCGGGAGTCCGATGCCGCCGAGCAGCTCGCTCAGGCCCTTCAGCGCGGAGGCGTCTGCGTCCTCGTCGATGACAGCAACCCCGAAGCCCCCGAAGGCTTGCCCGAAGCCCCTGCAGGTGAGCCCGTCGTGCTCCGCGAGGGCGCGGCGATCACGGTGCTCGCGGTGGGCGGAGCCTGTGCCGCCGCGCTGGCCGCAGCCGAAGGCTTCGACGCGCACGTTGTGGAGGTGCGCGGCGCAGGTTCCGTCGCCGCCGCGATCGCGCGGACGGGCCGCGTCGTCGTCGTGGGCGACAAGCCCGGAAGCCTGACCGCAAGCTTGAACGAAGCGTTTTGGTCTCTCGAAGCGCCCTGGGTACAGCTCCCGCGCGGCTCGACCGTCGACGCTGTACGCAACGCCATTCACTCTGTCCTTGGAGCCTGACCGATGTTTGTCTTTCCCCTGCCAGAAATCGGCGAAGGTGTAGTTGAGGGCGAGATCGTCCGCTGGCTCGTGAACGTAGGCGACAGCGTCGCCACCGACCAGCCGCTGTGCGAGATCATGACCGACAAAGCGACGGTGGAGATCTCCTCGCCGAAGTCCGGTCGCGTCGCCAAAACCCATGGAAATCCCGGGGACGTCGTCAAGGTTCATTCTCCGTTGGTGGAGATTGACGTCGGCGGCGCCGCGGCACCCGCTCACGCCGCCCCGGCGCACGCACCCGCCCCGGCGCACGCACCCGCTCCGGCGCACGCACCCGCTCCGGTCGCCGCGCCGGTGGCTCCGAAGCCTGCGGTCGCCGCGCCGGTGGCTCCGAAGCCCGCAGCGCCGGTCGCCGGCCTCCCCGCGGCCGTAGCCGCGCGACTGCCGCCTCCTCCCGGTCAGAAGGCCATCGCCTCCCCGGCGGTGCGCGCCTATGCGCGTGAACAAGACGTCGACATCCACGGCGTAGGTGGAAGCGGCAAGGGTGGCCGTGTCACGCGGGAAGACATCGACCAGCACAGCGCGGCTCCTCTGCCCGTCGCGCCCGCAGCGGTGACGTACACGCGGACGAGCGCCGGCGCCGACGAGCACATCAAGATCATCGGGCTACGCCGGAAGATCGCCGAGAAGATGGTACAAGCCTACCGCACCGCGCCGCACTTTACCTATGTGGACGAAGTCGACTGCTCCCGACTCGTCGAGCTGCGCACCCGCCTGAACCAAGCCGGCGCCGCGCGCGGCATCAAGCTCTCCTACCTGCCGTTCATCATGAAGGCCTGCGCACAGGCCTTCCGCGAGTTCCCCACGGTCAACGCGGTGATGGACGAAGAGAACTTCACGCTCATCGTGCGGAAGGACATCCACATCGGCCTCGCCACCGATACGCCCGCCGGCCTGTACGTGCCGGTGATCAAGCACGTCGACCAGAAGAGCCTCGCCGAGATCGGCGCGGAGATCGCCGATCTCACGGGCCGGGTTCGCGAGAACAAGGCCCGCGTGGACGAGCTGACCGGCGGCACCTTCACCATCACGTCGGTGGGCAACATCGGCGGGCGCTTCGCGACGCCGATCTTGAACCACCCCGAGGTGGCGATCCTCGGCGTGAACCAGATCCACGACCGCCCGGTGGCGATCGCTGGAAAGGTCGAAGTTCGACCCATGATGTACCTGTCTCCGAGCTTCGATCACCGGGTGATCGACGGCGCGGTCGCTGCACGCTTCGTCGGCGCGCTCAAGGCCATCCTTGAGAACCCCGAGAGCCTGCTGTTGGATCTGCGTTGATCGGCGGCGCAACGACCGTGGACGCACGTCCGGATCTCGCGGGTGCGGTCGAGCGGCTCCGCGCGCTGCACGCGGAAGCGGGCACCGTATCCGGGCGCGGCCTTGAAGCCCTGATCGCCGGCGCGACGCTCGGCGTGTCCAAGCGCACGTGGATCCTCCCGGGACGTCGTGAACTGGGCGCAGCGCTGCTGCGCGGCGCGAGCGCGGACTCCTTGCACACCGCTCGCCCCTACCGTGTCGTTCCGGCCGGCTCTTCACCGAGCGCACGCGCCGGACAAGCCGTCGGCATCGGCATGGCCGGCGAGAGCGCGCTGTGCTTCCTCGGCACCGGGAGCGTCGCGTACGGCACCCTCGCCGAGCTGCTCGGACACCTCACGCCCGGCGTACAGTTCGTCGTCTCTTGGTACGACAAGCCGGGTCCATTCACGCTGCCGGTCTCGCCTGCGGGGATGTTCGCGGCTGCGGGCCACACCGTCGCCGAGGTCGATGGCACCGATGTCGCCGCGGTGTTCGACGCGGTGCGCGCCGGAAACGCGCTGGTGATGGCGCGGCTATGACTACTCGATAGCGGGGTCGTCGGGCGACACCGACACCTGCTGCCTGCCGCTGGCTGTCGGGAACTCGATGCGCCACGCGCGCAAAAAATACCCGAGGTCCCCGGGAAGAGCGTCCGAACGCGGCGTTCCACCCACGCCAAACAGCGGGTCGCCCAGCAGTGGATGGCCTGCGTAGGCGAGGTGTATGCGGATCTGGTGCGGTCTACCGGTCTCGATGTCCACGTCCACGAGCGCGCCGGCGCCGTCCACTGCGACGGTGCGCACCCGCGAGACCGACGCCTTGCCCGCGGGACTCGCCGCCCAGATCGTCCCCAGCCGGGGGTGCGCGACCCGGCCGATGGCTGCGTCCACGACGAAGGCAGCCTCCGGAGCGCCCTCTACCCGCGCTCGATAGGTCTTCGCGACCTCCCCAGACCGCCAGGCCAGCTGAAGCCGGGAGCGCGATTCGACCGTTCGACCAAACACCACAAGGCCCGACGTGCCCCGTCCGAGGCGGTGCATCGGGCTCGCTTCGGGGTACCGGGACCGCACGAACGCCAGCAGCGTGTGCGTTAGAAACCCGCCGGCCGGCAGCGTCGGGAGCCCCGCGGGCTTGTCGACGACGACGACCTCCTCATCCTCATGCACCACGGCCCAACGACGCGGCACCTCGTCTTCCTCCCAACCCGGTCGATGCCACACCACGACATCCCCCGCCGCAACAAGCGGCACCGCCGGCGCTGCCGGCGCACGCACTCCGTTGACCTCGACCTCGCCCGCTTCAACGCGCGCGCTCCAGATGCCCCGGCTACTGTGGGGAAACTCCCGGCACAGCCACTCTACGAGCACGTCGGCACGTTGCACTTCGGTCCGATAGGAAAATCCGAGATTCAACGCAGGCTCCGGTCACAGAACGCCAGCGGAGCCGTTCGGGAGAGCCCCGAGGAGGCTGCAGCGGGCGCGGTGTTCGTACCCGATCCGCGGCGGCAGGTCGAGGGGGCACGCCGTTGACCACAAGGGCTGACTCGGAGTATGATCCCCCCAGAAAACCTTTACGCATGGACGTCGTATGACCCACTCCGCTCTCCTCTCCCGCGCATTCTTCACATCTGCGCTGGCTGGATGCGCGCTGCTCACGCTCGCGGCGGTGCCGGCGTGCGCGACCGCGTGCCCCGAGGGATTCACCGAGACCGACGACGGCAAGTGCCTCCGCAATCACTATGGCAGCGAAGACACCGCGACGCAGGGCTACGACCCCGGAAATGGCGGCAGCGGTGCGGATGCCCCGCAGCTGACCCTAACCCAGAGCCGCTACGCGACCGACTCCGGCGGCGTGGCGTTTCTGGAGGTGTTTCTCAGCGCGCAGGACCCGCAACAAGACATCGTCGGCGGGAGTATTCACATCCTCCTCGACGAAACCGGCAACTACGACCGCCCGATCGTCGCCGGCGTGATGGGGAGCCAGGACTACGAGCAGGCACAGTTTGATGACCCGGACCTGTGGTTCTCCATCCCGAACGTCGGTTCCGGAGACCACGTGGCCGACATCACCGCGACGGACGCCGCCGGAAACGTCTCCGCACCGCTCCACATCACGACCTCGTCGACGCCGCAGTAATACCGACCCCGATCGTCGTGTCGTGGTTTGCGGCCGGAGCGCTGAAAAGCAAAGGAGGAACCGTACGGCACAGCGTTTGCTAATGCTGTAAACGCTCCTCCTGCCGACCGTATCTTCGTGCCCTGACCCGGCCGGTAGAGGTTGCCAGCGGGGTCGGTAATCATGCCGACCCCGCTGCTTTCTTTTTAGGTGGTGGCGGCAGCCACGTGACGCCGCACACGCGAGATGGCTTGGGTGCGCAGCTGGCACACGCGCGACTCGCACACGCCGAGCTCTTTGCCGATCTCCCGGTACTTCAAGCCTTTCTCGTAGTACAGGTGCAGGACCTCGCGCTCCATCTGCGGCAGCATGTGAATGGCCCCCGCCATCGCCGAACGCGCCTCATCCCCGATCCACCGATCCAGCGCGTGCTCGGCGCTGTCCGCGACGCGGTCCGCGAGCGAGGCCCCGGTCTCTACATCCGCCGGCGCGTCGAGCGAGACGAGGTGGTGCACCACCGAGTTGCCGACCAGATCGTCATAGCCATCGGGAGACAAACCTAAGGCCTTGGCCATGTCTGCGCGCGTGGGCTCACACCCGAGCTGCTGCCGCAACGTCATGCGCGTCGTCTCAATCCGGGCGAGCTTCCGGCGAATGACCAACGGAACCCAATCGGACTGGCGCAGCGAGTCGACGATCGCGCCGCGGATACGGATCTCCGCGTACGCCTTGAAGGGGGTACCGCGGTCCGGGTCAAAGCGATCTACGGCGTCGATGAGCCCGAGGATCCCGACGTTGACGAGCTCTTCGGAGTCTACGTGCGCGGGGATGCGCCGGGAGATTCGCGCCGCGATCAACCGCACCAGCGCCAGGTGGTCCACGATCATCGCGTCGCGCTCGCTCTTCGTCCGAGGACGAGCGCTCAGGCGCGGCTCTGCGCTTACGACCGCCCCGTCGGCGCCGGCATCGACGGCCGAGGCCTCGACAAGACCGGTGCGGGAACGAGCGGAGGTGGCAGACATTGAACTCCTGTACCTCGCTGAAAGTAGCAATCCACGTGCCAACAAAATATTGCTGAAAAAGGACGTACATTGGTCGGGGGGGGGCTGAACCTTCCTTCGCCCCGCGAAGCGACGTTCGCCGGAAATGCCGACAGGCACGCGTACACCGCTGGGTTGACACCCTACAAACAGAGGCCCGCGCTCGGTTGCGCGGGCCACAACTTCAACGGCCGTTCTCCACGGCAGAGTGCCGTGCGGCGACCTCGCGGAACGCAGGCGTACCCGTCGCCGCCACGGAGGGTGTAGAGGCCATCGCCTCCTGCACCGCACTCGCGGCGCCCCAACAGGCCAGCGCAACCGCAAGCGCCGCCTCGAGCACCAATCGGCCCGTAGGGCTCGCCGCGGTAGCAGCCACCGGCGCGGACCGAACCAAAGCAGGTTGTTCGTCTCTGCCGTCCGGCGATCGGATCGCGTGAAATTCAGCCCGGCTCCGGTCGCCCCGGAGCGTAGCAGGGTGACTCCAAGACGAGGGCGCGAGCGTAGCGGGCTTGGACATCGAGGGCTCCGGAGAAGGGACGCCCGCCAACCTGCAAGCATCATGCCATCCGCCCCCTGACGGATACACGACGTTGGCCCGTGCTACCCGCCCCCTATTGCACGCCCAAAACGGCGAACACGAACGCCGCTTCTACGATGCGACGTTCGCGTTCATGCTGCGGCCCGAGCTCAGATCAGGTTGACCAGCGTCTGCAAGGACTGGTCAGCTGCGGTGATGACCTTGGCGTTCGCCTGGTACATCCGCTGCGAGGTGATCATCGACACGAACTCGTCTTCGAGATCCACGTTGCTGCTCTCGAGCGCGTTGCCGGAGAGCGTGCCACGGTCGCCGCTGGCGGCGGCGCCCACCGCCGGATCCCCGGCGGCCTGGGACGCGGAGAACAAGGTGCCGCCTTCGCGCACGAGGCCGGACTGGGCGGTGAACGTGGCCAGCGCGACCTGCCCGAGCACGAGGTTCTCGCCGTTGGTGAACGAGCCGGTGATCGTGCCGTCCTGCGCCACTTCAAGCCGGGAGAGCGAGCCCGTGGTGCGGCCGTCCTGGGTCAGCGCGGTGACCGACGACTCATCGCCCGCCATGGTGAGCGCGCCTTCGGTCTCTACGCCGGCCGCGTCCATGCCGAAGTCAAAAGCGACGTCCGCGCTGGCCGCGCCGAGGAAGGTCCAAGGCGTGGACGCCGAGGTGTTGGTTTGGGTAAAGGCAGAGATCTTGCCGGCGGTGTCGAAGCTGACCGTGCCCGAGGCAATTTCAAAGGCAGAGTCCTCGGTGGTCGAGAACGCGGTGCCGGTGCCGTCGTACACGCCGGTCGCGTCGGTGACCGCGCGCCAGGTCCAGTCGGAGGTGCCCGAGCGCTCAAAGAGCACGCTTACGTCGTGGGAGACGCCGAGGCTGTCGTAGATCGTGATGCCCGCAGCGAAGTCCGCGGCGTCGCCGGCTTCGGTGAGCGTGTTGGTGCCGGTGCCGGTGCCGTACAGATCCATCGCGGCGAGATCCGCGCCGGGGATGGTCTCGGCCGACAACACCGCGTCCACAACGACGTTGCTGGTGACGGTCGCCGGGACAACCGGGCTGCCAATGCGAAGGTCGCTGACGACCGGGGAGAGCGAGCCGTTGGTGGCGTTGTAGCCCTGGAGACGCAGGCCCTGTGCGCTGGTCACATAGCCGCTGTCGTCCATGTAGAACTCGCCGTTCCGCGTGTAGAAGCTCTGGTTTCCAGAGTTCACCACGAAGAAGCCATTGCCACCGATAGCCATGTCGAGCGCGGAGTCGCTGGTCGCGATGTTGCCCTGCCCGAACTGCGTGGACAAGCGGTTGGTCGCCGCGCCGCTGCCGAGTTGGCCGGTGCCGCCGAGCCCGAACACGTCCTGAGGGAGGAAGTCCGCGAAGGTGACGCGGGTGTGCTTGTAGCCGGTGGTTCCGATGTTCGCGATGTTGTCGCCGGCGACGCCGAGGCCCATGCTCGCGACGCCGAGACCGCTGGCTCCAACACTAAGGGTAGAGAAAAGGGACATGGAAGCTCCTTGAGGTGCCTTGGCAGGCAGTTGGGATGGAAGCTCCGTCAGTCGGTCGGGAGCTTCCTCCGGGCCCCCTTGGAGAATTCCTTGGTCCGGCCCGGTAGTTGAAAATCAGATGTCAGCGCACTACGGCGGTTGAGTCGATGTTGGTGAAAATGTTTCCGGCAGCTTCCTGCCGTGTCATGACGGTGACGACCTTGCGGTCAGGCACCCCGACGATGAAGGCGTGATCGCCCATAAGAACAAGACTTTCTTTGGATCCACGTCGCGCGAGCTGGTCGATCGCAGCGCCAAGATCCGCGCGGTCGCTCTCATCGAGATCGATGCCACGCGACTCCATGCGCGCTGCCGCGTGCTTGGAGAACTGCACCGTGCCGCTGTTGGGGACGGCCGGAGGCGGCCGCAGCAGCGCGTCGAGGCTGTCGCCAAACCCCGGAGCGGACTCGGGCATCCCGACGTTGGATAGAGAGGGAAGCGGGGCTGATCCGCCTACTGAGCCGATCCTGCTCATGGTGTCTCCCCGTCAACCAACCGGACAATGTCTCCGATGCCGATGTCCACGCCTTCCACCGAAGGCGCAGCGGACCCGGTCGCGAAGGACATCTGGTCGATGGTGCCCTGAATGAGCGTCTGAACGTCGACGCTGTCGCCGTTCGCGTCGGTCGCGTAGACCGAGAAGGAGTAGTCGCCTTCGGGCACAAGCTGGCCGTTTTGGTCCTTGCCGTCCCAGGTAAACGTTCCCTCACCCGCACCCTGACCGCCGATGTCTTGGCTGAAGACCACGGTGCCGTCGGGGTTGGTGATGGTGATCGTGGTGCTGGCGGTCGCCTGCGAAGCGTCGAAGTGGATGTCCTCCGACCCGCTGGCGTGGTGGAAGGTGTCCCCCCGCGCGACGACGTCGCGCCCCAGCAGGTTGGTCATCGCAGCGTTGTTCATGGACGCATTGACAAGGTACAACGAGTCCAACTGGCCGGACATGCCCTGCAGGCTCTCCAGCTGGGAGAACTGCGCGAGCTGCGCCACGAACTCCTGATTCGACATCGGCTCGGTCGGATCCTGATTTTGAAGCTGCGTGGTTAGCAACTTCAAAAAGGTGTCCTTCCCCAGCGAGGTCGAGCCCATATTGCTCGTTGCGGTTGGGATGTCGGCGGTGGTGTTCACCCCGATCGGGCTGGTGCTCATATACTACCTATCGGTCGTAGTGTAAAAAAGTTGAGTCATGCGACTCGATTTAGATTCATTCCTTTTTGCCCCCGAGGCGATGCCCCAGAAGTGGTATTCGAAGCAGACTTAGCTGCGCGACGAGCGGCGGAGCTCGACCCCTGCGGCGCAGGTTCGGACGCGTACGGGGCTTCCCGCCCGCCCTGACGACCCTGCTCCTGAAAGTCGAGCGACGCGAGGCTGTGACCGTGCGACGCGAGCAGCGCCCGCAAGTCATGTTCGGCGCCCGCGACGACCGGCGCGAGCGAACCCGGAGCCGAGAAAAGCAAGTCAAGGCCGTGCTCATGACGACGCACATCCAGCGTCCAATCGCCCAGCGGGTCGCGCACGGACAGGTGCAGCTGGTCCGGCACCGCCGGCGCCGGCAGCTCGGGGAGCGTGGCATCGACCGTGTGCAGCGCCGTCACCGAAGTCGCAGGCGCGTGGACACGCACCGCGGGTTCGTTCACGGACACCAGCACGCCCGCATCGCCCCGCGCATCCGGATCGACGTCATCCGGAGCCCATCCGCCCGGTCCGCCCAGCGACGCCGCTACCTCCGCGCGAACCTCGGGCTGCGCGGCTTGAGCGTCGGCAGCGGGCACGACGGTCGCAGGAGCCGACTTCGATGCCGGTGCAGACGCGGGCTCGGCAGCAGGCACGAGCGCGCGGGGCGCGACGGCCGGCGCAGACACCCGCGACGGACCCGCTACGGAGCGACCCACCAGGGGCGAGTCGGACTCCGAGGCGTCCTGGGCAGACTCGGCGCGCGCCATCGTGGCGGACCGAGGCTCCAAATCCAGAGCCTCTGCGTCTACCGGGAGCGCGTCGGACAGCGAAAGCACGGGAGACGAAGCGGGCACCGCGCTCAGGGCACCGTTGGGGAGCGGCGCCGCCTCGGCGACCGCCGCCCGCGCCGAATCCACCGGCGACGCAGCGATCGTCAACGACGGCATCGCCGCCGGACCACCCGCGCCCGTAAGGACCGCAGTCGCTGGGAGCTGCGCAGCAGGTGCGGACGCCGCAGCGGTCGTCAATGACGGCATCGCCGCCGGACCCGAGACCGCGGAGAACGCCGGCATCGCGGCCTGACCCGAGACCGCAGTGAACGACGGCATCGAAGCCTGACCCGCGACCGCAGTGAACGACGGCATCGAAGCCTGACCCGAGACCGCGGAGAACGCCGGCATCGAAGTCTGACCCGAGATCGCAGCGAGCGACGGTGTCACCGCCTGACCTGCACCTGCCAAAGGCGTTGCCATGGCAGCGTTGGACGAGGCCAGCCCGGGCGCCCCGGCGGGCACACCATCCGAAGTCAACATGGAAGCGACCGCCGGAGCCTGGGGGATCACGGCGGCCTGCGGGAACGCAGGCATCCCGGGAGCCGCCATCGCGACGCTTCCAAGCTTGGGTTTACGCGTGGGCTTTGCCGAACCGGTAGGGCGCTCGGATGCCTTCACGGGCGCAGCTTCGCCCACGGCGTCCGCGAGTGCGCCTGCGAACCCCGCTTCCGAGCGCTCGACGGGGCCGCCGAGCGTAGCGGGCGCCGCAGATGCCGCAGGTGCGACCGCGTTCACGGGACCTCCGCTTGCAACGGCCGCGTCAGCTTGCTGGCGAGCGAGGCCGCTTTGGCGGCGGAGAGCGCGCCCAGAAGCTTGCCCGCTTTGGTGCGGTTCATGCGATCGAGCACCTCCACGGCGAGGGGCTCCTCCAGCGCTGAGAACATCGGCGCGATCGAAGCCGGACGGTTGCTCTCCACCATCTTCACGAGGCCCTTGACGCGCTCTTCGCGCACCGAGTCCGTCTTGACCAAGCTGGCTTCAATCTCGGTGCGCAGCTTGGTCAGCGCCGCCATGCGCGCGTCGAGGCGCTTTTCGGCGGCGGTCAGCTCAACTTGCCGCGCTCCGAACGAGTGCTCGCGCTCATCCAGCTCGCGCTCCCGATGCCGAAGCGCGGCTGCGAGCGTACGGTTTCCCGCCTGCTCCTCTCCGCACCAGCGCATCGCGGCCACGACGTCCGGCACCGGCGCTGTCGCCGGAGCGGTCGCAGAAGGTGCCGCGACCGCCGCGGCGACCCCGCCGAGCAGCGCTGCAGAGAAGCCCAATACCGCGACCCATCCAGGAATCTTCTTCATTGATCTGCCTTACGAAGCCGAGACGCGACTTCGTCCATGTTGCGCGCTTCTACGCGGCGGAGGTCTTCCTCTTCGCGTAACGCTTTTTCTTCAATCACAGCCTGCATCGACAGCTCGTCCCGGACGCAACGCGTGTAGCGCTCCCGGTTCAACGCGACGTCGCGCTCTTTCTGGTGGAGTCGGGCGCGCTCCCGGCGCTCCCGCAGCTCCTCGCGCAGTCGGAACGCCTGATAGGTGACCAGCCCCAGCGCATCTTCGGGGTCCACACCCGCCTGCGCCTGACGTATGCCTCGGGTGAGCTCCGTGAGCCGCTCCTGCTGCTGATCCCGGGCACGCTCGGACTCACGAAGCACAACGCCGGACTCTTGCCGGGTGTGGGAGCGAAGGCGGTGCAGGGAGGCGAGGACGTTCGACATGGACGCTCCTATTAGCCTTTATCGGTCGCCCGGGAAAACAATTTAGCGCTCATTCAGAATTCCTTCCATCGCCTTCACGGAGTCGGGCAACGCCGTGAAATCGGAGACGCTCTGCGACCGAAACGCGCGGATCGAGTCATTGCGGGCGATCGCCGCGTCGACACCGGCGTTGGACCCCGGCTTGTAGGCGCCGAGACGGATCAACTCCTCGTTCTCGGCCCAGGTCGCCATCAGGCTGCGCACCTTGCTCGCCGCGCTGAGGTGCGCGGGGCCGACCACCGAAGACATCACGCGGCTCAGGCTCTGAAGCACGTCGACCGCCGGGAACTGACCGTGCGAGGCGATCCTGCGCGACAGCACGATGTGCCCGTCTACGATGCCGCGCACCGCGTCGCCGATGGGATCTTGGATGTCGTCGCCGTCGATCAGCACCGTATAGAGCGCGGTCACGCTGCCCGTGCCTTCGCCGGGGCCAGCGCGCTCCATCAAACGCGGCAACAGCCCGAACACCGAAGGCGTGTAGCCCTTGGTGGTCGGCGGCTCGCCGGCGGCCAGACCGATCTGGCGCTGGGCCATCGCCAAGCGCGTCGCGCTGTCCATGAAGAACATGACGTCGTGGCCCTGATCCCGAAACCAGTCGGCGATGGTGGCGGCGACGAACGCGCCGCGCACCTGCAACACCGGCGCCTTGTCCGAGGTGACGACGACGACCACCGAACGCGCCAGACCTTCCGGCCCCAGCACGTCTTCGAGGAACTCGCGCACTTCGCGACCACGCTCGCCGATCAGCGCGATCACGTTGATGGTCGCCGACGAGCGGCGCGCGATCATGCCGAGCAGCGTTGACTTTCCGACGCCCGAGCCGGCCATCAGCCCCACGCGCTGCCCCAATCCAAACGTGAGCATGCCGTCCAGCACCCGCACGCCGGTCTCCAGCGGCTGTCGGATCAACCCGCGACGCAGCGGATCCGGCGCCGCAGCGTGCAACGGACGCCGGGTCAGCGTCCCCAGCGAGCCTTTGCCGTCCATCGGGTCACCAAACCCGTCGATCACCCTCCCCCGCAAGCTGTCGCCGACCGGCACCGACGGCATCTCGCCTTCGGTGTCGACGCGCGCTCCAAAGCGTACGCCGTCCACCGCATGAAACGGCATCAAAAGCGCGCGATGCTCCCGAAAACCAACGGTCTCGGCCGCGCCGCTCCCTTCAATCCTGCACACTTCACCGACGCGCGCCCCGGGGATGTCGGCTTCGACCAACGTACCGACCACCCGTACCACCCGCCCGCTGCGCCGTCGCACCGGCGCCTCTGCCATCGCGCCCGCGAGCCCCTGAAGGTCAAGCAGGCTCACTTCCACTGCTCTAAGACCGCCGCCACCGCAGCGACCGCGCAGCTCACCGAAGCGTCGATACGCCCGGAAGGACCTTCGCAGATGCAGCCTCCGTCGACGGCGGGGTCTTCGACCACGACGATGCCGCTGTCCGCCACCGCACGACGCACCGCGTCGAAGTCCGCAGGAGCGACGCGCACAGTCAGCCCTTCCCGACCGAGCGCGCCCACCGCTTCTTCGACGATCGCGGCGAGCAACGCAGGATCGACGTGCAAGGCCTGTCCGGCGATGCGCCGCGAAGCCTCGAGGATCACCGCCGCCGTCGTGGCCCGCGCCTCCGTGAGCAAGCCCTGACGCATCCCCTCGATCGCGTCGGCGACCTCTTTCAAAACCTTCGCCGCAGCGCGCGCTTCCGCCTCTGCCGCAGCCAACGAAGCCATGGCTTCGGCGTGGGCACGCTCCCTCGCTACCCGACCGGGATCGGGCGGAGGAGGGGGAGGAGGCGCAGGAGCCGGAGGTGCCTCAGCGACCACCTTGGCGGCCTTCCGCGATTCCCGCAGGTGTTGGGCGAGCGGGATGAACACCGGCACCGGCTACTTGCCCGCGTCGTCGGCGCCGCCCATGTCGAGGTCGATGGCACCTTCGTCGGCGAGGCGGCGAGCCACGGCGACCACGCGGTCCTGAGCCTCGCGGATCTGGGACTTGCGCACCCGACCGCTGAGCTCGATCTCCTCGAGCAGGTCCGAAGAAGCGCGCGTGGAGAGGTTCGCGAGGAACTGGTCGCGGAGCTCCTGCGATGCGCCCTTGAGCGCGAGCACGAGGTCGGGGCGGTCCAAGCCACGGAGCAGCGTCTGGATCGCGCGGCCTTCGAGGCGGATGAGGTCCTCGAACACCACCATGCGGCGCTGCAAATCTTCGGCGAGATCCTCTTCGACCAACCGCACCCGGCCCAACAGCGCCGAGTTGTCGTCCCGCGACATACGTCCGAGGATGCGCGCGGTGTTCTCCACGCCGCCCATCTGGGTGGGCTCGTCGAGGTGGCCCAACGCACGCCGAAGCGCGGCTTCGACGTCGTCGACCATCTCGGCGTCCACGCGCTCAGCGCGCGCCATACGGATGGTGACGTCGGAGCGCTGATCTTCGGTGAAGCAAGCGAGCACGCGCGCCGCGTTCTCGGGTCCCATGCGCAGCAGCGCGACCGCGCGCACCTGCGGATGCTCGTCGCAGAGCACGCTCGCCACCGCGTTGGGCGGGCGGGCGTTGATGAACGCTTCGAAGGTGTTCGCGCCTTGACGACGCATCGCCGCGGCGATGCGCGGGCGCCGGTCATCGTCGAGCAGGTCGGGGAGCACGTTGCGCGCGAAGTCAGGGCCGGTCGAAGGCAGGATGCTGACGGCGGAGAGCTCGTCTACAAAGTCGCCAACGACGCTCTCGACCACAGACTCATCCACTTCACCGAGGCCGTTGATCGCGGCGCCGATGAGCTTGACCTCGTCGTCGGTGAGGTTGCGCAGCAGCGCGCGCGCCGCCTCGCGCTCGAGGTACATCACGAACACAGCCGCCTTCTGGATATTCGAAAGCTCGGGGTTGCTGACAAGGCGAGGGGCTGCACCCATGGTTGCTCCTTAGTTCCGGATCCATCGGCGCAGAACTTCCGCGGAGTGCTCAGACTCCTGACGGACGAGGTCGCTGACGTCACTGGCTTGATGTGAATCGAGGCGGGCGAGGCGCGCACGGAGGCGCTCGTCGAGATGGATCACCGTACCCTCGTCTTCCTCGGCCGCGCCGTCCGCTTGACCAGCGACCGGAACAGCGATCTCCTTGGTGACGACGGCGGGGGTACGAACCGCCGCCATGAGCGGACGAACGAGGAAGAAGAAGGCGGCGAGCACTGCGGCTGCCACGACCGCGGCGGGCACGAAGCGCTGCCAGGTCTCGGCGTTGGCTGCAGCTTCCGCGGCAGCGGCATCCGCGGCGGTGGTGTCGGGAGGCGCAAAGGGAAGGAAGCTGACGACGATGTCGTCACCGCGCTTGCTGCTCTCCCCCAACGCAGCGCGAACACCGGCTTCGAGCTCGGTGCGCAGCGCGGCTTGATCGCCGCCTGCCGCAGCGGCGATGACCGCCTTCTCGTCGATCATCACCGAAGCGGTCAAGCGACGGATGTCGCCGGCAGGCTGGGAGGTGGTGGTCGTCGTGGTCGTGAACTGGAAGGTGGTCTGCTGGCTCTCTCGGCTGCGTCCGCTGGAGGAGCCGGTGCCCGCCGTGGTCGCGCGCTCGGGGAGGTTGGAGTCCGTTCCAGGGACGCCCGCGGCGGTGGTGGAGCTGCCGCCGTTGGTCTCGGACTCGATCTTCTCGGAGCTGGCCACCGCGCTGTCGGGGTCCACCGCGCTGACGGTAGACTGCACCGCGGAGGTCTCGAGCTCGACGTGTACGGTCACGGCGGCGGCTTCGGGATCGCCAAGCAGACGCGCGAGCGCGATGCGTACGCCTTCGGCCAGCTCGGCTTCCCGCCGCGCAGCGAGCACCGCGAGATCGCCGTTCCCGGACCCGGCGTCGTCCGGACCGCGCCCGCCGCTCCAGAGCAAGCGACCGGTGCTCGCATCGACGACGGTGACGTCATCTGCGCTCATCCCGGCGACAGCGTGGCTCACCAGCTCAGCGACGCTGCGCGCGGTGTTCCGATCGATGGTGGTTCCTACGTCCGGCCGGAGCGTGACCGCGGCGGTCGGGCGATCGGTGTCGCCCAGAAACGCGGTGCGCTCGGGGAACGTGATGTGGACCGTGCTGGTCGCGATGCCGCTGATGGCGTTCAGCGTGCGAACAAGCTCGCCCTGCATCATGCGGACGCGGTGCAGTTGCTCTTGAAAGGGGGTGACCCAAGGGTCAATCTGCTCGAGACCTTCGAGGCCGACAATGCCGCCATCGCTGCTCGCAGCGCGACGAGCGTCGACCTGAATCTCCCGGGGAACCCGGATCGTGACGCCATCCGTATCGATGGTGTAGGGCAGCTCGGCCTGCGCCAAGGCGCGCGCGATGGTCTGAGCTTCATCCGGGTCCGTCGCGCGGGTGAGGACCACCACGTCGGGCTGAGAGGCCCATACGCCTACCGCCCCGACCGTGACCAGACTGAGCGCGAGCGCCGCGTAAAGCACCCGGCGCCGCGCGGGCTCTAGGGCCGCGTGAAAGGTCTGCAACTGCTCGAGGATGTTCGCCACGCCTTATCTATCGGTCGCTGGCCTCATCACTTTAGCACTATTTTAGACGAATCTCAGCAGCGCGATTCAACGGCGTTCCGGGCACGATCTCGCCAGGGCTAAGCACCGGAACTCTCGGGAGCGCCTTCTCAAGCAAGCGGCGGATCGGGCCACGCGCCAGCGGAGGAACGAGCAACACCAGCTCGCCACCGCCGCCCCAGCTCTCAGTCTGGGTGCGGATGGCGCCGATCAGGCGACGGGTCGTGTCGGGGTCGAGCATGAGCGTCATGGTGCCGCCCTCGCCGCCCTGAAGTCCGCGAACCACCGCATCTTCCGCGTCCGGACCCAGCCCCAAGTAGTAGAGCGTGCCGTCTTCCCCGAGGAACCGCGCGGTGACCGCACGGCACATGCGCTGACGCACAAACTCAGTGAGCACCTCGGGATCGCGCGTGCGCGGCGCGTACTCGGCGAGCGCCTCCAGCACCGCCTGCGTGTCCCGAACCCCGACGCCCTCCGCGATCAAGTTGCGGAACACGCGCAGCACCGCAGCGCGCGGCAACGGATCGGGGATCAGCTCCTCGACGAGGCGCGGATTGTCGGCGGTCACCCGCTCGAGTGCATCGGCGAGCTGCTGACGGCCGTAGACCTCGTGGGCGTGACGGCGAAGCAGGTCATCCAAATGGGTGGTCAGCACCGTGGGCGCATCGACCACCGTAAAGCCCTGGCTCTGCGCCCGGAGCTTGTTGGAGTCGGGGATCCAGAAGCCCTTGAGCCCGTAGACGGGATCGACGCCGCGGGTGCCGGCCAGCGTCCCGGTGGCGGTGCCTGGATCGAGCGCGAGCAGCTGCTTCGCGACGATCTTGCCGGTGCCGATGACCTCGCCGCGCAACAGCACGCGGTACTGGCCGGCGCCGAGGCGGACATTGTCGCGCAGGTGCACCGCCGGCAGCATGACGCCGAGGTTTTGCGCGACCTGCTTGCGGATCTTCTGAATGCGCTCCACCAGCGCGCCGCCGCGTTTTTCATCGACGAGGTACACAAGATCAAGCCCGACTTCGACGACCAGCGGCTCAACGCGCAGCATGTCTTCGATCTTCTGCTCGGTCGGTACGGTGGCGGCTGCGGGATCAGGAGCCACGACCTTCTCGGGCACATCCCGCAGCGTGTATGCCAGCCCGCCCAGCATCACGGTGATGACGCTGAACGGGACCCGCAGGCCGGGGACGAAGATGAAGGTCGCCGCCAGGCCGGCGAGCACAGCGAGCGCACGCGGGTTGCCGAGCAGCTGCGTCCCGAACTGCGCGTCCAAGCTCTCCTCGTCGACCGCAGAGACGCGCGTCACGAGCAGACCCGCCGCGGCGGAGACGATGAGCGCAGGGACCTGACTCGCCAGACCGTCGCCGATGGTCAACAGCGTGTAGTTGGCCGCCGCGGTCTTCAGGCTCAAGCCGTTCATCCCGACGCCGATGACCACGCCCGCGAGGAGGTTGATCAGCATGATCACGATCGCCGCGATCGCATCGCCTTTGATGAACTTGCTCGCGCCGTCCATCGCACCGTAGAAGTCAGCCTCGCGAGCGACCTCAGCCCGGCGACGTTTGGCGACCTTCTCATCGATCAACCCCGCGTTCAGCTCCGCGTCCACCGCCATCTGCTTGCCCGGGAGCGCGTCCAGGGTGAAGCGCGCAGCGACCTCGGCCACGCGGCCAGCGCCCTTGGTGATGACGATGAAGTTGATGACCAGCAGGATGCAAAAAAGGATGAAACCGACAACGTAGTTGCCGCCGACCACGAAGTTCCCGAACGCCTCGATCACGTGCCCGGCGGCCCCCGGCCCCAGCGCGCCGTTGAGCAGGATCAAACGGGTGGATGCCACGTTCAACGACAACCGGAACAACGTGGAGATCAGCAGGATGATCGGAAACGACGAGAAATCGACCGGGCGCTTTACGTACAGCGAAACCAGGAAGATCAGCAATGACAGCGTGATCGACAGCGCCAGGAAGATGTCGAGCAGCAACGGCGGCAGCGGCACCATCAGCAGCGCGATCATGCCGAACACGCCACCCGCGAGGGCGACGTCGCCGTTCGCGCGCACCGACGCCATGAACGAGCCTGCGGCAGGGACAGAGGATGCCATGACGTCCTCTATCGGTCATCCCATCCTAATGTTTAGACGGAATTTCGAGACCGGTTCATTTCACGTCAGCGGGCAACGCGATGCGACGCGCGTCCGCTGGGATGTCCTCGACGTGCACCACCTTGATCTCCACGCGTCGGTTGATCGCCAACGCGTCTTCCGCCTCGGCGCCGACCAACGGACGCGACTCTCCAAAGCCCTTGGAGAGCAAGCGCATCGGCTCCACGCCGTGCGCGACCAGCCACCGCATCACGGTGAACGCGCGCGCGTCGGAGAGCCGCGCGTTGTAGGCCGGCGAGCCGTTGCTGTTGGTGTGCCCTTCAATCAGGAACAGCGCGATCTCTGGGTGCGCCATCATCTCGTCGCGGATCGCCATCAGGACGGGGTCGGCGCTGTCGACGAGCTCGTTGTGTCCTTCCCGGAAAAAGATCGTCTCGGTGATCGCGATGTGGTCGCCCGCCATCTCGGCGATGCGCGGACATCCGTCGGAGTAGCGCGGGTCTTGCTCGGGCAGGATCGGCTCCCGAGGGCAGCCGTCCTTCTCGAAGGTCACGCCGTCGCCGTCGCCATCCAGCTCGGGACAGCCGTCCCCGTCTTCAAAGCCATCGATGGTCTCCGCCTGATCCGGGCACGCATCGTCGACGTCGAAGAAGCCGTCTGCGTCGCGATCGCCGGAGGGATCCGCAGCGAGGTCCATCACCGGATGTTCGGACTCTTCCTCGGACTCCGCCGCGCGCATCGAGAAGCCCAGCCCCGCGAAGGCGCGCCAGCGGCTCGCGCCTACGCCGTTCCCGATGCCAGCCGCCGCTCCGGCCGTGGCCCAGATCCCCGCAGGGAGACGCATGCGGGCCGAGAGCGTGGCTTCTACGGGCACAGATTGAAGACCCCACTCCCCTTCCCCGGAGAGCTCCGCCATCGCCGAGAGCGCCTTGCTGACGCGGTATGCGACGCCGGCGCCAAACACCGGCCCAGCGCCGGACTTCAAGCCGCGATCTTCTTCGGGCAGCGACAGCAGCGCCCCCGCCACGATCCCAACGCCGACGCGACCGAACTCATGCGCGCCGATCGCCTCAGCGAGCAGACGCGGGGCGCCGCCGACATAGTGCACCTCAGAACCGGTAGGAAAAAACGCCATCGTGTGGAGCGCGAGGCCCTTCACCCCGGGGACGCTGAGCTGCGCGCCGAGGCGGGCATCTCCGGTGGCGGCAAAGGTGCCGCCGGTGTCGGCGCCGGCGTGCAGCGGAAGCGCTGCATCCAGCCGCAGGCCGCCGAAGCTATAGGCCAACCCAAAATCGCCGGTCGCGAGGGCATCGACCACCGGCACGCGACCGGCCGGCCCAACCTCACTCAGCGGATTGTCGGCGTAGTCAAACACGAAGCCTACGTCCCAGTCGCCGCGCTCCCCGCTCTCGGGGTAGCCGAGACGCGTGAACTCCTCGGGATCACCGGTCGTCGCGCCGATCGTGAAGCCATCCGCGTCCAGCGCGGCCGCCGTCGGGATGAACAGCGCAGCGCCCCGCAAGGCGAAGATCAGCGCGAGCATGAGCGCGTCCGGCGCAGAGCCCCAGCAAAGCCTACGAAAAAGAGCACGCCGGCCCATTTTCCGCCGCCACATCCACCGCCGCTCAGCGGCCCGTTGTAGTCGAGGAACTCGGGGATGCCATCGCGGTCCTCGTCCTCCTCCCCCTCGCGGTGATCAAAGGCGTCGTCGCCGTCACTGTCGAGGTCCCATGCGTTGATCAGCCCGTCGTCGTCGACGTCTGTGTCGCTCAGGCCGTCCCCGCTGATGTCATAGGTCTGCTCGTTGCGCGTCAGGATGCCGTCGCCATCGTCGTCGGTGTCGAGCGCGTCGGTCACGCCGTCCCCGTCGAGATCACCGTCGGCGTCGGGCCCATCGTGGTACTCGACGCCGTCCAGCAACGTGTCGCCGTCGGTGTCCGGGTTGGTGGGATCGGTGCCCAGCAAGCTCTCGTCGAGATCGCTCAACGAGTCGCCGTCCTTGTCGTCGGACTCGGCCCAACCGTCGCAGTCGTCGTCGAGGCCGTTGACCACCTCAGTCGCGCCGGGGTTGATAGCCGGATCGGTGTCGTCGCAATCGGTGGCCAACGGGTAGCCATCGCCGTCCTGATCGTCGTCGAAGCCGTCGCAGTCCTGATCGACGCCGTCGTACCAGAGCTCCTCGGCGGCGGGGTTGATGGCGGCGTCGCTGTCATCACAGTCGGAGCTGTCGCCCATCTCGTTCTCGTAGCCGTCGCCGTCGCGATCCCACTCGTAGAAGCCGTCGCAGTCGCTGTCCAAGCCGTCGAGGGGGTCTTCCGACGCGCCGGGGTACACGTTTCGATTGCCGTCGTTGCAGTCGGTGCCGCCCGCGGCGGTCCCCGCCCAACCGTCGCCGTCCACGTCCACCAGATCCGCGCCGGAGCAGTCCTGATCGACGCCGTCGTAGGGGATCTCGATGTTGTCGGGGAAGCGCGCCGCCGACAGATCGTCGCAGTCGTCGCCGCCCCAGTCCGCGGCGTCATGGCCGTCGCGGTCTCGGTCAAAATCGCTGCGACCATCGCAGTCGCTGTCCACGCCGTCGTACCAAGTCTCGGGTCGCGTGCCGTAGACCGTCGGATCGGTGTCATCGCAGTCGTCGCCGCCATAGAGCGCCGATTCATGGAGATCGCCGTCGGCGTCCCAGTCCGAGCCGCCGCTGCAGTCGCTGTCCACGCCATCGTACCAGGCGTCGGGAGCGCCGGGGTAAGTAGAGGCATCTTCGTCGTCGCAGTCCTCGCCGCCGGCGGCGCTGGCGCTGTAGCCATCCCCGTCGACGTCGTCCCAGTCGTAGCCGTTGCAGTCCTGGTCGATGGCGTCGTAGGGGATCTCGGCGGCTTCGGGATAAATCGAGGCGTCGTCATCGTCGCAGTCGACGTTGTCGTACCAGGAGTCGCCGTCCGCGTCCTGAACGTCCGCGTCGGGACCGCCGAAGGCGCCGATGTCGGCGCGAGAGCCGTCGACGTCGAAGATCGAAGGCGAGCCCGCGTCGATGCAGGGGCTCGTGCCCTGAAGTCCAAGGTCGTCGTTGGTCTCGTCCGCGTCGGCCGAGTACGCGACCACGAGCGGATCGGTGTCCAGATTTCCGCTCGTCCCGCTGACATCCGCCCATCCCGACCAGTCGCCGCCTGCGTTGTCCCAAACGAGGTTGTAGTACCGGTCGGAGCCGGCGTCGGTCGCGCCGTACGCTCCGCCGCCGTCCAACGCGCTGAGCAGCAGGTTGTCGATGAAGCTGACCGGCGCTTCGGTGTAGAGGTGGCCGCCGTCGTTGTTCGCGTCGTTGCCCGCGAAGGTGTTGTTGATGACCGCGACCTGCACCGTGCCGTCCAGCCAGACACCGCCGCCGTCATTCGCGGCGTTGTCGGTGACGCGCATGTTGACCAACGAGGCCGATGTGGTCGGGGAGCGCAGGACGATCGCGCCGCCTTCGTCTGCGGTGTTTCCGTGCAAATACGCCCGAGCAACCGAGACGGTGTCGTTGCGGTCAAAGCAGAAGGCGCCGCCACCAAGGCCGGCATCATTCCGAAAGCCGACCACCTCGCGCAGCTCCACGCTGCCGCCGTCCGCGAAGATCGCGCCGCCGTCGTCATCGGCGACGTTGCTGGTGAACCGCGTGCCCTCGACCACGAGATCACCGCCCGCGCCGACCGCGCCGCCGCTCCCGAGGGTTGCGGTGTTTCCATCGAAACTTCCGTCGGTGATCGAGAGCGTGCCCCCGGCCCAAACGCCGCCGCCGTCGCCGTAGGCCGCCCGGTTGGTGTAGAAGGTCGCGGTGTCGAGCGCGACGTCCCCCTCCCCGTACACGCCGCCGCCATCCCCGCGCGCAACGTTCGCAGAAAATACAGTACCGAACAGGCTCACTGCGGCCGTCCCCGCGAGCGCGAGCGCGCCGCCGTCCCCGTCCGCGCCGTTGTCCTCCCAGTTCCCGTCTACGTCCTCAAACGCCGAGCCGGAGCCGATCAACACGCCGCCGCCATCGCCGCCGGCGTCGTTTCCGTCGATCACGCACGCGGAGCACGCCAGCGAGGCCCCGCTGTGCACCCACGCTGCGGCGCCGTCCGAGGTGGACGAATGGCCGGTCAACGTCACGCGCAGCAGGACGCCGCTTGCCGCATCCGAGAGGTCGATGCCTGCTGCGGTGTTGGCCGAACCGCCGGCGAGCACCGTGTCCGTCAGCGCCAGCGTGGAGCCGTCACCGGTAAAAATCGTGCCGCCCGAGCCGCCGGCGCTCTCGCAACGACCGTCGGTGATGCTGGAGTCCGTCAAGTCCAGACCGGCGTGCGCCGTCAGTAAAAATCCACCACCATCGCCCGCAGTTGCCACAGGCGAGTCAACGACGATCCCGGTGCCGGTGAACGTGGACGCGTCCAGCCACGCAAAACCGCCCTCTCGCTCCGCGGTGGGGGCGGTCGCTAAGACATCGGTGAGCTGGATCGTCGACGCATCATCGGCCCAGATCGCGCCCCCGTCGGTCGCGACGCCGTCGCTGAGCACCAGATCGCTGCCGATCAAGGCCGCGCCGCCGGTCAGGTAGATGTGTCCGCCAAAGGTGGCGATGCTCCCGCTCATGCTCGCGTTGGACAACACCACGGTGCCGCCATCCACCGAAAGCCCGCCGCCGCGCGCGCCGACCGAGCCCGCGCCCTCGATCACGATGTCCGAGGCGTTCAACGTGCTGCCGGTGACCACAACGCCGCGGCCCCCCGAAGGCGCGATGGTGAACCCCTGCAGCGACGCGCTCTCGCCGGCTTCGATGACCACAGCGTCCGCCGAGGTCGCGGGGGCGATGATCGTCGCGGCCGAACCATCGGTGCTGCGCAGGGTCAGATCGCGGCCGCCGAGGTTGATGGACTCCGCGTACGCACCAGGTTGTACCTCGATGATGTCCCCATCACTCGCGGCGCCCACGGCGTCGGAGATCGTCGCGTAGGGCTCAGCGGGCCCGACCGACAAGGTGGCGGCTCGGGCAGAGAGGACGAGCAGCAGCGAGGTCATGCGGTGTACTTCTTGGGTTTACGGCGGAGCTTGACCGCGGCAAGGGCGATGCCGACGATCACCAACGAAGGAGGACCAGACTGCGAGGCGCAGCCGCAGCCTCCGGGCTCACCGGTGATGTCCGCGGCCGAATACAGCGGCCCGGAGCCCGAGTCGCCCGAGTCCGCGACGCCCGAGTCGGCGCTGTCGCCGGTGTCGCCGCTGTCGCCGGTCTCTCCGGTCTCGCCCGTCTCTCCGGTGTCCCCGCTGTCACCGGAGTCGCCGGTTCCTTCCTCGAAGGTCACCACGGCTTCGTCGATCTCCAGCGTGCCGTTGGCCTCAAAGGAGAAGTCCGAGACCGCAGCGAGCGAGGTGGTCAGCGGCGCTGCGTCGCCCCAGATGGCCGTCAGCGTCGTGCCGTCCCACTCGAGGTGGAGTCGGGTCCACGTCCCCGCCGTCGGGACTCCCGTCGCGATGCTCGGAGCGCCGTCACAGGTCGCCGCGAGTCGCCAGGTCAGTCCATCGAGAGCGAGCGCAGGATCGGTAGGGAGGTCACACGCAAGCTCCAACGGGCCTACATCCGCCGCATCGTCCGCCAAGCTCGGGTCCGCGTCGTGCGACAGGTGCACACCGTCAAAAGCATCCCACGCCGCGTCGTAGCTGCCGAGCACGTCCAAGGCGTGCAGGCGGCCGTCGTCGGCGAGCAGCGAATCGACCACAAACGTCACGCCATCGGACGAAGTCGCGAGCGTCAACCCATCCACATCGGTGTACCAAAGACGCCAAACGCCGGACGCGTCCACCGCGACCGCGTCGAGATCGCCATCCGCAACCGCGACCGGATTGCCAAAGTCTACGCCGTCATCTGCCTCAACTCGGCAGATAGAGCCACCACAATTGGCGTAGAGCACCACGCGCCCGCCGTCGACCACCGCGCTGGGCGCCGTACCCGCAGCGACCACGCCGATGTCGGTCCAGACGATGCCGTCGACCGACGTGGCCGCGTACACGTCATCGCCCACGGAGCGATAAAGAAACCAATCGGAGCCCATTTTGACGAGGTCAGGCTCCTCCCCCGTCAGCCCGCTCGAAACCGACACCCAAGCCTGCTCTGACGCAGGCAGCGCCGCGCTCACCGCGGGGTCCACGCCGGACAGCTCAAGGCCACCGCCGGCACCCCAGGCGGCCGTCAACGCGGCCTCCCCGGCATGGGTGGTGATCGAACCCCCGTCGGTGAGGCGAATCCGCGCGTCCAGCGTGAAGCTGTCTAAGGGGCCGGTCGTGAGCGTCGCGCTGCCGTCGGTCACGCGAAGCACGCCATCTGCGACCGTGCCACCGACCCAATCTCCGGCGTTCGTCGAAAACGAAGCGCCGCTGGACCCAGCCCAACTCGACGGGATCAACGCCAAAAGAACGATGGGGAGCGTCAAGACAGCCGCCACAGTGAGACGGAAAAGGCAAAGGACGAGAGGACGCGGCTCATGTTCTTCCTATCGGTCGCGGATTTGGAGATTTTAGCCATTTCTATCCCTTCTCGGAATTGCGGCGGCGCTACCGTTTGTGCCGACGACGGTAGACCAGCGCCAGCACCTGCGCAACCGGTCCGAAAAACTCGGAGGGAATTGGAGCCCCGACCTTCGAGCGCGCGTAGAGCGCACGGGCGAGCGTACGGTTTTCGATCACCGGGATGTCGTGCCGCCCCGCCTCGGCGCGGATCTTCAGCGCGATGTTGTCCAGCCCCCGCGCGAGCACCATCGGCGACGCGTTCTCTTCTTTGCGGTACCGCAGCGCGACGGCAAAATGGGTGGGGTTGGCGACGATGACGTCGGCCTTGACGACGTTTGCGAGCTGGCGTCCGGTCGCCAGTTGGCGAGCGCGCTGGCGACGCCGGGCGCGGATCTGCGGATCGCCCTCCGAGTCCTTGTTCTCCTGACGCACATCCTGACGCGTCATCATCATCTGTTCGGAGAGCTGGTAGCGTTGCCACGCAAAGTCTGCGGCGCCGACGGCCAGCGCAACCGGCAGCGCCCGCGTCAACACGGCCCGCGTGAGCACCTCGATGAACCCCAGCTGCGCCCCCACTTGCCACGACCCGGCGACCGGTAACGACGCCATGTGGTCGACCAGCGAAGAATACACCGCCCAGATCAGCAAGGTGGCGACCGCCGCCGCTTTTGCGAGGCTGACCCAGGGCGTCGCAGAGAAGAACATGCTCTTCGCGGCGCCTAACGGGTCCATCCGCGAGAGGTCCGGGGTGATGGCCTCCGAGCTCAGGTTGAAGCCGGTGAGCACGAGCCCGACGCCGATGCCTGCGACGATGCCGGGGGTCAGCGCGAGCAAGATGCCTGGTCCCAGCGCGGTCATCGTACGCAACCCCAGCGTCATGACATCCGACGCCACGAACTCCCGGGTGGCGCCGCGGGCGAAGCTGTCGCGCGCCACATGCAGCAAGCCTGCTCCGATGTACGGCACGGCTTGAAACATCGCAAAAGCGCTGGTAGCCAGTCCGATCGCCGCGAGCAGCTCCTTGGACGTGGCGACTTTGCCTTCGCGACGGAACTTTTGTATCTGCTGTTCTGTAGCTTGTTCTGTCTTTTCTGCGCCCTCAGCCATCGGCTATCCAGCCGATGCGAGCAAGCTCGCGAGCACGTCAAACCCGACAGGCAAGCTGCCATACCAGGCGTTGAGCAAAGCGGGGAGCGTGACCGCAAGCAGCACCAGCGAAGCCGCCACGGTGAGCGTCGGACCCACCGCAAAGAACAGCTGTAGGCCCGGCGCCATGCGGCCTAACAGCGACAAGCCGAGGTTCACGCAGAAAACAAAGGCGATGATCGGGCCGGCTAACTGTATGCCGGTGCTGAGCACCACACCGCCGAGCGGAACGATCACGCTGCCCGCACCGAACGAGGAAACGACCTGCCCTGGCGGCAAGCTGTGGAGGGAATCGCCCAGCGCGACCAAGCACCGCAGATGCAGGTTTCCCCCGAAAAAGATGCCCGTTCCCAGCCACGTGACCAACACGCCCGCGGCGCCGGGCTGGGACATCGTGAGCGGGTCCAGCATGGACGCGATCTGCAGCCCGCTCTGCGCGGAGATGACGTCGGCAGCGGTGGACAACGACGAAAACACCAGCGAAACGCAGAACCCCATCGCGACGCCAAGCAGCGCCTCGCCGGCGATCTGCGCGAACAGCGTAGAGAGAGCGGCGGGCACCGAGCGCTCGCTCGCCGCAGGGAGCAGGAGCAGCGTCAACGGCATGGCCAGAACGAGGCGGGCAAATCCCGGAACTGCGCGAGAGGATACGCCAGGAAGCACCATCAGCAACCCGGCGAGGCGCGCGAAGATCAGCACCCCGGTGGCGACGGTCGGGATCACTGATTGACCGTGGCGATCCGACCGAAGCTGCCCTGCGCATAGGTGGTGGCTTCTTCGACGAGCCACCCCGCCGAAATCGCCAACAAGAGGCCTATGGCCAGCAGTTTGGGCAGGAACGTGAGCGTGGTTTCATGCACTTGAGTGACCGCCTGAAAGACGGACACCGCCGTTCCGACCAGCAGCGTGACGATCAACGCCGGACCGCCCAGCATCAGGACCATGCCCAACGCCTCGCGGCCGATCCGGGACGCTTCGGCGGGCGTCAACGGGCGATCCCTTGAACCAGATCACGAACCAACAGGCTCCATCCGTCCATCAACACGAAGATCATCAACTTGAACGGGAGGGAGACCACAACAGGCGGCAACATCATCATGCCCATACCAAGCAGGATGCTGCTGACCACGAGGTCGATCACCAGAAACGGAATGAACACGTAGATCGCGATGATCAGCGAGGTTTTGAGCTCTGAAAGCACAAATGCGCTCGCGACCGCGGCCGTAGGCAGCGCGGTCAACGAGTCGGGGCGCTGAATACGAGCGACCTCGAGGATCGTGGCCATGTCGTCGCGGCGGGTGTTCGCCAGCATGAAGGTGCGTAGTGGAGCGACGGTCGCGTCCATCGCATCCGCGGGCTCCGACTGGCCATCCAAAAAGGGCGCGAGGCCGTCCGTCCAGGACTTTTCGAACACCGGCTGCATGACAAGCAGCGTCAGAAACAGCGACAGGCCAACGATCACCTGATTGGGCGGGCTCTGGTTCAAGCCCAGCGCCTGTCGCAACAGCGAAAACACCGTCACAAACCGAATGAACGGCGTCATGGCGATCACCATCGCCGGAATGAAGCCCAGCCCGGTGAGGAACAGGATCATCCGCACTGCGGTGCTGGTAGGCACCGGCCCCTCCCCGACGGTCTGCGTCAGCAGCGCACCCGCGGGGGTAGCCAGATCGGTGACCGGCGCCGCAGCCATGTCGACGACCGGAGCAGCATGGGCAGCGATGAACCACCAAAGTTGAATCACCGCAGCCCCTTCCGGTTGGCGTGCGAAGCAAACGTGTCCGGGCGGCGCTCCGCGAGCACCTCGTCAATGAGGCTCTTGGATGCGGTCTGGACCACCGGCGCGGGCTCTGCGGCCCCGGAGGCAGCGATCTGGCCGAGATCAGCGACAAGGCTGGGTGCCCCGGACCCAGTGCCGACAAGCAACCGGCGGCGCTCCCCATCGGCGTCGAGCACCTCGAGCAAAATCAGCGTGTTCCGGTCCCCCAAGGGGTACCGGCCCAGGACCTCAAGCTGTTTGTTCGCGCCCAACAAGGTGCCGCCCGCGCGCATTCGCCACGCGAGAAACAAACATGCGACGCCCAAAGCAGCCGGGCCCACCAACTTCCACGGCGATGGCGCGACCTCAGTCGCGACCTCTGCCGTAGCGGGCTCCTCGCCAAAGAGACGCTCGTAGGTCTGCGGTTCTTCCGCGACCGCGAGCCTCGCGAGGAGCACCAGTGCGATCATCCGGCGCTGCGCTCGGGGGTCTCACCAGCGACCTCAAGAATACGAAGAGCGACGCGGTCTTTCACGACCACAACCTCGCCGCGAGCGAGCACGCGACCGCCCACCACGAGCTCCACCATGTCACCGCTGCCGCGGTCCAGCTCGATCACGTCTTCGTGATCCAGAGACGCGAGCTCGCGAATCGTCATGCGGGCGCGGCCAAGCACGACGACGACCTCGACGGGGATGTCCTGAAGAATGCCAACATTGGGGTGAGACATGAATAGAGCTCCGCTGATGGAAGGGCTATCGGTCGCTGGTCTAATTACTTGAGGAAGAATCTACACGTCGTGCAATTCTAAAAGATCGAACGCCGCCGCTGGTGCCGGGCTCGCCAAAGAACGCCTTTCGATCGCCGACTCTTCCGCAAGCCTCACCTACCGCACCGAGCGGGATCTCGTCCCCGACGCGGAGCCCTTGCAGCCGACGGAGTGGAAGCTCGAGCCGTGCGAGCTCGACGACCATCTCCACCTGAACCGGCATCAACCGTTCGAAGCGAGGCGTGCGTTGCCCCTGGCGGGGCGGGGGCGTAGGAGCGACCGGAGGCGGAGGAGCCACGGCCTCCCACGCAGTAGCCGGGAGCGCCACAAAGATGCACCCGTGAGGGACGCTGCCGCCGAGCTCTAAGGTGGTGATCGCGTAGGGGGTACGCGCATCGACGTCTGCGCAGATCCGGCGCGACCGCGCGACCGCACCGGGACGCATGACCAGAGGCTCAGAGCCAGCCCAGCACGCGCACACGGCTTCAATCAGCTCGCGGCACATCCGCGCGCCGATGTCGCGCTCGACCTCGGTGACGCCCCGCGCGCGCGACTCGGTCGCCTCGACGTCGCCCTCGCCAAAGAGCCGGCCCATCAGCCGCGCGAGCAGCCGACCCTCGACCAGCGTGTACGCCGGCGCGTGGGCTCCGGTGATGTGAAAAGAGCACCAGAGCGCTGCATCGGCGTAGGTGTCGTGGGTGCAGAGGCGCTCCAGCGTGGAGTGCGAGACCGCGGCCACGTGCACCGGCGAGTCCAATCCCGTCCGCGAGGCGAGCTGCGCCCGAAACCGCCGCGTAGCGCCACCGAACACCTCTTCGAGCAGGGGCGCTGCGAGGCGCGCCTCCTCAGAATCATCGGGCGGCTGCTCGTTCACTGGACCACGAACTGGGTGAAGTAGAGACGATCGATCGCGATGGGAGCGGTCACGCCGTTCACGCGGGTGATCAGCTCATCGCGGAGGCGGGTCTTTCCGTCCGTGCCCTCAAGCTCGGACCATGTATAATCGCTTACCGCAGTGATGATAGAGTCGCGAATCTGAGCGTTCATGGCCTGCAGCTGTGCCACCTTGGACGCTGCCGTCTCTACCTGCACCTCAAGCCGTAGTACACGACCACCGCCGCTGCCGCGAAGGTTGATGGTGAACGCCCCGATATTCGACACCGCAGAGCCGGAGGCCGTCACCGCCGCAACGATAGCACCGCCCTCAGCCGGAGCCGCCTCGCCCTCGGCGGCCGCTTCGCCCTCCGCAGCGGGCGCTTCTTCCTCAGCGGCGGCCTCGCCCTCGGCGGGAGCCTCGGCGGTCGAGGACTTCCCCGCAAAGTAGGCTCCGCCGGCTCCCACGCCCGCACCGAGCAGGAGAGTAACAACCGGGATGATCAGCGCCATGCGCGATCGTGATGGGGGGGTCTCGTTGGTTTCGTCCGGCATGCTCACTCCACGTAACTCGCCCCTTATCGGTCCTCATCGGCTTTTCTTTACGTCAAACTCGTTCCGGAACAGAATCTTCATCAGGAATCGCTAAAGAACCAAAGGCAGTGACCGATAGAGATTGAGCCTACATCGGAAAGCCCGTGAACCTTCGCGCCTACTCACTCCTTGCATCCGAACGAATCGTCGAAGGAATGAACCGTGAGGAAGTGTGTACGCACTTCTCGCGCCGCATCCTGTCGCTCGCGCGTCGGGCGGCGGATCAGGCTGGAGAGGACAGCCCCTTCGACGTTGAAGACCTCGTCGGGTACGGCGTGCTCGGCTTGCTGGAGGCGTTTGACCGCTTCGAGCCGAGTCAGGGCGTCGACTTCTCGACCTACGCTTCGTACCGGATCCTCGGGCAGATGCTCGACGTACAGCGCAGCGCGTCTGGAACAACGCGAAGAGAGCGACAGATGTCGCGCGAGCTCGCCAAAGCGATGACCGACACCGCCGCCGAGCTCGGACGCGAGGCCACGCACGAAGAGCTCGCCGCGCATCTGGGCGTCGACTTCGACACCTACTGGCGCATGCGCGGTCTCTCCGTCCCCCCGGCGATGGAGCCCATGCCCGCGGACGAGGGCGACGCGCGCCTCGGGGTCGCCGAGGCAGAAGCGCCCCGTCGCTTGATCGCCAACGACGCGCGCCAGGCCCTGCGCAACGCCATCGGAGCGCTGCCGCTCAAAGAAAAGCAGGTCGTGCTCCTTTACTACGCACGAGACTGCTCGCTCGCGGAGATCGGCGCGATCATCGACGTATCCCCTTCCCGCGTCTGCCAGATCCTCTCGGCCGCGCGGATCAAGATGCGGAAGGCCATCGGCGCCGACCTCGATCTCGACGGCGATCTCGACCTCTCCGCCCTCGAAGCGGTGGCATAGCCCGATGCGCGACGTCTACACTTCGTTCACCGGGGCCTCGGCCGCCTGGCATCAGCTTGAGATGATCGCCAACAACATCTCGAACGCCAACACCCAAGGCTACCGCGAACAGCGTCAGCACTTCGAGCTCGTTGGAGAGACCTCGGTGAAAACCGCGGGCACCGTATTCAACCGCCAAGATGGCGACCTGATCGGCGACAACGTCCCGAGCCACCTCGCCCTTCGGGGAGACGGGTTCTTCGCGTTGGGCGACGGCACCGCGACGCGCGACGGCGGATTTCGGATGGACGGCGAGGGCCAGCTGGTCACCGCCGATGGAACGACCGTGCTCACCGATGCAGGCCCGGTGCAGCTGGATCCCCGCGAGCGCTTCACCGTGGCCGCGGACGGCGTGGTGACCGGCGAGACCTCCGGCGAGGTCGGTAAGCTCAAAATCGTTCAGCTGACCAACGGCGTCCCGCTGGGTGGGGGCCGCTGGAGCGGCACTCAGACCCCGATCGAAGGCTTCTCGATCGTGCAAGGCGCCCGCGAAGGCAGCAACGTCGACGCGATGCGCGCGATGGTGGAGCTCATCGAGGCGTCTCGGTACTTCGACGCTCAGGAAAAAGTAATGAAAACCAGCGACGACATGCAAGGTCGTCTGAACCAGATCAAGGGGTAAGCGAATGCGCGCTCTATACACCGCCGCCAGCGGCATGACGGCGAACCAGCTGAAGATCGAGAACATCGCGAACAACATCGCGAACGCGAGCACCAGCGGCTTCAAAAAGGTCCGCGAGAGCTACGAGGACCTCGTCTACCAGCAGGTCGGCAGCTCGGGCACCGACGCGATGCAGATCGGCAGCGGCACCCGCGTCTCGTCCCTGTCGCGCGACTTTTCCACCGGCGACACGCTGGCCAGCAGCAGCGACACCGACATGCTGATCGACGGATCCGGCTTCTTCATCGTCGAGACCGTCGGCGGAGAGACCCTCTACACCCGCGACGGGCACTTCCGCACCGACGCCGATGGGCGGCTCACCACGCAGTCCGGCGCGCTCGTCTCCCCCGGCATTCAAGTTCCCGAAGGCGGCACGTTGGTGATCGGAAGTGACGGCTCCATCTCGGCCGATGTGCCCACCTCCGGCGCCGTCGAGCGCGTGTCCATCGGCACGCTCGAGATCGCGACCTTCCAGAACCCAGAGGCCCTCGAAGCGGTCGGCGGCAACCTGTTCCGCGCCACGCCCGGAGCCGGGGACGTCGCCCGCAACACGCCCGGCCAAGATGGCACCGGCCAGGTGCTCCAATACGCGACCGAAGGCAGCAACGTCGACGTCGCCGAAGAGATGATCAACATGATCACCGCACAGCGCGGCTACGAGCTGTCGAGCAAGGTCATTCAGGCCGCCGACGAGATGCTCCAGACCGCGGTTGGTCTGCGCCGATGATCGGCTTGATGCTGCTCTTCGCGTTCACGCCTGCCGAGGCGCTTCGGGACGCGGTCGCGCGTCAAGAAGCCGTGCCGGCGGCAGACGTGGAGATCGGCCCCTTGGGTACGCTCGCTGGAGCGCCAGCGGAGGCCGAGTGGAGCGTGCGTCTGCCCGACAGTCGTCTTTGCGGGCGCGTCCCTGTGGTGCTCGCCGCAGGTACCCACCGGTACACCGTGACCGCCCCGATCACCGTGTGGCGCGAGCTGCCCGTCGCGTCCGCGGCAGTAGGCCCGGGCGCGGCGATCACCCTACAAACCGCGCGTGTCCCGTGCACGCTGCTGCGGGGAGAGACCCCGGTCGATCCGACTCAGTCCTGGGAGGCTGCCGTGTCGATCGCTGCCGGAGCGCCGGTGACGCAGGCGCGCGTGCACACGACGCCGGACGTCGCGAAGGGCTCCAACGTGCGCATCGAAGCCACCGCCGGGGCGCTGACCGTGGCGGCGCCCGGACAGCTGCTGCAGGATGGGTTTTCCGGCCAAAAGGTCTCCGTCCTGAACCTCGCCACCCGCGCCGTGCTCGTAGGGACCTACAGCGGCAACAACATCGTCACCTTGGCGGCCCCATGATTCTGCGTCCCCTGCTCCTGACTCTGGCCGGATGTGCCCACATGACGCCGCCGGAGCCGATCGTCGCCGCGCCCGATCTCGCCGTCGTCGCCGCTCCTGTGGCCCCCAACCCTCCAGGCTCGCTGTGGACCGAAGTCGGCACGCGTGCGCTCATCGGCGCGGACGGCAACGCCCGCCGCGTCGGCGACCTCATCACCGTGAACATCGAAGACACGTCCAGCACCTCCTTGGGGGCCGACACGTCGACGTCGCGCGCAGGCAGCGCCGACTTCAACATCACCGCGGCGCTCGGGCTCGACCAACAGATCCTCGCCGCGAACCCCTCGATGGGCGCGGCCATCGGCATCGGCGGCGAGTCGACGTCGACCCACGTCGGGACCGGCTCGACCTCGCGGAAGGGCTCGTTGGCAGCCACCATCACCTGCCAGGTGCAGGAGGTGCTGCCGAACGGCAACCTCCGAGTGCACGGAACGAAGCAGGTCAAGGTCAACCGCGAAACGCAATTTCTGACCCTCGAAGGAATCGTGCGGCCCCGCGACATTCTTCTGGATAATACCGTCCGCTCGGATCTCATCGCCGAAGCACGCATCGAGTTTACCGGCGCGGGCGTGCTCGCCGACAAGCAGGGCCCAGGCTGGGCCACGCGCATCGCCGACACCGTCTGGCCCTTTTAGGACTTCCGACCATGGACCTCACCGCAATCTTCGCCATCTGTTTGTCCATGGGGATGATCCTCGGCGGCAACGCCCTCGAGGGTGGGCACCTTTCCTCGCTCATGCAGCCCACCGCGGCCATGATCGTATTTGGCGGAACGATCGGCGCGACGTGGCTCGGAGCCACCACGGCCGAGGTCAAGGGCCTGTTCAAGCTGCTGAAGCGCATCATTCGCCCCGGGCTGGCCGACCGCGCCAAGCTGCTGGAGGACATCCTGCGCATCACGACGATCGTGCGCCGAGACGGCATGCTCGCGGTCGAGTCCCAGCTGACCACCGTTCAAGATCCGACGCTCCGCAAGGCGCTGCAGATGCTGGTGGACGGCAACGCCGGCGAGGACGTGAAGAACATCCTCGAGATGGAGATGGACATGCTCGAGCACCACGGCAACGCCTCGGCGAAGCTGCTGGAGAGCGCCGGAGGCTATGCGCCGACGGTCGGCATCCTCGGCGCGGTGCTCGGCCTCATCCACGTCATGCAGAACCTGTCCGATCCGAGCAAGCTCGGCACGGGCATCGCCGTCGCCTTCGTAGCGACCATCTACGGCGTGGGCGTCGCAAACTTGTTCTTCCTGCCGCTCGGCGGCCGCCTGAAGAAGATCGTTGGCGGAGATACCGAGGACCGCGCGATGGTCGTCGCCGGCATCAACGGCATCGTCGCCGGCGCCAACGCCCGCCAGATCGGCGAGATCCTCGCTCCGTTCACCCACCACGCGGGCGAACACGAGGGGACCACCGACAAGGAACAGGCAGCGTAGACCTTGGCGCGTAAACCCAAGCACGAAGAGCACGAGAACCACGAACGTTGGCTCGTCAGCTACGCGGACTTCATCACGCTGTTGTTCGCGTTTTTTACCGTGCTTTACGCGACGGCGCAGACCGACCAAAAGAAGCTGGACGCGCTGATCAACGGCATGAACGCCGCGTTTGAAGGCGGCATGCCCCAAGCGCTGCTCGACGTGCTGTCCATGCAGCGCGAGCCGCCGGACATCCCGGAGATCGTGCCCAACCACCTTGCGATGGAGTCCGCCGATCCGACGATGATCGCGCTCAAGCGCAACCTCACCGGGTCGCTATCCGACCACGTGCTGCAGCTGGGCCTCGTGGACCAGGAGCTGACGCTGGTGCTTCCAGAGAAGCTGCTGTTCGCCCGAGGCAGCGCAGAGCTGCATCCCAGCGCCTACGCCGTGCTCACCGAGATCGCCGAAGCGCTGAGCACGGTCTCCGCAGAAGTCGAGGTGATCGGCCACGCCGACGGTCTGGCCCTCGCAGTCGGGGGTCCGTACGTCGACAACTGGGAGCTCTCCTCCGAGCGCGCGCTCGCTACCGTGCGCTACCTTGCCCGGCACGGCGTGCCGGTCGCCCACATGACCGCGAGCGCGACGGTGGCCACGCTGGTGGACGCGGAAGCCCGGGCCGTCACCATTCAGGTGCGCCTGGCCGACCCTGCGCCCGCGGCAGAAGTGGCGGAGAAAGTCATGAACGAGACACCTAAGTGAATTCGTAAAATACTGCTCAACTTTATGTTCATGCGACCGATGAACATTGCATGTGGCTCCTCGCTATCAGTCTCGCCGCCGCCGCCCGCGTCAAAGACGTGACGGCGTTGTACGGTGTGCGGGACAACCCCTTGGTCGGGTACGGCCTCGTGGTTGGCTTGGATCGAACCGGAGACTCCGCCCAAAACCTCGCCGCGATTCGGGCGCTGGCCAATCGCTTGCAGGGCCTCGGCATGACGATGTCGGACGCGGAGATCAAGTCGCGCAACGTCGCGATGGTCATGGTCACCGCCTCCCTGCCCTCGGGCACGCGCCCCGGAAGCCCGCTGGACGTCTCGGTCTCCAGCGCGGGGGATGCCCGCTCGCTCGAAGGCGGCGTGCTGCTGCTGACCCCCCTCTACGCCGCCAACGGCATGGCGATCGCCGAAGCCCAAGGCTCGATCCTCGTCGGCGGATACTCGGTCGCCGCCGGCGGCACGACTACGGTCAAGAACCACCCCACCGTGGGCATCATCCCCCGCGGCGGTTCCGTTGAGGTCGAAATACCGAACCGCCTCGACATCACGCAGTCGGTTTCCTTTGATTGGGTGCTCGACAGGCCGGATTTTACCAACTCGACGCGCATCGCAACCGCGGTAGACAGCGCGCTGGGCGGGGACTACGCCGAAGCGGTAGACAGCGGAACAATTCGCGTCCAAGTCCCCGATGCGTGGCTCGGACGGCAAGCCGAGCTGATCGCTGCGGTAGACGCGGTGCGTGTGGACGTGGACCAGGTGGCCAAGGTGGTCGTCAGCGAGCGCACCGGCACGGTGGTCATGGGCTCCGACATCACGGTCAGCCCCGTCGCGGTCGCGCACGGCGGGCTGACCATCGAGGTCAACCGTCAGACCACGGTGAGCCAGCCCGGGCCGCTGTCTGCCGGGAGCACCGCGGTGGTCTCCAACAGCTCGATCAAGGTCGACGAGGCCCGCGGACGCATTGAGATGATCGAAGGCGTGACCGTAGGCGACGTCGTCTCCGCGCTCAACCGCATGGGCGTGACCCCTCGCGACCTCATCGTCATTCTTCAGGCCATGCACACGGCCGGCGGCTTGGTCGCCGAGATCGAGGCAATCTGATGAAAATCCAAGACGTCAGCGCCACGCCCCCCGCAGCCGAGCTCCCGAAGGGGCCTCAGGCCGCCGAAGCCTTCGAGGCGTATCTGATCAGCTTCCTGTCGAAAGAGATGCGCAAGGCCGTCCCGGATGGGCCCCTCAGCACCGGCGCCGTCGCCATGTTCTCCGACTTCTTCGATCAGGAGATCGGGAAGCGCGTAGCGGCGGGACGCGGCATCGGGATGCGTGAAGAACTGCAAACCGCGCTCGATCGCCGAGTTGCAAAAGACTTGGGTGGAGCCCCAAATCCCGAGCCCGTTCGGCATCCGCCGGTACGGAATCCGCTCGAGACGGCGCACACCCACGAGGACCACCACGCCCGCGTGAGCAGCGGGTTTGGCGAGCGCCGCGACCCGTTCAACGGATCGATCAGGAAGCACGACGGTATTGACCTCGCACTTGCAGCCGGCACCCCCGTCCGCGCTGAGCGCGATGGCGTGGTGCGCTTCGCTGGAGATCGCGGCGGCTATGGCAACGTGGTGATCATCGATCACGGCAACGGCCTGGAGACGCGCTACGCCCACTGCGCGACCCTCACCGTTCAGGCCGGCGACAGCGTGCCTGAGGGCGCTGTGGTCGGCACAGTAGGCAGTACGGGAAGATCGACCGGACCCCATTTGCACTTTGAAGTCCGAGAAAATGGCATCGCCACAAATCCTGCTAATTTTGTGAAGGAGAACCACTAAAGAATTGGCACCATCGTCCGATTCTCCCCGTGGCAAAAACGCATGAAAATCCTACCTGGCCAAAGTCACATCCCCGCAACGCAAACTGGCGAGATCCAGCCGCGTGGCCCGAGAGCGTGGCCCACTACCGGGCAAGGACCGCGTTCGTCGGGCGATTCACGCTCGACGGCCGATTCGACCGAGCTGTCCAGCACGGGCAAGATGGTCTCCGAACTTCGGGCGGAGGCATCTTCCACCGGCGGCATCCGCCCTCATGTGGTCGCCCACATGAAGCGTGAGATCAGCTCAGGTCGTCTTGGCAGCCACGAGGACATCGAGCGGGCGATTGATCGCCTGCTCCAGGAGCTGTAGCGTGCAAACCGACGCGTTCGATCGGTGGCTCGCTTCGGCAGAAGCCCAGCTCGAAGCTTCGCGTAGCGTAGACGCAGCGTCGTTGATGCAGGCCACGATGGCGCGTCAGGATGTGCAGCTGGAGCTGAGCCGCTTTCAGCTCGCCGCGCTGACGCCGGAAGACCGCGAGCACGCTGCGAAGATCGCTCGTCGCATCCGCGCGATCGACTTGCGCATTCACGCCTGCGGCACCAATGTCATGGCGGTGCTGGATCGGGTGCTCCCGGACTCGGGCCCTCGCACCTACGGCCGTCGCGGCCAACCCCGGGGAGCGTAGATGGGTGTACTTGACTCCATCGCGCTCGGTAGGCGCGCGCTGAGCGCCGCTGCCACGGGCATCGACGTCACCAGCCAGAACGTCGCGAACGCCGCTACGCCCGGCTACTCGCGCCGGCGGGTGGTGCAGCAGACCACCGACCCGCTGCGCCGCGGCGGCGTTTGGGTCGGCACGGGCGTAGAGGTCAAGGGCATCAGCCGCGCATCGGACCGGCTCCTTGGCGTGCGCCTCGTGGCGAGCACGGGAACCCGGGCTCAGGCCGAGACCACCGAGCAGGTGCTGAGCGTCGCGCAAGGCTACTTCGACGAGACCTCGGGCACCGGCCTGTCCGAAGCATACCACGCGTTTTACGACGGCCTCTCCAGCCTCACCGCCGATCCTTCGGACCCCTCGCACCGCCGCGCCGCCGTAGAGGCAGCCCGCACGCTCGCGACCACCGTCTCGCGCACCGCGCAGGGCCTCGAGACGAGCATCGAGAGCGTTGACACCTCGCTCGCAGACTACTCCGACAGCATCAACGGCAGCCTGCGGGAGGTCGCGTCGCTCAACGCCGCGATCGGAAAGAGCACCCCGGAGACCGGCCCGGGCGACCTGCTCGACCGTCGGGACGAGCTGGTGCGCTCGCTCGGCGAGCTGGCCGGAGCCACGGTGGACCTCGACGCCACTGGACAAGCGACCGTGTTCATCGGCGGTCACGCGGTGGTCACTGGGCGCGAATACCGCACGGTATCGGTGGCACCGGACTCCGCAGGCGACACGCAGATCTACGTCTCCTCCGACAGCGGCAAGCTGCGCATCACCGACAGCGTAGGCGGCAAGCTGGGCGGCTTGATGGCCGCGCGCGACACCATGTCGGACTGGCTCGGCACCCTCGACGACTTCGCGACCAACATCGCTACCATCGTCAATGCCCAGCATGCACTTGGATTTGATTCAACCGGCGCCCCCGGCGGCGACGTGTTCTCGCTCGACCCAACTGCGCCGGCGAGCTCCCTCGACGTGGACGCGGCGCTGGCGGCAGACCCTGAGCTGCTCGCGGTAGCCGGTGCGGCCACCGCCGAACCCGGCGACGACGCCAACCTGAAGCTGATCCTCGACTTGGAGTCGTCGACGACCTTCGGTGGAGCCACTGGAGCGGGAGCGCTCTCCTCGCTCACCAGCTCGGTCGGCGCCTCGATCGCGACCGCATCGGACGACGCCGCCACGCTGGGCGCGCAGATGGATGACCTCGAGATGCAGCGCGACGCGGTGTCGAAGGTCGACACCGATGAAGAGGCGATCCGCCTCATCGAATACCAGACCGCCTACCGGGCCGCAGCGCGCGTGCTCTCAGCCGGAGATCAAATGCTCCAGACCCTCCTGGCGATCGGATGATCCGAATCCCTCGCGGCAGCCTCTACGGACTGACCACCCGCCTGCAGGCGACGAACTCTGCGCGGCTCGCCGCTGCGGAAGAGCGCGCCGCCACGGGACGGCGCATCAATCGCCCGTCGGACGCCCCCGAAGACCTGCACGAGGTCCACCAGATGGACTCGGCGGTCGCGGATCAGGCGGTGTACAAAGACAACGCTGAATCTACGACCTCGCTGCTCGATGGCATGGACAACGCGCTCGGACGCGCCAGTGACATCATCCTCCGCGCCCGCGAGCTCGCCGTCGCCATGGCGAGTGAGACCGCGTCCCAAGATGGCCGCACCATCGCAGCGATCGAGGTGCGCGGCCTGAAAGCCACGATGGTCGACGCCGCCAACTCCTCGTTCAATGGCCGTCACCTGTTCGCCGGTGAGGCGTGGAACACCGCTCCCTTTGACTCGCTCGGCACCTACACCGGCAGCACAGTGGAGCCCGACACCCGCGTCGGGGACGCCCGATGGGTGCGATCAGGGATGGATGGATCTGCGGTTTTCAACGGAACTGCCGACATATTTGGCACGCTGGAGGCGTTGGCCGTAGCGCTCGAAGCCAACGATGCAGTAGCGGTAGGCGTCACGCTGAGCGCGCTGGACGACAGCACGGTGGCGCTCAACAACGCGCGCGGCGAAGTCGGCGCCGACACCGTAGCCGCCGAGGATGCGGTCGTGAACGCTGAGAGCTTGAACGTCCTTTTCTCAAAAAGACTGTCCGATCTAGTGACAGCCGACCCGGTAGAGGCGTACTCTTCTCTCACTGAGCTTCGCAACACCTATGAGGCTACGCTTCAGGTCGCCGGCTCAGCGAGCACCCGCACCCTTCTCGATTATTTATCGTAAGCGAATTGAAGTTTCCCCCCGCGTGTCCGATGCGCAAACAGGGCTGACCTATCGGCCCTGTGTCTCAACAACCAAGTAAGCATGAGGTTCCATCATGGCAATCACCGTAAAGTCCAACGCTACCGCCGCAAACGCCCTCAACAACCTGAACAAGACCTCGCGGGCGCTGTCCCGCTCGTTCGAACGCATCTCGTCCGGTCAGCGCATTGCGCGCGCCGCTGACGATGCGGCTGGTTTGGGCGTCGCGGAGAACCTGCGCGCCGCGAGCAGCTCCGCCGCGGTTGCAGGTCGTAATACCAATGACGGTATCAGCATCATCACCGTGGCGGAAGGCGCGAGCTCCGAAGTCAGCGGCATTCTGACCCGTATGCGTGAGCTTGCGGTCCAGGGCGCTTCCGAGACCCTGAACGACACCGAGCGCTTGTACGTACAGGACGAGTTCACCTCGCTGTCCTCCGAAGTTGCCCGTATCGCCAGCGTCACCGAGTTCAACGGCGCCAAGCTCACCGACGGCGGCACCACCGGCATCGCCGTTCAGGTCGGCATCAACAACACCGCGGACGACCAGATCACCATCACCCTCGGCGACCTGTCCAACTCCACCCTCGGCGTGGACACCGGAGCGATTGACATGTCGACCGCGGCCGGCGCCTCGGCGGCGATCAGCGTCATCGACGCGGCGATCAACACCGTCAGCGGCTACCGCTCCGACTACGGCGCTGTTGAGAACCGCCTCGGCAACGCGCTCAACAACCTCGAGACCTTCGGCCAGAGCACCCTCGAAGCCGAGAGCCGCATCCGCGACGCCGACTTCGGCAAAGAGACCGCAGACCTGTCGCAGAACCAGATCCTGCAGCAGGCCGGCGTCTCGGTGCTCTCGCAGGCCAAGAGCATCAACCAGGCCGCGCTCTCGCTGCTCCAGTAAGCAGCAGCTGTCCCTGCCTACGGCAGCGGACGGCTCTCCGAACGCCCGGGCTCGTCCCGGGCGTTCTTCGTTTTTCCCCGGCGTTTCGTGGCGCGAGACAAAAATCTCTACGCCGCCTCAAGATTTTTTTGGGCCATCAACGTCGGTTTTCAAAATACTTTTAGTCAGGGCCGATCTTTTCTACACTTTCCCCTAAACATTCAGCCCTCTCGACCGATTCGTTTACTGCACGGGTTGTTCCAGTCCCGTGTTCAACAAATCTGCGGTCCCGGCCGCTACGGGAGGAACAACCATGCCTATCAACGTAAAAACCAACAACGCCTCGGTCAGCACGCTCAACGACCTGAACAAGACGTCCCGGGCGCTCCAGCGCACCTTCGAGCGCATCTCCTCCGGCCAGCGCATCGCGCGCGCCGCAGATGACGCCGCCGGCCTCGGCGTCGCCGAGAACCTCCGCGCCGCCCACACCTCCGCGGCGGTTGCAGCACGCAACACCAACGACGGTATCAGCATCATCTCTGTCGCAGAAGGCGCGAGCTCCGAAGTCGGCAGCATCCTCGTCCGTATGCGCGAGCTCGCGGTCCAGGGCGCTTCCGAGACCCTCGCGAGCGGCGAACGCGCGTTCATCCAGGACGAGTATGTCTCGCTGGCCGCGGAAGTCGACCGTATCGCAGCGGTCACCGAGTTCAACGGCTTCAAGCTCACCGACGGCACCACCTCGAGCATCGGCGTGCAGGTCGGCATCAACAACACCGTGAACGACCAGATCGACCTCACCTTGGGCGACCTTCGTGGCGCGACCATCGGCGTCGACACCGGCACCATCGACATGTCCACCGCGACCGGCGCGTTCGCCGCGCTCACCGACATCGACAACGCGATCGCCACCGTCAGCGGCTACCGCTCCGACTACGGCGCCGTCGAGAACCGCCTCGGCAACGCCCTCACCAACCTCGAGACCTTCAGCGAGTCCACCATCTCCGCTGAGAGCCGCATCCGCGACGCCGACTTCGGCTTCGAGACCGCGCAGCTGTCCCAGCAGCAGGTGCTCCAGCAGGCCGGTGTTTCGGTGCTCTCGCAGGCCAAGGGCCTCAACCAGGCTGCCCTGAGCCTGCTGCAGAACTGACCCCGAAATTCAGTAAAAAATCTGAAGTCCATCCTCCCATGAGCGATTATGGGAGGATGACGCGGAGGCAACATGTCGACTTTTACAGGAGGCCTGGTATCAGGGATCGACACCGGAGCGATGATCAGCAGCCTTGTGGCTGCCGCGGCCAAGCCGCTGGACGTCATCAAGAATCAAAAGGCAACCGCCCAAGATCGCAAAGACGCCTATGACACGCTCGGGTCTCGCTTAGATGCCCTCGGTACCGCTCTTGCAAGCCTCGACACGTTGGAAGAATTTCGTTCGGTCACTGGCACCACCAGTGATGACAGCGCGCTCGGCATCACCGTCGGGGGCGACGCCGTCGTTGGCCGCTTCTCCATCCAGGTAGACCAGCTCGCCGCAGCGGCGATGTCGGTGTCAGACGGCTTCGCCAGCCGTACCGCCACTGGAGAGGTCGCAACCGGCACGCTGAAGATCACCGTCGGCACCACGGCCACCGAGATCACCGTCGGCAGCAGTCAGTCCAGCTTGGACGGGCTCGCCAAGGCGATCAACGAGCAGGTCGATGGCGTCACCGCGTACGTCATGGAGACAGGAGACGCCACGAAGCCGTATCGGCTGGTGATCTCTGGAGATGACACCGGCTCAGAAAATGCAGTAAGCATCGACACCTCCGGGCTCGACGGCAGCACGGGTACGATCCCGACGATGACCGAAGTGACCGCCGCCCAAGATGCGAAGCTTGAGGTCAACGGGATCAGCATCACCTCCTCCCAGAACGAGGTGAGCGGCGCGATTCAAGGCGTCACGTTCAACGCGCGAGAGGTCACCTCCAGCGCCGTGACCGTGAACGTCGCGCGCGACACCGCGTCGATGACCACCAAGATGAAGAGCGTAGTCACGGCCTACAACTCGATCATGTCGTACATCCGCGGCCAGAAGTCGTACAACCCGGATGAGAACATCCGCGGCGCGTTCGTCGGCGAGAGCCAGCCGAACTCGGTGATGCAGCGCATGCAGTCGATGATGGCGTCGACGTTCACCGCCACGGGCAGCCTCAGTACGCTCTCGAGCATCGGCATCACCACCGAGCAGGATGGCGACATCGCGCTCGATGAAGATGTGCTGCACACCGCGCTCACCTCCAACTTTGAAGACGTGGTGTCGTTGTTCACCACCGAGTCGACGGGCGTAGCGGCGTCGCTCACCACGATGATCGAAGGCTTCACCGGAGACACCGGGACAGTCACGGGGCGTTCGAATTCGCTCGCCACTCAGCTTGACACCTTCGACGAACGCATCGCGGCCTTCCAGGACAAGCTGGACAGCTACCGCTCGCGTATGGAAAAGCAGTTCACGAACATGGAAATTGCGATGTCGCGTTTTCAGAACGCCCAGTCCCAGCTCCTCGCGCTGATGCCTGACACCTCCACCAGTAAATAAGGGCTGATCCATGAACGCCATCGCCTCCTACCGACGCAACCGGCTGGAAAACGCCCCGAATGAAGATATCCTCGTGATGCTTCTGAACGAGGCCGTGCGCCGTGAGGCCGAGGCCGCGATCTGCATGGAGAACAAGGACCGCGCAGGTTGGGTCGCGCACATCCATGTCGCGCGCGCGATCTTTATCGAGCTGCGCATGGCGCTCGACGCCGACACCCCGCCGGAGATCTCCAACCCGCTGCGCAACACCTACTCCTGGTGCGTCCATCACCTCACCGAGGTCGCTCACAGCGGTGACGTCACCCGGCTCGCCGAGGTGCAGCGCGTGACCGCGATGGTGGAAGACACATGGACGCGCGCCGTTCAGATCTCCCGTGGGGAATCGCCCGAAGAGGCCGCGCCCGAAGAGTCGGCTGAATGAGCGGGTCAGAGGACCAACCCCTCGACTTCGCTACGCTGCTCGTCCACCTCGACACCTGCGCGTGGAAGATCGATGGTGACATGCCGGTCTCCCCGGATGACCTGCGCGTCCTCTCCGAAGCCGCCGAAGCGATGGCGCCTTCCCTCGACCTGCCCGAGCGTGAGCAGCTTGCCGGGCGTCTGGCGCGAATGATCCAGGCGTTGAACGAGGGTTGTGCACGCTTGAACGAGCGTATTGGCGCCGTAAGCCATGGCCGTCGTGCCGTCAAAGGCTACGCGGCGATGGGCTCTTCCGCGACAAAGCAGTGAACAGCCTAACGACCCTCGCGCTCGGGCTGCGCCTCTCCGGCGAGAGCGTGAACGACCCGACCATCGCGCATATGTACGGCGATCACTCGATTTCAGGCGAGATCACCGCGGCGACCGACCTCCCGCTCGGCATGCGGGCGAACCTGATGGTCGGTTATCGACGCCTGTCCGGTAATCTGCTGACCGGCGAAGGCGCGGTAACAGAAAACGCTACGTGGATCCGCTACATTCCCGTTTCGGCGACGGTCGGGATGCACAAGGATATCGGCGCGCTCGACCTTGGCATCGGCGTGGGCCCGAGCACGGTGGCGTTCGCGGAGCAGGTCGGCATGGGCGAAGAAGCCGCGAGCCGGGGCTCCAAGTGGGGAGCCTTGGCCGAGGGCACCGTGCGGATGCACCTCGGCGAGATGCAGGCCACGGACACCGCGATCTCGATCGAAGGCTCGTTGGGATACCGCGCGATGATGCGCCGTCACGGAGCGGTTTGCGACGGCGAGAAGGTGTGTGGATTTGACTTTAGCGCGCTGCGGGTCGGCCTCGGCGTGGTGGCGATGTTCTGATGTTCGCGCTCATCAGCCTCGCGCTGGCTGGTCCTATCCAGTTCACGACTACACCCGGTGCAGAGGTTGAAGTGCTCCCGATGAGCGTCGCCGGACGCGTCGAGGTGATCTTCCACCGCAATCGCGTGGATCTACGCCCACAGCTTGGAGATGAGCCCATTGACGGCCTGCGGGCGTGGCGCCTCTCGGATCTGGGGGGCGAGTGGGTGCTCACCGCGTGGATGTGGGATCCGAAGACCGCGATTTCGCTGACCCACGCCGAGAATATCTGGACAGCCACGGTCTCTCCGATCAAAGCGCCGATCCTGCCCGAAGTACAGGGGGTATGCGCCGTTGACGCGCGTACCGCGTTGGTGCCGCTGCATGGAAAAGACATGCTGCACACCTTCCCGCCGACGCTGTTCCTCCCCGCGATGCCGCGGTGGACCTCCGCGGAGGCCGCGGAGGGGGACGCCGCAAGCTGGGACAAGATCGCCGAGCTGAGGCGCACCGTCGGTCCTGCGGACGCTCGCGGGAACTACGCGCTCGGCGCGATGCATCGGGACCTGGGACACGCACGCGAGGCCGCGTATTACTTCACGAAGGCGGTCAAGCTCGGCGCGCCGGGCGAAACGGCCCTGCTGCAAGCCGCAGGAGCCCAGCTTGAATCTGGGCAGTGGGACGCCGCGCGCGCGACCGCTGCGGAGGCGCGCCTCGCGGGTGCCGCCGATGAGCCGGTGCGGGAGATCGAAGCGCTGATCGCGCTCGTCACGCTGGACCCGGAGCCTGCGACCTCCGGCCGCGCGCTCGCGCTCGCGTCCACACGTCCTGCGGCGTCGCTCGTGGCGGGAGGTTTGCTCCTCCGCGCGGGATGCGCGACGGAGGCGATCCCCGTCCTTGAGCGTGCTGTGCTCATCGAAGACAACGACCGCCAAGCGATGGCGCGCATCCTGCTCATGGACGCACATGTGCTGGGCGGCGACATCAAGGGCGCCGAGTCCACGATGAAAGACCTGTCCAGCCGTCGGGTGCCGGCCCGCTGGTCCGGCTTGCTGAGGGCACGGTCGCGGTTGATCACGCTGCTGCAACAGTCTCCGAACCAGTGGGCGGCGCTGGTCCCCGAGCTCGAAAAGGTCGGCCGGGTCCGGGATGAAGAAGGCGCGGAGTCGCTGTTCCTGCTTGGGCAAATCGGCGTAGCGCTCGGCGACGCGCGTATGTCCATCGACGCCTGGGGGGCCCTGGTCGACCACCACCGGGACCTCCTCGCCGGAGAGCCCGGTGAACGGCTCGCCATGGCGTGGGAGGCGCGGGTCAAAGGCCTGCTCGAGAATGATCGGGAGCTGGACGCGCTCGCCATGCACGCGGGTGTTTGGCGCCCCGGCCTGCTGCCTCACCTCAAAACCGCCGACCAGCTGCAGGCGCTCGCGGTGATCGATGAGCGCTACGGCTTGTACGAATCGGCGCTCGACCTCATGCAGGCCATCTCCGACATGGAGGGCGCAAAGGGCCTCGACGACCGCGCGACCATCTTGTCCATCGCACGGCTGTACCTTCTTTCCGGCCGCACCACAGAAGCCACGGAGTCGCTGGACTTTCTCGCTACCCGCCCGCCCACGCCGGTGCTGCTCGCGAAAGCCGCGCTGCTGCGAGCCGCGGTGCACGAGAAGCTGGGCGAGTTTGAAGCGGCCCGAGCGCTGTATGCCACCGTCGGAGCCCCTCCGGCGGATGCGGACGAAGCGCGGGTGCGCGGCGCGCTGCTCGACGCACACGCCGGTCGATGTGAGGCCGCCCTCGCGGTGCTGTTGGCTCCGCCGAAGCCGTTTCCAACAGGGATTCCCGTCGCGGAAGCCGAGGAAGATGCAGCGCACTGTCTGACTGCGCTGGACCGGCCGGTAGAGGCCAAAGCCGCCGCAGCGAGGGCCGCCGCCGCTTTGGTGGATGCCGAGGCCGCCGCTTTCGATGGATGGGTCTCGCGGGCAAAGGCCACCGAAAAGGGGCCCGGCAGCGTGTGGAGTCGATTGATCGCCGAAGACACCGCTCAATCCGTCCTCAAGGAGCGCCTCGCCGAGAAGCCGGTCATCAAAAAAGATGAATTACCTAAAGAACCTCCGGCACCGACCGATAGCACAACTGGAGGCTCCCCCAAATGACGCCCACCACGTTTCGCTTGTTCGATGGCCTCAATGATGGCATCGAGCGTGCGCTCGACCTTCGGCAAACGCAGCACACCTTGTCCGCTGCAAACCTCGCGAATGTTGACACCCCCGGATATCGCGCCCGTGAAGTTCCCTTCGCAGACATCCTCGGACGCGCCGTTGACGCCGCGACCGCAGGCGATTCGATGCCAACCAGCGATGACATCCGCGAGCTCGATCCGGTCGCATGGGCCGTGGACGGCAACTCCGTCTCGGCCGAAGCGGAAGCCGTCAAGCTCACCGAAAACTCCTTGCTTTACAACGCACTCACCACGGGGATGAGCCACCGGCTCGCCATGCTCCGCTTTGCAGCCAGCGACGGGAGGGCCTGATGTCCGATGTGATCGATACCTTCAACGTCGCCGCTTCCGGTCTCGCGGCCGAGCGGCTCCGGTTGCAGACCATCGCCACCAACATGGCGAACGCCCGCACCACCCGTACCGCCGCAGGCGGCCCGTTTCAACGCCAGGTTCCGACCTTCGAAGCACAGCAAGTCGATCCGTTCGGCGACGAGCTGGACCGCGCCACCTCCCGCGTTGTCGTCACCGGCATTGGCTCCGATGGTCGCCCCCCCGTGCGGGTGTACGACCCCACGCACCCGGACGCGGACGCCACCGGGTACGTCTCCTACCCCGACATCGACGTCATGCAGGAGATGGTCGACCTGATGACCACAAACCGCGCCTACGAAGCCAACAGCTCGGTTGTTGAAGCCACGCGGGACATGTCCCTGCGCGCCCTGGAGATCGGACGATGATCGCGAACATCAAAGGCATTGGCGCCGGCACCGAGCTCGGCGGAGCGCTTCAAGGCGCAGGAAAAACCAAAGGGAACAGCTTTGGAGACCTGCTGCAGTCTGCGGTCAAGTCCGTAGATGCCTCGCAGCAAGCCGCCGATACGCAGATGGAAGGCCTCGCGAGCGGTCGCAACGTCGACCTGCACGGCACGATGATCGCCCTCGAAGAGGCGAACATCTCCCTCCACGCGATGACCAGCGTCCGCGACAAGCTGGTAGACGCGTACCAGACGATCTGGAACATGCCGATTTAGCGCGGCGGTATCACAGGTCATACGCAAGAAAAAGGGCTCGGAACTCCGAGCCCTTTCCTTTTGGCCACGCCGTGTGGGCGCCTATTTCGCGGGAGGCATCGCGTCGGGAGGCACAGCGCGGACCTCAGCGACCGAGATCGTGGCGCCGTCGAAGCCTTCGCTCTCCAGCTTGATGTCCACGCCCTCTACCCAACGGTCGACCAACTTCGGATCCGTCGCCATCATCTCGGTGAACAGCGCCTCGGTCATCACACGGTCCACAGCGGTCTTGTCTTTCTTGTCCGCTTTCAACGAACCGATCATCGTGGAGCTGTTGGGCTTGATCACGCCTTCAACGGTGACCTCTTTCTCTTCGAGGACCTTGCCGTCTTTGTCCTTGATCGACGCCTTCAACTTCAGATCGGTCATCCCAAACTGAGAGTCGTTGCCGACCATGAAGATGAAGTTGGTGATGCTGGTGTTGCCGTTCTCGGGGACCAAGCTCCACGAGCTGTTCACCACGGTCACGAACTGGTCCGGGTAGTAGAGCGGCTTGAACTGAAGCTGGGTGGCCGGATCCGCAAAGAAGTACGCGGGGATGACGTCGGTGAGGCGCGCGTAGCCCTCTACGCCGGAGGCGCTGAGGTGGTACCAGTCACCGCGCTTGCCCAGCAGGTTGGCGCGGGAGTTTTTCGCCAAGGTGCCCACCTGGGAGCTGCTGCCTTCGGACGCGAACAGCGGGGCCGGATCGCCGGTCACGAGCACTTCGGTGTATTGCAGACCGCTCTTGCCGCCGATGAGCTCGAGATCGTTCGGATCGGGCATGTCCTGCGAGAGGCCGTAGGCGTACACCCAGCAGCCCGCTGCCGCGATGGCCAGCACGCCCGCGAGGCCCCAACGAACGACAGGGCTCATCTCGGTAGACGCGGCCGGCTCGTCGAACTCTTGTCCGAGAACGGTCTTCAACTCGGGAAGTTCGAGCGCATAAATCCACTCGGAGGCACCGGGGGGCTGAAGGATGTCGCCACCAAAAAACTTACCTTCTTTGGCCAGTTTCTTGAGTTCGTCGATGCTTGCAGCGCTGTATTGGTGCCCGCTGGCGTTGACCATCCATCGAGACATTTCGAACTCCTGCTGAAAAATGTGCGCTAACGACGGACGAATACCGGTCTCGCGGCCTCCGGGCAAGGCGCCCAGCGTCGGGTTTACTGATCATTTACCGGTGACGCTCCCGCTACGAACGGCTAATCCAGACCCGTCTCTGCCTGCACGGCTCCGGGGAACTGCTCCGGACCCCAACCTAGGAGTCTCGCGTGCCCTTCAAGCCCTTGCGTCTGCTCATCGCGTACGACGCCGCAGGCCATCGTTGCAGCGCGGTCGTTCCGCGCATGAAGCAGCTGCTCGAAGAACGTGCGTTTGAGGTCGACGTGTGGGAGATCGACGGCGAGGCTCCCGACCTCGACGACTACCAAGGCGTGGTGATCGGCTCGCCGGTGCGCGGACTCGCGCTGCGGGACGGTGGCCCGACCGCCAAGGTCGCTGCGTTCATCCAGAGCACGGAGGCCCTCGAAGAGAAAAAAGTAGCGATATTCTGCGTATTTGACGTGCGCCCCGGGACAATCTTTGACCGGATGAAGAACTTGCTCAACGAACGAGGCGCCGACGTGGTCACTGAGTACCCGTATTGGCGCGTTCAACCCGCGGACGGCGAGGATCTGCTGCCCGCTGAGTGCATGGTCCGCATCCGAACAAGGTAGGCTACTACCCGTTTAGACAGGGGCAGCGCGGGATCCAGCGGTTACCTTTGGGTCACTCTATAGGAAACCATGATCAACGATCCCATGAACAGCTACCTGATCCCGACCGTCATCGAACAGACCCACCGCGGCGAGCGCTCGTGGGACATCTACTCGATGCTGCTGAAGGACCGGATCATCTTCCTCGGCAGCCAAATCAATGACGCCGTCGCCAACGTCATCGTCGCCCAGCTGCTCTTCTTGGAGTCCGCTGACCCCGAGCGCGACGTGTACTTGTACATCCACAGCCCCGGCGGCAGCGTGACCGCAGGCATGGCCATCTACGACACCATGAACTACATCAAGCCCGACGTACAGACCATCTGCATGGGTCAGGCCGCTTCAATGGGCGCTGTGCTGCTCGCGGCTGGAGCCAAGGGCAAACGCCGCATCCTCCCGCACAGCCGCGTGCTCATCCACCAGCCTCTCGGCGGTGCACAAGGTCAGGCCACCGACATCGAGATCCAGGCCCGTGAGATCATGCGCATCAAGAAGGAGCTCAACGAGATCCTCGTGCGTCACACCGGGATGGATCCCGAGCGTGTCGCCAAGGACGTCGAGCGTGACTACATCATGACCGCGCAAGAAGCCGTTGAATACGGCATGGTCGACGAGATCATCAAGCCGAAATCGGCGAACCCGTAACCACTGAGTACCCGATGGCATTGACCAAGAAGCCCCGCGAAAAGAACCTGAATTGTTCGTTTTGCGGCAAACACCAGCGTGACGTGCGAAAACTGATCGCGGGGCCATCGGTGTACATCTGCGACGAGTGCGTAGAGCTCTGCAACGACCTCATCACCGAGGAGGAGGAGCGGGAGGAGTACTACGCCGTTCGCCAACAGGTGCCGCGCCCGATGGAAATTCGCGGCCACCTCGACGAGTTTGTCGTCGGTCAAGACCGCGCCAAGAAGATCCTCTCGGTCGCGGTCCACAACCACTACAAGCGCATCGATGCCCGCACCGGGCGCGATGACGTAGAGCTCGCCAAGTCCAACATCTTGCTGATCGGGCCTACCGGCACCGGCAAGACCCTGCTCGCTCAATCGCTCGCGAAGTACCTGAAGGTTCCGTTCGCGATCTGCGACGCCACGGCGCTGACCGAGGCCGGGTATGTCGGCGAGGACGTAGAAAACGTCATCCTCGCCCTGTACCAAGCCTCGGGTCTGAACCAGGAGCAGACCGTCAAGGGCATCATCTACATCGACGAGATCGACAAGGTAGCCCGCAAAGGCGAGAATCCGTCGATCACGCGAGATGTCTCGGGCGAAGGCGTGCAGCAGGCGCTGCTCAAGATCATCGAAGGCACGATCGCCAATGTGCCTCCCAAGGGGGGCCGCAAGCACCCCCAGCAGGAATTCCTCCCGATCGACACGTCGAACATCCTGTTCATCTGCGGCGGCGCCTTTGTCGGGCTGGATCGCATCATCGAGCAGCGCATCAACAAGAGCGGCATCGGCTTCGGCGCGGGCGTAAAAACCCAGCAGACCTTGAAGACCGGTGAGCTGTTCGCGATGGTGGAGACGGACGACCTCGTGCGCTTCGGGCTCATTCCCGAGTTCATCGGTCGACTCCCGGTCATCGCTACGCTGGACGAGCTGGATGAGAAGGCGCTGGTCGACATCCTCACCCGGCCCAAGAACGCGGTCGCGAAGCAGTACCAGAAGCTCTTTGAGATGGAAGGCGTCAAGTTGACCTTCACGGACACGGCGCTGAGCGCAGTGGCCCGCGAGGCGCTCAAGCGCAAGACCGGGGCGCGTGGTCTACGCGCGATCCTCGAGGAGGCGATGGGCGACACGATGTTTGAGCTGCCGGGCAAGACCGACGTGCGGGAATGCGTAGTCACCGATGAGGTGATCAACAAAAAGTCCGAGCCGATGCTGGTCTACCAGAACGAAGCAGGGGCCCCGACGCAGCCGCCGCGCCCACGGGCCTGAAGGTGAGCGACAAGGAACATGGGTCGACCCGAAGCGTGAGGCGCTTGCCGCTGCTGCCGCTTCGGGAGCTCGTGGTGTTTCCACACGCCGTCGTGCCCTTCATGGTCGGTAGGGCGCGCTCGGTGACCGCCCTCAACGAGGTGAACGCCTCCGAGGGCAAAGAGATCTTCCTCGTCGCGCAACGGAACGCCTTCGCGGGCGAGCCCACCGCCGACGACCTCTACACGGTCGGGACGATCGCAACGCTCGTACAGGTCGTGAAGCTGCCGGACGGAAAGTTGAAGGTGCTGGTCGATGGCCAGCGCCGCGCGCGCATGCTGCGGCTCCACGATGCTGCAGACTGCCTGCGCGCCGATGTAGAGGCGCTGCCGGAGATCACGTCCGTGGGCCCCGAGATGGACACGCTGATGCGCACCGCGCGCACCGCGTTCGACGAATATGTGCGCCTGCAACGAAACATCCCGCCCGAGGCGGCGCTGCCATTCTCGACCGTGGACGAAGCTGGAAAACTCGCCGATTTGCTGGTTCGTCATCTTGGGCTGCGCACCGAAGTCGCGCAAGAGCTGCTCGAGCTCGAAGACCCCGCGGCTCGACTCACGCGCGTGGTCACGCTGCTGGCCGAAGGGAGCGCGCTGCTTCAGTCGGAACGCCCCCACCGGGTTCGTGCCTCGCGAAACCCAGATGCAAAGCCCGGAGACTCCGAGCGCGACGAGTTCAAGCAAGACCTCATCGAGCTAGAAGAGAAGATCGCAAAGAAGGCGCTTCCGGCCGAAGCCGCAGAGCGCGTGCAGCGCGAGCTCCGAAAGCTCAAGATGATGAACCCGATGAGCGCGGAAGCCGCGGTCATCCGAAATTACCTCGACCACATCCTCGCCCTGCCCTGGTCCGAATATTCGGAAGACCGCGTCGATCTCAACGAAGCGATCGCCGTGTTGCATCGTGACCATGCGGGCCTCAGCAAGGTAAAGACCCGCATCATCGAGTTTCTATCTGTGCTCTCGCTCGTAAAGCGCATGGATGGGCCCGTGCTGTGCCTTGTAGGGCCGCCGGGCGTAGGAAAGACCTCGCTCGCGCGCTCGATCGCCGAGTCGATGAACCGCCAATTTGTGCGCGTCGCGCTCGGCGGCGTGCGGGACGAGGCCGAGATCCGCGGGCATCGTCGCACCTACATCGGCGCTTTGCCCGGCAAAATCATGCACGGCATCCGCAAAGCGGGGACCAGCAACCCGGTGTTCCTGCTCGATGAGATCGACAAGATGAACAGCGACTTTCGGGGAGATCCCTCGGCCGCGTTGCTCGAGGTGCTCGATCCCGAACAAAACAAGGCGTTCAACGACCACTATCTGGACCTTGAATACGACCTTTCCAAGGTGCTGTTCATCTGCACGGCGAACTCCCTGCAGCAGATCCCCGCGCCGTTGCAAGACCGCCTCGAGATCGTGCGGCTGGCCGGGTACTCAGAGACCGAAAAGATCGCCATCGCCCGCCGACATTTGGTGCCGAAGCAGGTCAAAGCTCACGGCCTTTCGCCCGAGCAGGTCGTGTTCTCCAACGACGCGCTGAGCCGGATCGCCCGCGAATACACCCGGGAAGCCGGCGTTCGCGCCATGGAGCGGGACCTCGCGGCGGTGTGCCGCAAGGTCGCGCGGCGCGTGGTCGCGAAAGGGCCTGAAACCCGGGTTCGCGTCAACGGACCTACGGTTGAGAAAATGCTTGGGCCGCCTCGATTTCGTCGCAATCAAGTGTCTGAGCGAGACGAGATCGGGTTCGTCAACGGTCTGGCGTGGACCCAGAACGGCGGCGTGATGGTGCCCGTAGAAGCCCTCGCGCTCCCTGGCAGCGGCAAGCTCACGATGACCGGCTCGCTCGGATCGGTGTTTCGAGAGAGCTGCGAGGCCGCCATCGCGTGGCTGCGCAGTCGAGCGGATCGACTTGGCCTCGAAAAGGACTTCTGGCAACGCCTCGACGTGCACGTGCACGTCCCCGAGCTGTGGGGCGTAGATGGTCCAAGCGCCGGTATCACCCTCTCCACCGCCATCGTCAGCGCCGTGTGTCGCATCCCGGTGCGCCATGACGTCGCGATGACCGGCGAGATCACGCTGCGCGGAGCGGTAAAGCCGATCGGCGGCTTGAAGGAAAAGCTGATCGCGGCCCGCGCCGCGGGGATCACCCGCGCGCTCGTTCCCATCGACAACGCCAAAGACCTACAGGACATCCCGAAGAGCCTGAAGGCTGCGGTCGACCTGCAGCTCGTCTCCACCATGGACGAGGTGCTGACCCTCGCCTTAGCGGTCGACCGCCGTGAAGACATCTTCCGCGGCGAGCATCAGGAACTGCCCAGTTAGATCAGGCTTAGTTGCGGCGAGCCCGTAGCGCCACGAACGCCATCCCCACCGCGGCAAGCCAGCCCCACCGCCCCGATGCAGGAGCGATCTGGGCGCTCGCGAAGCAGCCATACTGCGGGGAGATGGTGTCCACGCCGCAAAAGTCCACGCCGCCCGGGTTTGGATCGGTGCCAGCGGTGAGCTCATCGACGTCCAAGGTCCCATCTCCATCGCTGTCCACCTGCTCGGACAGCATGAGGTCGAGGGTGCTCGCGAGCAGCGCGGTGTTGCTGCCTCCGGTGAGCCCACGATCCATCATCGCCTTGCCGAACTCCTGAACAACCGTACCGCTGCCCCCCGAGTTGCTCGCGTGACAAACGGTACATTGCGGCGTGCACGGCGCACCTGCGTCGTTCGCGAGCGCCTCAGGGTAGGTACTCGAGGCCAACGCGATCGAAACCGACGTAAGAAGAGCGAAAATGGGCATAGCCGGTCCTTACAGGTAAACGTGAACTTGGGCCAAGGCCATGGGCTGCGCCGCACCACCGGGGGTGCAGTACAGGGCCCCATACATCCCATCGACTCGAAGATCGACCTTCGGGGCGAGGAACCATTGCGCCGCGCCCCAACCGGTGCCGACCGCTGCGAGACTGTCGGACCAATCGTTGTCGCAGTACTCGCCACCCGCCTTCAAGTGCAACCCCTGCACCGGCTCTACGTCAACCTCCAGCTCGGCCACGCCGCCAAACGCCGTGGTGCCGCCTACATCAGACGTAGGACGGTTCATCGTCGCGTCGGCCTCGCCCATGATCGCGAAGTGCGCCACCGGAGAGTACCTTCCGAACACCCCGTGCGCCTGACGCAAGGACGGCGCGGAGGTGTCTACATCCAGCGCGGCGTAGCGGATCTGGCTCGAAAGGCCGAGCTCAATGCGGTTCTTCGGCGCCCATGCGAGGAAGCCGGCGTATCCGCGCTCGCGGAACGAGTCCGGCGACACCTGCAGATTCCCTGCGATGCCCATGATCTCCGCCCGAATCTTGCGACTGCCGTAGTTGAACGAGAGTCCAAGCTGCTGGTCGTCGTTGGTGGTCGTGCGCGTGGCGCTGCGAGTGTAGAGCACGTGCTGCTCGGACCGTATCCCGAAGGGCAGAGACATCCGCCCGGCGCGAATCATCACGCCCTTCGTGGGGGTGATCCCCGCCCAGTACTCTCGAGAGACGAGGTTGAAGCCATCCGGATTCTGGGTGAGCCACGCCCCCTCCCCGCCGTCGCTGACCGCGCCGACGGAGCCGTACAGCGTAAACAGCTCGGTCTGCAAGCCCGCGCGCAGATCGGCTTGCATCAAGATCCAGCGAAAATTGCCGGGCTCAGGGATCACCAAGCCGCGCGCGTCGACCTGGCCGAAAAACTGGGTCTTGGCCGCCTCCGCGCCGGGCTGGCGGTCTGCATCGGCCTTGTCGAAAATGCCGAACATGAAGTCGGCCGCACGCCCCGGAGCGCTCTCTGCGTCCGCCTTGCCGTAGTGGCTGCGCAGCAGGATCTCGGCCTGTGCGCGCCCATAGTCGGTCATGGCGCTGCCGCCGGAAGGATCAATGTGACACTGGGCGCACGCGGTGTAGCCATGCTCCACCATCCACGGGTACGCAGCCGCTGGAGCGGCGCGGAAGGAGAGCACCGCGACCACGAGGAGGCCAACCGCACGGACCAGAGGGCGCATCGGTTTAGCCTGCGCTGGCGAGATCGAGGGTGACTTCGGCGTGCATCGCCGGCGCGACGGTGATGCCAAGGTACGAGGGCACGCTGATGCCGTGCTGGCTGATGTCGAAGGGGAAGCTCGCGGTCACGTGGTAGCCCGTCTTGGACTTCTTGGCCGTGTAGGTGACCTGAGTGGTGTTGGTCACGCCGTGGATCGTGAAGGTCCCGGCCGCCGTACCCTTCGCAGCCTCGCCCACGTTCACAGGCCAAGGGATGTCTGCCTTCTTGATCGACAACACCGCGTTCGGGAACTTGGCGACTTCAACGAACTCATCGTTCATGTGGTCGTCCCGCAGGCCGATCCCGGTAGACACCGTCGACATCGGCACGGTGAAGGTGATGGTCGTGCCGTCGTCGGCCACCTGCATGGTGTTCGTGACGCCTTCGATGTCCAAAAATCCAGGCGATCCTTGGGCAAAAAACGAGAGCTTAGGCGCCCCGGAGAGCGTCATTCCCGCCCATGCCGGCGTCGAGAGCGTCAAGCCGGTGAGAAGGACCAGCGAGGCAAGAACTGAGAACGACAGGGAACGCATGTGAACTCCGGGGAAAGACCGAGCTACCAAGGCAGCCAGCGCGGGAGGAAGAGAGCCGACCGCGCTGCTACCACACTCATAACCACGCACAGCCGCAAAACAGTCCGTCAGTCGACGCGGCGTTCAGCCAATGCCAAAACGTTTCAACTTGTAGAGCAGCGAGGAGCGCGGGATGCCGAGGTCCTTCGCAGCCGCGGAGCGGTTCTGGGCGTTGCGCAGCAGCGCGCTCTCGATCAGCGTGCGCTCGGCGTCCACCAGCGATGCGAGCGGCCCCTCCGCCACCACGCGAGGGCGAGGCCCTCCCGACCGCGGCGTGTCCAGAGGGTTGAACATCAGGCTATCCAACTGTACAATCGGCCCGCTCAACACGAAAGCCCGGGTCAGAACATTGCGCAGCTCGCGCGCATTGCCGGGCCAGTCGTGCGCGCACAGCGCCTCCATCGCGTCGGGCTCGATGCGCATACCGCTCTGGATGTGCCGGGCGATGGCGTGGGCGATGACCGGGATGTCGTCCCGACGTTCCCGCAACGACGGGAGCCGCACCGCGAGCACCGCGAGGCGGAAGTACAGATCGCTGCGGAACTTGCCGCGTTGGGAGTCGGCGTTGAGGTCCCGGTTGGTGGCCGCGACCACCCGCACGTCCGGGAACGACGTGTCGGCGCCACCGACGCGGCGCACCTCGCCGGTCTCCAGCACCCGCAGCAGCTTGGCCTGCGCGTCTTCGGGCAGCTCCCCCATCTCGTCGAGGAAGATCGTGCCCCCATCGGCGCGGTGAAAGGCGCCGTCGCGCCGCTCAGCCGCTCCCGTGAACGCGCCTTTTTCGTGCCCGAACAGCTCCGATTCAAACAAGTTCTGCGCGATCGCGCCACAGTTCAGCGCGACGAAGGGCTTACTCGCGCGGGGGCTGGCCTCGTGGATGGCGCGCGCCGCGAGCTCTTTTCCCGTGCCGGACTCGCCCAGCAGCAGCACCGGCGCGTGATGCGCAGCGATGCGCCGCAGGATCCCAAACACGCGGCGCATCGCCTCGGTGGATCCGACCATGTCCCCGAAGTGATCCGCGACCGGTTGCTCAATCCGCTCGTCCCAGTGGACCACGAACTCAGTATTTCCAATGCGGACTTCCTCGCCGGCGTAGAGTGGGAACACGTCGCGCACGCGCACGCCCCCGACGAAGGCCGCGCCAGCGCCGGGCTCCACCAACGTGCGCCCGTGCAAAAGCCGAATACGCACGTGATCTTTGAGCAGCGCAGGGTCACGCAACGGTACCTTGGACCCATGGCTGCCCACCGACAGCTTTCCGCCCCGCAATCGGACGCGCTCCCCCTCCGCGGGCCCACGCGTCACCGTCAAGAACGCCTCTTGGACCGCGAGCTCGGAATCGGCCGCGACCAGCTCTTCGTCGCGGCGCTCCGGCTGCGCCGCCTCGGTCGGTGACGCCCCGGCGCTGTCCTTCAGATCGCACACCGCGACAAACGGGCCGATGCCAAGACGGTCGCCGTCCTGCAAGCGGCTCCGCGCCACCCGCACGCCGTTCAACAACGTGCCGTTCGACGAGCGATCCATCATCATGTACTGCCCATCCAGCTGGTCAATCAGACAATGGGAGCGGCTGACCGCCTCATTGGGCAGCACCACATCGCAATCGTCGACCCGACCGATCCGGGTGCGCGTCTGACGCAAACGCGTGATGAACAAGGGCGCCTCGGGAGGGAGCGCTCCACCTTTGTAGAATAGCAGACGAGCCATTATTTCCTGCTATTGCCGCCTTCCCCCGCAGGCTACTCGGCGTTCCAGCCCAAGCGCCATCGAACCACCGCGGCGCCGGGATCAAGCTCCGACAAAATGCCGCTCATGCTCGCTACGCCGACCGCACCGTGGCGCCTGCACGCCGACGCGCGCTCCACGCTGATCCCGCCCAGCGCGACGGCGCCCGTTCCCGCCAACACCTCGGGCCCCAGCGGCCGGCGCTGATCCATCGGCTTCGAAAACGGCGCCCAGATCGGCGACAAAAACGCCCAGGCACAACCTGCCTGCCGCGCGCGCTGCACCTCTGCCACCGAATGGCAGCTCTGTCCGACGTCGCCGGCGCTCGCCAGCCATTCCGCCGGCTCCGCCGCCGCTGAAAGATGAACGGCTACGCCGGTTTCCCGACGCATCGCGGCTGCGCCCTCCATACGGCCATGCAACACCACCCGGCCGGGAAAATCCGCGATCAGCGCCCCCAATCCAGCGGGTATGTGCGGCTCACGCACCAACAGCCGATCGAGGCCAGCCTCCAGCGCCGCTCGACCTCGAAAAATCAAGTCCGGCTGACCGGCGCTGATCGCCCAGATCACGCGGTCAGGACCGAATCAGCCCATCAATGGGGCTCGACGCCGTGGCGTACAGCTTGCGCGGGATACGACCTGCATGACGAGCCAGAAAGCCAGCTTCTACGCCAAGACGCATCGCCTTTGCCATCGCGACCGGGTCTTTCGCACCGGCGACGGCGGTGTTCAGCAGCACCGCGTCCGCGCCAAGCTCCATCGCGAACGCGACGTCGCTTGCGGTTCCAACGCCGGCGTCGACGATCACCGGCACCCGCGCCTGTTCGATGATGATCGCGAGGTTGGTGGGGTTGCGGATGCCCAAGCCCGAGCCGATCGGCGCGGCGAGCGGCATCACCGCCGCGCAGCCAATGTCGGCGAGGCGCTTGCACAACACCGGGTCATCGCTGACATACGGCAACACGATGAACCCGTCGCGCACCAGCTCGCGCGCCGCTTCGAGCGTGCCCTCCGCGTCCGGAAACAGCGTGTCCGGGTCCCCAATGACCTCGAGCTTGAGCCACGGCGTGCCGAGCAGCTCCCGCGCCAACCGCGCGGTGAGCACGGCGTCCTCAGCGGTGTAGCAGCCCGCGGTGTTGGGGAGCAGCTGCACCTTCGTGGTGTCGATAAAATCGAGGATGTTCTGGCTCTCGGGTCCGCCTGAACGCTCCGCCGCCAAGTTGACGCGCCGGATCGCGAGCGTGACCATCTCGGTCGCGCCCGCCTCGTGGCACGCCCGCATGGTCGCAAAGTCAGGGTACTTGCCGGTCCCAAGGATGAGACGGGAGCCAAAGGTGCGGTCAGCGATGGTGAGCATCGGCGTGGTCTAACCGCCTCCGCGCTCCCCATCGCACCCTTCCCTCAGCTATGCGCGACGGCGACGCCCGCCGAGCCAACCACCGACGACAAGCCCGAGGCCGATGATGCTCATCGGATCGACGCCGGCGCTGTTCACGCCCGCCACCGAGCACGAGCATCCACCGCCGCCCTGATAGGCACCGGAAGTGTCCAACGTACCGGTGTCCCCGGTGTCCGCGGGCTCTTCGTCCGCGTCCACCCAAGCCCCGATGCCGTCGCCATCGTTGTCGACCTCGCCCTCGTCGATGTCGAGCAAGCCGTCGCCGTCGCTGTCGTCGTCCAGACGATTCGGGACGCCGTCGCCGTCGACATCCGTGTCGGCGACGCCGTCGCCGTCGATGTCTACGGTGTCTTCGGTGGTGTCGGAGATACCGTCGTCGTCGGAGTCGAGGTCAAGGTAGTCGGGCGTGCCGTCCCCGTCGGTGTCGGGGATCTCGGCGGCCGGATCGGTGTAGTCGTAGGCGCCGATCTCGACGCTGGTGTCGATGCCATCGGCGTCGTCGTCGGTGTCGTCCCAGTCTGCAGATCCGTCGCCGTCGGTGTCACGCGGGGCGGTGAGATCGTCGCCCACCTCGTCGCCGTCGGTCACGCCGTCGCCATCGGTGTCGGCGTTGAGCGGATCGGAGCCGATGACGTCTTCGTCGTCGTCGGCGATGCCGTCCCCGTCGCTGTCCAAGCCGGCGCAGCAGTCCGGATCGACGTAGTCGAGGATGCCGTCGGCGTCCTCATCCCGCTCGCCCTCCGACAAGTCAACCTCGCCGTCGTCATCCGAGTCCAGATCGAGGCAGTTGGGGATGCCGTCGCCATCGGCGTCGGGATCGGCTTCGCCGTCGTTGTTGGCGTCGACCGTCAGCTCGCTGATGGTGAGGATGCCGTCCGCGTCGTCGTCGTTGTCATCCGCGTCGATGCGACCGTCCCCGTCGGTGTCGATCATGCCTTCGGACTCGTCCGGGCGGCTGTCGGCGTCGGAGTCGAGGTCACGATGATCAGGCACGCCGTCGCTGTCGACGTCTTCGATGGTGCTCTCATCGGCGGGGTCGTAGCCTGCGCCGATCTCGTCGGCGGTCAGGATGCCGTCGTCATCATCGTCGACGTCGTTCCAATCGCCGTTGCCATCGCCGTCGGTGTCGATCGGCGCGGCGACATCTGCCCCCACCTCGTACCCATCCAGCAGCCCGTCGCCGTCGGTGTCGGGGTTGGTGGGATCAGAGCCGATGACCGCCTCTTCAAGGTCAGTCAGGCCGTCTGCGTCGGTGTCGAGGCTCAAGCAGCAATCGGCATCCACGAAGTCATCGATGCCGTCCGCGTCGACGTCCGCCGTGCCTTCGAACGCGTCGGAGAGGGTGTCGGCGTCGCTGTCCAGATCGAGGGAGTTCGGCGTGCCGTCCCCATCGACGTCGGTGTCGTACGTGCCGTCGCCGTCGATGTCCTCGGTGCTCTCCACCGAAGTCGGGATACCGTCGTCGTCGTCGTCGGCATCTTCCGCGTCCTGCAGGCCGTCACCATCGCTGTCGACGATGCCTTCGTCGGTGTCGAGCAGGCCGTCGTCATCCGAGTCGGCGTCGAGGTGGTCCGAAACGCCGTCGCCGTCCACATCGTCGGGCTCGGCCAGCGGATCGGCGGCGTCGTAGCCGTAGCCGATCTCGTCGGCCGTCAGCAGACCGTCGTTGTCATCGTCGATGTCGTCCCAATCTTCCGAGCCGTCGCCGTCGCTGTCTACCGGCGCGGTGACGTCCGGGCCGACCTCGTAGCCGTCATACAACCCGTCGCCGTCGGTGTCCGGATTGGTGGGGTCCGAGCCGATGGCGTCTTCTTCGAGGTCGGTCAAGCCGTCCAGGTCGCCGTCGTAGGTCTCGTCTACGCCGTTGCAGTCGTTGTCGATGCCATCGAACAGCTCGGGCGCGCCCGGATACACCGTGGCGTCCGTGTCATCGCAGTCGTCCCCGCCGTACACGTCCGACTGGTAGCCATCGCCGTCCTGATCGTAGTCGTCGTTGCCGGCGCAGTCGCTGTCGAGCCCGTCGTACCACGCGTCCGCGGCGCCAGGGTGCGTGCTGGCGACCGCGTCATCGCAGTCGTCCCCGCCGTAGGCGTCTGAGACGTAGCCGTCCCCGTCTTTGTCGTAGTCGTCGTTGCCGGCGCAGTCGCTGTCCACCCCGTCGTACCACGCGTCCGCGGCGCCAGGGTAGGTGCTCGCGACCGCGTCATCGCAGTCGTCCCCGCCGTAGGCGTCGGAGACGTGGCCGTCCCCGTCTTTGTCGTAGTCGTCGTTGCCCGCACAGTCGCTGTCGACGCCGTCATACCAAGCGTCCGCCGCGCCGGGATGAATGCTGGCGTTGGTGTCATCACAGTCGTCCCCGCCGTAGACGCCGGAGACGTAGCCATCGCCGTCCTTATCGTAGTCATCGTTGCCAACGCAGTCGCTGTCGACGCCGTCGTACCACGCGTCCGCCGCGCCAGGGTGGATGTTCAAGTCGGTGTCGTTGCAGTCGTCCCCGCCGTACGCATCCGAGTCGTAGCCATCGAAGTCCGCGTCGTAGTCATCGTTGCCAACGCAGTCGCTGTCGATGCCGTCGTACCACGCGTCTACCGCCTCGGGGTAGATGCTCGCATCGGTGTCGTCACAGTCGTCGCCGCCGTAGGCGTCGGACACGAAGCCGTCCCCATCGGCGTCGTAGTCGTCATCGCCCGCGCAGTCGCTGTCGATCCCGTCGTACCACGTCTCCGGCGCGCCGCTGTAGATCGAAGCGTCCAGCGGGTCACAGTCCGAAGCGCCGGTCACGCCGTCCCCGTCGATGTCGTAGAGCTGGCTCACCGCCGTGCCTGCGCCGCCGTCCGAAGCGTTGCCGGGGCCGCTGCCGCCCGCGACGCTCGTCGAGCACGCCGACGTCAGCGTGTTCCAGAACTGCTTGACGCGCCCGCCGCCGCCGCCGCCGCCGTTGTCGTCGGCATCCCCGCCGGCGCCGCCGTACGCGTAGATCGTCCCGGTGCAGTTGAGGCGCGCCGCCTGCAACAATACGCCGCCGCCTGCACCACCACCCGCCGCGTCATTGCTATAGGTAGCACCTGCCGAACCGTAGGCCTGAATGGAGCCTGCGATGGTGATCGTCTCCGCCTTCAACGAGATGTAGCCACCGCCATCGCCGCCGTAGCCACCGCTGTCTGCGTCGGCCGCCCCGGCCGCGCCGCCCGCCGAGCCCATCGCGATGTCCACGCCGGTGCTGGTCCCGTACGCCGAGCCGCCCGTGCCGTCGACCGTGCTGTTGTTGTCCCGAACGCCGTACCCGCCGGCGCCACCGTACGCGCCGCCGCCGCCAGAGTCCTGGTAGGACGACCCGCCCCTTCCGGGTCCCGTGCCTTCGCCATTTCCGTTCAGAACGCCGCGGTAGCCCGCGCCATTCGCGCGGATCGACGAGGTCGCGTCCACCGAGATGGTCGTCGCGCGCAGCGTCAGCGTCCCGGTAGTGCCCGTCCCGTTGTAGTCCGTCACGGCGAGCACGCCGCCGTTCTTGACGGTCACCGTGCCGTAGGTCAACGACCCGTCGATCGTGGTCGTGGTGCCGTCCACGGTGAGGTCGGCCGCCAAAGCCCTACTGGTAAGACCCGCCAGAATCAGCAGTGAAAGGGACATGGAAGCTCCGGAAGTAAGGGGAATACCGACAAACGAGAGAGAAGGCCGCGCTCAGCGCTGCTGCGGGAGCGGCTTCGAAGGATCCGCCTGCGCTTTGATCACAAATTCCACGCGGCGGTTGTTGCCCTTGCCCTCGGTGGTCGCGTTGGTGTCGATCGGCACGGTCTCGCCGTAGCCAACCGCGGTCAACCGATCCGCCGCGACCTTGCCAACGGTGACGAGGTATTTGACCACGGCCTCGGCGCGGCCCTGGGAGAGCTTGAGGTTGCCGGAGTCCGAGCCATCGGTGTCGGTGTGGCCCGCGACTTCGATCCGCGTCAGATCGAGGTTGTCGTTCAGGGTCTTGGCGACGAGATCCAACAGCGGGAAGGACTGCTTTTTGATCGTCGTCTTGTTGGTGTCGAAGAACACCTTGTCGAGGATCTCCAGCTTCCCGGAGGTGACGATCACCTTCTTCGGGCACCCGTCGGAGCGCGCCGGGTCCTCACGGGGGTCCCGCGGGACGTCCGGGCACTGGTCGCGGTTGTCGGGCACCAGATCGGAGTCCCGGTCCGGGCACCCTCCCGAAGCGGCGGGGCCAGCCTCGTCGGGGCACTGGTCTTTGACGTCGACGATGGTGTCATGGTCCCGATCCGGGCACCCGTCGGTCGCGACGTCCCCCGCCTCCATCGGGCACTGGTCTTTGGAATCCGGGATGCCGTCTTTGTCGTCGTCCAGATCGGGGCAGCCGTCGCTGTCTTCGAAGCCGTCTACGTCTTCGGCGTCATTGCGACAGGCGTCTTTCTCGTCCGCGATGCCGTCGGCGTCGTTGTCGAGATCCGGGCAACCGTTCTCGTCTTCAAACTGATCATGGTCTTCGGCGAGGTCGATGCACTGGTCCACATCATCGAGGATGCCGTCGGCGTCGGAGTCTTTGATCGGCGCCACGCCCGGCGCGTGGTATCCAACGCCGAGGATGACTCGGACGTCGGGCGCGCCTACGCCGGCAACGAGGCCGGTGCCGAGACCGAGGGTGCCCACCAGACCAGAGCCCGTGCCATAGGTGCCGTAAATGTGGCCCTCGATCGGGTTCTTATTGTAGGGCCCTACCCCGCCGGCGATGCCGATGATCCCGTCTAGCTCGGCTCCGACGGCGACCGAATCCGCGACTCGGTAATTGGCCCCGAGGCCGCCGGTGAGCCCGGAGCCGAAGGTGAACTCCCCGAGGTCAGCGCCCTTGGAGGCGGAGATACCAAGGTTTGCGGCGACCTCTAGCTTATCTACAGGCTTCACAGCCACCGAAGCGGCGACCCCACCGCTCACGCTCCCGGCGCCGGTGAACCGGGCGGACGAGCCCGTCGGCATCGACAGCTGCGGCACCACCGCAACGCCGACCGGATGTTCGTTCAGATCCAGCACCCGAACGACGCCGGCCACCTTGATGTCCCCCATGCCGAAGCCGTTGAAGTCCTGCCCGGGGCCGCCAACGTAGGGATAAAGCGGCACATCGAGGTCGAGACGCACCCACTTACCGACGGTGTAGCCGCCCATCAGGTGCGCCGCGAACTGCGAACCGATGATGACCTCACGCGAGTCATCCCCGAACACCTGCACCACCGGATTGTGGGCATAAACGAGCATCAACCCGCCATAGGCGTCGTTCGACTCGCCGATGGTCGGAGAGATCACCTGCAATCCACCCTGCTCGTCAAACGTAGAGCCGGTGGAGTCAAAGGTGTCGGCGTCGATCGCCAGAGCGCGGGGGGAAGCGAGCAAGAGCAGTAGGGAGAGCATGTACATCTCGGGGATTTGGAGGCTGAACGTGACAAAATGTCACATTCACCGCCCGTAGACCCCGAAGCTACTCACCGTTCTCCGCCTCGGCTACTCAAAATCCCCGAAACGCGAGGCAGAGCCCCCGCGCATCACCGAGTAGAACGCCGACGCCGCGCGACGGTCGCCGCGAGCACGCTCAGGCCGCCGAGCACCCCCAACGCGCCGCCTCCCGTGGCCGGAGCCGCACTGCACGCGCAGCCGCCCTTCTCGTTCCCGGCGCCCTTTCCGTTGCCGTTCCCGGCGCCCGCCGTATCTTCGGTGCCGCTGCCGGTGTCAACCGGCGCGGACGGCAGGATCGAGGCGTCCCAGCTGTAGTCGCGCTTGGTCTCGGAGCCGGAGAGCGGAGAGACAATCAAGTAGACATCTTCTGCGCCGATGGCGTCCATCGTGACCTGACCTGACCCGCCGGTGACCACGCTGGAGACGCTGCGAAGCACGGTGTTGCCGCTGCGCTCGGCGAGCACCACCGCCCAGTCTACGTCCGCGTCGCCTGCAAAGTCGACCACGAGATCGCCTTCCCCGGCGCCGGCTTCGATACGGATGTAGTTTTGACCGTAGCCCTGCGGCCGCGAGCCACCCGCGCCCTCGCCGCTCGCGGGGAGGGTGTCCACGCGCGCTTCGATGTTGATGGAGGGAAGGACGCTGCTTTGATCATAGTCCATGGCCGCGTTGCGCGTGATGAAGTCGATGTAGACCGACCGCCAGTCGAGCCCGAGATCGTTCACCATCTCCTCGGCGCCGTAGGAGTACTGCGCGCGCACGGACTCCGCGTTCTCCCACGTCTGGCGGACAACGTCCCCACCACCCTGCCAATTATCAAGGTACAGACCCCAGATCATCATCCCGTACATATGGTAAAACACGTCCTGATCGCTCTGGCTAGACGCGCCCAAGGCGATGTACGGCTGCTGGCTGTACCCAGTGACGTAGTCCGCCCAATTCGTGCTGGTCCGCACCACGCCCTGCACGTACGTAGCGGTCGCCTCCCACCACCACTCTTCGGGGGCAAAGCTGGTGTTGAACTGCAAGGAGTGGTTGAACTCGTGGGCCGCCATCTCGTGGGTCCAGGAGCCAGCGGAGACCACGTCTTTGCCGACGACGATGTAGGGCGCGTAGACGCCGCCGCAGCTATCCACGGTGGTGTAAGCGCCGCCCATGTTCTGGTCGCTGACCATCACCAACATCAGGTAGCGGCCATCGGTAGAAGGCGCGTTCCAGCCGAGCTCCTCGACCTCGGCGGTGTAGGCGAATTCAAGGTCGGCCAGAAAGGCCTCAGCAGCGGACTGGTTGGTGGAGCCGGTGTTCCACTCCACGACAAAATGGTCACCGAATACCTGATTTTCTTCTTGCTGGCCGAAGCAGCTGTCGCTCGCGAAGCTGCTGGGCGGCGCGGCGGAGGACGTAGCCTCCTGCAGCGACGCAGCGGACGGGGGGAGCGGTTCGAGAAGATCGGCCTTGAACGGCGCGAGCACCGCGGTCATCCGCGAGCGCTCAGCGGGCGTGAAGATCTCCCAATTCTGCTTCAACGTCAGGATCAAGCCGGTCAGACATTCTGCGTTGCCCGATTCGGCGTCAAACCGCGTTAGGAGTCCATCATGCAGCGCGACACGATCCGCCCCCGAGAGCGATCCCGAAACCTGCGAGCTCCCTGCATTTTGCGGCAAAGCGAGCGCGGCGTGGGGCAGGCCAAGGATGGGGAGCAGAAGTCCAAACATGAGGCACCAAAGTTGCCGACGAGTTTCACCCGAAAGTCCCCGACCCGGGGTCAAGATATCGCAACGACTCCCTACGGCGTGCGCGTGGTCGTCACGCGCAGTCCGCCGTCCGGGACAGCGACGATGCGCGTCTGCATCGGGCGGTCGGCAAACCAACGGGGCTCGTCCGGAATCATGTCCAGCACGGCGGCGTCGCCCTCCCAGCGCGCGACGACATGACCGACGCCGTGCCCCTCTTGACCAGCGATGTCCACCACAAAGCGCGAGCGCGCCTCCCCATCAAACCTACGGCGTAGGTCTGGGATCGCCGGCTGGAACACCACGCGGGTGACGGGGAACTCCAAACCCGCTTGATTCACTTCGGCGCGATCCAGCTCGCCCGCCACGAAGTGGTAGCGCAGCGTCGTCACCGGGCCAGAGCGCACCACCCAGCCGGCGCCGGCGTCCACCCAAGACTCGACCGCCTCGGTCGGCCACGACGTGTCCCCGCCCGGGCGCGTCAACGTGAAGCCGCCCGCGTCGGCCCCCGCGCGCTCGATAAAGTTGGTGATCGCGATGCCCCCCTGCGTCTGCGCGAGCAGGAACTTCATGGGGTACAAGCCGAGCAGCTTGCGAATCTTCTGCGGCACGCCGCCGATGCTGACCTCGGCCTCGCCGCCGGGAGAGTACAGATGAATGTCAAGCAGCGCCGCCAGTGACGGGCGACTGTGGCCCATCGTGTTGCCGTTCCGCGGCTTGGCGGGCTCGGTGGGCATGGCGCCGCGGTAGTGCGCGTCTACGGCCTCGCCGCGCGGGTTCGTATACTGAAAGCGGAGGTCTGCGACCGCGCCCTCGGACTGGTCCGTGACAGTGACCGCTCCGGCGTTGCGCGGCACCGGGATCTCCGGGACCCAGGAGCGGATGTCCGTGACCCCGGCGGTGATCGTCTGCACAAAATCCGTGCTTGCATCCTTCGCGATCCAGATCGGAGTCGCTGCCCCCGAGGACGGGTCCGGAATGTCGATCCGCGCGTACTCGTGCATGATCCAATCGGGATGCTCGGTCTCGAGCACGACGTCGAGCGCGTAGCGGAGGCCCCAGACCTGAAGCGGGATGACCACCGGGCCATCCGGCGCAGGCTGCGTGTAGGACACCGCGGCGGGCTCGAACAGCTCGTAGGCCTGACGCTCAGCGCCGACGACCACGGGCGGGCCGGGGAGCACGTTGCGGAGGCCGCAGCCGCTCAACCCCGAGACGAACGCGGAAGCGAGGAGCAAGGAGCAACCGGCGCTCGGGCGGCCGACGCGGAGGAGGGGCATGTCGAGGAGCATCAAGGAGCGCATCATTGAACGTATCCCAGCGCGCGCAGGGCATCGGTGTTCACCGCAGCGTCCATCGGCGCGGGTTCAGCCACCGTCTGGCTCGCTTGCCAGCCCGCCGCTACCCCCTGCAGCGCTTGGATCCATGGCGCAGCGGGCACGGCCGAGCGCTGCTCAGGGTCCACGGCGAGGTCATAGGCCTCGGAGGTCCCATCTTCGCCGAGGATCAGCGCGTGGGGGAACTGCACAAACGCCCGACGGATCCGGTCGAACTTGGCGGTTACCGCCGGGCTTTCTCCTTCCCGTTTGCGCGCGTAGTAGCTCTCGGTGACTTGCACCCCGGCGCTCCCGGTGTCCGCTGCGTCCGAGAGCGCCGGCAACCCCGCGGCCGCGAGGATCAGCCGCGCGACGTCGTGATGCTGAAGCGGCGAGGCGTCCCGACCCGGCGTGAAGCCGGGCCCGCGGATCAGCAGCGGCACGTGGATCACCTGCTCGTAGACATCCTTGGAGTGCTCGACCAGGTCGTGCTCCCCGAGGTACTCCCCGTGGTCGGCGAGCACGAACACGTAGTCGTTGTCGTCCACCCCGAGGGACGGCAGCGCGTCGAAGAGCGCGCCCAGCTGCTCGTCCATGAAGCGGATCTCGCTGTCGTAGGCCTCGTTCCAGCTGGCGACGATCTCGGGCGACACCGTGTGGTGCAGCATCAGGCGATCGGTCACTCTGTCCCACCCTCGATGGCGCGGGAGGGAGTCCCGAAGGATCTTGGCGGGGTTCTTGACGTACCCATCGCGTAAATGCCACGGCGTATGCGGATCAATGTAGTTCAAGAACAAGAACATGCCGCCCTCCCGCGGACGCCCCAGCGCGGCCTTGGCGAGCTGGGTGATGCGGTCGGCGGTAGGGTCGATGGTCCCATCGGCTCCCTTGGGAAGATCCTCGCACATCCAGACGTCAAAGCCCTGCGACAACCCCCAGCCGCTGTCCAGAAACGCCTTGTTCGCGGCGACGCCGACGGTGCGGTAGCCCGCCTTCCGGAGCGCGCGGGCCACGGTCGCCGAGCCCGTCGCTAACGGCGCGGCCTCGGCCTCTACCGAGAGCGGAACCCCGTGGGCGCCGTGCGCGATCGGCCACTGGCCGGTGAACAAGGAGGCGTGTGACGGGAGCGTCCACGGGCCATCGGCGCGAAACTGGTCATACACCCTTGCCTTCTGGGACCAGGCATCGAGGTTCGGGCTGGTCTCCCCCGCATAGCCGTACACGCCGAGCCGGTCCAAGCGGGTGGTGTCGAGCACGATCACGACGATGTCCGGCGTGGACGCCGGCTCCCAGATCCGCGGCGCACGCCCCATCGCCTGTCCCAACAACGTGGCGTCGGCCGCGTACTGTTCGTCATCGGGCCGCCAGACCGGAAAACTCCGCGCTGCTCGCGGGACAAAGCCGACGCGGACCGCGACCGCGCCCAACGCAAGCACAGCGATGGCGACGGCCAGCATGGGCTTCCACCGGGGCACAAGAAGATCCGCGTAGGACATCGGGCGCCGCTAACCGGTTAGCCAAACGGCCTCGGAGACCGCATGCGCATTCCACTCTTGATCCCTGCTCGCTCCCCTGCTCGTTCCCCTGCTCGTTCCCCTGCCCCCTCCCACGCCCGCTCGGGTGTCAACTCCCAAGCCTACGCCCATTTTCGGGCGCTCAGCATCCGCGCGATGGCCGGGATCGGCATCGCTACCGTGCTCGCCGGATGTCCGAAACACGAGGAAGCGCCTCCGATGATCGTCGAAGCACCGTCCCCACCCGCGCCCCCCACGAAGCCGTGGCCAGAGACCGCGAAACGCGAGGTGGTGAACACGGTGCATGGCACGGCGATCAAAGACAACTTCCAGTGGTTGGAAGACGAGAAGGCGCCGGATGTCCAAGCTTGGATGAAGGCTCAGGACAGCTACACGCGCAGCGAACTGGCCAAAGCCCCCGGACGGGAGGCGCTGGTCAAGCGCTTCACTGACCTCTTCTACGTGGATTCGGTAGGAGCGCCGGTACAAGCTGGCAAGCGCCTGTTCTACATGAAGACCGGCGCGAAGCAGGAGCGCGCCGTGCTCTACGTGAAAGACACCGCCGAAGCGACCGAGCGCGTGCTGCTCGACCCCAACGGCTGGGGCCCTACCAGCCTCGGCGGCTGGGTCCCCAGCCAGGACGGCGAGCGCCTCGCGTACATGAAGAACCCCAACCACGCCGATGAAGCCGTGATGTACGTGCTGGACGTGGAGTCCGGCGCCGACCTCCCCGACGTGATCCCCGGCGCAAAATACGCAGAGCCAGACTGGGTCCCCGACGGCAGCGGGTTCTACTACGAGTGGTTGCCGACCGATCCGGCGATCCCCGTTGACGCGCGCCCCGGCTACACCGAGATCCGGTACCACAAGCTGGGCACCGACCCCGCGAAAGACCGCGTCGTACGCGAAAAGACCGGAGACCCAGCGACGTTTCTCGCATCCACCGTCTCCAGAGACGGCCGCTGGCACATCGTCTACGTGCAGCATGGATGGAGCGCGGTCGACGTGTACGTGCAGGACATCAAGAGCGGCAAAGGTTTTGAGCCGTTGGTGGTCGGCCAGCCGCACGTCTACAACGTGACCGTCGAAAAAGACAAGTTCTATGTCTATACGAATGAAAACGCCGACAAGTACAAGGTCATGGGCGGCAGCACCCGAGACTGGAAGAAGGAGCACTGGAAGGAGATCATCCCCGAAGACGCCGCGTCTACGCTCCAAAGCGTCGGGGTGTACGGAGGCCAGCTCGCGCTCAGCTACCTCAAAGACTCCACCAGCGTGCTCAAAACCGCCAAGCTCGACGGCACCGCGCCGCGCGAGATCCCCCTCCCCGGCCTTGGCGCGGTCAGCGCATTTTCGGGCGATCCCAGCGAAGACACCGCGTACATCCAATACAGTGACTTCCTGACACCCCGGCAGGTCTACGCCTACAGCATCTCCAAGGGCACCACAAAGCCTTGGGCCAGCGTGACGCTCCCGATTGACGCCGCGCCCTACGTGACCGAGCAGCTGTGGTACACGTCGAAGGACGGCACGCGCGTTCCGATGTTCGTGATCCACCGCAAAGACGCGCCGCGCGACCGCAACAACCCGACGATGCTCTACGGCTACGGCGGGTTCAACGTTTCGATGGTGCCGAACTTCCGCGCCAGCATCTACCCGTTCCTCGAGGCGGGGGGCGTCTATGCGATCGCGAACCTGCGCGGCGGCGGCGAGTACGGCGAGGCGTGGCACGAAGCGGGCATGGGCGCGAAGAAGCAGAATGTCTTTGATGACTTCGCCGCGGCGGCCGAGTTCCTGATCAAAGACGGCTGGACCAACAGCGGGCGCCTTGCGATCAACGGAGGTTCAAACGGTGGTCTGCTGATGGGCGCAGCGATGACCCAGCATCCGGAGCTCTACAAGGCCGTGGTCTGTCAGGTGCCGCTGCTCGACATGGTGCGCTACCACCTGTTTGGCAGCGGCCGCACGTGGATCCCCGAATACGGCAGCGCGGAGGACCCGGAACAGTTCAAGACGATCCTCGCGTATTCGCCGTACCAGCGCATCACCGCCGGCACCAAGTACCCGGCGCTGCTGATGGCCAGCTCCGACCATGACGACCGCGTGGACCCGATGCACGCGCGCAAGTTCGTAGCGGGCGTGCAAGACGCGGTGCCCGACGCGGCGCACCCCGTCTACCTGCGCATCGAAGCCAACGCCGGACACGGTGGGGCAGACGGCGTGGCGGCGGCCATTCAGGCGCAGGCCGACATCTGGGGCTTCGTCATGCGCGAGCTGGGCGTCACGCCGGTCGCCAAGTAAGCCAGCGACCTCCGGGGCTCCGCGGCGGCATCGCCCCGCGGGCCCCGCGCGCCGGTGTCACTCGACGCCGATCTCGCGCAGGCGCTGGTGGAAGAAGTCGCGGGTGCGAACCGCTGCGGCGTCTCCGGACATTGGCGTCAGCATCGCATCCGGATGGGGGTGCAAGAAGAACGGCATCGACAAGCGCGCGCCGTCCTGACCGCCGCCCCGCGGGTTCACCACGCGGTGCGTGGTCGCCGGCAAGCGCCGCCCGGTGAGCAGCTGCATCATGTCGCCGGTGTCGCACACCATCGTGTCCGGGGGAACCTCCACCGCCATCCACTCGCCGTCGCGCGTCAGCAGCTCCAATCCGGGCTTCGTCGACACCGGGAGCACGGTGAGCAGGTTGATGTCCTCATGAGCGGCGGCGCGGATCGCGCCTTCGGGAAGCTGCTCGCCCAAGCTCGGGTAATGGATGATGCGAAGCACGCTGTTGCCGTCGTGGGTCAAGCGCGAGAAGAACGCCTCGTCTTTGCCGAGGTAGACACCGACCGCGGAGAGCAGCTGGTTCGCAAAGCCTTCCAACGCGTTGAACAGCCCGAGAAAGGTGTCCTGAAACGCGGGGAGCTCTTTGGGAAACTGGTTCGGCGGTACATCGCCCGAGAGGTGCAGCGCGTGCTCGGCGCCGAGCTCACGCCCGACATGCCAGAACTCCTTGAGGTCACCGATCGGGTGGTCCTTTGCGTGCTCCACGCCGAAGCTGGTGAAGCCACGCTGACGACCGTCGTGGGGCGTCTCGTACTGGCGCTTCACGCTCTCCGGGAGGGCAAAAGTCTGTTCAGCGAGCTGATAGGCCTGGGCGAGCAGCTCGGGGGCGATGCCGTGGCCGGTCACCGCGACGAACCCGAAGCGCTCGAGCCCCTCGCCCAACACCGCGATGAAGGCGGCGCGGCGAGCCTGAGCATCCGGCGCATCTGGCGCATCCGGGTTTCGAGCATCAAGGAAGTCGCGAAGGTCAACGACAGGCACACGATCGAGCATGGGACGTTCTCCAGTCAGGATGGCTGCGCCGCGTTAGCCGGTCAGCCCCGGAAAAGCTCGCAGACAGCGGCGCGGACTACATTTGGCAAGTCGGGGTAGCTGTGCGCGCGAAACAGCTTGCCTCGCCCCGCAACGGCCATCGCCTTGCAGTTGCGCGCGCCGGCGGGGTTGTAGTCACCGAGGTGAACCACATGCAACCTCGGGAAGCGTGCTGCGGTAGGGACAGGATCTGCGCCGATGTTCGCGCACCCATCGGTGAACAGCAAGGCGACCCGCTCGCGCCGGCGCGCGCGCCCAAGCTCGTCCAGCCCCGCAGCGAGCCCCGCTTCGATGTTGGTGTACCCGCGCGCGGGGACCTCCAGCACCCGCCGGACCAGCTCTCGGAGCGGCACCGCTTCGCCCACGCGCACCACGCGATGCGCGCGCGTGTCGAACGCCACCACGGCGACGTGCTCCAAGCGCATCCGCAGGATCGCCGTAGCCAGCGCGACTATCGCTACTTTCTCGCCGGTCATCGAGAGCGACATGTCGAGGACCACGACCACATCGGCCTCGCGCGGCTCCCGCCTCGAGACCCGCAGGTCGGTCGGGCGGAGGGCGGCCAGATCGGGCCCGGCGATCTCCAGCGTGCGCTCCACGTCGAGATCTCCAGCGGCCGGCCACGCGTCCTCCAGCGCCCGCGTCGGGCGCGCTGCGTGCCGAACCAGCAGGCGCGCGCGCTCCAAAATGTCCCGGATCATCGCCGCCGTGGTGGGCTGGCGAAGGCGGTTCATCGCCGGATCGGCGGGCCCGTGTACCCCCCACTCACCCGGACGTGCGCTCACCGCCCCGACGGGGTCGGCAGGGTCGGCCGCGGCACCATCGACTGGGAGGGGCGTCGGCGCCGGGCTCAGCGGCCCGCGCGCGCCCCCGTCCCTTTTTTTCGGAGGTCATCCAGAACGGTGGCGAGCCGGACGTTGTGTGGATCGGCGAGCTCCACGCGATGCGGAAGCGCGAGCGCCGCAGCGCGGAAGAGCGCGTCGTCGAGGCTCTCGGCGGTACGCGCGAGGTGTGCGGCGAGATCCGCGATGGCGATCGCCGCCCGAACGCTCGCGCCACGGCGGATTCGAGGGTCCGAGCGGGTGGCGCGCACGAGCGCAACGGCCCCCTCGATCAGCGCGGCATCGGGCGCGCCATAGCAATTCAACCGAACGATCTCGCGCTCCTCGGCCTCCTCAGCGTGGTCCAAGCGCACCAGCTCAAAGCGGTCGAGCAGCGCCTCGGACAAGGCGCCCGTCGCCACAAACTCACCGGGATTTTGGGTGGCGATCACCCCGAAGCCCGGCGAAGCCCGCACCTCGCCGAGCATCGGGACCACGATCATGCCTTCGTCCATCGCGGGCAGCAGCACGTTTTGCACGCCTTCCGGCATGCGGTTCAGCTCGTTGATGAACAAAACCGCGCCCTCACGCATCGCCCGAAGCAGCGGTCCGTCGATGAAGCTCTCCGCGCGGTAGCCGTGCTGGAGGACCATCGGGGGATCGAACTGCCCGACCAGCCGCGCCTCGCTGTAGCGGCCATCGCCGTCCACGCGCACAAAACCTCGGGCCGCCTCCGCGCAGACCGAGCGGGCCAGCGCGGTTTTGCCCACCCCCACCGGCCCCTCAAGCAGCACGTGGCGCCCCACGGCGATGCAGGCCCGCAGGGCTTCCAACTCCAGATGACGACCGACGAGCGACATGCGGAGCGGCTATTCAGAAACTGGGGATCACGACAGCGTGATTCGCGGCCCGGGCTGCGCGGCCTGCAGCAAGGCGCGGGCACGATCCGCGGGCAACGCGGCGGCAAAAAGATAGCCTTGAGCGTACGGACAGCCCAAATCACGGAGGATCTGGGCTTGCTCTTCGGTCTCCACGCCCTCGGCGATCACGTGCATGTTCAAGCCGCGCGCGAGCTGGATGATCGCGGCGGCGATGTTGCGCTGGGTCGGCTCAGCGATGGAGCGCACAAAGCTGCGGTCGATCTTGATCCCGTCGAACTTCCAACGATGAAGATACGAGATCGACGAGTAGCCGGTGCCAAAATCGTCAAGGTGGAGCTGCAAGCCGGCGGCGCGCAGCGCGGCAAGGGTAGCGTCGACCGTGTCGCCCTGCTTCAGCACGCTGGTCTCGGTGAGCTCGATGTGCACCGCGCCCGGCGGCAAGCCGCAGCGCTCGATCACCGCGAGGATGCCGGCGACCGCGTTGCCCTCGGAGAGCTGCCGCCCGCTGAAGTTGACGTGCACCCAGAGGTCGTCTCCCAATCCCCGGCGACGCCAGTCCGCCAACGCGAGGCACGACGCCTCGAGGATCCACCAGGTCATCGGCACGATCTGGCCGGTCTCTTCGGCGATCGGAATGAAGCGATCCGGCGGGGTGAGCACCCCGTTGCGGCGCCAACGCACGAGGGATTCAAAGCCGCAAACGCGGAGGCTCGACAGGTCGATGATCGGCTGGAAGTGCACCTCCAGCTCATTGCGCTCCACCGCCCGATGCAGATCGCGCTCCACTTCGAGCCGTTCGACCGCGTTGGCGTGCATCGCTTCGGTGAACAACGAGATCCGGGCGCGGCCTTCTTGCTTGGCGCGGTACATCGCCGTGTCCGCATCGCGGAGAAGGTCGAGGCCATCGGTGTAGTAGGGGGATCCGGGTGCGACGCCCATGCTCGCGGAGGGGACGATTTCGTGCCCGAGCACGGTCACCGGGACGCGCACCGCGGCGAGGATGCGCTCGGCGAGCGCCTCGGCCTGCGCGACCTGAAGCTCGTGCCCCAGCACCACAAACTCATCACCGCCCAGGCGCGCGAGGGTGTCCGAGGGACGAACGATGCGATCCAGCCGGTCGGCGACCACCCGCAACAGGGCATCGCCCACCTGATGACCGAGGCTGTCGTTGATGGTCTTGAAGTGGTCGATGTCGAGGAACAACACCGCGAAGGGGCGAGACGGATAGCGACGCCCCTGCGCGATGGCGTGCGCCAACCGATCGAGCAGCAGCGCCCGATTCGCCAACCCGGTCAACGGGTCGTGGAACGCGCTGCGCAGCAGCTCCCGCTCCTGCCGCACCGCCGTGGTCACATCCTCTACCGACCCCGCCAAGCGCAGCGCCTTGCCGGCGTCGTCCCGCTCCACCGTCGCACGAAACAACAAGCTGCGCTCGCCACGACCCGGTACATTCGCCCGAACCCGCTGTTCAAAACGGGTACGATTGCCTGCAGCAAACCGGGTGAGCTCGCTGCGCAGCGCCTCAACATCCCCCAGCTCCACCGCGGCGAGCCAGCTATCCACGGCGTGAACGCCGGTGTCAGGAAGCCCAATGATCTGCTCGGCCGAAGGCGTGAGCGTCACGTGTCCCTCAGCGACGATCCAGTGCCAGAGCCCCGTTTGGGCACCGTCGCTCGCGAGCGCATAGCGGCGGAGCATGAGGTCGCGGCTGTTCAAGCGACGACGGTTGACCGCATCGCGTTGATATTGAATCCAAAAGATGCCCACGATGCCGAACACCGCCGCCGTCGTACCGGCGACCAGCAGCAGCTTGCCGCTCGCGACAACGACGAGGCTGCACACGCCCAACAATCCGAGCGCCAGCGCGACCACCGGAGCCTGGCCCACGCACCCAAGCGCGGTCGCGACCAGCGCCGCCCCAGCAAAACCATAGGGTGAAAGGCCCGCGACCCACGGCGCGACCAACGCCACAAACACCGTCGGCAGCGTCCGGGTGCGCGGGTTCACCACCTGCACACCGGTGCCAGCAACACCCGCCAGCATCGCCAACGCCAAGCGGACGTTTCCCTCCACCAAGGAAAACACCACCGCGAGCAGCGACAGGACGCCGATCACGCCCTGGATCTGCAAACCTGCACGGTCCAAGCCACCCGAGCCACGCGTGCGCGCAGGCTGGCCCGCTGCTGCGCGCGCTGGAGAGCCCGTCATGCCGGCCGGCCAGCCGGGGCGACGCCAGACAGGCGAATGGAGAAGCTGGCCCCAAACGGTCGGTCCTCCCCATCCAAAGCGAAGGAGCCCCCTTGCGAGCGGATGAGGCGACGCGCGAGCGTCAGGCCCAAGCCCGGTCGTCCCGTGGAGCTGTAGAAGGCCTGAAAGATGTGGTCCCGAACCGACGCCAGCACGCCCGGCCCCTCGTCGCGAACCACAAAGCGCACAGTCGCCTCGCCTTCGTCCACGACCGCCAAAGAGACAGAGCGCCCCGACGGGGACGCGCGCAGGGCGTTGTCTAGCACCTCGACCAGCGCACGAACCACGCGCCGAGGGACGACGTGGACGGTGCGGCGGGCCGACACGTCCAGATCGACGCGGCTGCCCGCGGCTCCCAACGCCGCGACGGCCTCGCGCGCCAACGCGTTGCAATCGCACGCGACAGCGACCTCTTTGGGGTTTCCGGGCGCGTCGGGGACCAAGTCGGCGAGGGCGACCAACGCCTGTTGCAGCAGCGCGACCGAGGCGGTGTCTGAGGCATCCGACAGCACGCGATGGGCCGGGCGCCCCACGGTCTGCAGCACGCCGACCACGATGGCATCGAGCTCTTCATCGCTCCACGCAGCGCGCATCGTCTCCCGATCGTCGTGATTCCGGAGCAAGCCGCGCAGCACCATCAGCAGCTCAGCGACCTGAAAAGGCTTGGTCAGGTACGCGTCCGCGCCGAGCGCCTGCCCTTGCATCCGCTCCTCCACCGAACTCCGCGCGGTGAGCAGCACGATCGGGATGCCCCGCGTCATCGCGTCTTCGCGCAGCTGCGTCAACAATTCGAGGCCGGAGATCCCCGGCATGGTCAGGTCGGTGACGATGAGATCCGGGCGGCGCTCATGCGCGAGGCGCAAGCCGGTCTGCCCGTCCGCCGCCGCGACCACCGTGTACGAGCTGCTCAGCACGCCGGCGAGGAACCGCACCATGTCGGTGTTGTCTTCGATGACCAGCACCGTCGCGCGCGAGGAATCGCGCTGCTGACGACGCCCCAAGCGCCGCTCGGTCGCGTCGTCCAAGCCCAGCAAACGGTATTCGTCGCCCCGGCGGATCTGCTCGTGCCACTCCGGCAAGCCGATGTTGACCTCTTGCCGGATCGGGAGCTCATCCCCCGCAGCGCCCACGCCGATCGGCAGCGTAAAGCGAATAAGGGTTCCGCCGGTGCTGGTGGCTTCCGCGACGATCTGGCCTTCGTGGAGGTTGACCAGCTCCCGGGCGAGCGAAAGGCCGATCCCGGTGCCGCCCAGACCGCGCCCGACGCCGCCCTCGGCCTGATGGAAGCGATCGAAGACGCGCTCGCGTTCGGCGGCCGGGATGCCCGGACCGGTGTCGGAGACCGACACCTCGACGTTCGCACCCACGCGAACCACCGAGACGACAACGACTCCGTTGACCGGAGTGAACTTCAGGGCGTTGGCGAGCAGATTCAGCAACACCCGCTCGATCTGCTCTTCGTCGCCGCGAATCCGGAGCGCGGGTTCGTCGTCGGCGGCTGTGGGAGCCTCGAAGCGTACGTCGATCCGCTTGCGCTTGGCCAGCGTCGCCGCCTCTTCGGTCAGCTTGCGGGCGAGCGCTTCGATGTCGAAGCTGGACTTGTAAAGCCGCAACGCCGAGCCCTCAATGCGCGACAAGACCAAGAGGTCATCGACGAGGCGCAGCAAGCGCAACGCAGAACGCCGTGCGAGCGCAAGCTGCTCATCCTGCGACGGGGTCAACGCGCCGGGCTCCTCCGCCATCGACTCCAGCGGCGCGAGCACCAGCGTGAGTGGGGTGCGAAGCTCGTGGGACATGTTGGTGAAGAACGCCGTCTTCGCGCTGTCCAAAGCCTGCAACTTGAAGTTGGCGTCGGCGAGCTGATTGCGCGTCAAGAACTCTTGCCGACGCAGGTTTCCGGCGTGCCAGGTGATCGCGCTCCCGACGACGACCGCGAACCAAAGCACGGCGTTGGCCGTCAGCCACTGAGGCGTGGAGCCCTTGAGCCCGAACGCGAGCATCACGAAGTCGTACGCCAAAACCAAGCTGCCGAACGTCACGGTGGCGTGGTAGCCGCGCCACGGCAACGGGAGCGCCGCGAAGCCGAAGAAGGTCAGCAGCAACGCCTCGTGGTACGTCGACGCCGCGCCCCCGACCAGCGCGGTGACGCTGATCACGCCAACGCCGATCCACACGCACACAAAGGTCGACAACGGCACGACCCATCCGCGCGCCAAGATGGTCGGCCCCGAAAGAAACGTCGCCGCGAGGACGCCCAACAGCACGGCGATCACCCCAGCGCGCACCTCGAAGAGCAGCTGCAACTGCCCGGGCGCGATGAAGGTGTCTACGAACGCGAAGGTGACGAACGCGAGGATGCCGAGCACCGATGCGACGCGCACCGACTCCAACGCCGACTCGCCTTGATCTGCACAAAATGCGTCTTCATCGACCAGTACAACCGGCAACGCACGGGGACGCAGGTTCATGCGCGCCTGCACCGCAGGCAAATCGCCTGGGCAGGCGAGCCAAAGCCCCCCCACGCCTCGAGCACTTCGAAGCCGGCCAACGTCAGCATGTCTTCGAACTCCTCAGGATCGTAGAATCGATAATGACCTTCCTCTTCCAAGCGGAAGAGGGCGCTGGCGGCGTCGAGCATGTGCCGCGCGGCCGACAGCAACGGCTCACGCGCCGCTTCTCCGCCAAGCTGCTCGGGAGAGGCCGCCTGTATCGCCACCACGCAGGCGTTGAACAGCGCCGACGTGTCGGCGTCTCGAACCATCGACGAGATCACCAGCTCCCCGCCGGGCCGAAGCACACGGCGAATCTCAAAAAGCAGGTCTTCCGGGTTCTGAAGATACGACAGCACCAGACTCATCGCGACGCGATCGAAGCGCGCATCTTCGAACGGCAAGCCGCTGTCCCCATCGGCGCTGACCTGCTGGGCCGCAGCAGCGAGCCCGGCGAGCGTCTCCAAGCCCGCGACACCTGACGCGCCGATGTCCGCGCGCGCCGCCAAGCCCTGAAGGTCCACGGGCCTCCCCGACGCCGCCGCGACCACCCGACGAGCCACGCCGCTGTCCCGCTCCGCCGCCCGGTCCAGGAGCGTCAACACCTCGGCGGCCACTGGAACACGCCCGCGCAAGCCGGAGAAGGTGCGGATGTCTCCGGCGACGAAGCGCCGCATCACGGTCGTGACGCGCCCCTCCAGGTCCGCCACCCGCGTCTGAACGCCGGGCACCTTCTCCCGGAGCCGCGCAAGCGCCTCGGGCACGAGATCCATGGCGATGATCCGCCCAAGTCCGGCAGCACCGGCCCGGGATGCCAGCGCAAGCGTCAGGTTGCCGGTCCCTGCGCCCAGCTCCAACACGTCCCGACCAACGGGGTCGACGGCGTCTGCCTGACTATCGATGAATTCCCGGTAGGAGGGGTACCAAGCGAGGACGTCGAAGCCGAGCCCACCGTCGGCCAGCAAGTACCGACGCCAGAACGCGGTCGCGTCCGACGGTCGCGCGCTGCGCGCCGCCTTCCACTCTGCCTGCTCCTGCGCGTTGAGCCGGGTGAGCGGCGGGAACCACTCGGGGATGGTCGTCTTGTGCAGGTGCGTCCAAACTTGCTGCGTGATCAGGGCAAATTGCTTCTGGGCCTCTCTGCCGCTTCGCGGCACGTGCCCCGAGTCGGCCACGACCAATCGACGAGCCGCGGAGGCCTCGACGCTCATGACGCGGCGCACTCGAGCGAGGTCCATCCAGCCGTCGTGCTGCCCGGCGATCCACATCACATCGGCGCGCACGTTGCTCATGTCGCGCTCGGACTCCACGAGGGTGCCGACGCCCAACTTCTGGACGTCCGACCAGAACACGTGGGCGTCGACGATGCAGCCGATCAACGTCACCAATCGGTGACTCTCGTTGGCTGCCGCCGCGGCGTCATGGTGCCCGGAGACGTGCAAGACGGCATCGCGGGGCTCTGGCGCGCCCATGTAGGAGATCCAAAGGCGAACCTCGGGAAACTGCTTCTGCACCTCGGGCTGCGCCAACAGGTGCATGACCGCGCACGCCGCGAAGCTCACCGAGACGACGATGATCGAGGTGGGACGGACACGGTCGTTCCGATGCGCCCAGTCGAGCGCACCCAAAAGGTCGGCTTCTACGCCCGACAACCGGTAATGAAGGGTGTGTTTGCCCTCCACCTCGTTGCCGGCGTCCTTCTCGCTCTCTCCGAGGTTGTTCGTGCCATCGAAGCGCAGCACCGCGATGTCCGCGTGATGGCGAAGGAAGGTGTCGGTCAACGTCGTAGCGAGCTGACTCATCTGCTCTTTGCGACCGCCAAAGCCGGGGACCACGATGACCAGCGGCATCTCAGTCCCGGCATCCTCCTGCGCGAAGTCCAGCACGCCCACGACTTGCTGCCCAACTCGATTGGGGAAGTGCACCTTGCGGTCCAAGGACACGGGCGCCTTCGGGCGCGCTACCGGCACCCTCCCCAGCAGATTGGCCAGGATGTCGGCCACCCGAGCACGCAAACGCGCAAAGCGGTTGCCGCTGACCACGGTGCGCTCGGCGAGCACCTCGCGACGCGCGGGGCCCATCGCGACGCCGACCCGCACCGTCCCCGCCTCCGCGGGGTCCGCCGCCACGCTGGCGACCACCGCGCCGATCAGCGGCTTGTCGCCGCCATCATCGCGCAGCAACGCGCCATGGATCGGCGACCCGACGTCGAGCAACCAACGGTCGGCTTGCACGCGCAGCGAAAACCCACCGGGTCCCACCTCCACCACGCGAAAGCTCTGCTCGATGGACCACGGCAGCGGCAGGACCAGCCAGGTACCATCGACCAGCACGCGCTCCCGCGAGCGACGCTCGGCAAAGCCCAGCTCGTCTGGCAGCGCGATCTCCACCGATGCGCCGGACACCGAGGAGACCACGCTTCGAAAGGCGTAGTTGACGTGACCGTGATCCAGAACGCCCAAAAGCAGCGTCCCCACCGGCGGCGACGCGCCCAGCGAAACCTGGACCCCGGCGCTCCCGGAAGCGCCGACGATGACACCGTCCCACAGCCGATCCTGGTCGGCCGCCATCAGCCGCAACCGAGCCCCAGCGGCCCCGACGAGCACCGCGCGGATGCGCGCCGCATCTCGAATCGGCTGCGTCGTTCGACGGTCCTCGCTCAGCACACGCTCTGCGGCGTTTCGGGCCCCGACCACGGAGTTCGCTTTCGCGACGATACGCCGGAACTTTTTACGGTCCGCCGTGCCCATCGAGCGGATGCGCAGCCCAAACCCATCGGGAGCGACCCGCACGACCTCCATCTCCGCGTCCACCTCGCCCTCTTCGGAGGCCAGCGAGACCGGCAACAGATCCCCGATGCGCAGCGGCATCGAAGTACACAGAAAGCAGCCCTCGATGTTGGCGTCTCGGGTGTACCCAACGACCGCCGATCGGGCGGTGTCCGACACACGAATCCGCAACAAAGGCCTGTCCATCGCCCGAAGATCGGACCGATGGACGGAGGCTGGAACGGCGACGTCGTCGTGCATGGAGGGAGGGAGGGGACCGATGGGGGAGAGGGGGAAGGACACGGGCCGGGAAGGGCGTCCGGGCGGACGGATCCCATGCTCACAACGGTGAGCGCGACGTACCACAGACCTACGGACTGTACCATACGGACGGCGCAACAAGCGGATACGAGGGGGGCGATGCCTACAACCGATGTCCCCTGAACGTTCAACCCCAACGCCCGTGTCCTCCGGACGACTCCGGTCTGTGGCGCAGTTCGTGTTCCGATGGACGGTTCGCCTCGGCCTTGCCTCCCTGATCATTGGCTTACCGGCCGGATACTTTGGGTACGACTGGTTCAATCGGGAGATCCTGTCGACGCTGCCCGAGACCTTCGACAAAGACGCGGTGTTCCGCTTTCCCTGCTCGGTGCAAGTGTTCGCCGCGGACTCCTCCCGCGTGGACCAATTCTACTTGGAGCGGCGCGTTTGGGTGCCGATCGACCAGCTCCCCGAGCAGGTCTGGCAGGCGTTCGTCGCGAGCGAAGACCGTCGCTTCTTCGAGCACGAGGGCGTTGACCCGGTCGGGATTGTGCGCGCGTTGGTGGTGAACCTGCGCGGCGGCGGCACCAAACAGGGCGGCTCCACGATCACCCAGCAGTTGGTCAAAAACCTGATGGTAGGCAAAGAAAAGTCCTACAAGCGCAAGCTTCGCGAGGCGGTGCTCGCCTACCGTCTGGAGCGCGAGCTGGGCAAGATGCAGCTGCTCGAGCTGTACATCAACTACATCGCGCTGGGGAACGGCAACTACGGCGTAGAAGCGGCGTCTCAAGACTACTTCGGCATCTCGGCGCGCGAGCTCAACGCTGGACAGGCGGCCATGCTCGCGGGGCTGGTGCCCGCCCCCTCCAAGTACAGCCCGCGCCACAACCCCACGCTCGCCGCTCAGCGCCGCGAGCAGGTGCTGCGGTTGATGGTGGATCAGGGCTTCGTCAGCGCGGTAGACGCGAGTCAGCATCTGCAAGATCCCGTGATCGAGCCGCGCGTCACCAACGAGCCGGGCCCAAACACCGCCTACCTGACCGAGACCCGCCGCGAGGTCCGCAGGCTGTTCGGTCAGGATCGGCCGTTTGTCGAAGGCCTGCAGATTCACACCGCGCTGGATCCCGCGGTGCAGCGGGTCGCAGAGTCGTCGATCCGCGAGGCGCTGGCCGATTTGGAGGCCCGCCAAGGGGCGCGCGGGCCGGTGCGGAACATCCCTGTAGCGGCGCGACCGGCCTTTCTGCGGCGCGGAGACCGCCTCCAGAACGACCCGCAAACCGGCACGTTCCGAGTCCCGCGGCCCGGCGAGTGCTTCTCGGCCTTGCAGATAGAAAATCACTTAGAAGCTGGACCGTTCCGCTTTGCCTTGGGCGCCGCGGATCTAGAGAAGAAGGTCCGGCAATCGCCGACCGTCGACGCCGATGGCAAGCCCCGCAATCGGCCGCCAGCCGCGCTCGCCGAGGTGCTGCAAGACGGAGACGTGCTCGACGTCTGCGTTCCCGCCGCATCCGAAGGCGAGAGCGGGGCCAACACCGTACATCTCCGCGACCGCCCCTGGGCCGAAGCGGCCGCAGTGGTGATCGAGAACGCGACCGGCCACGTGGTGGCGGAGGTCGGCGGCTATGACGTCGGCCTCGAAGGTTTTGTGCGCGCCACCCAAGCCAAGCGGCAGCCGGGAAGCTCCTTCAAGCCCTTCGTCTACGCAGCGGCGATCCTGCACGGTCACCGCCAGACCGACATGATCCTCGACGGGCCGTTCTCCATCCCGGGCACCAACGGACGGATGTGGTCGCCCCAAAACTATGACGGAAAGTACAAAGGGAACCTCCCAATCCGCTCGGCCATGGCGCTCTCGTTGAACACGGTTGCGGTGCGCCTCGGGCTCGAAGCGGGCATCGACAATGTCGTCTCGTTGGCCTCCCGGCTCGGCGTACGCACCCCGCTTCGCCACGACTTGACCGTAGCGCTCGGATCGTCCGAGGTCACGCCGATGGACGTCGCCGTCGCATACTCCAGCTTGGCCCGCGAAGGCGTTCACATCGATCCCGTGTACATCACGCGCATCGAAGACCGCCGCGGCTTTGAGCTCGGGACGGCGGGCGGCGTCGTGCGCTTTCCCGATCAGAGCTTCGTGCTCCCCGGCGGGCCCGGCGAGCGGGTGATGCCGCAGGCCGAAGCCTACGTCGTGGTCGACATGATGCGCAACGTGTTCAAGAACGGCACCGCCAAAAAGGGGCAGCGCCCCGGCATGGACTTCGCCGGAAAGACAGGCACCACCTCCAACTTCGTGGACGCGTGGTTCGTAGGCTACTCGCCGCGGTACACCGTCGCGGTGTGGGTCGGCACCGACGGCACCTCGTCGATCGGCGACAAAGAGACCGGCGGAAAGTCCGCGCTCCCGGCGTGGAACCGCATCATGGAGGTGCTGCCCAACGTGCCCGGAGAGCGCTTTCCCGTGCCGGACGGCGTCGTCCTTGCGCCGTGGGGCGCCGCGCACGAATGGCTGGGCTATGTGCGCGGGACCGTGCCCGAGGACGTCTTGCCACAGGTGGCTGTGACCAACCCCCTGCCCCCGTTCGGTATGGCGCTTCCGGGCGGCGCGGAGGCGATCCTCCCCACCACGTCGCGCGGCTACGCGCCCGCCGCGGACCTCGAGGTGGACGGCGATGTCGAAGACGGCGCCAACACCCCCGGGGTGCTGCCCGAGCCAGACTTGAATGATCCGAACGCCGCCGAGACGAGCCCGGTGGATGAGCGAGACGAAGCGCTGTAGAACCTCGACCGCCGAAGTTTACCGGCCGGCGTTTACTTTTTCGCCGAGCCCGGTGAGCATGCGGCGTAGCCACCCATGCACCTCTTCGAGCTTGGCACGGTCATCGTTCTTGGTGAGCGCGAGCCGCCCGCGCGTCAGGGCGTGCTCGGCCTCCTGCACATCGGCGCGCTGCAGGCGCGTGCGTTGATCGCGAAGCAGCGCCTCCATCTGCCCCAATTGACGCTCGATCTGGTGCCGCAGCTCGCGCACTTCGCTCGCCGCTTCTGCGCCCCGCTCCCAGGTTGAGGCGTCGTCCCGAGCGCGCTCTACATCCCGCGAGGACATCCCCGACGGGGCTTGGATCGTCAGTTGCTGCACCGAGCCGGTACGCACGTCGCGCGCGGAGACCTGCACCAGACCGCTGGCGTCGATCGCGAACTTGATCTCGATGCGCGGCACGCTGCGCGGCGCCGGCTCGATGCCCTGCAGCTCGAACTCGCCGAGGCTGGTGTTCTCGACGGCGCTGACGCTCTCGCCTTGAAGCACATGGATCTTCACGGTCTTCTGGTTGTCCACGACCGTCGACACCAGCTGCATCTTTTGCGCCGGGATCGGCGTGTTCTTGGGGATAAGCTTGGCCATCTTCCGGCCTTCCACCTCGATACCCAACGACAGGCTCGTCACGTCCAACAACGTGACCGCCTTGACCTCGCCCTCCAGCACGCCCGCCTGAACCGCGGCGCCGATCGCGACGACCTCGTCCGGGTTCAACGACTGGTTGAGCGGACGACCAAAGAACTCCCGCATCGCCTCTTTGACGCGCGGGATGCGCGAAGAGCCACCGACAAGGACGATCTCGTCGATCTCCCCGACGGTGAGGTTCGCGTCGAGCAGCGCCTGCCGGCACTCCCGCACGGTGCCGTCAATGAGCGGAGCAGCGAGGGCCTCAAACGTCGCGCGCGTCAGCACGCACTGCAAATGCCGGGGCCCCGACGCATCCGCCATCAAAAACGGCAGATGGATATCGGTCTCTTTCGCGGATGACAGCTCGATCTTGGCGCGCTCTGCCGCGTCACGCAGGCGCTGACGCACGACGTTGTCTTGGGACACGTCGATGCGATGCTCCTGCCGAAACTGCTCGATCAACCAGTCTACGATGAGCTTGTCGATGTCCCCGCCGCCAAGCGCGTTGTTCCCGCGCGTGGCGCGGACCTCTCCGACGTCCCGGTCGATACGGACGATCGAGATGTCAAAGGTTCCACCTCCAAAGTCGTACACCGCGATGGTCGCGGACTTTTTACGGTCGTGCAAGTATGCCAGCGCGGCGGCGGTCGGCTCGTTGATGATCCGGAGCACATGCAGGCCGGCGATGGTCCCCGCGTCTTTGGTCGCCTGACGCTGCCGGTCGTTGAAGTGTGCCGGCACCGTGATGATCGCCTCGGTGACCGGCTCCCCCAAGAAGTCCTCCGCGGACTTCTTGAGCTTTTGAAGGATCATCGCGGAGACCTCCTGCGGCGTCAGCAGGCGATCGTTCACCGCGAAGGCGCAGTCGCCGTTCCGCGAGGCGACCACCGGGTAGTTGACCAACGGCAGGTCATTCCCGGCGTCGACAAAGCGCTTTCCCATGAAGCGCTTGACCGAGTGGATGGTGGCGTCCGGATTGATGAGCATCTGGCGCTTTGCGGTGTCCCCGACAAAGCGCTCGCCGCTCTTGGAAAATCCAACGACCGACGGGGTGACACGCCCGCCTTCTTCGTTGATGATCACCTTGGGCTCGCCCCGGTCGATGTACGCCACCACGGAGTTGGTCGTGCCGAGGTCGATACCGATCACCTTACCCATGCGCGGACGCTCCAAAATGGGCGGGGTGCCCCGGGCGGGATTCGAACCCGCAATTCCCTTCCGAGAAGGAGGATTTTAAGTCCTCTGTGGCTACCATTTCACCACCGGGGCATAGGCCGACAAAATCCGATGCGTGCCCCGCTTGATGGGCAAAGGCGTTCCGCATCGACTCTCGCTGGCTAAGCATGCATCCAGCATATCTCACCCGCCCGGCGGGGTCATGCCGCGCAGGATCGCCTCGAGCCGCGCCCGGTCCGCGCTGCCGACCACGCGACCCAGCTCCAGCCCCTTCGGGTCGATCACCAAGGTCACCGGGATCACGCCCGGCCACTCCCGCACGGTCCCGGCGAGCTGCGCGGCTGGGTCCGGGCCTAACTGAAAACTACGCAGGGTGATCGGAGCTAACGAGCGCTCCACAGCGCTGCGGTCTCCGGCATCGTCGACGCTCACGAGCACGACCTCCACCTCGGGATGGGCCTGCGCAAACGCATCGAGCATCGGCAGTTCTTCCCGACACGGACCACACCAGCTGGCCCAGAAGTTCACCACCCGCGCTCGGTCGCGCTCCCCGGCGACCAGCCCGTTCAGGTCCAACAGGGGGTCTACCCGCGTTGTTCCCACCGGGATCATCTCCACCCGCCCCGCAAAGCAGGCCAGGAGCAGCAACATCAAGGGAGCACCCGCGTACACCGTCCGCCTCTATTCCAAACCGCGGGGTGAGGCTTCGCGAGCGAGCGCGTTAGAAATCTCAGAACCGGACCTCTCCATGCTGTGCAGCCTGCTCCTCGTGTTCGCCGCGCCCGCGTTCGCCCTCGCGCCCGAGGTGGAGCAAGCCGAAGCCCAGTTTTCCGGTGGAGATCCGGCTGGGAGCGCGGCCACGTTGACGGCCTACGTCGCCAACCATCCCGACGATGCGGAAGCCCTGTGGCGTTTGGCGCGCGCGCTGTACGAAAAGGGGGAGCTGATGAGCGCGCAGGGGCGCCCAGACTCCGAGCGTCTCCCCCTGTACGGGCAGGCCCAGTCCTACGCCCACCACGCACAGGAGGTCGCGCCCAACAGCGGGCTCGGGTACATGTGGGAAGGCGTGGCGCTGGGAAGAGTAGCTACATCTAAAGGAATCTTGTCCCAGCTGTTCACGGCGGACGACATGGAAAAGCTGTGGCTGAAGGCGCTCTCGCTCCCCGCTCCCTACGCGTCCGCGTCGGGAAACAGCACGTTTCCCGGCGATGCCTACAACGCGTTGGGGCAATTCTACCGCCTGTGCCCGGACTGGGCGGCGATGAAGTGGATCGCCGGCACCCGCGGCGACATCGACAAGTCCGTCGACTACCAACGGCGCCTCGTTGCGGCGGAGCCACAGCGCATCGAAGGCGTGAAAGAGCTAGGCGTCTCGCTGCTCTGCAAGGGCTACAAGCAGGACGACGAAGCCGCCAAGGCCGAAGGGAGAAAGTACCTGAAATTGGCCTCGGAGTTACCCACCAAGAACCCCGTCGATCGCATCGACCACGGCCAGATTCCGACCATCCTCGCCCGTGAAGCCGACGCCTGCGACTATTCGCGCGACGGCTACGAAGACACCAGCGAGTCCGCGTACAAGGGCAAGTGAGCGCGCGCCGCCACGCACGGGGAGTGTGGATCGGCATGGCCCTGCTGCCGGGCTGTGCCTGGTGGCGCCCCGAACAGGTAGAAGATCCCCTGGTCGTGCCGCTGCAACAAGCCGATGCAGCGTGGAACGCCCGCGGCAGCGTAGGTCTGACGCCCGCGGCGGACGCGCTGACCGCGCTGCTCGCCGCAGCCCCGCGCGACAACCGCGTGCTGTGGAGGACCGCGCGCCTCTACTGGCTGCGCGGCTTCCTCACCGACCTCCCCGACGACGCCCGCAACGACTGGGAGAGCGGTCGCGAGTACGCCTACAGCTGCCTGACCACCGACGCCGACGTCGAAGCGGGGCTGAAGCAGTCCGGATGGTTGGTCACGCCAGCAGCCCTGACAACGACCACGCCCGAGCAACGCCCCTGTCTGATGTGGGGAGCCGCGAACGGCCTCGCGTTGGTGGAGCACCGCGGCCCCGGCGCGGTGCTGGACGCAGAAGCGTCCTGCGCGATGGCAAATCGGGCCGCTGCGATCGTCGGCGCCTCCGAGCCCGGGCTCCTCGATTGGGAGCTGGCCGGGTGCGCTTGGTGGCTCACCGGGGACGCCGAAGCGGCAACGCGACGCTGGCGAACTGCAGCGGAGAGCGGCAACGGTCTCTACCTGCTCGCCTTTCACGCCCACGTGCCCACCGAGCCCATCGCGTTGCCGACCAACGCGCTGTACAGCCTCGAAAATGCGCGTGCAGCGACGCTGCTCGGCGTACGGGAATAGCGGGGAGCCCCGAGGACGAAAAACCACCGAGTTAAAACTACGATAGCTCACAGCGCGGGGCGCGTGAGCTACGTAGTGCTCGCCTCCGAGGAGGCGAAACCGACGATCGACGAACTACACCGGGGGAGGCGTAGTCGGCTTGACCATCATGGGCTTCCGGTTTGCACGGCGAGCAGCCTTTCTACGGCGCTTCTCCGCGAGGCGCTGCTTGAGGCGGCGCTTCTCACCGGGCTTGAGGTAAAAGCTGTTCTTCTTGATGTCCTTGCGGATGCCCTCACGCTCCACCTTGCGGCGGAAACGGCGGAGGGCCTTTTCGAAAGGCTCGTTTTCACGGACGGTGACGATGACCAAATGCGGCTCCAATCGGTAGGCGGACGGCGATTATACGGGCGAGCGCGGATGCGCAAGGGGAGTTTTGCGTAGAGACGTTATCAGGGGCGAATGAAATCCCTGCACCGACCCGATCTCTATACTTGGTCCACCTTCGATGAGGCGCGCAACATCGATTTTCACGGCGTTTGTTGGGTAAGGCCGGAAGGCAACGTGCTGATCGACCCGCTGCCGCTCACCCCGCATGACCACGCGCACCTGATCGAGCTTGGCGGCGTCAGCCACATTGTCATCACCAACTCCGATCACACCCGCGCCGCAGAGGCCTTGCGCGCTGAATTTGGCGCCAAGGTCTACGGGCCACGCGCAGAAGCCGGCGCGTTCCCGATGGACGTGCTGGTCGCCGACGGCGACGCGATCGTGCCCGGTCTGGTCGCCATCGAGCTGCACGGGTCCAAGACCCCCGGCGAGATCGCGTTGGTGCTCCACGGGTCGACGCTGATCACCGGGGATCTCGTGCGGGCACACCGGCCAGGCGCGCTGATGATGCTGCCCGACGCCAAGTTGGTGGACCGCGCACAAGCGGTGGCGTCGGTAGCCCGCCTCGCGGGCCTGCCTGACATTGAAGTAGTGCTGGTCGGCGACGGGTGGCCGGTGTTTGCAGGAGGACGCGCGCTCCTCGGTGCGCTCGCAGCCCGCGCGGCCTGACGTGGCGGCGGAGCAAGAAGCCACTGCGGCGGAGCCCGCGTTTGAACACGCGCTTGAACACGCGTTTGAACACGCGTTTGAACACGCGTTAGACGCTTTCGACGCATGGCTGCGCGTGGAGCGCATGGTCGCGAAGAACACGCTCCTTGCGTATCGGGCGGATCTGCTGCGGTTTGGCCAATGGCTGGCCGACCACAACATCGCGCTCACGGCGGTGAGCCACCCGACCATGTCCGACTATGTTGTCCGTTTGAACGCGGATGGACTCGACGCACGGAGCATCGCTCGGCATCGAACGTCGATCCGGCAGTTCTACAAGTTTCTGGTCCGGGAGAGCCTCGCAAAGACCGACCCGACGCGCTTGCTCGCGCCCCAGCGGCCCGCGCGAAAGCTCCCGGACGTCCTCAGCGAGCGCGAGGTGTCCTTGCTGCTCACCACGCCCGATCCCGCCACTGCGCTCGGGCTCCGCGACCGCGCCATGCTCGAGCTGATGTACGCCACGGGCTTGCGCGTCAGCGAGCTCGTCAAGCTACCGATGGCCGCGTGGCACGCCGGCGCATCGGGGGACGCCTTCCTTCGGGTGCGCGGCAAGGGCAGCAAAGAGCGCCTCATCCCCCTCGGCCCCACGACCGCCGCGCGCCTCGGCCGCTACGTCGCAGAGCTTCGAACGCGCCTCGACCCCGAGCTCGTCCAAAAAAGCCTGTTCCTCTCCCAGCAGGGGCGTGCGATGACGCGGCAGAACTTCTGGCTGCGAATCACCGCATACGCCCGCGCCGCAGGCATTCGAACCCCGGTGACGCCCCACGGGTTGCGGCACGCTTTCGCCACGCACCTCGTCGAACACGACGCCGACCTCCGGGCCGTACAAGCGATGCTGGGCCACGCCGACATCGCAACCACCCAAATTTACACACACATCGCCCGGACTCGCTTGCAAAAGGTGCACGCCGAGCACCATCCTCGCGGGAAGTAGCGGTGGAGTTGGCGGGCTGGCCACGATCCCTGCGGCCGCCCGGAGCCTGGATCGAAACGCCCGTGCACATCGACACAGCGGCGCTGCGCTCCAGCGCCCGCGCAATGCTAATCGGTGTGCATGGCCGCACCTGTGGAACCCAGCCCCTCCGTCGTAGACGCCCTCGTAGTCGGAACCGCCGGCCACATCGACCACGGCAAGACCACCTTGGTGCGCGCGCTCACCGGCATCAACCTCGACACGCTCCCTGAAGAAAAGGAGCGCGGCATCACCATCGCGCTGGGATTCGCCCCGCTCGTCTTGCCCGACGGTCGCACCGTCGGACTGATCGACGTCCCCGGCCATGAGCGGCTCATTCGCACGATGGTGGCGGGAGCGTCTGGCCTAGACGCCGTCATGTTGTGCGTGAGCGCGGTGGATGGCGTCATGCCCCAGACCCGCGAGCACCTCGACATCCTCGGCCTGCTGGGCGTGAAGTCTGGCGTGCTCGTCGTGACCATGGCCGATCTGGTGGACCCTGAGCTGTTGGAGCTCGCGATCGAGGAGATCCAAGACTCGGTTCGGGGAACATTCCTGCAGGGCGCCCCAACCGTCGCGGTGAGCGGCCTCACGGGTCAGGGGATCGATCGGCTCCGAGGCATCCTCGCGGCGTTACCGCCGCGAAGCAGACCCCAAGACGGCCCCTTCCGGCTCCCCATCGACCGCAGCTTCGCACGGCGCGGCTTCGGAACCGTCGTGACCGGCACGGCGTGGAGCGGCAGCCTCCGTGACGGCGACGAAGCAGAGGTTCAACCCACGCGCGGAGCGAACGCGGGATCCGGCGCGGGCAACGCCAAGGCGCTGCGCGCCCGCATCCGCGGCATTCAGGTTCACGGCACCAAGGCACCCGAGGCGCGCGCAGGGTCACGCACCGCGATGAACGTCACCGGCCTCGACGTCGAGCAGGTGCCACGCGGCGCATGGCTGACCACACCCGGTGCGGTTCGACCGACGCAGGTGGTCGACGTCGCGATTCGATGGCTCGCCGACGCGCAGGAAGAAGAAGCCGGGGACCACACCACGGAGCGCAGCGTCGTCGTGCTCCACGGCACCGCCGAGGTCGAAGCCAAAATCGTCCCCTTGGACGCGAACCACGCGCAGCTGCGGCTCGCGGAGCCCCTCGCGTGCCTCCCCGGAGACCACTTCGTGATTCGGCAGCCCTCTCCTTCCCGCACGCTCGGTGGGGGGACGGTGCTGGACCCCTATTTCAGCGTTGCCAAGCGCGGGCGCGCCTTAGACGGGCTGCCAGCGCTGCGTAGGCTCGCAGCGGGCGCAGCGGGCGCATGGCTGGAGCGTAGCGGCACCGCCGGGATCGACACCGTGCTCGCAACCCAGCTGAAGTTGCAAGGCACGCACATCGGAGACCGACTGTACGCACCCGGCGTCGCGCAGAGCTTCGCGGATGCGGTCGTCGCGACGGTCGCGGACTTGCACCGCGAGCACCCCTTAGCGCCCGCAGTAAACCGAAAAGAGGCGCACCGAGGAATACTCCGAGCGTTGGACGAACGCAGTTTCCTCGCGCTGCTCGACGCCGCGATCGGGACAGGCACCTTGGAAACCAGTCCCGCGGGCGTACGGCTACGCGGCTGGCAGGTACAGCTCGCGCCGGACCAACAAGGATGGGTCTCCGCCACGCTCGCCGCAGCCACGATGGCGCGCTGGGACGGGCTCGCTGAAGTACCCGAGCACACAGACGCAGCGGCGCTGTTGCACCTGCTGCGGGACCGCGGCGACCTCGAGCGCGTCGGAGATCGGTACTACACGCGGGCTTGCTTAGCCGACTTGGCGACGGCGGTGCGCGCGTACTTCTCCGCACACGAAACCATGGATCCAGCCGCCTTCAAGGAGCTGTCCGGTCAGTCCCGCCGCACCGCCATCCCGCTGCTGGAATGGCTGGACCAAACCGGGACCACCCAACGCCGAGGGGACGTGCGTGTAGCGAAGTAAAGCACGTCGGAAACAGCACCTGAGCACCGCTTCGTCGCGAAGCCCCGACCCCCAAAAGGTAAAACCCCCACTCGACGAATCGAGCGGGGGTAGGGGGAGGCCGGCGGTTACCTACTCTCCCACACCCGTAGGGGTGCAGTACCATTGGCACGAAAGAGCTTGACTTCTGTGTTCGGAATGGGAACA
>CAIUMM010000032.1 GCA_903900265.1 uncultured Pseudomonadota bacterium
ACGGCAGCCCCGAGAGCTCGGCGAAGGTGAAGGTGAGCGCGTTCTCGACGGTCATCGCCAGCTCGCGCAGGTTGCCGGGCCACCGGTAGGCACGAAGCAGCGCGAGGGTGCGATTCGGAAGGTACACCGTCATTTGTCCGGCGATCGGTGCCGGCAGGTCCCCGCCGATCGCAAACGTGGTACCGCCGTCGACGGCGAGTCCCGCGCGCTGCCGATACTCGGTGACCAACGACGCTAACTGCGAGCCGGTCAGCACGCGCCGCGCGGTCCACTCCAACAAGCCCACGAGGTCCCCCCGCCGCGCGTGCATCGGCAAAAGCTGCACGGTACACGCCGGGTTCAAACGCATGTATAGGTCGGCGCGAAAACGACCGTCCCGCACCATGCGCCCGAGGTCTTCATGCGTGGCGACCACCAGCTTGACGTCGACCTTGCGCTCCTGCGTGTCCCCGATGCGGGTGACCGTTCCCTCTTGAAGCACGCCGAGGAGCATCTTTTGCGCGTCCTCCGGGAGATTGCCGATCTCGTCGAGGAACAAGGTCCCCCCGTCGGCTTCTTCAAAAGCGCCCTTCCGATCCGCGATGGAACCGGTGTACGCGCCCCGCGCCGAACCGAAGAGATGCGCGCTCTGGAGCTCCCGCGGCACGGTGGACAGATCGAGGGCGACGAACTTGCCTTTGCGCGTAGAGCGCGGGTGGATGTAGTGGCGCGCGAGCAAGGACTTACCCGAGCCGGTGGGCCCCGCGAGGATGACCGGGAGCCGCCCGCGGGCGAGCACCGCCAAACGAGCGCGCACCCGGCGCATCCCCGGCGTTCGTCCCCAATAGATCGGGCCTTCCGACTCTACACCCCTGCCCGCCGAGAGGATGTTTCCCAGCTGCACCCGAAGCGAGCGGGCATCCACGTAGTCATCATCGAGGAACCACGTATATTCTTCGACGCCCAACCGCTCCGCCGCGCGGGACAGCTCGACCTCTTCGCGCGCCGTCATCAACAGCACGGGGAGATCCGGCAAGCCGCGCCGCAGCCGGGCGAGGATCTCCAAGCCCTGCCGCCGCCGCACCCGCGAGAGCGTGCGATCATCCGCTTCAGGCGGAAGCCCGATCAGCTGCTCGGCCGGGATGTCGAAGTTGACGTCCAGCAACACAACGTCGATGCTTCGGCGCTCGGCACGGAGCAGCGCCACCGCTTCTTTCCAGCAGCGCGCGGGCCCCAAATACGTGTGCTCGGGGATCGCCCGGCGACACAGCTCGATGTGTCGATCTTGATCGTCGATGACAAGGATCGTGCTCATAAGGCGGCCTCGCTGTCTACCTGAGCGAGGGCGGCGCGATGCATCGCGCGCAACACATCTCCCAACGCAACGGCTCGAACCACGGTGTCCAAAAGCTCAGCGCGGGCAAGCTGATCGAGCGCCTCCGCCCGTGACACAAGCAACGCAACTGCAGCGTCGATCGCGGACACCGATACGCCGGTCGCGATGAGATCGGGCCGCAACCCCGCCCAAACCTCCCCACAATTCGAAGGCGGCGACGAGCGGGTGCTGCACAGATCGGCGCGCAAGGCGTCCCGTAGGTCCGTCTCAGAAGCATCATCCGGAAGGCACCGGGACGCACAGGCCACGTACTTGCCAAGATCGTGCCGCGCCCGAGACAACGCCTCCACCGCGTCGGCTCCCGAGGGAACGACAGACGCGCCAAAAACTTCGCTTCGAGAGTACATGCGCCCATGCCCTAACGCGTGCTTAGGTTCTACACATTCAGAGGTGTACATGTCACGTGTTACCGTTGCTTCCGCCGCCGCTGCGGCGCTGTTGATCGGATGCCACCCCAAGAACGGGGACGTCAACTACCCGGAGTGTGTGGAGACCCCGACGGCGGTCGCGCCGGACGACATCAGCCCCGGGGGCTTTGCCGCCACGGACGTGCTCGCCGTAACCACCGGCGCACGGGAAGAAACCCTGACGTGGCACGACCGAACTACCACGCCGCTAACACTCGAAGTCGTGTCCGACGGCGCAGGCAGCCAGTGGATCGATTCGGTGGCCGACTACACCGGCGTGTCCATCGACATCGGCATCGAGTGTCCCTCGCGGCTGGAGATCCCCGCCACCCTCGATTTCGCGACGGCAGACGGAGCGTTCGCCGAGCACTTCGACGTCACGCTCGTCGCCCGCACCGTCGACGCAGCAGAGCTCCACGTCGATCTCATGGACTCCGCGCTGAGCGGCACCTTCGACCCCACCGATTGGCCGACCGACGACTACGACTCCATGGAGATGGGCCTGAACGCAGTCTTCGACGCTTCCGGCGACTCAGGGACCATCGCCGGTAGCACGCTGAAGGACGAGGGCTGCGATGGCGACACCTGCAGCGCGTCCAGCGAGCAGCTGGACGTCGCCGCGTGGGGCGCGACCGCCGGCTAACCGCCCAGCATCGGGGACACGTCGTCCGAGCTGGGGGGAACCGGGACGTCGCGCATCCCGATCCCCAGCGCCGCAGCCACGCCTTCCCCGTACGCCGGGTCCGCCTTGGCACAGTTTCGGATGTGGCGCAGCTTGACCTCACGGGACGCCGCCCCCATCGAGCGCGCGGTGTTCTCAAACAACAGCGCCTTTTGCGTCGCGGACATCAACCGAAAAAGCTTGCCCGGCTGCGAATAGTAGTCGGTGTCTTCGCGGTGATTCCAGTGATCGCCCGGGCCCTGAAGGGTGATCGGCGGCTCGGCGTACTGCGGCTGCTGCTGCCACTCTCCGACGCTGTTGGGCTCGTACCCGACGGTTCCGTCGAGGTTGCCGTCCGTCCGCATCGCGCCGTCGCGGTGATAGCTGTGCACCGGACAGCGCGGCGCGTTCACCGGGATCTGCGCGTGGTTCACCCCAAGTCGGTACCGTTGGGCGTCGCCGTACGCAAACAAGCGCCCCTGAAGCATACGGTCCGGCGAGAAGCTGATCCCGGGGACGACGTTGGCAGGGTTGAACGCGGCTTGCTCTACCTCCGCGTGGTAGTTCTCCGGGTTGCGATTCAGCTCAAGCACGCCCACCTCGATCAGCGGATGCTCTTTGTGGAACCACACTTTGGTCAGGTCAAAGGGATCCGAAGCGCTGACCTCGGCCTGCTGCTCGGTCATGACTTGGATGTACATCTTCCAACGCGGGTAGTCTTTACGCTCGATGCTCTCGTACAAGTCGCGTTGGTGCGACTCGCGATCGCGTCCAATCAGCGCTTGGGCCTCCGCGTCCGACAGGTTGTGAATCCCCTGTTGGCTGCGGAAGTGGAACTTCACCCAGACGCGTTGGTTCTGGGCGTTGATCATGCTGAAGGTGTGGCTCCCGAAGCCGTGCATGTGGCGATAGGACGAAGGAATACCGCGCTCGCTCATCGTGATGGTGATCTGGTGCAGCGCCTCGGGCAGCAGGGTCCAAAAGTCCCAGTTGTTTCGCGCGCTGCGCAGGTTGGTCTTTGGATCGCGCTTGACGGCATGATTGAGATCGGGAAACTTCAACGGATCTCGGATGAAGAACACCGGCGTGTTGTTGCCCACGAGGTCCCAATTGCCTTCGTCGGTGTAGAACTTCAGCGCGAAGCCCCGAATGTCCCGCTCGGCGTCCGCGGCGCCGCGCTCCCCGGCGACTGTAGAAAACCGGGCGAACAGGTCCGTCTTCTTGCCGATATGCGAGAAGATGCGGGCGCGGGTGTAGTGGGTGATGTCGTGAGTCACCGTGAAGGAGCCCCGCGCACCGGAGCCCTTGGCGTGCATCCTGCGCTCGGGGATCACCTCGCGGTCAAAATGCGCCATCTTCTCCAGAAACCAGACGTCTTGCATCAACATCGGGCCGTGGGGCCCGGCGGTCATCACGTTCTGGTTGTCGGGCACCGGGGCACCGGCGGCGGTGGTCAGGGTCTTCTTGTCGGTCATCAATCGCTCCATGGGTGGGAGCCGACGCGGGCAGCGAACGGCAAGGAACTGAAAGCACGCAGCGTGCCAAGGCATACACACGCTTCAAGGCAACGATTGACCGAGATACGAGCGTTTTCACACGCTGAGGCGTGCCTACGCGCTCCGCGGAGGTGCTGCACCACCGGTCCGCGTTGCCGAGCACCTCGGAGTCGGTGATGGCCACGGTCACTCCGGCGCGCGCTGCGATGGCGGAGTCCCAGAACGCAGCGTTGCCCGTCACGATGACCCGGGCCACGCTCTGTCGCTGCCGCAGTCCGAACGAGGATCGGGTGGCCAGACCCGTGCGGTAGCGGGTGGAGGATTGTTGTCGCTCGACGAGGATGGGCGGAGGGCCTGCCCTTTCGGCGGACGCGCAAGGAATGAACGTGAAAAGCGACGTTTTCACCTCATTTGGACCCCGTACCAACAGTTCCACTTCTCGGGATCATGGGGACATCTGCAGAAGCCCCAGCGCCTTCGCTGCGATCCGCGCCCGTTCGTAGAGCGCCGCGGGGTCGGTGATGTCCCCTGCGTCGCTGTACCATGGGTTCGACGCGTGGCGCATGATCTCGTCGAGCCGGTCGCTGCGGTCGGCGAGCGCGGCGAGGGCGAGCGCGCCAGCGTAGGGGCAGGGCACGCTTGCACCGTAGGGGTGCGGTCTCCCCGTCGGCGTCGCCAGCGCGAAGTCGAGGGCGGTCGACCACGCGCCGGTGAAGCCGTGGGCCAGGGCAACGTGGTGTCGCTCGATGTCGTCAGCGACGATCGCTGCGACCTCGTCGGGTGCGGTGTCCGACGTGACACGATAGGCGTTGGCTCTGCTCGGAATGAGCCCGTACGATGTGCCATTGAGGACCACACCCGCCTGAAAGCTCGGCTTGCGCCTCACTGAGAGCGCCTCAAGGAGACGGGCTAAGGCTCCGCCTTGAATGAGGATGCCGCTGTACGCATCGAAGCCCTGCGGGTCGATGTCGCACCGGACCAACGTGACGTAGATCTGCCCCGACGCGCCGTCACGCCAGGATAGCTTGACGCGGTCTTTCGACAGTGAAGCTCTGGCCTCCGGGAAGCGCAGCGCCCCGAGCTTCGGGCGAAGCGCCGTAAAAAATGCAGCACGGTGAGAGCGGCTGTCCACGTGATGACTCCGGTGAGCAAAAGAACCATTGAACGGCCTTTCGGTGAGCGCACCGCGCGAGCGTACACCGTAACGGGCGCCGTCGGCAAGCCCTGCGCACCCCGAAGACCGCGGACCGCGATCGGGCCGGTCTCGCGGTTCCAGGCGCATCTTCACCCGTCCGCCTACCCGCCAGCGGACGCCCGCGCCCTGTGCTACGCCCCCCGGACTGCGGTGAGCCGCCCTCCGCCGGCGACGCGGGTCGCCGCACGCCACCGCCGAGGCGGGGCCCCACGCCGACGCTCAGACCCCGTCAGGGTTGAGGCCCGTGCCGCGCACCGGCGTCAGCAACGCAGCGCTGATCTCGCATGCTCCCGCCGCATCCTCGCTCACGGGCCCGGCGCGGACGAACAGATCAGGCGCATCGCCCAAGTAAGAGTTGCCCGGTGTCAGCTGCGTGGCCACGATCCACGTGACGCCGCCGATGTCGAGCGTCTCGCTCGCGCCGCACACGCTCCGCGAGGATGACGTGGGAATGCACTCCGCCTCGTGCTCGCCGACAGTGACGGTGCCGTCCGGCGGGATGACAAGCGCGTCTCCCTCCGAAAAGCGCCCGGAGATCTCGGATGGACAGGTGTCGAGCCCGGACCAGCTGTCCACCTGCCACTCCTGTTCGTAGGCGGGGGTGGAGGGCCAGAGCACCGCGCAGTTCGCGGAGGCATCCGCCCCAGAGCAGTCGGCGTTGTGGAAGGTAAAGTCGGCGTCGAAGGTGAGGCCGGTGATCAGCCCGACGCCGTCAAAGCGCCCCGCGTACGTGAACGGGAAGTCGGTGTTCCCCGTCCAGTTCACCTCGGTGACGTGGAGGGTGAGCATCGCCTGCTCGGCGCTTCGCCACTGCCCGTCGAAAAAGATGTAGCCGCCTCGATCGTAGGTGCCGGGCTGGACCGTGACGAACTCCATCATGACTCCAACCTCGGTCTGCTCGTCCCACCCCGCGGCGTCCGGCCAGGTCATCTGCGGCACCGACAGGGAGTCGTACGCCCACCCCTTGCCCTTGACGGAGTAGGTGTCCTGCCCGCCATCGGCCCCGTCGACGCGGAGATCGAGGCGGGGCGTCCGCACGGACGAGCAAGCAAGGAGCAGCGCGAGAAGGGACAACATCGACTCCGTGGAACGGGGCGCCTATGGCGCGCGGGTGGCCTCTAAACGACCACTTAATCTCCCGAGCAGTGTCAAGTCAAGCAAATCGCGGCGAACAAGGGTCTGTTCCACTTGTCGAGCCCGGATGCGCGACAACGCTGCTACCGCGTCGACGCCTGCAGCAATGAGAGGTGGATGTGTACCTGTTGCGCTTTACTGTGCTTTGTGAACAGATATTTTCGCAGAAACGTACGCTCACGGGTGCGCCGTTGACCAGCTGCCGCACCAAACACGGGGCCGTGAACTATCCAGGCGGTCATCACGTCCTCGTTGTCCAGCTTCGGTGTGCTTCTACACTCCGTGGAGGTGCCGCACGTTAGCCTCCTGCGATGCTGCTCCTCCCCCTGCTCCTCGCCTGCACGAACACGCGCACGTCCGACGGGCCCGAGAGCGGCGGGACGAGCCCCGACAGCCGCGCCAGCGACACCAGCGCGCTCGAGAGCGTCCCCTCCTTGCCCGCAGACACCGAAGCGGACGCAGATGACGCAGACGGCTGCCCGGCGGTCTACGATCAGGACGAGCTACCCGCTTTCGACCTTCAGATCTCCGACACTGAGTGGGCAGCGTTACAGGCGGACTACAGCTACGGCACCAAAGCGTGGCACCCCGCGGTGTTCACCGGCACGCTGAACGGGGAGACCGTGACGATGGCCGACGCGGCCGTGCGCCTCAGCGGAAACCCCGGATTTTCGTGGATTGGCCCGAAGATGCAATTCGCCATCTCGTTCACCCAGACCGACCCCGACGCCCGCTACCACGGCCTGCGCAAGCTCAAGCTCGACGCGTCTTGGTACGACCCTTCGCTGATCCGCGACCGCCTCGCATACGCCTACCTGCGCGACTTGGGCGTCGCCGCACCGTGCGCCAACAACGCGACGCTGTCGATCAACGGCGCGATGTACGGGTTGTACAAAAACGTCGAGTTCATGGACCAAGAGTTCCTCGAGCGCACCATGGGCCGCGACGCCAGCGGCGGCGTGCTCTGGAAGTATGGCAGCGAGGCGAGCGTCAACGAAGCCGACGCCGATCCCAACGACATGGCGGAGCTGTGGAGCCACAGCGACGTCGCGTGGCAAGCAGACCACACCGACCTCCCTGCCAACCTGCTCGAGTGGGCGGGAGAAGCGCTGATCCCGCAGGACGACGGCTACTGGTGTTGCAGCCACAACTTTTATATCTACCAGCACCCAACCCAAGGCATCCAATTCTTGCCTTGGGACATGGACTACACCTTTGACTCCGCGCCGTACTTTGCCGATCCGGACGTCTTTTACCGCGACTCCAACAACCAACCGCACCTCGACGCGGTGGCCGCGGATCCCGTTTGGGGACCGCGCTGGGTAGCCGCGCTCCAGACCGCGACTGACGCCTACGATCCCGACGTGATGGAGCAGCGCATCGACGACTGGTCCGCCCAGACCGCCGCAGCCTTCGACGCCGATCCGACGACGACGGTCGCGCCTGAGGCCCACGCCGACGCGCTCGCGCGCTTGAAAGGGTGGACCCGCTCCCGCAGCGCGTTCATGAAGTCGTGGATGGCGCGCAAGACCGCCGCGAGCACCGGTGACTCCAGCGCGATCCGCGACAGCGATGCTGACGGCTACACCACGCAGTCCGACTGCGACGACGCCGACCCCGACATCCATCCCGACGCCGCCGAGACCTGCAATCGCCGCGATGACGACTGCAACGGGCTGTTCGACGACCACGCTAACTGTGACACCTGCGAGGCCTACAGCTTCGGCGCGTCGCACTTTCTGGTCTGCGGAGATCCGGTCGACCAGCGCACCGCGCGCCTGACCTGCAGCGCGGCCGGCGGCACGCTCGGCTACCCGGCGTCCACCGAAGATTGGTACCTGATCGTCTACACGACCTACTGGCAAGAGCACGCGTGGTCCGGCTACAGCGCGTGGTGGGCTGATCCCGGCTACGGCGGATGTCAGGCGCTCGCGCCCGCGTCGTGGTCGTCTACGGCGGTCGATTGTGCGGCGAAGCTGCCGGTGTTGTGCCGGGTGCCTTGAGGGCGGCATCCCCCGCTGCCGTCAAGGCGCCGGCGTGAACAAGAAGTCGGGCCCCACGAAGCTCACCGAGGCACTCACAAAGCTGTTCGACGGGTACGTGAGCCAGTAGCCCTCCGCGTACACGGCCGCCGTGTAGGTGATCCCCGACGCGAAGGTGCCGGAGGCGTCGTTGAGGTAGCGGTCGGCGTCCCCGGTCCACGAGACGAGGCCGAGGCGGTAGGTGCCCGGCTCCAGCCGGACCGGGTCGATCGCGATGTACCACACGCTCTTTCGCCAGGTCGCAGGCGCTTCATACCAAGAGGGCACAGTGCCGCGGACCACGAGGTTCGCGTCCGCGTCCCAGATGCCCACTTCGGTCGGGGTGCCGATGTAGCTGGTGCCGTACGCGCCGAGGTCGGTCACCTCGATCGGGGTGGTGGTCGTGAACTCCCAGCCGCAGGTGCCGGTGAAGTCGTAGTCGGATGGGCCGCTGGAGACGGTGAGCGCGGCCTGCGGCGCGTCGTCCCCCGCGGGGACGTCAGCGCCCTCCAGCAAGGCGCGCGCGAAGCGGCGGCCGAGCACGCGGTTGCTGACGCTGTCATAGTGGGGCTGATCGAGCTCGTTGCGGAGGAGATCGTCGGTCTCCACCGTGACCACGTAGGGATCCGCGGCGGCGACGGCGGCTTCGGCGTCACGCACCACGTCGCCGTAGGTCCAGATGGACTCGCGGGAGATGAGTCCCACGACCACGGGCAGCTCCGGCGTCGCGGTGATCGCGCGCACCGCGGCGACGAGGCCGGTGAGGTTGTCCTCGTAGGCGTAGGCCAGGCCGAGATCCAGCGAGTCGGACTCGCCCTGCATCCACACAAAGCCCGCCCACTCCCACGGTTGACCCGCGGCCTCGAGCTCGGCGGCGGCCGCGTCCACCGAGTCAGCGAGGACGGCAAAGCCGTCGCCCGCCGTGGCGTCGTCCGGCGTGACGCCGGGGAACCAGTAGTTGGCGAGATCGGTCCCACCGACCGCGTGCTTCACCACCACCGCCGGCACCCCAGCGTCCGCGAGCGCGCGACCGAGCGTGACCTCCGGACCGAGTTAGACGGCGCCGCCGTAGCTCGCCGGCTGAAGATCCCGAAACCCACCCCACCCGGACCAGTACAGCGGCACCCGCGGATCCGCGACCCGATCGGCGGGCGGGAGGCCGGGAACCCACGCGTAGCCGTCCATGTTGGACTGCCCTGCGAGAAGGTAGACTTGGAGCACGGCCGCACCGGTGTCGCCAGTGTCGGATGTGTCAGACGTGTCAGATGTGTCAGATGTGTCGACCGAGTCAGATGTGTCGACCGTGTCCGTGGGGACGGAGTCGGCGGTGTCCGAGTCGGCGTCGGCGTGGGAGTCGGCGGCCGCGTCATCTGGGAGGCAGACGCCGTCGACGGCGTGCGTACCAGCGCCGCAGACGAGGGAGGCGCAGCCGAAGAGGAGGAGCGGGATCATCGGGTAAGCCTAACGCGCACACTTATCGCGCCGATAGGGAGCACCGGGCTCTGCTCACGCCGCGTGCAGGCGCATCCACCGCCGGATCTCGAGCGAGATGGCCGCTACGAGCTGAAGGCCCAACAGCGCCGCGGTGACGCCCGAAGGCAGCGGCGAGAGCACGGTGGTCGCGACCATCGTCGCCAGCGCCGCGAGCCGCTCCCAAAGTAGATGCCCGTTGCCCCGGTACACTACGGCGACGAAGCCGCCGAGGTAAGCGACCAGACCGACCGACATCGCTAGCCGCGCGTCCCCGTGCCACGGATCGCGCGGCGCGGCCGCGAGGTCCTTCAGGCCCACCGCCATCGCGATGAGACCCCAGACCATCGGGAAGTGGCCGAAGGTGAACGCATCGCGCGCCATCCTGCCGACCGCGGAGGCGTCCCCGGGACGGAACGGCCGCCCTTTCCCGCGCAGCCAGTCTTCGGTCGAGCCGAACGCCCACGCGAAGTAGCTCCACCAGAGCGTCGCCACGAGCACAAAGCCGCCGAGCAGCCCGAAGGTAGCCGGCAGGTCGAGCTCCGACGCCACGGCCTGCCCGCCGAGGGCCACCACGGCCTCGCCCAGCACGATGATCAGCACAAGAGAGTGCCGCTCCGCGAAGTGGCTGGCGCTGACCCGAAAGGCATGGCCGCCGACGAGCAAGGTGCCCGCGACCTCGATGGCGATGGCGATCGACCACGCGATCGTGCGCATGCCCGGCTCCAGGAACGAGCCGGCGAGCACGAGCAGCGGTGCGAGCGCCGCCTTGCGGGTGTAGTCCAGCACCGCGGCCGCGTGCGCGGGGCTCCCACCCGTGTCGAGCCGGTAGAGCACCAGCGACCCGAGCTTGATCAGCGCGTAGGCGATGCCGAAGACGGACACGCCGGGCTCGAAGCCGAGCGGGAGCATCACCGAAGCGACCAACATCAGCCCGGTGAGCGCCAGCATCAACGTGCGCGGTCGCGTCTGCGTGAGCTGCACGCTCGACCCCACCCACGCGAACTGCGACCACAGCCACCAGATCATCAACGAGAGCAGCCCGACCTGCCCCCATCCTGCGAGCTCGTGTCCGGGGTGGTGGTGCGGTACATCGTGGAGCATGCTCGCGAGCTGGGTGATCGCGAACACGAGCACCAGGTCGAAGAACAGCTCGAGGTAGGTGGTGCGACGCTCCTGCTCCTCCTGTTCCTCAATTTCCTTCTTCTCGGTGGCGTGGCTCATTGCGCGACCACCGCGGAGGCAGGTGCGTCGGACGCGGAGCGTGTCATGGAAAGGGTCATAGAAACAAGGTGCATTCGGCCACGTATTCCTTTGCCGGTTCCTTTGCCGGCATGGCCCGCAACGATCGCCGCGAGACGATGCGTGCACCTACACCGCTCAGCCGCCGACCCTCGCGCGGTCCGCGCAGGTCGGTAGTGCGGCGCCCACGACGCGGAGCGGCACCTCGCCGATCCAAGTCGGCGTCGCGTCGCCCTCGGACAACAGGTAGACGTCGGAGTTCACGTCGCTGGTCGAGGTGCGCCCCAAGAAAACGTAGATGTCCGCACCGATCACGACCATCGCGTAGGTGTCCGACCAAGTCGGGAACGTGGTGCTCCAAGAGGTGTCCAGGGTGCCAGTGGCGATGTCCCAGCGGCTGAACGCGCCGTCCGCGCTGAAGCCGTAGAGCGCGCCGCCGGCGGTGCCGACGATCTCCTGCGGAGTGGTCGACCAGCCGAGCAGCGTAGGGGCACCTCTGCCCTCGTCCTCCCACAGGCCGCCGTTGCCACCGGCGGTGCCACTCAGAAACAGCCGATCGGCTTCGCTCGGCCGCTCGCTGGCGGTAGCGAGGGACTTCACGTTGAGATTGCCAAAGCTCCCGGAGCTGTACTCGACCGAGACATCTTCGTAGGTCTCGAGCGCGCTGCACGCGAGGTCGGTCACCGAGACGGAGTAGGCGGCATGGCCGTCGAAGGCGATGAGGTTCCCGTCGCGCGTGTCGGTCAAGGACCGTGCGTCCGCCATGCACGTGAGGTCGCCCTGAGCGGTGGCGTCGCCGAGCGCGGGGTCCCACGTCCAAGCGTGGGCTGTGTAGGTGGTCGAGTAGCCGACCTTGCGCTTCTCAAGCAGCCAAACGGTGTCGCAGTCTACGCTGGGAACGTCAGTCTCGCCGGTGTCCACCGACCCGGTGTCGCTGGTGTCTGTGTCCGGGGTTCCGGTGTCGGACGTGTCGGATGTGTCGGATGTGTCGGTGTCGGACGTGCCGGTGTCGGGGGACGCGGTGTCATCCTCGACAGAGGCCTGCGTATCGTCCAACTGCTTGCCGCCAACCGAGTATTCGACGCATGCGAGGAGCGGAAAGATGAGCGTGATGAACATGCGCGGAGCTTACCACAGCGGGCCCGCTCCGAGTCACCGATCCCACAAACACGCTCCCCAAAGGCGAGTACCTCGAGGGCGAGCGGAGGCGTCAGCGTCGTCACCCGCCTACAGCAAGGAGGCGACGAGCGTGATGGACACGGTGTTGTCGAGGGCAGCGCGTGTACCGGCGACGCCCGCAGGCGCGGCGATCGGCTCGTTGCGCCATGCGAGAGAGTCAGTCAGGCGGATGCCCAGTGACTCGCCCGCGCGGGCGGTGATCGATGCTTCGTTGGTGAGACGCACGTCGGTTAGGTACAGCGCGAAGTCTTGGCCCTCGGGCTGCGTGAGCACGGGCTCGTAGGCGGTCAGCGCGTCGCCGAAGGCCACGGCGTCGTTGAACGTGTGGGTGTACTGCACGCCCACTTGCGCGGCTAACAGGTGGGTCCACGACGGCGCGACCCCGACCACATACTGCTCATTCGCGAGGTCCGCGCCGAGCTCGGCCCTCAGGCGGTCGGCCTTCGTGTCGAGCAGCGTGTAGGCGTAGCCGAGCTGCCCGTGCTCCCGATGCGCGAAGCCGACGAAAGGGTCGTGCAGCGCGCCGACGAGCACGTAGATGCTGGCGTGCTCAGTGAGGAACCGGTCGTAGCGCACCTCGGCGGACAGGCGCTCGGCGGTCTTCGCGCAGGGCCCCACGCCGAAGCAACGCTCGGCGCCTGCGAGGTAGCCGTCCGCGTTCGCGTCCACTGCGCCCACGCCCTCGTTCAACCCGGCCGCCAGTCCCAACTCGTTACGCAGCCAGTGGTGCGAGGCGGTGATGCCGCCGTTCACCACCAGCGACTCTGTGTTTCCCGATGTCAGCGTGCCGCCGAGCGTGGCGGCGAGGTGCGTGACCGGCTTCTCGGCTTGCTCCACCGATTTGGTAGTGCCGAAGGTGGGCTCGTCGGCGCGCGCCGGGAGTACGAGGAAGAACAAGAGCATATGGCCTCCGATGATCGCGGTCGGGTGGGCCCCCACCGTCGGGGGGATGCTCCCAGCGTTACGCACCCGCGAGGAAGGCGACTACCGGGTGATTTGGCGCGGGTCGCGCTGAAGCGGGTGAAGGCGGAGGGCCGGCGAGAGACGAGCGCCCGGAGTGCGTGGCTCTGCGGGTGCAGCGCGGCCGCGGCGATCAAGCCCCCTCACCCGCATCCCAATCCTCCGCCGAGCGTACGGCACCGTGGTTACGGTACCGCCCCTCCCTCACGACCCCGACCCGCACCGAGGCGCCATGCAGAACCTGAAGACCACCTGCAACCGCGACTGCCCCGATGCGTGCAGCATGATCGCCACCGTCGAGGACGGGCGCGTCACCCGGCTGCGCGGGGACCCGGACCATCCGATCACCCAGGGGTTCTTGTGCCACCGCACCGGGCAGTACCTGCACACCCAATACAGCCCCGATCGGCTGTTGACGCCGCTGATCCGCAAGGACGGCGTGCTCACACCGGCGACGTGGGACGACGCGATCGCGCGCATCGCCACGACGATGACCCGCCTGCGCGACGAATCTGGCCCGGAGGCGATCTTCCACTACCGCTCCGGCGGCTCGCTCGGCTTCGTCAAAGCTGTCACCGACCTGCTCTTCGAGCGTTTTGGACCGGTGACCGGCAAGTCCGGCGACATCTGCTCGGGCGCGGGTGACGCCGCGCAGATGGCCGACTTCGGCGAGGAAGACAGCCACGACGTCTTTGACCTGCTGAACAGCCGCCACATCCTGCTGTGGGGCAAGAACCCGATCGTCTCCAACCCGCACCTGGTGCCGATCCTGCGCGACGCCAAAGCGCGCGGCGCGACGATCGTCTCGGTGGATCCCGTCTGGCACGCCAGCTCGAAGCTCGCCGACCGCAGCTACCAACCCCGGCCAGGCGGCGATTGTGCGCTGGCGATGGCCACCGCGCGGCTGCTCTGGGAGCGCGGCCACGTCGACCCCGCCGCCGCGGACTACTGCGACAACCTCGAAGAATTCTACGCCTTGTGCCACAGCCGCTCGGTCGCGGAGTGGTGCGCAGACGCCGATCTGCCGGTCGAAGCCGCAGCGGACCTCGCAGCTTGTCTTGGTCCCGGAAAACCCTGCGCGATCTTGGTGGGTTGGGGCATGGGACGGCGCACGAACGGCGGCACGATCGTGCGCGCGTTGGACGCGTTGGCGGCGATCTCCGGCAACCTCGGCATCGCCGGAGGCGGCGTCTCCTTCTACTTCAAGCGCCGCCGCGCCTTTCAACCGCTGCCCACGCTCGCGGGCTCGCCCCGCACCATCAGCGAGATCACCTTCGGCGCGGACCTGCTCGCCGCCGACCCCGCGGTGCGGATGCTATGGGTGACCGCCGGGAATCCGGTCGCGATGCTGCCCGACTCGGAGACCGTCGCGAAGGCGATCGCGGCGCTGGAGTTCGTCGTGGTCGTCGACTGCTTCCTAACCGACACCGCCGCGCTCGCCACAGTAGTGCTGCCGACCACGACGATCCTCGAGGAGGACGACATCGTCGGCAGCTACGGCAACCATTGGATCGGCAGCGTTCGCCCGGTCGTCCCGCGGCCGGAAGGCGTGCGCTCCGATCTGGAGATCACCCAACTCTTGGCCAAGGCGCTGGGGATCCCCGGCTTCGAAGAATCGGCACGCACGTGGAAAAAACGGATGCTCGCGCCCGAGCTTTCAAAACACGGCATCGACCTTGACGCGATCGAAGCGGCTCCGGTGCGAAACCCGCTCGCCCCCGCGATCCTTTTTGCCGACCGCACCTTCCCGACCGCCACCGGGAAGGTGAACCTGATGACCCAAGCCGCCGCGCCGGCTCCGGATGTCCCGGGTTTTCCGCTCTGGCTGCTGTCGTTGTCCACCGAGAAGTCCCAGTCCGCGCAATGGGCTCGCCCGCCCGAAGGCCCCACCGTGGCGACGGTGCATCCCGACTCCTGCCCGGTCCCCGACGGAGCCGCCGCGCGCCTTCAATCCCAGCTTGGGTCGCTCGTGGTGCGCGTGAAGCACGACCCCCGGCAGCGACGCGACGTCGTGCTCGTGCCGAAGGGAGGCCACTTGCGCGCTGGCCGCGCCGCGAACGCGCTCATCCACGCGCGCGTCACCGACATCGGCGAAGGCGCTGCGCTCTACGACGAGCGCGTCCGGCTTGTCCCGATCGAAGATACGGCTGCACAACGCTAAGCCCCGGCACCAAGCCCGTCTCCCCGCCCACCCACCTCTTGTCTTACGGAGCTCACCCCAATGGAATATCGTCCCCTCGGTCGCACTGGCCTCCGCGTCTCGGTGCTCTCGATCGGCGCCATGACCTTCGGCGACGGCGGCGTCTTTATGAAAGGCGCCACGTCCTCCAACGACGAAGCCCGTCGTGTGTTCGACGCTTCGATCGACGCCGGCGTCAACCTCGTCGACACCGCGGACATCTACTCCAACGGCGGCTCGGAAGTGCTGACCGGCGAGTGGATCCGCGGCAAGCGCGACACGGTGCTCTTGGCGACCAAGTGTCGTTTTCCGAGCGGTCCCGGGCCCAACGGCGGCGGCGCGACGCGTCATCACATCGTGCGCTCCTGTGAAGCCTCGCTCAAGCGCCTCGGCACCGACGTCATCGACCTGTACCAGATCCACATGCAGGACGGCGCGACGCCGATTGAAGAGACGATGCGCGCCCTCGACGACCTCGTCACCTCCGGCAAGGTCCGCTACGTCGGCTGCTCGAACTACACCGGCTACCGATTGACCGAGGCGCTGTGGGCCTCGGACAAGCGCAACCAGGTGCGCTTCGAATCGGTGCAGCTGCAGTGGTCGTTGGCGATGCGCGACTGCGAGCGCGAGATGATCCCCGCGAGCCGCGCCTTTGGCCTTGGCGTGCTGGTCTGGTCCCCGCTCGCTTCGGGGCTGCTGTCCGGCAAGTACGACCGCACCACGACGCCGACCGGCACCCGCCTCGCGATCTGGGGCGACACCTGGAAGCGCGTGGCGACCGAGCGCAACTTCGTGATCATCGACACGCTGCGGGCCATCGCCGCTGAGCGGGGCACGACGGTCGCGGCGGTCGCGATCGCGTGGCTGTTGGCCCGACCCGAGACCACGTCGATCATCCTTGGCGCGCGCACCGTCGAGCAGCTCGATGGAAACCTCGCCGCGCTCTCGGTGACGTTGAGCCCGGAAGACCGCAAGCGCCTCGACGACGTCTCCGCGCTCGACTGGGGCTACCCGTACTCGATGATCGGCCGCAGCCAACCGTGGTGAACGTCCCCTAATCTGCAGGGAACCGGTGAAAACTTTGCGGCGACCGTGGCGCAGCGGCGCAAAGAGTGCGACAATCTCTGCAACGGAGTGCCTATGCGCGCCTATCTGCCTTTCTCGCTGACACCGCTCGCCAGTCTTGGCGCGATCGGCTGTCTCGCGCAGGTCAACCTCGAGCGACCCGACGGCACGGTCTGGACCGAAGGCGGCGCAGCCGACGCCGACGGGGACGGCCTGAACGTCGATCAGGAAGACGCCCTCGGCACCGATCCGGGCAACCCGGACTCCGACGCCGACGGCTGGACCGACGGCGAAGAATACACGTCCGCGACCAACGCGCTCGACGACGCCGATCACCCCTACGAGGGCGGCTGGAAGATCGACGCCTGCCGCAACGACATCGAGCCCACCGGCGAGGCCGAAGGTCAGGTCGCTGACAACTTCGAGCTGACCGACCAGTTCAGCGAAACCGTGCGCCTGCACGACTTCTGTGACCAAGTGGTCTATGTGATCTTCGCCGCCTTCTGGTGAGGCTCCTGCCAATCCGAGGCCGGTGGCCTCGAAGCAGAGTACCAAGAGCGGTTGGCAGACGGCGGGATGTTCCTCGAGGTCATCATCGAGAACAACGACTCGGTCGTTCCCAGCGTAGAAGACTTGAACACATGGGTCGACACCTACGGGCTCACCATGCCCGTGTTGGCGGACGAACCCCAGATGGCC